>JBKPAJ010000056.1:0-11801 GCA_046726375.1 Acidobacteriota bacterium
GCCCGCGTCTATCTGAGCCAGCCCGCGCTGCGATATTTTCCCGTGGAGCTGACGGGTGCGCTGTTCTACCGCGAAGAGCGCAATCCGGTCACAGAGGTTACCAATCCGTTCAACGTCGATCGCTTTGGCGCGTCGCTGCAAGGCGAAAGCAAGCTGCGCGACGCCTATGTGTGGAGCTACGGCTTTCGGTATGAACGCGCGCGCACATGGGATCCAGCGCCCGGCGGAGTGCTCGATCGCACGGTCACGGTTTCGCCGCTCACGAGTACGTTTAGGCGCGAAACGCGTGACGAGGTGCTCGACGCAACGAGGGGCGCTTTCATGTCGCAGGCGTTTTCGTATTCGCCGTCGTGGCTCGGTTCCGATGCCCCGTTTCTCAAGTACTTTGGCCAGTACTTCCACTACGTTCCGCTGCAACCGGAACGGCGCAAGCCGTTCACGAACGAACTGCTGCGTCCGCGCTTGGTCTACGCTGTTGGGGTGCGCGTTGGCCTCGCGCATGGCATCGACAGCCTGGTTCCAGAAAGCGAGCGCTTCTTCGCCGGCGGCAGCACTACGCTCCGCGGCTTTGAGCAAAACGCGGTTGGTCCAATTGGCCCTGATCGCATTCCGCTCGGCGGCGATGCCATGCTCATCATCAACAACGAGCTCCGCTTTCCGCTCGTCGGCATCGTGGACGGCGTCGTCTTCTCAGATATCGGCAACGTGTTTCTACAGATTACCGATTTCTCGCTGAGCGACTTGCGCAAGTCGGGCGGCGTCGGGTTACGAGTTCGTACGCCCTGGTTCCTTCTGAGAGGGGACTACGGTATCGTGCTGGATCATCGCGTTGGCGAACGCCGCAGCCGTTTTTATTTCAGCATAGGTCAGGCGTTCTAGCCCCTCAATTCACTTGTGTTCGCAATCATGGCATCGAGCCGAGTCCAACGCTCGGGCCGAAACCGGCATTGTTCGAACGTTTCGCGCCGCGCTCCGAATTCACGTGAGCTTTGGGCTTAGTGTCTCGCGTCAGGCCGCCGCCTGACGCCGTCGCGCGTCGCTCGTGCTCACGGGCGGGTAGTCGCTCTAGGCGGCGCGTCGATCGCGACGCCACGGCATTCATCGCGTCCATCGCGGCCTCACCCGCGAACGCGCGTTGCCCCGACAGCATTTCGTAAAGGACGACACCGAAGGCGAAGATATCCGCGCGAGGATCGGTTGGGAGTCCGCGGACCTGTTCTGGCGCCATGTACCCCGCCGTGCCGAGCACCACACCCGGCAACGTGTCTGGCGGCGTGGTTGGCAGCACGCTGAGTGCCGCCGCGGATGACTCGGCTTGTGTGAGTTTGGCGAGAGCGAAGTCGAACGATCGACGATACTCTTTGCGCACACCCGAGGGCGACGACCTCCGTCTCGCGAAGGGGATTGGCCGATGACGCAGCTCCCGTCAAAGCTTCAAATCGCGGAACGTCACGTTGATGACGTGACGGTACTCAACCTTAGCGGTGAACTGACGGTTGATGACGGCGACATTGCATTCGGAAAGCATGTCGACGCTCTGGTCGAGCACGGACGCTCCAAGATCGTCGTCGATCTTTCGAACGTGACCTACATCGACAGCGCCGGTGTCGGCATGATGGTGGCGGAACTGAAGAGAGTGCGGCAGGCTGGCGGCGAGATGAAACTCTCGCATCTGACGGCGCGCAGCCATCATCTGCTCGCGATGATGAAGCTGAAGCTGGTCTTCGACATCTTCGACGATGAGCAGGCAGCAATCCGCAGCTTCGAATGGGGACTCCGCCTCTAAACCCGGAGCTCGCCGGGCCTGATTTGAGTGGATAGCGCCAACGGCACCAACCGCGCGAAAGCGGCCCGTTCTGCCCCCCCACGGTCGGATCACTTCGATGCCACGGTTCGCAACTCAAGTGAATTGAGGGGTTAGACGTCGCCTCTGGACACGCCGTGATTACTGTTCGCGTAGCGCGACCATCGGATCGATGTTGGTGGCGCGCACCGCAGGCAACAGGCTCGCGACAAGTCCGGCAGCAAACAACGCGAGCGCGGCCAGACTGAAAGACGGCACATCGAAGGGCCCGATTCCGTAGAGAATGCCGGCCAGCCAGCGCGCCAGGACGATGGCCGCACTCAGGCCGAGCGCGCCGCCGATCGCAATCAACCCGAGGCTGTGCCGCACGACGAGACTGACCGTGCTCCCGCCCGACGCGCCCAGCGCCATGCGCAGGCCGATTTCACGCGTGCGTTGACTCACCGAATACGACAGTACGCCGTAGATCCCCAAGGCGGCCAGAAGCAGCGCACCGGCGGCGAAAAGCGCCAGCAGCGTCGTGCTCAATCGCGGCAGGAATACTGCGCGCGCGATGATCTGTTCCATGGTCGTGAGCTGATAGATCGGCTGTTCGGGATCGACGCTCCAGATGACGCTTTGAATAGTGCCGCCAAAGGCGAGCGGATCGCGTTCGGTGCGTGCCACTACCGCCATGCCTGCCATCGGACTTTGCTTGAGCGGCAGATACACCTGTTTCTTCGGATCGCGATCGAGGCCCTGCGTGTGGATGTCGGCAACAATCCCCACCACCTCGCTCTTGCCGTGCGGGTTCTGGATGATCTGCCCAAGCGGGCTACGATCGGGAAAATAGCGGCGCGCCATCGTCTCGTTGATGACGCTCGTGCGCGAAGCCGTTTGCGCATCGCGCTCGTCGAGAAAGCGTCCCGCGAGGAGCGGAATCTTCATCGTTTCAAAGTAGCCGGGTGCGACGACGCGAACGTCGGCGAGCGGATCCTCGGTGCTGGGAGGCGGTTGTCCCTCGACATTGAAGGCGAGCGCCATCGTCGTGCCGACCTCCGACATCGGCAGCGTCGAGACCGCCGATGCCGCCGTGACACCTGGCGCTCGACGAAGACGTTCGATCACGTCCTCGTAAAAGCGAATGACGTTCTGTCGTTCACGATACTTCGTGACTGGCAGCAGCACCTGCGCACCTACCAGATTCGCCGATTCAAACCCTGGGTTCACCTGTAGCAGTTTCGAGAAGCTGCGCAGCATCAGGCCGGCGCCTACGAGCAACACCAGCGCGAGCGCCACTTCGACGACGACCAGCGCTCCGAGCAGATGCCGCGAAGCAGGACCAGAAGTTGTCGCTGTTGACTCCTGCAGATAGTCACGCAAGTCGCCGCGGGTGGCATGGAACGCCGGCATCACGCCAAACACCAGCGCCACCGCAATCGAGAGCAGCGTCGTGAAGAGCAGCACGCCGCCATCGAGCTCGACGCGATCGATCCGCGGCAGCCGCGCCTCAGCCAGCGTCGTCAGAATGCGGAGTCCGCCGACCGCGAACAGCAAGCCCAGCGCGCCGCCGGTCAACGACAGCAACACGCTCTCTGCGATGACTGGGCGCGCCATGTCCCAGCGTCCGGCGCCGAGCGCGGCACGCACGGCGATCTCACGGCGGCGGCTCGATAATCGCGCGAGTAAGAGGTTGGCGACGTTCGCACAGACGATTAAGAGCAGGAACGCGACGGCGCCCATGAGCACCATCAACGCCGGTCGCGACGCGGCGACGAGCTGCTCGTGGGCGGCAACCACTCGCGCACCCCACCCTTGATTGCTGCTGGCGTACTCGGTCGCGATTCGGCCGGCCAGAACGCCCAGCTCCGTTTGTGCGTCTCGCATCGTTACGCTGGGCGCGAGGCGGCCGACAACCATCAGCGATCGTGCGCGACGGGACCGGCCGTGCAGGTCCTTCGGATCGAAGGCGAGAGGAGCCCATGCGTCCACCTTCGTGCTGGTTGGGAACTCGAATCCTGCCGGCATCACGCCGATCACCGTAAACGGCTGCGCGTCCAGCTTGATCGTCGTTCCGATGATGGCCGGGTTCGATCCGAGCACTCGTTGCCAAAAACCGTGGCTTACGACGACAACACGGTCGGCCCCGACGATTGATTCATCGGCGGTAAATGTGCGGCCAAGTTGTGCGTTGGCGCGCAGTACGGAGAACAAGTCGGGTGTGGCGCGCACGCCCGGAACGTTGCGCGGATCACCGCTGCCAGCGTAAGAAAAATCGACGTGCCGATACGCCGCCATCGACTCGAACGCGCGGACGTGTTTTTTCCAATCTTCAAACGTGGGCACGGCCACGCGATCCTGGTTGCCCTCCGGGCTTACCTCCCATAGCACGGCGATCCGTTCCGGCGTGTCGTAGGGCAACGGGTTGAGCACCACCGTCTTGATGACGCTGAAAATGGCAGTGTTGGCGCCAATCCCCAACGCGAGCGTCAGGAGGGCAACGGCGATGAACGTGGGTTGCCGGCGCAACGTGCGAAGTGCGTAGCGAAATGCCGAAGTCCACGCTGTCATGGTGTCAATTCCGCGTTCGCAGAATCGGGTACTGCGACTGTTTGATGGCGTCGTCCAGCACGTTCCACGTCACCAATCCGTCGTTGGAGCGCGGTTCGAGCAGATAGAAAGGGAGGCGCGCGAGCGGCTGATTCATCGGCACGCGATAGGCGCCGGCCGGAATGGTGCGCTCCGCGGCGACATATTGACCAGTGACGGTCCGCTCCTGGTGAGTCTCGAACGGCCGCGGCGGTTTCGACAAAGTTGGTCCGCTCGGCTCGCGTCTTGAGACTGGCGAGTGCGGCAGGCGGTCGCTCTTCGCGCCTGAAAGGGCGCAGGTGAACAGCACCGTGATCAGTGCGAGCGCGGGACGGGCGCCAACGAGCCGTGTGACGAGAAATGGGGTCATGCGGACGGTCAGAGTATATGCTCTGCCGCCGGCACGACGGGTCACTCGACGCCGCGAAGAGGATCGGGTTGGGCCCGATCAAGGCGAATGGCAGTTACACCGTCAGAGCTGGCGCGCGCCAGGGCCGAGGCCAAATCGAATCGGCGGGTCGCCGTTGTTTGCGACGTGCGCGGCGAAGGAAGCGTAACTACTTGGATTGAACAGCGACCGATCCGCCGGCTGCGTGTTGTAGCGCGGGTCGAATTCTGAAAAATGGACGAAGTTGTTATCGGCCGAGTTATTGCTGTCGTCGGCCGCATGCATGCCCTCGTGAATCAGTATCGCGGCGCGTGAGTTTGGGCCGATTTGCCCGCCTGTGAGGTCCGCTGGCGAAAGAGTGAAGTCGCGAAATGCCGGCCCGAACAGAATGCGGCGCGATCCGGTATCGGCTTCGGCCGCCGTTTTGGCGCCGTTAACAGGAATGCCGTCGTTGAACGACGTGGCACTCGAGTTGAGGACGCCGGTAATGATGGTGTAGGTATTCAGAATTCGATCGATGTCGGCGGCGGTCCGCGCACGTCGAATGCCATCGCTCGTTGTGCCCGGCGTCAACAACCGAAAATGCACACGTAGCGCATCGTTCACCAGAGTCAGAGTGGGTTCTGGCAGCACGCCGGCCTTCAGGAATGTCAGACCCAATGTCGCTGACACGATTTTGCTGACCGCGAGTCCGACATCGGTGCGCGCCAGCACGGCCCCGAAATGACCGGCCCGCGTGGTGTAGAGCGTGTTGTTCTCCTGATCAAGGCGGCGAACGACTTCCTGTCCCGCGACGCCCGTATCGCGCGACAGAGAGAACCGCACTTCACACTGTCGAACCGCGCTCTGCGTTTCGTTGAGAAAGTTGTTGTTCTGCCGCGGCGGGTCGCCCGTGATTCCGTGGTGCGGAACGTCGAACCCCTGAAGGACCAGCGCGGCCTGCAAGAGGTGCACATGCTGGCCGGATTCTCCCACCTTCATGGACGGATTGTTGTTCTCCGCACGCTGGATCCGCTGATTATCTCTCCAGGGTTCCCACGCAAGTGCCATTGCTGTCCCTCTTTCTAAGCAACGAAATTCAGGAAGCAGAAGTTCCTTGTCGCGCACCCTAAAGTCAGCAAACGTGTGCACCGAAATCAACACTCGCGATGATGTATTTCTTCGAGCGGCGCGGTGCCCTGACGCGGTGCGAGATCCGTTTGGATCGGGATGGTCACGGTTACGAACGCGTCATCCAGTCTGCGGACTCGGTTCGCATCGAGCAGTTTACTGAGTCACGCGCGCGCAACGAGCGGTGGGCCGAGATCGAGCGACAGCTGACTAGCGAAGGCTGGTGCGCGCCTGATCGTCAACGCGTTCAGCCGAATCCGCTGGGTCCGCAAGGTTTTCATCGGCAGGGGGGCGCGGATCGGTACTCCGCCGCCCCGGGCTGCGCACTCCCCGGCGATCGGGCCGAAACGGATTTCTGCGATCGGGAAAGGGCAGTGGCGGCCGGGTGGGCTTCGCCCGATCCGAACCGCCCAATCCCACCGGTTTCCCTTCGAGATCGCCGAGCACCACACGCACGCATGCGCGGCCCGACTCCTTTGCGCGATAGAGCGCGATGTCAGCGCGACGCACAATGGCATGCACATCCACTTCCGTGGGCCTCGCGATCGTGAGACCGATGCTGACAGTCGTGCCAACCGATCCGGCTTCGGTCGACACTGTCGTTGACGCGATGTTGCGCAGGATCCCGTGAGCCGCCGCTTGTGCGCGCTTCAGATCGGTCTCGGGCAGCACAATCAGAAACTCCTCGCCGCCCCAGCGCGAGCGGCTGTCGCTCGCGCGCAATGTTTTGTTGAGCGTGCGGCCGACGGCGGTGAGGACGGCATCTCCGGTGGCGTGGCCGTACTGATCGTTGATGGCCTTGAAACGATCGAGGTCGAGCATGAGTACGGCTGTCGACGTGCCGGTGCGTTGCGCGCGTTTCAATTCCGCGAGCAGCCGGTTGGCACCTTCGCCGCGCGTTGCCGTACCGGTGAGGAGATCGACGAGCGATGCTTCACGCAGCGTCTCGATCGTGTTCACGTTGGCGAGCGCTTTCGCAATTGCCGGCGTGACGATCTCGATGAGGTGCTTGGCGTGCGGCTTCAGTCCGCCGGTCCTCTCCACGCCAAGCACGCCGATGACGTCCTCCTCGACGCGCAGCTGGAACGTCGTCCATTCCTCGCCATCGGTCATGAGCAGCTGCCGATCGATCATTTCGCCGCTTTCCAACCCGATCACCTGACGCGGGCCGCGCGGTTGCGTGGCCACCCAGACGCGGCGGGCGCCAAGCACCGTGGGAAGATTCAGCTTGACGGCGGAGTGCACTCGTTCTTTGGTGTCAGCGGCAAGCAGATCCTGCAGGAAGCCCACCAGCTTCCGGTTCGCCTCGCCGTCGTGCCGCGGCTGTTCTGCCGCATGAAGACCGATGGGGACAGGCGCGTTCTCCGGGCGCGAGGCCGGAGCGGCGCTCGGGGGGGCCACGCGCGGTTCCGGATGCGACGCGGGCCGCTCGCGATTCATCACCCACGCGGCGCCGGCCACCCCGATGGCCGCGACGGCGGCAACCAGGGCCGTCGACACGAACAGCGGCACCGACAGCACTCCGGCGCTGAAAAGCGCGACGGCTGCGAGGATGACAAAAGCGACGATGAGCAGAGCTTTACCGTGAACGCCCATGGGGGATCGGCGGTCCGTCAGCGATGGTCTGCAAGTGGCCGACCACTTCGCGCGCGACGGGACGCTTCGAGTTTACGCGAAGATCGCGGCGTCCGGCAGCGGCCGGACCGGGTGACAAAGATCGGCAGAAGGTTTTCGGCGTGCGCGGCGACATTAGTCATCGAATCGAGGCATGGAGGCACTGACAGCCGCCGCCGATCGGCTGCGGCTGGAATGAGAGATGCTCATCAAAATGTCGATAAAGATGCGCTGGGCTAATCGACTGCGCGATGCCCTGATCGCTCAGAGCCGGCGAAGCCGGTGCATCGCGACAGGGTCATGATGCGGCTGGTTTCGAGAACATTGCATCATCGACTGGCACATTGTGTTCGACCTTCGCAATACGAAATGTAATTCCTCACCGCTGACGTCGCCGACATCCGGAAGGGCACTTTGACAGATCTCCTCCTATTGCGCGCGCAGAGGGAGCCGGCCTTGCGTAGAGCGCACTTCCTCTTCCGTGTAGACCGCGGCGAAGAATCCCAGGGATTGCAGAAACGACGCCACGTCCTTCAACGAGAATCCCGAGGCACGGAGTTTCGTGGTGTCGAGATGAATCTCGTTGTTGGCCGCGTCGCTGTAATACTGCACAACCGTTCCGCCCGATGGGGAAAAGCGTTTGTCGATGAGAGCGCCGATCTCGTCCAGGTAGTGCCGGCCGCCGGCCCGGGGTTCGCCGGGCATGCCGTGATCCGCGGTGAACGTCACGACCAAGTGTCCTTCGCCGGACTTGCGCGCGAGGATCCCGAGCGCCCGCGTGAGCTGTCGATCGAGCTCGGCCAGCTCCTCTCGGATCTCGGCCGACGCCGGACCATAGGCATGTCCAACGTAGTCGGGTCCCTTGAGATTGACCATCACGAGATCGGTCACATCGTCAGCGCCAATCGGTTCGTGCTCGAGCACCGCCCCGAGCGCGTCGCCCTCGAAACGCTGAAAGACCGCCGACGCCCGAAACTTTGTCGCGTCCGAAATGTCGTGCCCCATCCACTTGCCGCCGGCCTCTTCCCAATACTTGCGCGCGTTCAACGGCTTCAATGCCTCAGACATTGCGTAACAGGTTGGGTTGGTTTCCCATCCAGCGTCCCGCGTGCTGTAGCTGGCGGCGAGAACGCGACGGCCGTTCAGCACGCACGCGCCATGGCCGACGAGTCCCGCGGTCGCCCGAATCGCACCGCCCTGGCCGATGATGATGGCGCGCCCCTCGGTTTCGATGTTCCACACGTCGGCGAGCGTGAGCGCCATCATCTCGCCTGGATCGAGTCCGTTATACGCCTCCTGCGCCTTTCCGGTCACCCGATTGAAGAGATTGTTGACGACGAGGCCGTGAATGCGCGGTTCGGCGCCGGTCCCGAGGTTCGCGTGGCCCACGGCCGTGAGCGTCGGTACGGAGGTCACGTGTGCGTTGCTGAACCAGGCGCCTTCGCGTCGCAGGCGTGAGAGCGTCGGCATCACCTCCGCGTAGCTATCAAAGTAGTCGGCCCGCGTGCCATCGAGGACGAACAGCGCGATGATGCGCGGTCGTGTGGTCGTCGATGCGATCGCCTCCTGCAAGGGACCACTGGTCGCCGTCGCCGGCGGGCTCGTGCCCAGCAGCGCGGCGAGTGTCGGCACGACATGCTGTTGCGTCACGCGACTTGTGGACACGTGCTGCTTGATGAACGGCGTTCCGTAAAACAGCAGCGGGATGTGCGTGTCGTACTCCCACGGCGAGCCGTGCATGAACGCGTAGAGCGGATTGCGATCGACGATGAAGTCGCCTTGGCGCGGGACGAGGAAGACCTGACCGCTGCGGCCCGGAAAGTAACCGCGCGCAAACTGTTCGAGCCAGCCTGCAGTCGACGCGGAACCTGTCGCTGGACGTGCCGCCGAGTTTCCGTCGGTCGGCGGCGCCGCCGCCGTCGCGGGCGGCGCAGAGGCGGCGCGACAGCTTGCAGCGCCGATCGTCAGGATCAAGACCAGCAGACGAGAGTAGTCACGCATCACGATGTAAGTCTATTCGGAGACTGGACTTGTGGGCGTCCTACTCGTCGTGCGACGGACGGCATCGCTGCCGAACGCTTGGCCCGCATGGCGAGCGTCGGAATAGATAACCTGGTGGCGCTTCGAACTGACTGAGGCGACTTTCGGATCAGCGTCGGCGCGTCCTCGTCGTACCAATACTGAGAAACGAGCCAGAACTTCCCACGCTCAGCACGCTCGCGCTGCTGCCGACGCTGAGAATCGATGCGGAGCTGCCGACGCTCAAGATCGATCCGAAACTGCCAACGCTCAGTAGTGAGGCGGCGCTTGCCACGCTCAACGCACTCCCCCAACTCAACACCGACAATGCACTTCGGTTACTGAGCGACGAGTGACCTGACGCGTCGTTGCGTAACGCCGGTGAAGCCGTGCGCGCGCCCAGGAAGCGGCGGATCGCGTCAGCGGCCTGCGGATCACCGAACAGCGACTCGTGCGTACCTCCGCGAATCGTGAGCAGACGCGCACCGGGAATCTGACGTGCGGCCGCGAGCGCGCGTGCGTAGTGAACCGTCACGTCGGCGTCGCCGTGCACGATCAATGTGGGAGTGCGGATATCGGCGAGGGGCAGATCCCCGAGTTGATTGACGTACTCCGCGTCGTTCTCGATGCCCGCACGTCGTAAATCGATCGGCATCATCGTATCCGCGAGTGCACGCAGTCGCGTTCGAGCGGCTGCATTCGAGCGGACAGGCGCCGGGAAGACGCGCTTTGGAGCAACGCGCAATGCGGCGCTGGTCACGAACGCCCCGGTATCGGTGGACAGGAGACCGCGCGTGAGTGCTTCGGCATCGAGGCGATTATGGGACACGATGGCTTGCCAGAGCGCCAACCGTGACACGCGCTCGCGATGGCAAAGCACGAAGGCGATTGCAGCCGGACCGCCAGCCGACGCCGCCAGTACCGAAACTTTCGGAATGCGCAGCGCGTCGAGGAGCGCCGCCATCGCATCCGCCTGTTGCTCGGGGGAACGTCCTGTGTCCAACGGCGTCCGCAGATATCCCGGGCGTGACGGCGCGATGACACGGAAGCCTGGGCCGAGCGATCGGCCGAGTACCAGACCTTGATCGTAGCCACCTGGTGTTGCGTGGAACACCAACACAGGCTCCCCCGTGCCTTCGATTGCGTATTCGATGGGGCCGAGACGTGTCGTGACGACAGTGCTATTGCGTTCCAGCCGGCGCGCCGTTTGCCGCTTCCACTGCCTCGCGGTGATCAGAAGCGCTCCGACGCCAGCAGCCGTTCCCGCCAAGACACGTCCACGATTTTCCCGCATGAGTTTCTCCTTTGGCCAACAGGTGTAAAGCGTCACCGATTCCGTCACTATCCACAACGACTCAACAGCACCGCGTCGACCGTAAGCGTCGAACACCCAAGTGTACTGACTCGTCGTCAAACTGCGTATGGCGAAAGGCGCGGCAATGGTGGCCGTTCTTATGGTCGTGTTTTTTTCCGGTTACGGACCGCCACTGGTATCGGCCACGCGACCGCCTGCTCCCAGCGGTGTGCTCTGGCTCATCTTCATCGACGATCTCCACCTCGACTTCAGGAACACCGGGCATCTGAGACGGCTCCTCGAAATGATCTCGCTCGAGTTGTTTCAGGAAGGCGACGAGTTGCTTGCTAGGTCCAGTGGACCAATCAGCCTGACGATCGAGCGGACGTCCGATCTCGCCCGGCTGGACGGCGCAAAACGCTCGGTGACGGGAAACGGCTTGAAGCCAGCGGACGTCGTCCGTTCAATCTCTCTCGAGGAAGTGCGATATCGCGCAGCCGTTTCGCTCTCGGCGGCCTGCGAAGCGATCAAGCGGCTGGAGGCGATTCCGGATCGTCGCAAGGCAGTCATCTATGTGAGCAACGGATACATGCCAACGGACGTGGCCACGGCCGACGGTTGTGACGAGGTCGCCGAAGTCATCGGCGCCGCACGCCGCGCTGGCGTGCGAATCTTCGCGATCGATGGGCGCCTGCTCGCCGGCTTTCCATCGCCAGACCCCAATATGAGTCGCGATGCGTGGCACGCGTACTGGACGGGCACCCAGGCAAGCCTTCGCGCGCTGTCCGACGAAAGCGGTGGGTTTGCGTTCGTCGACAGCAACGATGTCGAAGGAGCCTTGAGAAACATCCGCACGGCGATGTACTAGTGTCCTGTCCCATTTAATTCTTTACAATTAAGGGGAGCTTGTGATCCAATGCCGGCGTGTTCACGCCGGCGGTGGCGTTGGCGATCGACGACGCGCAACGACGCGAGTTGGAAGGACTCGCTCGCGCAGGCACCAC
>JBKPAJ010000057.1:0-9671 GCA_046726375.1 Acidobacteriota bacterium
TCGAGGAATTGGAACGGGCGATCTACGCGTGGTTGGCCACGTGGAACGATGCGCCAAAACCGTTCGTCTGGCACGCCACCGCCGACGTGATTCTCGAGAAGGTCCGTCGTTGTAAAGAATTAAATGGGACACCAGACTAGAATTACCGCCGTTCGGGCGTGAGCACCCGGCCCGCGAGCGCCTGCGTGAACTTGCCGTTGTCACGCGCCAGTTCGCCGTTGACGAAGATATACGTCATGCCTTCGGCGAGCTGGTGCGGCTCGACATAGGTCGCCGCGTCGTTCACCTTCGCCGGATCGAAGATCAGCACATCAGCAAATCCCCCGGGCCGGATTTGCCCGCGATCTTTCAGGGCAAAAACCTGCGCCGGCAGGCTGGTCATCGAACGGATCGCAAACGGCAGATCGACGACGTTCCGATCTCGCACGTAGAGCCGCAGCTTACGAGGAAACGCCCCGTAGGCGCGCGGGTGCGGCTTGCCCTGGTTCATTGGCACCAGGTCCCCGTCGGTGCACGTCATCGTCCAGGGCTGGCGCATGATCAACTCGATGTCGCGCTCCGACATGTTGAACGAGACGAGGCTGGCCTCGGCACGCTCGAGCAGATCGAGCGAATAATCTTCGGGTGCGCGTCCTGCCTTGCGCGCGAGCTCGGCGATGTTGCGGCCTTCGATGGACGTGTCGGGACTGTAGCGGCTGATCACCAGCGTCTCGGCGCCGCCGCGCCGCTCGATATTGGCCTTCACCTCGGCCACCAGTTTGGGCCGCTCGGCGCCGCGGATGCGGCGCAGCAGCGCGTCGCGTCCGCCGACCTGCGCCCAGCGCGGAACGAGCGCACCGCTGATTCCGGTGCCGCTGGCGTTGTAGGGATACTGATCCGCATACACCTGCACGCCGCGCGCGCGTGCCGCCTCGATCCGCTCGATCAGCGCCAGCGACAACCCATGGCTGGCGGGTCCCAGCGCTTTCATGTGCGTCACCACTCCGATCAGGCCCGCCTGCTCGGCGATGGTGATCACTTCCTGCACGGCGGCCACGACCCCAACGTTGTAGTCACTTTCGTCGCGGATGTGGCTCGCGTACACGCCGCCAAACTGCGCCGCCATGCGCGCCATCGCAATCACTTCGTCAGTCTTTGAATAGCTGCCGGGGGCGTAATACAAGCCGCTCGACAAGCCGATCGCACCAGCGCGCATGCCCTGACGCACCATGTCCACCATCTTTGCGATCTGCTCCGAATCCGGATCATGATCGCTCATGCCCATCACGTTCTGGCGAATCGATCCATGCGGCACGAACAGGCCAACGTTGGCACCGATGCCTTGCCGGCGATAGCGATTGCGCTGCGCCTCGAGATCAGTGGGACCGCCGCCGTCGGGATTCACGAGCACGGTGGTGATGCCTTGCGCGAGCAGTGGAAGACCGTGCTTCAAGCCGTCGGTGGCGAGGCCGGGGCCTGAGTGCGAATGCACATCGATGAACCCAGGTGTGATGGTGAGACCAGCGGCATCGATCACGCGCGCGGCCGACGCGCCCGGCAAACGCCCGACAGCGCGAATGCGATCCGCCGTGATCCCGATGTCCGCGAGAATCCAGGGATTGCCGTTGCCGTCGAACACGTGCCCGTTCCGGATCAGAACGTCGAAACGATCTTCCTGAAAGCCCGAGAACACGAGGAGCGCGAAGGCGGCAATCGCGGCGCGGCGCACGCGCGCATTCTATCCTGATAGCGGTTTCTGGTACCGATGGGTCGCGGCACCGCGGGACTGAAGCCCGCGCTCCATGCATCAAACGAGCGGCTTCAGATAGCGACGCATCTCGACCACGTAACCGAAGCGCTCGTAGAGACGCTGCGCGCGCCGGTTACTGTCGAAGACACTCAACGTGATGCGAGTGTGGCCACGTTGGCGCGCCCAGGCTTCGGCATACGCCATGAGTGCGGCGCCAACGCCATGACTTTCCGCTTCCAACGCGACCGCGATGACCGAGATGTGCGCGTGGCGTTCCCGCGTAAAGTAGTCCTCGAGCGTCCACAGCAACAGGCAGCCGGCAGGTTTATCGTTGAGCTCGGCGACAAACAGTTCCTGGTCGGGACTGGCGGCATCGAACTGCTCGGCAAGCGCGCGGCGATCGCCGTCGGCAATCTCCTCCGCGCTGCGCCAGGCGGGACGATCGAAGTCGGCCAGCCGCTCAGCGAGCGAGAGAACAAACGGGCGGTCGTCGGCGGTGGCGACGCGCACGCGAATCACGGCTGCGATGCAACCGCCGATTTGCGTGGGTATTTCGCCTCAACGTAGTTGTCGAGCAGCCTCTGGAAGGCAAGGGCGAGCTCGTCGTACGTGCCGCGCAGCGTCGTGGCATGTACGCCGTCGATGAACACGGGACAGTTCGGCGCTTCGCCCGTGCCAGGCAGCGAAATGCCGATGTTCGCGGCCTTCGATTCGCCCGGTCCGTTGACGACGCACCCCATGACCGCCAGCGTGAGCGTTTCCACGCCCTCGTAGCGGTTTTTCCAGTCCGGCATCTTTTCGCGGATATAGCCCTGCACACGCTCGGCAAGTTCCTGGAAGGTGGTGCTTGTAGTGCGGCCGCAGCCGGGGCACGCGGTGACGCTCGGCGCAAATGATCGTAGACCCAGCGCCTGCAGCAGCTCGCACGCCGCGTACACCTCTTCACGCCGATCGCCGCCCGGCCGGGGTGTCAGCGACACGCGGATGGTGTCGCCGATGCCTTCGTGCAGGAGCGCACCCATGGCTGACGCGGACCACACAAGCCCCTTGGTTCCCATGCCGGCTTCCGTAAGACCGAGGTGGAGCGGCTGCTCCGAGCGGCGCGCGAGCGCGCGATAGACGTCGATGAGGTGCAAGGGGCGCGAGGTTTTGCAGGAAATGATGATCTGGTCTTTGCGCAGACCGGTTTCGAGCGCGAGCTCCGTCGATTCGACCGCCGACAGCACCATGCACTCGTTGATGATGTCCTCGGAGGCCTGACCGAGATTGCGGTCGGTGTTCTCCTGCATTTTCGCCATCACGAGCTCTTGATTGAGCGAGCCGCCGTTCACGCCGATGCGAACCGGCTTGTCGTGGTCGATCGCCACTTTGCAGATGGTGGCGAATTGCTCGTCGCGACGCTTGCCGGTGCCTACGTTGCCGGGATTGATTCGGTACTTGTCGAGGGCGCGCGCGCACTCTGGGTGCCGTGTCAGCAGCAAGTGCCCGTTGTAATGAAAATCGCCGATGAGCGGCGCCGCGCAGCCGGCGTCGAGCATGCGCCGTTTGATCTCGGGAACCGCCGCGGCGGCCTCCGGGACGTTGACGGTGACGCGCACCATCTCGGACCCCGCTTCCCACAACTCAACGCATTGTGCGGCCGTCGTCTTGGCATCCGCCGTATCCGTCATCGTCATCGACTGCACGACGATCGGCGCGCCGCCGCCGACGGTGAGGTGCCCGACGCGGACCGGAACGGTGCGATGGCGCGAGCTGATTTGAATCATGATGGCAGGCGCGGCGAAAGCCGCGCCATTACTCTTCCCTCCAACCGGTATCGAGTAATGAGCGCTTCACATCCTCCGCGCGAAACATCGCGAGGTCGAGTGTGTCGTAGTTCTCTACGCGGTCCATCGTGTTGTTCACAAAAAACGCAATCGTATGCGGCGGACCGCCGGGCAACATCACTGCCCGCGAGTGCTCGCGGCGATCGTTGAAAAGCCGCCAGAGCACAGTGGAGTCCGCAGCGCCCATGGCCCGATCATATCGAAACGGGGCGTGCAGTCCGGGCGGAGGCGTACAGCGCCGCAAGCGCCGCGGCGTTGCCGCGGCTGTCGCGCAGGCTCACCGCCGGCGGCCGGCCATCGAGGGCAGCGGCGACGAAGTCCTCGATTTCGCGCACGAAGAGTCCCGGCGACGGCTCCACGGGCACGGTCTCCAATCGACCGTCGCGCACGATCTCGATCTCGGTTCGCGAAGCCGGCCTGAAAATATTGGCAACGCGCATCACTCCGGTTGCTCCGCCGATTTCGAGCGTCGTGCGGTAGCGGCTCCGGAAGCTGCTGTGGACGGCGGCGATACATCCGTCGGCAAAGCGCAGCAACCCGGTAAACTGTTCGTCAACGCCCGACGCCGCCAGAGACGCCCACCCAAACGCCTCCGTGGGCTCCTCGCTGGCGATCAGCCGCACGGCGTTGACACAGTAACAGCCGATGTCCCACAAGCTGCCGCCACCGAGACGCGGATCGAGGCGCACATCGTTCGATCGTGCTTGTTCGTAGGTGAACACGCACGACATCATCGTCACCGGTCCGATTGCATCGGCGCGAACGAGTTGCACGACACGCGCTGTCAACGGCTCGTGCCGGAACATGAACGCCTCGGCGACCACACGCTCGCGCGCATCGGCAACCGCGGCAATGCGATCGACATCGTCCGGCGAGAGCGCCA
The DNA here is from genome assembly GCA_046726375.1 of Acidobacteriota bacterium. GTDB lineage: Bacteria > Acidobacteriota > Vicinamibacteria > Vicinamibacterales > UBA2999 > DASPWV01. Next base: position 4,439 of record JBKPAJ010000057.1, read on the forward strand.
GCGGTTTCTCACAGAGGACGTGCTTGCCGGCGTCGAGCGCGCGCAGCGTCCACTCGACGTGGAGCGAATTCGGCAGCGGAACGTAGATGGCGTCGACGTTGGCATCGCGCAGCAGGGCGTCATACGACGTGTGCGCGGTCGGGATCTGGCACTCGGCCGCGTATGCGCGCGCGCGTTCCGCCACGCGGCTTGCGACAGCGACGAGCCGCGATCGACGCGCCTCCCGCATCGCCGGGATCACGCGCCGGTTGATGTGGGCTGTGCCGAGCAGCCCCCAGCGGATCATCCCTGCTGCGCTTTGAGCTTCGCGAGCATGCGCTGATTGAATTCTTCAGACTGTCCGCGAGGAATTGAGAGCGTTTTCCAGTCGCGGCCTTTCCAGTGTTTCGCCAGCAGGAGGATCTGATAGGCGTGTCCGGCGTAGTGCGCAACCTGCCGGCTGATGGCTTTGTAGATCGAGTGCGGCTCGCTGCGAATGTAAACCGTCTCCTGCAGATTAGCGTCACGGACGGCGGCGAGGGCGTCGAACACGCGGCGCCAGCCGTCTTCCCACTCCGCGATGAGCTCGTTGCGCGACATCGGCGGCTCTTGGAACTCGCGATCGCGGTTGCGGTCCGGTTTCTCTCCATCGCTCGTACGGAAGTCGGTCCATCGCGAGCGCATGTTGCCGGCCATATGACGCATCAGCACGGCCATCGAGTTGGCTTCAGGATCAAGCTTCGCCCAGAGTTGGGTGTCGTCCACTTGTGCGATCGATTTGTCCGCGAGCTTCTTGATTTTCTGCAGCTCGTCGATGGCCACTTCGACGATAGGAGATTCGCTCATTGCGCATGCTCCAGAATCAGGAGTGCTACCGATACGGTGGCGAGCGCCCAAACCGCGCCGCTCACCTCGCGCGCCCGGCCCCACAGCGCGTGGACGGCGGCGTAAAGAATGAACCCCCACAGCATACCTTGCGTGATCGAAAAGGTCAGCGGAATCAGAACCAGCGTTGCAAACGACGGCACGGCGACTTCCACGCGATCGAACGGAATCCGCACTACCATTTGAAACATCGCAATGCCCACCATGATGAGCACGGCCGCGGTTGCGTACGGCGGCACGGCGCCGGCGAGTGGAGCGATGAACAAACAGGGGAGAAAACAGAGGCCGGTCACGACTGCCGTGAGACCGGTGCGGCCGCCCATGCGAATGCCCGCGATGCTTTCGACGTACGCCGTTCCCGACGAGCTGCCGAACAGTCCGGCACCGAGCGTGGCAAGCGCGTCGACGATGAGACCTTTCCGTAAATTCTTCGGGCGTCCCTCCGTGTCGAGCATGTTCGATGCCTGCGCCACACCAATGAACGTGGAGATCGAATCGAAGAGGTCGGTCATCATCACGGTCACGATTGCCGGTACGAGCGCAAGCTTCAACGCGCCCAGCACGTCCAGTTTCAGAAACACGGATGAGAAATCCGGTGCGCTGAACCACGAGGCGGGGGGCTGCATCCATCCACCGGCCCACGCGGCGGCGGTGCTCACAACGATCCCTGCGAGAAAGGCGAGCGGGCTGCCGATGCGCGTGAGCAGCACGATCACGGCGAGGCCGAGCAGGGCGATGAGCGCGCGATGATCGAGCGGCCCGACGCCGACGAGCGTCGCTGGATTGTCGGCGACGAATCCGGCGTTCTGTAATCCGATGAACGTCAGCAGCAGGCCAATGCCGCCGGCGGTGGCGAATCGCAGTGACGGCGGAATTGCCATGGCAATGCCTTCGCGGAGCGGCGTCGCCGAGACGAGCAGAAACAGCACACCGGCCCAGAAAACGATGCCGAGCGCTACCGGCCAAGGGACGCCACCCTGAAGGACGATCGTGTAAGTGAAGAACGCGTTCAGCCCCATCCCGGGCGCCACGCCAAAGGGGAGCTTCGCGTAGAGACCCATCAGGATCGTCATCGTGCTGCACACCAGCACGGTTGCGGTGAGCACGCCGCTGAACGGCATGCCGGTGCCCTGCGTCGACAGGATCGCGGGATTCACGATGACGATGTAAGCCATGGTGAAGAAGGTGGTGATCCCCGCGATGATCTCGCGCGACATGCGCGCGCATCATACTCTCCAATGAGGTGGGTTCAGGTATCAGGTATCAGTGTCAGGTGTCAGGTGTCAGGTGTCAGATATCTGAAACTTAACCCCTGACACCTGCAACTTGAAAACCCGATTACGCCCTGCGTTCCAGTTTCGCGGGCAGCGCCTGTTTCGATAGCAGCGCCACGAATTCCTTCTGCCACTTCGGCTCGACGCGATCGCGCAGTGTCACCGCCGACCACGGGCGAAAGACGCCACGCCGGCTGATTCTCACCGCGCACACGGCTCCGGTTTTGATCGCCGGTTCGATCGCCCATCGCGCCATCACGCTGATACCAAGGCCTGCTTTCACGAGCTCGAGGATGGCTTCGGTGAGCGGCACTTGTGACACGCGTGCCGGCTCGACGCCGGCCGGCGACAGAATGCGCCGGAACGTGTAACTATCGCTGCGATCCGCGGTGTAGATGATCAAATGTTCGTCGGCGAAATCATCCGCATCGACGTACGAGCGCCTGGCAAACGGATGCGATGGTGCGACAACCGCCACGAGCTCGTCCTCGAAGAGCGGCGTCGACACGAGGCGTTTGTCGTCAACCTCACTCGTAACCACCGCCAGATCGATCTGCCCTTCGAGCAACGCCTCCACCGGTCGGTTCGTCGCGTTCACCATGATCTGCACGTCAACGCCCGGATATTTGCGATGGAACGACTGCAACAGCGGCGGCAGCCAGTGATACCCGGTGTTGCACTGCGTGCACAAGCGCAACACACCCTTTCCGCTCTGCGACATCAACCGCAGATCGTCTTCGGTCCGGCCGATGTCCTCGAGGATGCGGCGGGCGGCGCCGAGCACGCGTTCGCCGGCGGGCGTGAGCACCATGCGTTTGCCGAGGCGCAGAAACAGCTGCACAGCAAGGCGCGATTCGATGTCACGAAGCTGATGCGACAGCGCAGACTGCGTCAGGTGCAGACGTTCCGCCGCGCGGGTGACGCTGCCGGTGGCGGCAATTTCGTGGACGAGCGAAAGGTGGCGGACTTCCAGAAGCGGGGACGGCATGGCCCAATGTATGAGCCCGGTTCATGACGTGTCAAGTGATCATGAGGAAGAGAAGTTGCCAGTTGGCAGTTTCCAGTTCAAAACCCCTAGTTACAAGTTCTTTGCACTGGCGACTGGTAACTAACCCCAAGCTCACTTCAGTTCGCAGCGCCAACGGCGTTGAACGTTCGAACAATGCCACTTTCGGCCCGAATCTTGAGGTCGGCTCAATGCCATGATCATCAACTCGAGCGAATTGAGGGGGTAGAGACTTTCTTATTCCTTTCCCTCGTCTTCCGGCTCGGCTTCGTCCTTCTTCATGAACTCCGGCAGTTCGTCCTGGACATCGTCGTCCTTCTCGATGTCGTCCAGGTCGTACATGCGGCCGGTGAACTTGGTTGGAATCGGCCCTTTGGGGGCGCGTTCCTTTTGCTGATACGCCTTCTTTGGTCCCCTGCCTTTTGGTGGCGCAGGCGGACCAAAGTCGCGGCCGCCACGGCCCGGTCCCGTCCCCTCGCCGGGACCGCCCGGTCGCGGGCCACCAAAGCCACCTCCGCTGCGCGGACCGCCAAAACCGCCACCGCCCGGTCGCGGACCGCCGAGCCCGCCACCACCGCTGGGACGTGGGCCGGCGAATCCACTGGTGCCGCCGCCCGGACCACTGGGTCGTGGTCCGTATCCACTCGGTCCACCGGGCCGGGGACCTCCAGGGCCGCGAGGCGGACCGCCCGGTCCGCGATCTTCGCGCGCGCGCGCTTCGCTCACGGCAAGCGGGCGACCCATGAACAGCTGCCCATCGAATTGCCGGATCGCGGCTTCAGCGGTTTCGCGATCGGCGTACTCAACAAAGGCAAAGCCGCGCGCGCGGCCGGTTTCGCGATCGAGCGGACGCACGATTTGTGTCGGCTCTCCGACCTGCGCGAAGTGCGTTCGCAAGTCGTCTTCTGTGGCCTGATAGGGAAGATTGCCTATAAATAATCGAACTGGTGGCACGGCTGAAGGTGACGGGCGGGGATTGGCGAAGGTTCGCTTTGCCGAAAGAATAACACAGATATCATTAGTCGAGCTCAGCGAGCTCAGCCCGCAGCGCGTCGAGCTTGAGCCGCAGCATGTCACGATAGGCAGGCTGCGAGGCCGCCTGCAGCTCGGCTTGAGCGCGAGCGAGGGCGAGTTGCAGCGAGGTCCGTCTCTCAGCGCGGGCGCGCTCGTCGGGCGTCAGCTCCCGACGTGGTTTGCGTCTGGCCTGCGCGTCTTCCTGCTGCGATTCGATCGACTTGCTTTCCCAGCCCCGAGCCATGACACAACGTTACAAGTTCAAAGTTCAAAGTTCAAAGTTAGTTCAAAGTGTGAACTTCGCAAGTGGCAAGCTCCGGCCACTGGCAACGGTCCAACTTTCACGCCACTTTGAACTTTGAACTTCGAACTGCCTTCGCCGAGCCCGTGGCTGACTGACAACCTCGATCTCCTGGTGCGCGACGAGCCAGTGCTGGACGTGGCCAGCGGCCGCGGCCGGCACGCGCTTGCGCTCGCCGTGCGCGGCTTCGAGGTGCACGCCGTCGATCGCAACCAGTTGGCGCTGGCCGCGCTCGACGCGCAAGCACGGGCCGCGGGCGTCCACATTGAAACGGCCTGTGTCGATCTCGAGTCCGACGCGGCCGACCTCGGCGCCGATCGCTACGGCACGATTCTCGTCTTCAATTACCTGCATCGACCGCTCATGCCTGTGATTGTGCGCGCGCTCAAATCGGGCGGTGTGCTGCTGTATGAAACCTTCACGATCGGACAGCGCGAGCGCGGGCATCCACGCAATCCTGCGTTTCTTCTTCGAAACGGCGAGCTGCCGCAGCTCGTTGCACCGCTCGTCGTCGTGCGCAGCCGCGAGGGGGACTTCGACGGCAAGCTGATCGCGTCCGTTGCAGCGCGTAAGCAGTTGCCATAGCATCACTCGCAGCGATGCACTGCGGCCGTATCCCCCTTGTCACAGTGATCGCCGTGCTCGCCTTCGCTCCTGCCGCATTCGCGCAGGCGCCGCCGGACGTCCCGGCTCAAACGCCGGCCCAATCCAGCGCACTCGAAGCCGGGGCCGCGTTGAACCTCGGCGCTACCGAATGGATGGCCACGATCGGGA
>JBKPAJ010000058.1:0-6634 GCA_046726375.1 Acidobacteriota bacterium
CCGATGATTTCCACCGGACGCGGCGCGGAGTCGTTGTCGTCGACCAGCAGGTGAGCGCCGACCGGATCGATGCCGTCGAGCCATCGCTTTGCCAGCTCCTCGTTCACGACCGCGACCGGCTGTGTCCTGTCGGTGTCACGCTCAGTGAACGTGCGACCACGCTTCAGTGGGATGCGCGCCGCTTCGAAGTAGCCCGCCGAGACTGTTCGGAATTGCGCGAATGGCACGCGTTCGCGCTCCACCGGCCGACCCTCGACGGTGAAGGGCACGCGCGACGAGAGTCCACTCAGCGGCAGAAGTGATATCGCGCCCGTATTCGTGACCGCAGGCAACGCCGCAAGCCGCCGAGCAAGCGAACGTTGGAACGTGATGATCGCCTCGCGCGTGTTGAATCGCTTCGCCGGAAGCGTGAGCCGCGCGGAAAGGACACCTGACGCGTCAAACCCTGGCGCGACCGCCTGCACGTTCGCAAAGCTCTTAGCCAGCATCGTCATCACGATGAGCAGGATGACGGCAATCGCGACTTCCGAGCTGACCGGCAATCCGCGGATTCGCTCTCCGCTAGACGTCGTGCTTCGACCTCCTTGCAGCGCGTCACGGACGTCGATGCGTGAAGAAGTGAAGGCCGGGACGACTCCGAAAAGCACGCCGCTAAGGGAGGACACAGCAAGCGAACACAGGAGTACGGCAAGGTCGACGCGAATTTCGCCGGCGCGCGGCAATTCGGCCGGCGCCAGCGCCACCAGCGCGACGACGCCCCAACGCCCGACCGTCACGCCGACTAGGCCGCCCGCCACCGCGATGAGAAGCGCTTCAACCAGCACGCCGCGCACGACGTTGGCACGAGAGCATCCGAGCGCGATCTGCACCGCAAGCTCTCTCCGCCTGCTGCGGGCACGTGTCAACATCAGGTTTGCGAGATTGGCGCAGGCGATGAGCAAGACCGCTCCGACTGCTGCCAACAACGTCCACAGCGCCGTTCGGAACGGTCCCACGACGCCGTCGATAATGCGCACCAGACGCACGCCGCGCTTGCGGGCGTTCTCTACCGGGAACTGCTGCTGCAAGCGATGGGCGATTGCGGTCAGGTCGCTCTCCGTCTGCGAGCGCGACACGTTTTCGCGAAGACGACCAGCACCAATGATGAAGTTGAGGGAGTTGCGTGCGCCGCGTCGTGGATCCCGGTCGGGCGCGAAGGGCACCACGAACTCGACATCGCGGACCGGCATGACGAAGCCAGGCGCCGCTACACCGACGACGGTGTATTCCTCGCTATTCAGACGAATCCCACGTCCGACGATCGCATCGTCTGCGCCGAACCGTCTGCGCCAAAACGTTTCGGTGAGCACGACGACGTGGTCCGCGCCCGCATGTTCATCGCCCGGTTGAAGGAGACGACCGCGCAGAGCCTGTGCTCCAAGGACGTCGAAGAGATTCCCTGTTGCGCGCAGGCCCTGCACCCGCTCCGCTGCCGCTTCGTCGCTCAGGTTAGCGCTGAACGAGAAGAACCCGGCGAACGCCGACAGCGTTTGTGTCGAATCGCGATAGTCGATGAAATCCGGAACGTTGAACGGCGTGCGGTCGCGGCCGGGCTGATCGGACCAGATCCAGAACACGCGGTCGACGTCGCGGTACGGCAGCTGCCGAAGCAACACACCGTAGACAACGCTGAAGATCGCCGTTGTCGCGCCGACGGTAAGGGCGACGGTGACGATGGCGCCCAGAGTAAATGACGGGGTCTTGCGAAGCGCGCGCAGACTGTAGCGGACGTCACGAAGCAAAGACATGTGGTCCTCGTGCTCGCATACTAGCGAGACGCCACACGTCGATTTGCGACACAAATCCGCCGAAATCCGCCATTGCCCCGTTAAGCTTGCGAATGGCTGTCTGCGGCGGCATAGTGCGTGACGCATGGCGCGGATCGTCGTTGTCGTGGTGCCTCCGGTCGATGAGCTCGATCTCGTCGGTCCGCTGCAGGTCTTCAACTCGGTCAATCGGCTTGCGGGCCGCACTCGTTACAGCATTGACGTCGTCACCACCGCGGAGCGCCTGACGGTCGAAGGCGAAGGCGGCGTGCTGACGTTCGTCGCCAGGCATCACTTCAGCAAAGTCGAAGGCGAGTGTGATTCCGTCCTGCTCGTGTGCGGTCTCAGCACGCGATCGGTGAGTGACGCGGCGCTTTCTGCCTGGCTTAGGAAGATGGCGGGTCAGGTCCCTCGCATCGGTGCGGTCTGCGTCGGCGCGTTTGTGCTCGCCGAGGCCGGATTGCTCACCGGACGACGGGCGACGGCGCATTGGAAGTTCGGCCGCGAGCTCGCCGCACGATATCCGCACGTCCACGTCGAGCACGATCCGTTATGGGTAAAGGACGGCAACATCTACACGTCGGCGGGCATTTCCGCCGGCATCGATCTGGCGCTCGCATGGGTGGAGGAAGACTGCGGCGCTGGTCTCGCACACGAGGCCGCGCGCGAGCTGGTACTGTTCCTGCGACGGCCGGGCGGCCAGCCGCAGGTGAGCGTCTCGCTGGCCTCACAGGCGTCCGAGATGGCGTCGATCCGCGAGTTGCAGATCTGGATCGCAGAGCATCTCGACAGCAGGTTGTCGGTCGAGGACCTCGCCGATCGCATGTCGATGAGCGTGCGCAACTTCGAGCGCGTTTTCACGCGGGAGGTAGGTACGACGCCCTCGCAGTACGTCCTCCAGGTGCGCGTCGAGGCCGCGCGACGACATCTCGAACGCAGCGATCGTGGCCTGAAGCACGTCGCCGCAGCCGTAGGATTCGGCAGCGTCGACGTCATGCGGCGTGCGTTCGTGCGGCTGCTCGGGATCACACCGCGTCGCTATCGCGAACTCGACTAGCGAAAGTGGCTGCGCGCCTCCGCGACGCGGCGAAGGAAGGGGACCGCTCGCATCGACGCGATTTTAGCGCGCGCGGTCAGGTGCGCGGGCACGCGTGGCAGGTGAATTGAGCCGATCGCGCGTTCTTCTGCACATGCCGATGTGAAGAGCGAACGAGCGAGCGTCATGGTGCGACTCATGGCCATCGGATTGGTCGCGTGGCTGACGACCGGCTGCAACATCATTGGGCCCAGTTGTGTGTCGCGGCAGGAGCGAGGCACCGTCACCAGCATCACCGGGCAAGTGGCGGCCGGACAGGTCGTCACGCATCAAGTGAAGTATGAGCCGCGCGGCAGCCAGAACGATGCGCTGGTCGACTGGCCCGACGCCCGCCTGGCCGACGGGCCGCGGCTCATGTTTTACGCAACCAGGGTCGAATGCACCGCCTTCAGGCTGCCGGCCAACGGCAACACTGGAGATTGCGCCATTCTCGCCAGCGCGGGCCGAGGCGACCTGGGCCTCGCCAATACGCTGACCGTCACGCACGGTCGCGGGAATCCTGAGACACTCGGCAAGCCGCCCGAGTACAAGATCTGGGTGGTGGGCGACCCCGAGCGATTCACGGGTTACACGATCAACATCACATGGTTCTTCGGACCGGACTGCTAGAGACCCACCGAGGAGGCGAAACAGTTCTCCACATGGGGCGCATCACTTTACAGCTGCGACGACTGCCTGAATCGCGTCGCCGACCCTATCCACCAGGGCGTCGATCTGTTGATTGCTGATCACAAGCGGCGGCGCAAGACAGATGCAGTCCATCGCCACTCGCGTGCAGAGTCCGCGTTCCAGCATCGCTTCCGTCAGGCGTGCCGTCACGTTGGCAGATGCGGGGAACAGTTGCTTTGTGGACTTGTCGGCCACCACCTCGACACCGGCGATCAGGCCCTGTCCGCGGACGTGACCGACGTTCGGCAACGATTCGAGCCTCCGTAGACGATCGAGGAGATACGCGCCGGCCGCCGCGGATTGGTCGACCAGGTGTTCACGTTCGATGATCGCGATGTTCGCGAGCGCCACTGCGCAACACGTGGGATGACCCGAGTACGTGTAGGCGTGCATCCATCGCTTGCCTGATGGCACTTCGTTGATCGCGTCGCGCACGGTATCCGACACACCGATGCCGCCGAGCGGGACGTAGCCGCTGGTGATCCCCTTCGCAAACTGCACGACGTCCGGTTGCACGCCGTAGTGCTCGAGACCAAACCAGCGCCCCGTCCGCCCGAAGCCGGTGATGACTTCGTCGGCGATAAACAGCACGTCGTGCCTGTTGCAGATCTCGCGAATGCGCGCGAAGTAGTCCGCCGGCGGGACAATGACGCCTCCGGCACCCTGCACGGGCTCGGCGATGAAGGCCGCAACCGTATTGGCGCCTTCGCGAAGGATCGCTTCCTCGAGTTTGTTCGCCGCGGCAACACCAGGTGAGACGGACGGATCACTGTTGACGAATCGGTAAGGGTCAGGCGCCTCGATGTGCAGAAAACCCGGAACCCGCGGCTCGAACATGGGCCAGAACGCCGGCAACCCCGTGGCGCTCATCGCCGCAAGCGTGAGGCCATGGTATGCGCGGTGCCGCGCGATCACCTTGACTTTGTCAGGCTTGCCCTTCGCCTTCCAATAGAACCGAGCGGTCTTGAACGAGGTCTCGCTTGCTTCCGCGCCGCCGCTCGTGAAGAAAAACGAGTTGATCGATGGATACACGAGATCGCTGAGCTTTTCCGCGAGCGCGATCGCCGGATAGTTCGTGGATCCCGCGTACGACGAGTGATACGCGAGCGTTGCCATCTGATCGCGGGCGGCATCCGCGAGTTCGCGGCGGCCGTGACCGACGTTGACGTTCCAGAGGCCCGCAAGTCCGTCGATGTACTCGCGGCCGGACGCATCCTTGATGATGGCGCCATGGCCTTCAACCCATATCCGCGTCGAGCCGTAGGCACTCGGATGGTGAAGTGGATGGAGCAAGTGAGCGCGATCGACGTCGATCGACGGTGTTGTGGCTTGCATATCGCAAGAGCGTAACACTGCGCGCGACTACGGTGTGCGCAGCAGTGCTGTTATCGCCTCAAATTCCGCTCGGGCGAGGTCTTCAACGCCTCTCGCGTCAACTTGGCTCGGCCGAATCTCGCGCACGAATCGAGTGGTTTCGGTCAGATTACGCTGACGGCGACCAGTGCTCGAATCACTCAGTTGGGACTGCAGTTTTATATTTCTAACGACGCGACAATTGCGTCGCGGGAAGCGTGACCGGCTACGCCCGCGCTAGGTACTTCTTGATGCAGTGGACCGCACCGAGGTTCTCGGCGAAGGGATGAAAGTCTCCCAGCATATGGACGGTGAAACCAAGCATCTCCCAAATCCGCTTGTTCTCATCGTCCGTACGTTTCAACGATGCCCAGTTTCCAAAGCCATAAGACGAGATCCAGATGTCCTTCGTCGTGTTCGTAATCTGAACCAACGCATTGTTCGCGGTCGCGAAGTACCAAAACCGCTCGCGCGTGGTGGGGTCGTCCACGTACACCAATGGCAGCGGATTCCGGTGAATGGCAAAGCCGGCGTTTCTCAGGTGGGTCGCGATATTGTCGAACACTTCCTGCATCGCGTGCGGCCACAGCTGCACGCCAAGCGTTCGCGCGGCCATGCTGGGATCGCCAACGAATACGCGATACTTTCCCGCGCTGTCGCGGCCCGCAAGCGTGATGAACATGTCGATCTGAAACAGCGGCTGAACCGTTCCAGGCCGGTTGCCGAGATACAGATACTCGGTCCAGCGTTGCCCGCCGATCTGTATTTGCCGCTGCTGCTCTTCAGGGACCGGAATGCTGCTGCCGACGTAGTGCAGGGTGCGCTTCGCGTCGAGATATTCGCTGTATAGCCGCCGGACGACCGCGGCGGGCTGTTCACCCGCGTTCGGGATGATCACGGTGTTGATGTATCGCAATGAATTGGCAGGGTAGTCCGCGCCGATGAAATAGAAATCATCGCCGATGAGCACGTTGCCGCCCTGGAAGTAGAGCGGCGCCTGCGTCGTGTCGAGCGGAGTCGAATGGCTGACAAACTCAGCGATGAGGGCATCGCCGTAGCGCGGGAACTCGTACGGTTCGACGAAATACGATTTGCCAGAGGCGCGATCTCTGACGACGACATAGCCGTCCTCGGCCCAGATGGAAAAATGAAGGTGATCGGGCACCGTGATGAGCGCTGCGCCCGGGTAGCCAGCGTCGGATAGCCACTCCTCGACGCTTCTGGCAACGCCCTCGTGTGTCATGACCGTGATGGCAATTGTTTTTGGAAGCTGTGCGAGCAAATCGCGATACACGACTGCCAAGGATTCGATGCGCCCTCGGTCGCGTAGCCAGGAATCGTCAGCAGCAGCTCTGCGATCGCTCCATCCGCGGTAGGGACGAGCGATGGCTGCTGCGGTTTCGCCTGCACGCGGTCGGCCAAAATGGCGCGGCCGAACGATTGGCGTTCGAGCGCCTCGGCAGACAAGTCGCCTTTCGTGCGGCGAACCAGCCCCTCGACCTTCGCGTAATGCCTCGGAACGATGCTCATGCTTTCGCAATCGATGCGACGCGCTACTCCGTCACGAACCAGCCCTTAAATGGCGTACTCGCGAGCGTCTTCCCGCACATGATTGCGAGCCGGCCCGCGTCGTCGGTTATGTCGAGAAACGTCCAGCTGAGTTGATCGACCGCGAAGGGCAGCGTCTCCACTTTCATTGGAACCCGCGCGA
>JBKPAJ010000059.1:0-45781 GCA_046726375.1 Acidobacteriota bacterium
TCCTGATTGGTCGGGCTTTCCGCGATGAGCTGACTGCCAAGGTTTGACGTCATGATCACGACGGTGTTCTTGAAGTCGATCGTGCGCCCTTTACCGTCGGTCAGCCGGCCATCGTCGAGCAGCTGCAACATGACGTTGAGCACCTCGGGATGCGCCTTCTCAATTTCGTCGAATAGCACGACCGCATACGGCCGCCGGCGAATCGCCTCGGTCAGCTGCCCAGCCTCGTCGTATCCCACGTACCCCGGCGGTGCACCGATCATCCGCGACACGGTGTGCTTTTCCTGGTACTCGGACATATCAATCCGGACCATCGCGTGCTCGTCATCGAACAGGAACTCGGCGAGCGCCCTCGCCAGCTCGGTTTTGCCGACGCCGGTGGGTCCGAGAAATATGAACGAGCCGAGCGGGCGATTTGGATCCTGCAATCCGGCGCGCGCACGGCGGATGGCATTGGCCACTGCTCGAATCGCCTCGTCCTGACCCACGACGCGCGCGTGCAGACGCTCTTCCATCCGCAGCAGCTTCTGGATCTCTCCTTCCATGAGCCGGCTGACCGGAATGCCGGTCCAGCGACCCACCACCTCGGCAATGTCCTCTTCGTCGACCTCCTCCTTGAGCATCCGCTGCGCCTTCTGCAGCTCGGCCAACCGTGCTTCCTGTTGCTTGATTTCCTGCTCGAGCGTCGGCACGCGGCCGTACTGCAGCTCAGATGCCTTGGCGTAGTCGCCTGCGCGCTGCGTGCGCTCAATCTCGAGACGCACCTGCTCGAGCTGTTCCTTCAGCTCGCGCGCCTTTTGGATCGCTTCTTTTTCCTGCTCCCAATGCGCGCGGAGCTGCGCCTGCTGCTCTTTGAGGTCGGCGAGCTCCTTTTCCAGTTTGGCCAGCCGCTCGCGCGAGGCCTTGTCGGTTTCTTTGCGCAGCGCTTCGCGCTCGATTTCGAGCTGCATGATTCTGCGCTGCACTTCGTCGAGCTCCGCGGGCATCGAGTCGATTTCCATCCGCAGGCGCGCCGCCGCTTCGTCCACGAGATCGATCGCCTTGTCAGGCAGGAATCGATCGGTAATGTAGCGATGCGAGAGGACCGCCGCGGCAACGAGCGCGGCATCCTTCAAGCGGACGCCGTGGTGAATCTCGTAACGCTCGCGAAGACCGCGCAGGATGCTGATCGTGTCCTCGACAGACGGTTCACCCACGAGCACTGGCTGGAACCGTCGTTCGAGCGCCGCGTCTTTTTCGATGTGCTTGCGGTACTCGTCGAGCGTGGTGGCGCCGATGGTGTGGAGCTCGCCGCGCGCGAGCATCGGCTTCAGCATGTTCGATGCGTCGAGCGAGCCTTCGGCGGCCCCCGCGCCCACGACCGTGTGGAGCTCGTCGATGAAGAGAACGATCGCGCCTTCCGATTCGGCGATCTCCTTGAGCACCGCTTTCAAGCGCTCTTCGAACTCGCCGCGATACTTGGCGCCGGCGACGAGCGATCCCATATCGAGTGCAACGATCTTTTTGTTCTTCAGTCCCTCAGGAACGTCGCCCCGGACGATGCGCTGGGCCAGACCTTCGACGATCGCGGTTTTGCCGACGCCGGGTTCGCCGATGAGCACCGGGTTGTTCTTGGTCCGGCGTGACAGCACCTGGATAACGCGGCGCACTTCTTCGTCGCGGCCGATCACGGGATCGAGCTTTCCGCGCCGCGCGAGTTCAGTGAGATCGCGGCCGTATCGCTCGAGCGCCTGATATTTGTTTTCGGGATTCTGATCGACGACGCGCTGATTGCCGCGAATCGAGGTCAACGCTTCGAGCACACGCTCGCGGGTGAGGCCGTTTTGGCGGAGAACGTCGACGCTCGTCGCTCGACCGGGCTCGGTGATGATGCCGAGAAGTAGGTGCTCGGTGCTGACGAACTCGTCCTGCATCGCCTTGGCATCGGCCTGCGCGGCGTCGAGCACGACGCGCATGCGTGGCGACAGGCTCGGCTCGGTGCCGCCATACGCCTTCGGTTGTTTGGCGAGATACTCGCGCAGCGTCCGCGAAACTTTGCCGGGGTCGGCATTGAGTTTGCGGAGCACTGACGGGACCACGCCGTCGGGCTGTTCGACGAGCGCGACGAGCAGGTGCTCGGGTTCGACCTGCGCGTGGTTCAGTGCCGATGCGAGTTGGGGGGAGGCGAGAATAGCCTCCTGTGCTTTTTCAGTGAATTTGTTTAAATTCATGGCTTCTTCACGATCGTCGCGAATTTGAAGGTCCGCGCTACGTACGAACTTTTCCTAAGGCTTCCCAATGCTTTCGCTCCTCGTCGGTTAGCGACTGCGGCAGTTGCACGTCAACCGTGGCGTACAGATCCCCGCGATCGTCCGGCTTGCCAACGGCGGGCAAGCCGTGGCCGCGCAAACGAAACACCTGTCCGTTTTGCGTGCTCTGTGGGATCTTGAGCCGCAGCGATTTGCCGCCGAGTGTCGTCACGTCGACTTCGCCGCCCAGGACGGCCGTCGGCGCCGGCACCTTGACGCGCGTGTAGAGGTCGCGCCCTTTGCGCTCGAAACCAGGCTGCGGCCGCAGCCGGACCCGCAAATACAGGTCGCCGCTCGCACCCTCGCCGCTTCCCCGGCCGCCTTCACCCGAGACGCGAACGCGCGAGCCCTCGGTGACGCCGGCCGGAATACGCACTTCAACAGTGCGCTGTTGCCCGTCTTGCTGAATCGCGAGGCGCTGCACACTGCCGTGGAGCGCGTCCTCGAGATTGAGCTCGATTTCGTGCTCGACGTCGCGCCCCTTCTGATTGCGAGGCGCCCGCGTCCGGCCACCGCGCGTCCGCGACGTCGGCTCGCCGCCGCCAAAAAACGTGCGGAAGAAGTCGGAGAAGGGCGACTCTTCGCCGCCGAACATGTCTTCCATTTCTTCCGCGGTCATCGGCCGGAAGCCGCCAGTGCCCTGGTTCCATGTCCACTGGCCGCCAAACGGGCTGCCGCCGCCGCCCTGGCCGGCCTGCTGCGCCTGTTCGTACATCCGCCAGTTGGCGCCCAGCTCGTCGTACTTCTTGCGCTTCTCAGGGTCGCCGAGGACTTCGTAGGCCTCGTTGATCTCTTTGAAACGTGCCTCGGCCGACTTGTCACCGGGATTCACGTCCGGGTGATACTTGCGCGCGAGCTTTCGATACGCCTGCTTGAGCTCTTTGTCAGAGGCGCTCTTCGTCACGCCGAGTGTTGCGTAGTAGTCCTTGAATTCCATTGAGCATCACGCGCCGCTAAAGCCGCGCCAGGACACGTCTCACATCGTCAGGCGCAGCTAAAGCCGCGCCAATGGCCGGCCTTGAAGCCCGCCGATCACAGACCCAGCATTTGATTCAGGCGCCCGAATTCGCGCAGCAATTTGCGTCGCAGCTCATTGCGCGACAGACCGTCCTCTTCCATGAGCGGCTGAATGCGCCGCATCACTTCCGCGATTTCGAGCAACTGCTGGACGCCAGCCAGGTTTATCCCAAGATCTTCCACGAGGCGCTTGATGAAGCGCAGCCGCTCGATCTCGTCTGCCGAATACAGCCGCATGCTGCCGATCGTGCGCGATGGCCGCACCAGCCCGAGCCGTTCGTACTTACGCAACGTCTGTGGGTGCATGCCGAGCATCCGTGCTGCCGTCGAGATAAAAATCAGCTCTTCCGCCATACCAATAAATACAAATCCAGCCTAGGCCTTGATATGAGTCATGTCAATACCTTGCTATAAGATGGTTGAGGTTCGATGGAGGTTTCAGCCGTTCTCACATGGCTCGAGCGGCGAGGAAGCCGCCGCAATCGCGAAGGCATGGCGCGCTACGGCATCGTCACGCCGAGCGTGTTCGGCGTGTCGATGGCCACGATGCGGCCGCTCGTCAAACAGCTCGGGCGCAATCATCAACTCGCGCTTGCGCTCTGGGACACGGGTTATCTCGAAGCGCGCCTTCTGGCGTCGTTCGTTGACGAACCGGCAAGCGTTTCGCCGGCACAAATGGAACGCTGGGCGGCAGACTTCGACAACTGGGCGGTGTGCGACAGCGTCTGCATTCACTTGTTCGATCGCACGCCGCATGCGTGGCGCAAAGTGCCGGCGTGGGCGAGGCGTCGCTCAGAGTTTGTCAAACGCGCGGCGTTTGCCATGCTGGCGGGACTTGCGGTGCACGACAAACGTGCAGACGATCGCCAGTTTCTCCAGACGCTGCCGCTCATCGAACGTGCCGCGAGCGATGAGCGGAAATTTGTGAAAAAGGCAATCAACTGGGCGCTGCGTCAAATCGGAAAGCGCAACGCCGTACTCAACGCCGCGGCGATCGTCGTCGCGCAGCGTCTCGCCGAGCGCGATGATCGCGCCGCGCGACGGATCGGCGCCGACGCGAGACGTGAGCTCACCTCAGCTGCCATTGTGGCTCGGGTGGGCGCGCGTTCTAGAATAAACACCTAACGTGCTCGACGTTCAGGCGACCGATTTCGTCACAATTGCGCTGCTGATCGTTCTCGAAGGTCTTCTCAGCGCCGACAACGCGCTGGTGATGGCCATCATGGTGCTTGGGTTACCACGGCACCAGCACAAGAAAGCGCTCAAATACGGTCTCGTCGGCGGCTTCGGTCTGCGCATCCTCGCGACCCTGCTCGCCGTCTACCTCATTCAGCTCGCGTGGGTGAAGCTGCTCGGCGGTCTGTATCTCTTGTATCTCACGTGGGAGCACTTCACGCAGGAAGGCGGCGCCGAGGCGCGACAGTCGCCCCCGCCGGCAAAGGCGTCGTTCGGTTTATCCGCGCTGTGGGCGACGGTCGTCAAGGTGGAGGCTGTCAACCTTGCTTTCTCCGTGGATTCGATCCTGGTCGCGGTCGCCATGTCACCCAAGGCGTGGGTGGTGATGACCGGTGGCATTCTCGGCATTGTCGCGTTGCGCCTCGTGGTCGGGCAGTTGCTGACCATCATCCAGAAATATCCCGCGCTCGTGGACGGTGCGTTCATCATCATCGGCTGGGTCGGCATCAAGCTGATGGCGGAGTACTTCCACGCCATCGGCGTGTTGCACTACGAGATCCCGAGGTGGGTCTCGATCGGCTTGATCGTGTCGATTTTCCTGCTCTCGTTTCTCTACGCGCGACGGCATGGGCCGCGGGACATTACCGGACAGGCGCTCGAAGGACGAGCGACGGAATTGCTGCAGAAAGAAGCTGAGGACCGCGACAGCGCTTAGGGGGCTGCGCTGTAGGTATCAGGTGGCGGGTATCAGGTATCAGGTGTCTGTCAGGTATCAGGTGTTCGGGGTCGACTTCGAACTCGCGCGCGCGGCGAGGATCGCTCGTACGAGTTCCTCCGGAATGTCGGCTTCGGCTTTCGGGTCGGAACAGGCGAAGCGGCCGGCGGCAATCGTCGCCTTGTATTGCCGCATGTATTCCTCGCAGTTGCGGCAGCGCGAGAGGTGACGTTCGAATATCTCGAGCTCGGTGGGCGGGAGCTCGCCGGCGACGTAGTCGCCAAGAAATTCGGCGCATTCGCGGCAGTTCACGCGTTCTCCTTCCTGAAGTGTGGCGCCAGCAGCGTCCGCAGCGCTTGCCGTGCTCGATGCAGCCGAACCTTGACGGCGTTGGGCGTGGTTTCCAACAATTTCGCCGTCTCCCCGGTATCTAATCCTTCGATGTCGCGCAGGAGCAAAACGGTACGGTAGCCGTCGGGAAGCTCACCAATCAGCCGCCGGACCAGCGCCTTATTCTCGGCACGTTCGATCGTCGCCGCCGGGTCGTCCCAGGTCGCGAACCGCTCGGCGTGATGGCCATCATCTCTGTAGGCGGGGAGCAGCGGATCGAGTGGTTCCTCGCGCTTGCGCCGAGCGGTGCGGAGCCTCATGAGCGCCGCGTTGACGACAATCCGATGCAGCCAGGTCGAAAGCCGGGCCTGCCCCTGAAAACGGTCGAGACTCCGGAACGCAAACAAAAACGCATCCTGGACAGCATCGCGGGCATCTTCTTCTGTCGGCAGAATTCGCCTCGCTACTGCCAGGAGCTTGCCGGTCTCAGTACGGACCAGTTCCTCGAAGGCCGCCGGTTCGCCGGCGCGCAGCCTGGACAGCAGCGCCGCATCTCTGCGGTCGAGTTCCGCGGCGGCTACCTCGGTCATTGCTTGAGTTTATGACAGAGGAGGCGCGGCGTTGTTTACGGCGTATTCGGTCCCGCCGGGTCCTGGACGATGGTTCCTCACCTGCGTTCCTTACGTGGGTTCACGTGGGTTCCTCGACGATCGTTCCTCACGGTCGTTCACAAGGTTCTCCGACGGAGGTTCACGTCCGGTCACCCGGATTCCGGACAGTGAACGGCTGTGAGGAACCGCCGTCACGAACCGGCGTGAACCCACGTTGAGGAACGTAGATAAGGAACCTTGTTAAGGAACCTCCGTGATCGTCAGCCCTTGTTGTAAACGAGCTTTCTGGTGTTTTCGCCGCGCCCTGTCGCGCGCGTCTGTGTGATGGTTAACACTCCACCCTGCACGCTGTAGACGTCTTTCGTGGTGATGTCGAACGTGCCGTTCGGCGTCTGCAGCTGCTGCTCGCTGGTGACGACGACGTTGCCGCCGTCCCACGCTGCCTTCGACTTGGCCTCACCCATTCCCATCTTGTTGACGCTTTCGCTGCCATCCAGCTTGTAGACAGCGGTGTTGGTCCCGTTGGCGTTCGTCGACTCAACGGTGAGTTCGCCAGCGGTTTGTTTGATCACCAGCTTGGTCGCGGGTCCGAACCCGCCGCGGCCGCCACCGCCGCCGCCACGGCCAGCGGGCGCGGGGTCGCTCTTGGCCTCGTCGAACGACCAGGTGCCCGAAAAGTCCGGCTTGCCTTGCGCCATCGTGACAACCGGGAGCGCGACTACGGCGGCGAAACACAATACCAATACACGTTTCATGGATCCTCCTTGAGATGAATCCGTTGCCTCGACTGCATACGGCAGTGCACCGGAGGGAATTTACCGGCCGACGGGACTACTTAGCGACGGCACCGCGACGGCGGCGGTGAGAGGACGCCAGCGATCATCGTCCGAGTAGGCAACGTGCTCGAGGAACAATCCCGAGGCGGGGGCGGTTACACGCGCGGGCGTGCCCGATGGCGAAGAGAGAAACGCATCCAGGTCCCGTACCTTCAGCTCGCCCTTTCCGATCTCGACGAGCACGCCGACCATGCGGCGCACCATCTTCCAGAGAAAATGCGATCCCGCCACCCGGATCAGGAGCAGGTCACCTTCTTCGGCGATCTCGACGGCTTCGATCAAGACATCGGTCGATTTCTCGTCGGGGTCGTCGTCGCTGAAGGATTGAAAGTCGTGCATCCCCGAGAATCGACGTGCCGCCTCGCGCATCGCGTCGACGTTGAGCGGCTCCTTGACCCACCACACAAATGGTTTCGCAAATGCGGTCCGCCGCCGCGCGACCTGATAGAGGTAACTGCGGGCGACTGCCGAACGTCGCGCATGAAAACGATGGTGGGCTTTCGCGAGCGCCAGAATGTTGACGTCGGGCGGGAGCTCGTCATTCAAGCGGCGCCTCAAGGTTTCGGGTGGCAGATTTGTATGCACGTCGAGGTGAGCCACCTGCATGAGCGCGTGCACGCCCGCGTCCGTACGACCTGAGCCCTGGCACTCGAATTGCCGTTGACCCGTGACCGTCGCCACGGCACGCTCGATTTCCCCTTGAACCGTTCGCGCGTTCTTCTGCTTTTGCCAACCGCTGTAGCGTGTGCCGGCGTATTCGAGAACCATTTTGAATCTCGCCACAACGGTTCATAATAGCCATCCGTCCCCCAAGAGAACTAAGAACGAAGTACGAAGAACACATACTTCCTCTCGCATCGGCTGCGTTCGGTCTGTGCGGGTGCTTTGGTTCTTCGCTCTTCGTTATTCGTTCCTCAGCCGAGCATGCCAACGACGTTTTTCGAGCATCAGGCGAGGTACCGACGCACGCCGTGGCGCTGGACCGTGCTCGCGGCCGCGGCGGTCGTCGTGATGGCGCTGCCGCTGTCCATGGTGCTCACGCCAATCCTGTATCTCGGCGCGCTCATCGTCCTCCACTTGATCGATCGGATCGTCGATGTTCCTGCGGGCGTATGGGCCGTTGCCGATGGCATGGCGGGCCTGATCCCACTTGCGTGGCACGCCTACCAGTCCGGCTCGCAGCAACTGATCACGCTGGCCGGCCTTGCCGTGATGCTGGTTGCACCTGGCGCGATTACGATCATCGCCGTCTGGGCGGCGATGCGCCGCCTGCTGGCCAGCGCAGGTCTCGAAGCGACTCTGCGTGCGCTCGGTGCACGCGGACCTCAGAACGATGTCGCCGAGGAATGTCGCTTCAGGCGCACGGTGGAGGAGATGTCGGGCGATGCCGGGATCAATCCGCCCCCGGTGTGGATCACGGAGCACCTCTCGCCGAATATGGCGCTCGTGGGCATGTCGTTCGATCGCGCCGGCGTCGTCGTGTCGCGGCGCTTGTTGAATACTTGCGACGCGGCGGAAATCCGCGCGCTGGTGGCGCACCTCATCGCCTCGCTCGTGCACGATGACCCCGCGATCGCGCTTCGTCTCGAATCGGTCTACCTTACCGGCGCCGCACTCAATGCGCTGGTCAACGCGCCGTTTGGCCGCGCCGGACAACGCGTCGTTGCGGCAACGGTGCGAGCGGTGGGCCGCCGCCAGCCACGCCCAGACGATGTCAAAACGCTCGAAGTACTGTTGCAGGAATGGGGATCGCCGGCGAACGATCTCACGCGTTTTTTCGAGCGGAATCGCACCACAGCGGCCAACGTCTGGCGCGCGCTGGTTCGCTTGCTGTTGTTACCGCTTCACCTGCTCAATATGGCCGTGCTGGTGACCGCAGACTTGCTGGAAACCGGCTTTGTGGGACCGATTCTCGCTGCCGCCTGGCGCCGGCGGCGGTACCTCGCCGATAAGTACGGCGTCGAGCTCGCGCACAGCCCGTCGCAACTCGCGCGCGCGCTGCACAACATCTCCGGTGTGTTTGGCGATCCGGGATGGGTGCCCGCGCGCTTGCAAACGATTGTGGCGAGCGACGTGAAAAATCCCATTCGCACTCCCGGCGGGCTCACCAACTCGCACCCTCCGATCGCCAAACGGCTCAAGCGCCTTGCAGCGCGAGGCGCCATTCTCACTTGGGAACCGCGACGCACCGCATCGCGAGGCGGCACGCGCATGCTGGAGATCGCCGGCTCCGTCGTGCTCGTGCCGGTGCTCGCGCTCAACGCATACCTGACTGCTGTCGTCGTCATCGCGGTGACGCTGCTCGCGATCGGAGCGACGGCCGTGACGCTCGCCGCGATTCACAGCCTGTTTCAGTTGCTACAATGACCGGCCATGTCTCATCGTCCCGTTCACGCTGGCAACCTTCCCAAGCCGGTGGGCCCGTACTCGCCCGGAATGATTTTCGATCGACTCATCTTCGTATCCGGTCAGGGTGCGACGGATCCTGCTACGGGCCAGCTCGCCGGCTCCGGTGTTGAAATTCAAACCGAGCAGTGCCTGCGCAACGTCCGCGCCATACTGCAAGCGGCAGGATCGGACTTGCCGTACGTTCTGCGTTGCGGCGTGTTCCTTATCGACATGAGCGAGTTTTCGAAGATGAACTCGGTGTACGCGCGGATGTTCGGAGAGCATCGACCCGCGCGCACAACGATTCAGGCGGCAGCGTTGCCTGGGGACGGACTGAGGGTCGAGATTGATTGCATTGCCTACGTTCCCTAATACAATCGAGAGATGCGAAATGTCACACGACTCCTGGCCGCGTGTCTCACCGTCATCCTGCTGGCGCCGGCCGTCGGCACGGCCGACGAGGGCTTCTGGCCGTTCAACCGTATTCCGAGAGCCGCGATCAAACAGGCGTACGGCGTCGATCTCAGGGATGCGTGGTTGAATCGCGTTCAACAGGCGTCGGTGCGCTTTCCGAGCGGCTCCGGGTCGTTTGTCTCACCCGACGGGCTCGTGTTGACCAACCATCACGTCGCGATGGAGGTCATTCAGGAGTTGAGCAACGCGCAAAACGATTACGTCCAGAACGGCTTTCTCGCGCGCGATCGCGCGCAGGAATTGAAGGTGCCGGATCTCGAGTTGCTGTCGCTGCAAACGATCGAAGACGTCACGGCAGAAGTCAATGCCGCGATCAAAACCGGCATGTCATCGGCGGAGACGCTCGCTGCCCGGCGTGCGGCGATCGCAACGATTGAGAAAGAGGCGCAGGACAAAACCGAGCTCGAGAGCGAGGTCGTTACACTGTATCAGGGCGCGCAGTATCACCTCTATCTCTATAAGAAGCACACGGACGTCCGGCTCGTGTTCGCGCCAGAATTTAACGCCGCGTTCTTCGGCGGCGATCCGGACAACTTCGAATATCCACGCTACTGCCTCGACATGGCGCTATTCCGTGTCTACGAAGGCGGCAAGCCGCTGCAGAGCAAGAACTACCTCCCGTGGTCAACCGCCGGTACCAAGGAAGGCGAGCCGGTCTTCACATCGGGACATCCCGGTGCGACCCAGCGCCTCAACACGATCGCGCACCTGGAATACCTGCGCGATTACGCGCTGCCGCTCACGCTCGAGGCGTACACGCGCATTCGCGATTCGCTCGCGGCGTACGGCAAGCAGGGCGCCGAGCAGGAACGCGAAATCAAGGACTTGATCTTTTCGATTGAGAACTCGCTCAAGTCGTTCAACGGGCAATTGGGTGGATTGAAGGACCCGGCCACGATGGGGAAGAAGCGCGCGGCGGAGGATGCGCTGCGCAAGGCGGTGATGGCAAACGCCGATCTTGAGGCGCGCTACGGCGACGCCTGGGACGCCGTGGCCAAGGCGCGCAAGGACCTCCTCGCGTACAACATCGAACGCGTGATGTTCGAAAGCGGCCTCGGCGTGTTCTCTGAGTACTTCACTCACGCACGAACGCTGCTGCGGTGGGCGGAAGAAAGCCAGAAGCCAAATGGCCAGCGGCTGCCGGAGTTCTCAGACGCGCGCAAACCGCAGATTGAAAGAGAAGTCGCCGCATCGGCGCCGATCTATCCCGGCATGGAAAGGGCGCGGCTGTCGGCCTCGCTCGCGCTGATGCGTGACAAACTTGGCGCCGATCACACGCTGGTGCAACAGATTCTCGCCGGCAAGACGCCCGAGCAGCGAGCCGCTGAGCTCGTAGATGGCACCAAGCTCGGCGATCCTGCGGTGCGCAAGGAACTGTTCGCGGGCGGCGCAGCCGCCGTGTCGGCATCCAAGGATCCGTTTATCGAGCTCGCGCGGCTGATCGAGCCGCGCGCACGTGAGTTGCGCAAGCGTTATGACAACGACGTGGTCGGCGTCGAGCGCGACGCCTACGCCAAGATCGCGCAGGCGGTGTTTGCGGTGCAGGGCGAGTCCGCATACCCGGACGGCACATTTACGCTGCGTCTCTCCTACGGCGCGGTCAAGTCGTACAGCGACAACGGCAAACCGGTGAAGCCCTACACCGACTTCCGGGATCTGTACGCGCGCGCGGATCAACACGGCATGAAGCCGCCATACAAATACCCCGAGAGTTGGGCACGCGCCAAAGGCTCGCTAAATCTCGATACGCCGTTCGACTTCATCACCACCAACGACATCGTCGGCGGCAACAGCGGCTCGCCGGTGATCAACCTCAAGGGCGAGCTCGTTGGCCTCGCGTTTGACGGCAACATCCAATCGCTGCCGGGCTATTTCATCTACGACGGCGCGGTGAATCGGACGATCTCCGTTGACGTGCGCGGCATGATTGAAGCGCTGAGAAAAGTGTACAAGGCCGACGCGCTGGTCGCAGAACTGCTCGCGCACGCATTGGTGCCTTCGGCATGAGTGGTGTGCCTGCTGCGTGAATATGGAGATTGGAGATCTGGAGATTTGGAGTTGATTTGGTGATCCCCAAATCTTCTCCAAATCTCTAAATCTCGAGATCTCCAAATTCGGATGTCCTTATCGCGCCCGGTCAAACTCCTGGGCCTCGCCAGCCTCTTTACAGACGCGGCAACGGAAGCCATCTATCCGCTGCTTCCGATCTTTGTCACACGAGTGCTCGGCGGCAATCCCGCGTCACTGGGTGCGATCGAAGGCGCCGCTGACGCGACGTCAAGCGTCCTCAAGATTCTCGCCGGCCGCTGGTCCGATCGCACCGGACGACGACGTCCGTTCGTCCTGGCTGGATACACGATTGCCGGCCTGGTTCGGCCGCTCATCGCGCTCGCCGCGACGTGGCAGCAGGTGTTCGCCATTCGGGTCGCCGATCGGGTCGGTAAGGGATTGCGCGGGGCGCCGCGCGACGCGATGCTCGGCGCATTGGCGTCGCCGAACCAGCGCGGCCGCATCTACGGTTTTCACCGCGCCATGGATCACGCCGGCGCCGTGGTTGGCCCGATCGTCGCGACGGTGTTTCTGTACTTCGCGCCCGGCGCGTATCGCATGCTTTTTGCGCTCACGATCATTCCGGGGTTGTTCGCGATTGGGATGTTGTTGTTAGTCCCCGAGGTGAGGGCGGGTGGGGCAGAGAAGGCGGGCCGGGCTGGGGGAGGAAGTCTCGCATCTCCCGAGTCCCCCGCCGAGGCCAACCTGACCGGCCAACCCCAGTCGCTCGACGGGGCCCATGAGCCCTACGCGACCCACCAGGCTGACCAGCGCTACCCGCCGGCGTTCAAGCGCTACCTGCTGATTCTCGCCATCTTCACGCTGGGCAACTCCAGCGACGCGTTTCTTCTGCTCCGGTTGGCCGATGCCGGCCTTGCGACAAGCCTGCTGCCGCTCACGTGGGCCGGGCTGCACGTGATCAAGTCGGCGCTCTCGACCTACGGCGGCATATTGTCGGACCGCTTTGGTCGACGTCAGCTGATCATCAGCGGCTGGATCTTGTACGCCGCCGTTTACGCAGGCTTCGCGCTCGCCGGAACTCTTACCGCTCTGCTGGTGTGGTTTTTCATCTACGGCGCGCACTTTGCGCTGGTGGAAGGTAGTGAGAAGGCGCTCGTGGCCGATCTCGTCAGCGGTTCTGCACAGGGGGCGGCGTTTGGATGGTACAACGCCGTTCTCGGCTTCGGTGCGCTTGGCGCCAGCCTCTTGTTTGGCTTTCTGTGGGAATCGCTCGGACCCGCGACGGCGTTTTTTACCGGCGCTGGTCTGGCGGTTACGGCTGCGGGCTTGTTGGCCGCTGTCCCCCTGGCCGCTGTCCAACGACCTGCATCGCGGTCGTGATCATCGCGGCAACATCCGCGACGTTGGCGGGCAGAATGACGGTATCGGCGTTGTTAATCACCTTGCCGAACTCGGTGATGTACTGCTCCGCCACGCGCAGCTGCACGGCCTGCTGACCACCTTCCACACGCATCGCATCGGCCACACGGCGGATGCCTTCGGCCGTTGCTGTCGCCACGGCGAGGATTGCCGCCGCCTGACCTTCGGCCTCGTTGATCTGCTGCTGCTTGCGCGCCTCTGAGGCTTTGATCGTTTCCTGTTTGGTGCCCTCCGCGGTATTGATCGCCGCGTCGCGCTGACCTTCGGAGGTGAGAATCACCGCGCGCTTTTCCCGCTCGGCGCGCATCTGCTTTTCCATGGCTGCCAGCACGTCGTGCGGAGGGGTAATGTTCTTGATCTCGTAGCGCAGCACCTTGACCCCCCAGGGTTCCGACGCCTTGTCCAGCTCGGTGACGACCTGCGCGTTGATGTTCATGCGTTCTTCAAACGTCTTGTCGAGGTCGATTTTCCCGATTTCGCTGCGCAGTGTGGTTTGTGCGAGCTGGGAGATCGCGAAGAGGTAGTCAGAGATGCCGTACGAGGCGCGCTCGGGATTGAGCACCTTGAGATAGAGGATGCCGTCCACCTGCACCTGCACGTTGTCGCGTGTGATGCACACTTGCGCCGGAATATCGACCGCCGCTTCCTTGAGCGAATGCTTGTAGCGAATCACGTCCATGAACGGCACCAGGATGTGAAAGCCCGCGCCAAGCGTGCCCGAATAGCGGCCAAGCCGCTCCACGACGTATGCACTCTGCTGCGGCACGACGATCGCCGTCTTGGCGAGCACGATGAGCACCATGACCGAGAGCAGAATGATGACGAGCAATCCACCTTCCATGGGTCCTCACTCAGGTTGAACGAACAGGAGCAATCCGTCGACGCCGACGACACGGCACCGGCGTCCCGGCTCGATGGGTTCACTGCCGTTGTTACGCGCGTTCCACGGCGTCCCGCGCAGTTCGACGCGCCCCACGGCGCCAGGCAGAATACGTTCTTTAGGTACCGCGACCTCGCCAATGAGCGTGTCGACCTCGGCGGCTCGTGTGCTCTGTTGCATTCGTTGCTGCAAACGGCCGCGGAACAGGAGCAGATAGACGACTGAGGTGACGGTAAAGAGCAGCCACTCCATCCACACCGGACCCGCCACACCAAGACGTGTCAGGATGCCAACCGTGAAGGCGCCCAATCCGAAGAACATGATGAAAAACCCGCTCGGCGTCGCAAGCTCGAACACCATGAGCAGGAGACCGACGACGAGCCACAGCCACCACGCCATGGTCGGGGATTATATGCTGAGCTTCGTGCGCCTCTGCTTGGCGGCGATTCTCGGCGTGGTCGTTGGGCTGGCGGCCCAGGCGCCGAGCGTTACGCTCACCGGTTACGCGCGAATGGCGCCGGACACGTTCGCAGCGGGTCCTCCAAGCGGTGCGTGGCTCGTGGCGGGGAAGGAAGGGATCGCGCAGTTCCTGGGACAACCCGTGCAGGGCTTTTCTGCGCTCTGGCCGGCGGACTCGAGCGGCAGAACGTGGTTCGTGCTCGTGGACAACGGGTTTGGCGCCAAGATCAATTCGGCCGACGCGTTGCTGCGGATCTACCGGGTGCGGGTGACGTGGGCGGAATCGCGAGAGAACGGCGCGGGTCAGGCCTTTCGACCCGCTGACGCGCGTTCAGGGCAAGTCACGGTTGATCCGGCGTTTATCCAGATCGCCGATCCCGATCGCAAACTACCGTTTCCCATCGCGCGCGGTGAGACGCGCGAGCGATGGCTCACCGGCGCGGATCTCGATCCCGAATCGTTCGTTCGCATGCCCGACGAGTCGTTTTGGATTGGCGACGAGTTCGGACCGTTTCTGGTGCACGTGAGCGCAACCGGGAAAGTTCTCGACGCGCCTATCGACTTGCCGGGCCTGCGATCGCCGGACCACCCGCATTTGCAATCGGCGGATGCCGGCCAGTTGAGTGCGGCGACGGTCAGGCGTAGCAGAGGATTTGAATCGCTGGCCGCAGGCTCCGGCTTTCGCGCGCTCTACCCAGCGCTCGAGTCTGCGCCGCTCGCGCCGCCGGTGCGACGCGTGTTTGCTTTCGACCCAGCGCGCCGCGCGTTCACTGGTGAGACCTGGGATGTTCCGCTCGAAGGCGAAGCGCTGACCGAGCTTGTTGGTCTCGAACAGATCTTCGGTGAGATGTGCGCCGGCCGTTTTCTTGCGGTCGAGCGGGATGGCGCACAGGGCGCCGCCGCAAAGATCAAGCGCGTTCATGAAGTCGTCATCGCCGACGGAAAAACCGTGCGTACGCTGGCCGTCGATCTGCTTGACATCCTCAATCCCGAAGGCCTTGGCGGGTATCCGTTACGCTTCACGTTTCCGTACATCACCACTGAAGCTGTGTGGCCGCTCGATCGCTCAACGCTCGTGATCGTCAACGACAACAATTTTCCGAACGGCGGCGCCCGTCCCAACGAACCGCGCGATGCCACGGAGTTCATACGACTGCACTTGAATCAACCGTTGTGCGCAGGCGCCGCCTGATAGTGGCGCGGCTTTAGCCGCGCCTGTTAAGATCATCGATCCACATGCCAAGAATTCTCGTGACCAATGATGACGGGGTGCAGTCCGAGGGCATCCAGGCCCTCGCCGACGCGATGAGGCCGCTCGGCGAGGTCTGGGTCATTGCGCCGCACCAGGAGTCGAGCGCC
Organism: Acidobacteriota bacterium; assembly: GCA_046726375.1. Lineage (GTDB taxonomy): Bacteria > Acidobacteriota > Vicinamibacteria > Vicinamibacterales > UBA2999 > DASPWV01. The sequence continues at coordinate 15,963 of JBKPAJ010000059.1, forward strand.
ATTGGCCACGCGCTCACGCTTCGCCGGCCGCTTCGAGTCGAGCAAGTGAAAGCCGGCGTCTACGCCGCGGATGGCACGCCGACGGACTGCGTCAATCTCGGCATCGCGGTGTTGCTCAAAGGCGAGCTTCCCGATCTCGTCGTGTCCGGCATCAACACCGGTTGGAATCTCGGCGATGACATCACGTATTCCGGCACTGTCTCGGGCGCGCTCGAAGGTGCGCTGCTCGGCGTGCCAGGCATCGCCATATCGCTGCAGCGGACGCGCGATTACGTGTTCGACTTTGCTCCCAGCGCGCAGGCCGCCGCACAGCTCGCCGAATTGATTCTGCGTCATCCGCTGCCGGAGCGGACGTTTCTCAATGTCAACGTACCGAAGGGGATTCCAAAAGGCTACCGGCGCACGGTGCAGGGCAAGCGTAATCACATCACCAAGATCAGCGAGCGTCTCGACCCGCGTGGCAAGCCGTACTACTGGATCGAGGAAGGCATCGACGCCTGGGCGGCGCACGATTCCAGCGATTATTACGCGTGCAAGCAGGGCTACATCTCCGTGACGTTGTTGCACCCCGACATGACCTCGCATGACGCGCTCGACTCGCTCGAGCACCTTCCTCTCCCCTTGCCGCAGTCGTAGCCCATGCCGGCTGCAGCCACGGTGATCCTCAATCCATCGGCTGGAAACCCTCGCGACACCCATCGCCAGGTCGCGGCGGCGTTTGCTGCGGTTGGGTTGACGGTGACCATCGAAACTGTAACCGGTGTCGCGATGCCGATGCGCGCACGGCAGGCGGTTGCATCGGGCGCGGAGATCGTCGTGGCTGCCGGCGGCGACGGCACTGTGAGCGCCGTGGCCTCAGCAGTGGCCGGCCATAGTGCTGCACTCGGCGTGATTCCGCTTGGCAGGTTGAACCATTTCGCGAAGGACGCCGGCATCCCGGTGGATATCGCCGGAGCCGCGCGAGTCATCGCCAACGGGCGCACAATGGGCGTTGACGTCGGCGACGTCAACGGGCGCACGTTTGTGAACAACGCCAGCCTTGGCGTGTACCCCCGGCTCGTTTATGAGCGCGAGCGCGAGGAACGGCAAGGCCGCTCCCACACGGTCTCGCTCGCGCTTGCGGCATCGCGCGTGTGGTTGCAATATCGACGGGTGCGTGTCGCCGTTGTCGAAAACGGGATGTCGCGTGTCGTTTCCACGCCGTTCGTATTTGTCGGCAACAACGAGTACGAGTTGCGCGGGCTCAGTTTTGGTGGGCGACGGACACTGAGCGGCGGGCGCCTGCACGTCTGCATGGCGCCGAACGTGACACGCGCGGGGGCGGTGCGGGTTCTCGTTGCGGCACTCGCCGGACGGCTCGAGTCGTTCGATCAATTCGAATCGGTGAGCCTTAGCGAACTCTCGGTGGAGGCGAACCGGCCGCAATTGGCGGTTTCGCTCGACGGCGAAGTCGTCATGCTCAACACACCGCTGCGCTATCGAATTCACCCGGGCGCGCTCGGCGTGCTCGTCCCTGCCTAGTTTCGCATGCGCACCCTCGTCCACCTCTCGGATCTGCATTTCGGCCGTGCCGACCGCGTGATCGCGGATGCGCTGCTGCAACATATCCGCGTTACCCGACCGGATCTCGTCGCGGTATCGGGAGACTTCACGCAGCGTGCGCGTCGATGGCAGTTTCGCCAGGCGCGTGCGTTTCTCGACGCCCTGCTGCCACCGCACGTGGTCGTGCCCGGCAATCACGACGTGCCGCTCTACAACGTGGCGGCTCGTTTTCTCGACCCGCTTGGCGGCTATCGGCGATTCATCAGCCGCGATCTGGCCCCGCGCTATGTCGATGGCGAAGTGCTCGTTCTTGGCGCGAACACGACGCGGTCGTTCACCATCAAGGACGGCATCTTTCGCGCGCGCGATCTCGAACGGATCTGCGAGGCGCTGCGCCGCACATCACAGGAAGTGGTGAAGGTGATCGTCGCGCACCATCCGTTCGACGTCCCCGACGCGGTGGAGAGGCTGACGCGCGCCGGTGCGGACGTGTTTCTCACCGGGCATCTCCACACGAGTTATGCCGGCCACAGCGCCGCTCGCTACAAGTGCGGCGGCCCGTCAGCCGTCGTCGTCGAGGCCGGAACGGCGACCTCGACGCGCGAACGCGGGGAAGCGAACGCGTTCAACGTGCTCCGCGTGCAAACGAAGGAAATCTCCGTCGAGCGGCATACGTGGGACGGCGTGCAGCGCGCATTTTTTGTGGCCGACGCGCAGCGCTTCACGCGCGGGCCGGATGGTTGGGAGACAGCGCGCGGAGGGTCGTTGGAGGCCGACAGCTGAAAAAGAAGGCTGGAAGCCGAAACGAAGGCAGCGGCGTGGTGGCGTTGGTTTTTCGGCTGAGGTCCGGTAGACTAGACGTTCCGCATCGATCCCGCCGTCGGGGCGTGGCTCAGCTTGGTAGAGCACTCGGTTCGGGACCGAGGGGTCGGTGGTTCGAATCCACTCGCCCCGACCAATTCTGAAAAACTCCTCAGAAAATCTGCAGAGTTCAGTCTGGCAGTTCACTCGGTTTTGATGTGCAAATCGGGTCCCGAGAACCGAGTGCTCCGTACTTGAAACGCTGGCCCTCCGAGGAATTTGCTCGACATTCGGTCATAATCCGCCGGTCTTCGCGCCAAACCTTTATGCCCACCTTATGCTGATTGGCAGCATGTTTCGAGGTGCGAATTTACACGCTCGATCATCCGCTCCGCACGTGCACGTCTGGAAAGCCGGCGCTGTCGTGAAGATCGAATTGGCGACCCACGAGCCGTTGACGTCATAGGCGAGCTCTCCGACTGTGACGTCGGCCGAGCGGAGCGCCTGGTGGCCAGAGATTCGGCGCGTTTAACAGGCGAGTGGGCGAGACTTCATGGCAACGACTGACATTTCGGCGAGAGATCCTGAACGATACAGGCGGGCGAGCGCGCGGGCGAGAGCGGCTACAGGACCCTCGGCCGTTGTCGATGCTCGGTACGGTTCGGACGCTGATGCGATTGAATTGGCGTTCAAGCGCGGTGGCTCAATGTCCATCCGCGGGCAATCGTTCGCGGCTTAGAGCGGGCATCAGCGTCGAAGCTTGAACTCATCGTTGTATCGCTGGCGGGCGACGCGTTGTCGTGCTTCGCTCGAGGTCGACCTTTGCGTTCCCGGGCTCGTCGAGCCCGCGTTTGGTACTCGCCTGTTCGCGGCCTCCACCGGCGCCGCGGTGGTCGACGGGGTCCAAAGCGAAGGCCGCTGCGGCCAAGACCAACGGTGCCAAAGGCGGAAGACCGCGGAAGCGGCTGACAGCATGATAGAAACGCCGATCGTCCTTCAACACCTCGAACTACACTGGACCACGAACTTGACGTGCTCGACATGAGCGCCGCGGAACTCGCGCGTCGATGTTTTGATCGTCGGTCAACGCTGTGCAGTGCGCCTAGATGGCGTCGCGATGATCGGAAGAATGATTCGCGACGGATGCTGTGCGTCGTGATAAACGGCATTCTGCGCGACGCGCCAGTTCCGGTTCTGATTCAGCGGCTCGCCGGTGTTGGGATTGACGTCGAAGCGCGGGAAATTACTGCTCGAGATGTCGACCCGGATTCTGTGTCCTCGCCGGAACACGAGCGACGTCGGATACATCTCAATCGTGAATTCCGCCGGCCGCCCCGGCTCCAGCATTTTCGCGCTGCTCAGTGACTCGCGATACCTCGCCCGGACAATGCTGTCCGCGACATTCAGATCGACGCCTGCGGGAAAATCGCGACTCGGCGGATAGACATCAACCAACTTTGCCGTGAAATCGGTATCCGGGCCGTCGGAACTCGCCCAGAGTTTGACAACTAGGGGGCCCGTCACCTCGATGTCCTGCGCAAGGACAGGCGTTTGAAACACGACCACGTCCGGCCGCGCCGACAGCGGCAACGTGTCTTTACACAACCAATGCGATGGAGAGCAACGCTGGTCCTGTGCACCACGCGGCATCAGGACTCCTTCCGAAGAAACGTTGCCGCCGATGGTCGGCACCGGACTGCGCGGGTCGAACGAATACCGGGTTGGGGTCGTTCCGCTCGGCTGACTGGTCGACAAGCCGCCGTCCGCCTGAAAGTAATAAGGTGTGTAGGTCGTGCGCGCGAGCGGCCATTCAGATTCGTCGCGCCATGTGCCGCCCACGAATAATCGCCCTTCCGCCGTTTTGTGTCCGTCGCCGCTGCCCATCACAAAGATGCGGACCGGCGATTCACGATCGACGCCGTTCTGCACGCCGAGCAACCATCGGTCGTACCAACGTTGACGCAGCGCATTCATATCGATTGCTGCCGCCGGACCGAATTCCGCAATCCCGGCGAAACTCACACCTTGTCCGCCGTGACTCCACGGACCGACGATCAGACGTTGCAAACTTTTCTTGGCTTTCGAGAGCAGTACGTAGTTGAGATTCGCGACCTGCGCCCACGAGTCATACCAGCCGGTGACGTGGTAGACGGGGACGTCCTGGTATTCCGCGATGTGATCGACGACGCTCGATCCCATGTTTGCCCAGAACGCGTCGTAGTCGCCGTGCCGCATTGCTTCGACCAGCCACTTCTCATAATCCGGCGCGAACTTCAGCGGCGTCGTCCCTGATCGCAAAGGCAGCGATCGCACGTATTCCTGCACGTGCGTCGCGAGGTCCTGCAGCGCGGGAATCGCCTCGGGTACGGACGCCGCGCGAGTCGCCGCCAGCAGTCCGTCGTTGGAGCGCTGCTCAAGTCCAGTCGATGTCGCAGCGGTTCCGGTCGCGTTGCCCATTGTGAAGATCCAATTGAACCATCGCAGTTCGAACGCGCCGTTGTGCCGGATCCCGAAGCGTCCGTAGTTGCTCATCGCGTCGACCGGTACCATTGCCGCCAACGCCGGCGCATTCGTAATGGCGATGGCGTGTTGTGTTGCACCGGCGTATGAGAATCCGGCCGTGCCGACTTTGCCGTTGGACCACGACTGCTCCGCGATCCACTTGATCAGGTCCGCGCCGTCGCGTCCATCATCCTGAATCGGCCGCCACGTGCCTTCGGAGCGATACCTGCCGCGCACGTCCTGCAGAACCACCGCATAGCCGCGCGCGACAAAATATTTCGGGAGCAGATTTTCGGCGCTGTCTTTGTTGTACACCGTTCGCTCGACCACGGTTGGAAACCGCCCAGCGATCGTTGTGCCGTGGCCTGGGACGTACACGTTCGTCGCGAGCCGAACGCCGTCACGCGCGGTGATCATTACGTTGCGCATCGCGACGATGTCGTAGGGCTGCGGGGCTTGTGCGGAAGCGGTTTGACGAGTAACGAAGCGAGCACCGACGAGCCCGCAAAATGGGAGGACCGTGAGCAGGATGAGCGTGATGCGCGTGCGGCTGGCAATCATGATCGAAACTCCAGCAGATGCGAGTTGATCTTTGACGACAACCCGAGGCCAGGACCTGCAAAGGCTACAGAAAACACCGTAGGCTGGCAAATGAAGTGCTGCCGGTTCACATGCAAACGACGCCTTGGCCCGGAAGGGTCAGTGCACGTTGTTCGCTATGCGCGGACAAACCGAGACGACTACGCACTTGTGTCGCAAGCTCGTCGGCGCACATCGCGTGGGAATGGCAAGTCCGATGCCCCCGCTCCGGCGCAGCAGACCCCTAACTTGGCGCCGGCCGAGAAATTCCCTTCATAGTAACCACGGCGTCGTGAATCCGAGTTCGCGCTCGACGACGGTCAGGCCCTGACGGCCCGGCAGCGAGGATACTTGAATTTTGGAACAGCAGTGGACGGTTTCGCGCGTGGAACTGGCAGCGCGCGGATTTGGCTTCCGCTTCCCGCAATCAATGCCCGCAACAGTCGAGTGCAACCGCCACCGCGTGGTCGGAGACCTGCAAGTCCGCCGGCACCGCCGCGCGTTCAGGGATCTGGAGGGAGACCCGGGACCGCCGGGGAAGGTCGGCGCACGAGGACCGCGCGGCCTAATCTGGCAATCTCTCATCGGACCAGGTCCACGAAGTGGCCGAACTGCGCAAATCAGTTTCAAAAGGTCGTAGAAGATTTAACAAGTCGTGGAAGAACCTAAGGGGGCTGTTCAACGGGGTCAAGGACCGGGTCCGATGCTTATGCTGCGATTATGCTCCGGCCGAAATTAGGCCACCGTCGGCGCAATTCTTAAAACGAGCAGTCGGTTCGGGACCGAGAGGCCGCTGGTTCAAATCCAGTCGCCCCGACCAGTTTTACATCGAAAAATCGCTTGAACGCACCGTCTAGTTCCATCGTCGTCGGCCTGAATCGGCTCGCGTGATGTGGCGTTGAGCATAATTTGAGCATAATCAGGCCCGCGCCTTCCGATCGGAACCCGCGCGTGTCCAGCGTTCGTGGTGGAACAAATTTCTGCCGGGACGTCGACCGGAGCAACCGGGGAAAGTTCTGAATGGACAACCGCTCACCCCTTCGCCGCCGCGCACTACAACTCGATGTCGCCCGCGACTAGCGCCCTCGCGCAGTCGTAATGCCAGTTCGTGCGTGTTCTCGTCTGAAACCGGAGCGCCCGAAAGCCGGTGGGCAGCGGCGGTGTTTGCGCTGCCTTGAAGAAGACGGTCTTTGCGCCACGATTGTCCGCGCTCAAGCGGCAGAACAGCGGGATGTAGTCCTTGCCGCCGAGAAAAACGACGTCGTCGCCATCGTCCCGCATCAAGCCAAAATCGTCATACCGGTCGCTGGGACGACGACGTTTCCAGGATTCTGCTAAGAGCGTGTAACAAAATCTCCGAATCTGGATCCTCGTCGGCGAGGTAGCGTATCAGGCATGCCGCAGCGCTGCTTCCAGATCCGTTGTCGGATCTTGTCGAACCATTCTTGCCGGTTCGCCCATGACAGCCACAGGGTGGGCGGCCGCGCGTCTCGGATCGCGCGTGCCTCACAGGCATTGTCTTCGTTCTTCCCAGCGGTATTCCCTGACAGATGCTCCCCGCAGGAACGCGGGTGCGGGTCGGGGATGACGTGATGACGTCGCGTGCGCGATTGGCAACGGGCGGGCCTTGGTTGCATAACATCAGTCGACTCCGAAGCGCACCATGGACTGTCCAGGCACTTCGTTAGCGCGATAAAATGTCGACGTTCGCGCCGCATTTACTTTGCGAGCCTGCTGGAATCAGAGGTCCGCCATGCGCGCTGTGCTTCCGCAAAGACAGCCCACCGGAATTTTGCGAACGCAAGAGATGTCATCGTCGCTTCCGCAGGATTCAGTAAGGAAGCGATTACTTCCGATCATTTTGGCGGCGGTGCTGGTTCTGCCCAGCGCTATCTGGGCCTTCCGCGACCATTCAATCTGGGACTGGGATCCTGCCTTCTACGGCATGGGCGCGGTGGACATTTGGGCGACGCTGTCACATGACCCCAGGCGATGGTGGGAGGCCATGCAGCATGTTTATACGGCAAAGGCTCCGGCAATTGGATGGCTGGGGCAGTTGTTTGTGCCGGTGGGTCAGCGTCTCCAGTCGATTGAAACAGGTTTGCTCATCTCGGTGCTTCTGGCCCTGATCGGTTCGCTGGCGTTGATCTTTCGCCTTGGACGAATGATCGCGCCGGACTCATCGCTTCCGGCGATGTGCGGGATGCTGCTGCTGGGCGCTGCTCCTGGGTTCATCGGAACGTCCCACTATTTCATGACCGAGGGCTTGCAGCTCTTCGCCGTCAGCTACGCGTATTGGGTCGTTGCAAAATCCTCGTCTTGGCCCCTGCTTCGAACAGCCAGCCACCTCACGCTCGCCATTGCCCTTGCCCTCCTCGTCAAGATCACTACGCCTGTCTACTTTTGCCTGCCATTGTGCGTTTCCATCTACTACCTGTGGCGCGCCGCGCGAAGTCGAGTATGGTGGCCCCTCAGCAGCTACGATTCAGGTCTCGCCGTGCTTGCTGTCGCGCTGGCCGGTGCCGGCATGGCCTGGTACATACAAAACGGCAGGCAGACTTGGGACTTTGCTCGGTTTTCTGCTTCAAGCGAGATCGCTGCGTCGTTACATGGCAGCAAAAACCCATTCTTCACCAAGGCGATCTATTGGTCCGGGACCCTTGTTGAAACCTTTGTCGCTGTTCCGATCCGCCTATGGTTGTTGACAGGTGCGGCCTGTACGCTGATTGCCCTCGGCATCGTCCGTAAACGCTTAGCGCACACGGTTGCGGCAGATGTGCCATCGAGTGTCATCTGGGCAGCCGCCTTGCAGGTTCCGCTCGTGATCGCACTTTTCTCGGCAGCGGATAACGAAGGGAAGCGATTCGCCCTGCCGCTCGCACCATCAGTGGCAATTGTGTTGATGTGGACTCTGGCCCATCTTCGCAGTGTGGCAGTCTGCGTCGGTGTCTTGACGGCGCTCTCGGCCCAGTGGGGCGTCTTACACGCTCGCAGCCTCGGCCTGGCAGGCTTGCGAGACGAATCGGGTTGGGTACCGCCGCCACGCTCCTCTGATCCTCGCAGCCTAGTCCTGAGGCGCCTGGTGGACTTGACCTGCACTCCGGCGACTGCTGGCCGTTATATTCTGACCGGCGTCGATGTGGACTGGCTCAATCCGTACACCCTCCAGTTCTATTCGGCAAAAGCACAGCTCACCAACGGCAGGCGCTGCTATTACTCGTCTTTGGAGGGTGAAACCGATGCGACTTTGGCTTGGTCACGCCTTCTGGACCTGAAGGCTCCCTACTTTGTGTCCTTGGAAAAGTCGGCCCTTCCCGCTGACGCCCTGAATCGGGTGTCGGAAATCGTGCTTAACCGTGTCGACAGTGATCCGGGATTTCGTCGAGAACTCTTCGAAGCGGCAGGCACTGGAATCGTTGTGTACCGACAACTCAACGAGCTGCCTGATCGATGAAATCGGAGGCTGACGGCACCGGCTGGTCCGAAGCTTCGGGCGTTGCGCGGGGTACGGGTCAACGCGCGCCACCGCCACCCAACACCGCGAGTGGCCGGAATCGCTCGGACCGATTCGATAGTGCTAATCGATCAATCGAGATCTCCGGCCACACCAATCCGAGCCGCACGCCAATCGAGAATTGCCAGCGATGCGGTGTTGATTACGAAGCGGATGCGGAGGACACACCCGCGACCGTCCCGTGTCGCACGCGACTCATCCTTCGGGGTCCGCCAGCGTGCGAGCCTGGAGCGACAGCGGCGCCTCCACGGCTTCACTCACTTTGACGATGACGCAGGTCACGTCGTCGTGCTGCCGCGCTCCGGCTGCAAAGGTCCGCCCCGCTTGATAGATGGCTTCAGCGATTTCCTTTGCGTCGTCGTCGAGATGCGCCCGCACCTCATTGAGCAGCCGCTCGCATCCAAATTCCTCATGATCGGCCGTCGAGGTCTCGATCGCGCCGTCGGTGAAGAGCACGAGGGTTTGTCCACCGTCAAGCAGGATCGTGCGTGTTTGACACACCAAATCGCGAAACAAACCAAGTGGCATGCCCGTGCTGTCGAGTACTGCTTGCGTATCGCCACCGCGACCGAGCAGAACACCCACCGGATGACCGGCGCTCGCGTACTCCAACGTCCTACAGTGCGGGTCGAGGCGCGCCAGCAACATTGTGACGTAGCGGTCCTCCTGCAGATCGGCCACGAGAGCCTGATTGACGCGAGCGAGAGTCTCGCCAACGCCTAATCCGAGCGCCGCGAATGATCGCACGTAGGCGCGTGTCATCGCCATGATGAGCGCGGCATCCAGACCATGTCCACTGACGTCCCCGATGGCCAGGTAGCAACGGCCATCCGCCGACTCGATTACGTCGAAGTAATCCCCGCCGGTCTGTTCTGCGGGATGGGCACATGCCGCAATGTCGAAACCGGGCACCCGAACCGTGGCCGTATAGAAGCGCTGCTGCACCTCGCGGGCGAGCAGAAGTCGGGTCTGCTGTTCCTGGTCCCTCCGCGCCACAGTGACGTCTTTGAGCACAGACACGAAATGCGTGATCCTCTCCCCAGCGTCCTTCATGGGCGTGATGGTCTGTTCTGCCCAGTAGTGCTCGCCGTTCTTTCGAGCGTTGACGAGCGTCCCGTGAAACGGCTGTCCGCCGAGCAGCACATCCCACATCTCCTTGTAAAAAGCCTCGTCGTGCTGTCCCGACTTCAGCAGGCGTGGTGTGTTGCCAAGGGCGTCCTCTCGCGTGTACCCCGTGGTCCTCTCGAATGCCGGATTCACGTACTCGATGCGGCCGCCGCTGTCGGTCACGATTACGCTGTCGGCGGTCTGATCGACAGCCTTGGACAGGAGGAGGATGGTTTCACGCGCGCGTTGGCGTTCCTGTTCGGCGCGCTTGTCCTCCGTGATGTCGCTCACCATCTTGAGCACGCCGGTGAATGCACCATCTTCGTCGAACATTGGGGTGCGTGAGACAAGCGCCCACAGCTCCGATCCGTCGCTTCTGCGATAGCGTTGCTGGATGCGCTCGTTGACTCCCTGGCGAGGTTGCGTTAGGACGGTGGCCTTCTCCGCGGCGTCCTCTTCGAAGACGAAGTCGAACAGGCTTCGGCCGACCATCGTCGCGCCCGCGTCGCCGAGCAGCGCCGCTAAGCGCTGGTTGGCAAAGATAGTCACGAGACGGTCGTCGAGTATCCAGATGCCCTCGTTCGCCGTCTCAATAATCCGGTGGTACTGACGTTCGCCCTCGGCCACGCCGTCACGGCGCGCCTGCTCGCGTATGAGGTATGACTTCTCGGCAACGACGGCCGCGAGCGTCAGCCCTGAGACTGTGATCATGGCAAGGAACGCCTGGAGCAACGCGGCATTGTGCGCAGCGGTGTGGCCTGAAAACGGCCCGCGACCGAGCCCGGTTTCCACCAGGACTACCGAGGAAACGACCAAGACGACGGCGCTGGCGCCCTGTGTCTCAAACCGAATGGCGCCCCACAACACGAACGGGATAACGGCGGCGGCCAGCGCTGTACCGCTCTGCACACTCACGCTGGGGTGGAACATGATCAGGCACGCGACCGCCACGGTTGTGAGGAGTGCGCCGAGTTCCGCGATTTGGCGTCCGCCATGGACCGGCCTATCCAAAAACGTCAGCACGACGGGAGTAACAACCAGCACGCCCATCGAATCCCCAAGCCACCATACCGCTGCCGCGCGGCCGAACGTCACCCAAGGTGTCGCTCCCGTGCCGAAAAGAACGGTCACTCCGACGAACGCGCTGATTGCCGCGCCAACGGGGGCCGCAATCGCGATGATCCCCAGCACGTCCTTCAGTCGCGTAAGCGAAGGCGTGAAACCCGAGATTCGCCGCGTCAACCAGGCCCCAGTAAACGGCCCTACGGTGTTGCCGACAGCGATGCCTATTGCCGCCAACCCAGAAATGGGGGTGAAGAGATTGACGAGGAAAGCGGCGGCTGCTATCGCGGGCCAAACGCGATAGCCAACGAGCAGCAGCGCCGCCATCGCTACCCCCGCCGCCGGCCACACCGGCGAGACGTTGCCGCTGGTGAACGGGACGACCAAACCGATTCGGCCAGCGAGCAGATAGGTCGCGAAGACCAAACTCAGTTCGAGAACTCGTTTTCCCGTAAAAATCGACCGGACAGCAGCCAACGAGCGGAACGGAACCCGCAGCGCACGCGTACCACGATGCACGTGGAACGTGGCGGACACCGGTGAAGCGAGGGGGAGGTCGTTGCGCACGGTATCTCTCACCCAATAATCGATGAGGCAGCTACGAGCCGACAGCAAGCGACTACATAGAACTTCTGAGCGCTCTAAACGCCAGAGTAGCTTAGCACAGCCGGCGACTTAAAACGCGCGATTTTTTGACTTCGGGTCACAAAGTTGTTCCTGGAAGCCGCCACGGAGTTCGCACCGGCCGGCTGACTTCGAGAGAGCGTTGCGATCAGGCGCGGTCATCCGCCAAGACTCGAGGACGGTAGTTCGGGATTCGCCTCTTCCCAGCGGCGCAGGACGTCCGACGCACTCTGCGAGCGCGCCGACCACCCACTCAATTTGCAGCACGACGTCCCAATTCGGCAGCCGCTAGCCAGAGGAGCCGCCATTCTTCCGCCCCGGCGGCTCGACGCGCGAGAGAATCGCGAGGATGATCCAAGCCAACGCGGCGCTGATGACCGCGAGCCCCAGGCGTCCCATTCCGGCGGCGAGCCCTATGGCCGCCGTCATCCACACGCCTGCCGCCGTCGTCAGACCGTGAATCTCCTTTTCGGTTGTCACTTTGAGGATCGCACCGGCGCCGATGAAGCCGACGCCCGCCGCGACGCCTTGCACGACACGCGAAACGTCGGCGATGGCCATCCCGGCTTCGAGCGGAGCCAGTACGAACATGGCGGAACCGATCGCCACGAGCATGTGCGTCCGCAACCCGGCCGACTTGCCGTGCGTTTCGCGTTCGTAGCCAACGATGCCCGCAAGCAGAGTTGCGGCGGATAAACGGACCAGAATTCGAATCGCTTGTTCCGCGCTTGGGATGCCAGATGTGATCTCCTGCAGCAGCGTCTCCATTCGCAACCTTTCTGTGCCGACCGAGCACCTGAAGATCCGCGCTACACCACACCGAGCAGCCACATCGCGTACATCTCGCCGTCCTCGGCGAGGCCGGGGAGCACAAGAATCCGGAAATTGCCTGCGCTGTGACGGAAGCGACGCCAGAGTCTCGTGATCACTGTTACGTGCGGCGCCGAACGGCGAGCGCGGTGCCGTCGCGCCGCCGCCGCCGCATTTTGCGCAATGGTCTCCTCTCCGGCCCTGGCAATGATGGAAATCAAGCGATCGGGTGCAACCCACGCTGCCAGCGTGCGCAATGCGCCACGAATCGCAACGCTAATCCGCTCGCGCCGGAGCTCGAGAAGCGAGGCCAGGACACCGCCTCCGAGAATGATCGCCACGATCGCGAGCAGATACAGATTGAAATTGGGTCCCAGCATGCGTTCGAACCATGAGTGGGCGAGCATCTTGACGCCGACCGTCAGGAGCACGAGCGCCAACGCGGGTTTCAAATATCGAAACACGTGCAGCGCGCCGGCGAGGGCGAAGTACAGCGATCGGAGACCAAGGATGGCGAACACATTACTGGTGAACACCAGGAAGGGATCCGCCGTAATCGCGAAGATAGCCGGAATCGAATCCACTGCGAACACGAGATCCGTGGTTTCGACCATCACCAGTGCGGGAGCGAGGGGGGTCAGCAACCAGCCGCCCGCAGCAGCCCTCACGAAGAAATGCTCGCCGTGGAACTCCTTCGTGATGGGCAGGAATCGGCGCATCAGACGCAACACGACGTTGTGTTCCAGGTCGCGAGCTTCGGTGTTCATGAACAGCATCTTCCCGGCAGTGAGGATGAGCACGAGGCCAAACACCGACAGAATCCACGCAAACTGAGACACAAGCTGTGCGCCGATGGCGATCATGACGCCGCGCATCAGCAAGGCTCCGAGGATGCCCCAGAACAGCACGCGGTGCTGATGCATCCTCGGAATCGCAAAATAGCTGAACAGCATGGCAATGACGAACACGTTGTCGGCGCTCAACGAGAGCTCGACGAGGTATCCGGTAAGGAACTTCAAGACCGCGGATTGCGGATCGTTCACCCGCCCGTCGGGGTAGAGCGAATTGCGATCGCGGGGGTCGGGCTCAAGCCCCATCCCGAGCCAGTGCCGGTCATAACCGAGATAGACAAAGGCTGCGAAGGCGAGCGCTGTGGCGAACCACACGCCGGTCCACACCAGGGCTTCATGGACGGACACAACGCGTGCGCGCCGGTGAAAGACGCCGAGATCGAGCGCGAGAAGTACGAGAATAAAGGACAGGAAAGCAATCCAGATGAGCACCACGACCTCCTGGGGACCCGTGGTAGTCTCGCTGGTTGCGCGGATTCGCCGGTCTCAGCCGGGAGCGAACGCTCCGTGTTGACGACTGGACCACCCGCCGACGCGGGCCGCTACTCCCTACCGAAGAGAGCGTACTGCTGTCGCGAAGAGCGTGTCAACGCGTGCAAGCGCGAGTCAGCTGTAACTGCCGAGCTCTCGTAAACTATTTGTATTCGTAACCTTGCCCTTGTCCTAAGTGGCGGCGGCGCGCGTGCGGCGTATCAAGTCGGTGTCCTCCGTCTGCTCGTCCGCGAATTCCCCGATGTCGTGCCGGACATTCTGACCGGCGTCTCCGCGGGCGGCATCAACGCGGCATATCTCGCCGCCCGGCAGGACTCGTTCGGCGACAAAGTGGGACGCCTTGCGGAAATGTGGAGCACGCTTCACGTGGACGACGTGTTCCGTGTCGATTTACGGGATCTCACCTCGCGCACGGTGCGATGGGGCGGGAGGCTGCTGTCCGGCGGCGCGTCTCCGCTGCCGCCCGCCAAAAGTCTCGTGGACACCACGCCGTTGCGCCAGCTGCTCGAGCGCGTGCTCGACGCGAGCGATGGTCTCCTCGACGGCGTTCGCCGGAGCCTCCTCAACGGGTGGCTGCAATCGATCGCGTTGACTGCGTCGAGCTACACGACCGGTCAGTCGATCACCTGGGTGCAAACGCGCGACGATTGCATGATTCCCAAGTGGGAACGGCCGCAGCGCAAGAGCGAAACCTGCGCGCTGCGCGTCGAGCACGTGATGGCATCCGCTGCGCTGCCGTTCTTCTTTCCGGCGATCGCAGTCGACGACGGGTGGTACGGGGATGGCGGCATTCGGCTCACCGCGCCGCTCTCGCCGGCGGTTCATCTCGGCGCCGAGCGCATTCTCGCCGTGTCAACGCGCTATGCACGATCGCGCGAAGAAGCCGACCGCCCGCTCGTGGTCGGCTACCCGCCGCCCGCCCAGGTGGCAGGGGTGCTGTTCAACGCCATCTTCCTCGATCAGCTCGATGGCGACGCGCTGCACATGCACCAAATCAACGATCTCATCGCCCAGCTGCCGCCGAGATCGCGCAACGGTCTCCGTCACATCGATTTGCTGGTGCTTCGACCGTCCGAAGATCTCGGCCGGCTGGCTAACGAGTACGAGGCGGAGCTGCCACGCGCGTTCCGATTTCTGACCCGCGGTCTCGGCACGCGCGAGACTCGGTCGAACGATATGTTGAGCCTGGTGATGTTTCAGGCTGACTACGTGCGGCGCCTGATCGCGATGGGCGAGGCGGATGCCGCTCTAAGACTCGATGACATCAGGAGGTTTTTGAGCTGATGCGGTGTCGCAAGCCCAGCGTCCGCTTCGCTTGACGCTGAGGCGGCTCTCGGGCGATCAACTCTCGGCGTTTGAGCTGAAGCCGTAAGCTGAGACCGGTAAGCTGCCTGGCAATCCAGGTCGATTGATATGGATTGCCGAACTAATTGATCGCGGAGACGCCGTGTACGTGCGTGTGGTGAGCGCACACTTGTTCGTGTCGCCCGCTGTCGTCGAAGCCCGACAGGGCGTATCCGCACATCAGCGAGAAGGCGTATCGCTTCGCGAGTTCGTTCCAGAGGATTTCAAGCTGAATAGGGGCGTCGCATTTGTCGGCGCGCCAGAGCACGTCAACCATTTCACCGTAGGCGCGAACAACTGTCTCGTCGCCGTTGTGACACACCCGTTGAATCGCTGCGCCAATGGTCTGCCGGAACCTGACTGGGTCCGGACGCCCGTTGACCATGAAGCAGTCGAGCGTCTCGCGCGCACCGAGCAGGATCAACGTGCCGGCGCGCACCAGCCCGGGAATATCGAAACGTCGCGAGCCAAGTTCTTTCTCGATCAACCGGCGATGATCAGGTGTGGCCACCACGATGGTGGGTTGGCCGGCAACAATGCCGTCGGCGAGGAAATCTGCCACGGACTGACACAAACGAGCTTCATCACGATAAAACTGCACCGCATGGTGTCCGGGATTGCCGGGTAGGCGTGAGCTCACCGTCATTCTTCTTATAGTCAGAAACGTCGCAACACTTCAAAAATCATCGTAAGGAGGTCGCAAATAGGAGGTTTTTCCTGACGAGTTCGGTGTTTCCCCGACGACACGCGGCGCGCTCTAGCCGGCCTCAATCGCGAGCATCGAAATCGAGCCGCCATCGACGCCCTCCACCGGCAAGGTCACCGGCTCGCCGTTCTGCCGTGATGCAACGACGGATAAGAGTGGCAAATTGTGATCCGGCGTCGGGATCGCGAGGAGCGCGTCCTCTCCGAGCTTCTCGTAGTCGCCGAGCAGCTTGCTATCGCCGCTGACCAGCACTTCACGAGCGCTTTGTTCGAATCGCACGGCTCAATCGTGATGAATCGGCAGTGTGCCGGCCCCGCGCGTAGGTGTGAAGGTTGTGCACAAAGTTGCCGCTGGCGACGAGTGGGGTCGCCGAGTTTCAACAATAAAGTCAATCCAGTCAATAGTTTATACGATTTTAACCAGGCTATTGCGGAGGAGGTTTCGACTCTGACAGACTTAATACCTGCCGGGGCCGGCAGGCCACGGATTTCATTTCTCAACGCCTTCTTCGCCGAAGGAAAGCCCGCCAGATGTTTGTGGCGGGCTTTTTTTTCGACAAACTCATCCGATTGTTTACGCAGCCGAAAAATCGCAAGTGCCGCGCAGGATCGCTTAACTACTAGCGCAACACCGCCGGCGAGTACCCACCTTTAATCAGAAGCTGTGGCGATTCGCGCTGATCAGTCCGAAGCGACCAGATATCGGCGCCTCCGGATGCGGGGAGGTGGTAGATGACGTGCGTGTTGTCGAGCCACTCCACCTGATCGTCGACACTGCGCTTTTCGGCGTCGAGGACGGTCTCGGTCATGGTCTCCAGGTCGAGGACAGCCACGCGCCAGAATACGGTTGCACTTGCGCTTACACGCTGTTTGAACGCGAGGCGTCGCCCGTCCGGTGACAGCGAGGGACACTCCACACCCTCGCGCAGCACTTGCGCTTCGCGCCGATCCACATCTCCCTGGATCAGGTAATTGACGTTCGCCGTCCGCAACGTCGCGTAGAACGTGTTCCCGTCGGCGGTAAACGTGACGCCCCAGAAATTGAAGTCAACGGCGTCAAACGGCTCGCCATTGCGGGTGACGTGATAAGCCTCGAGATTGTCAAGCGCGTTACCAGTGACGGTGTCGTGGATAGTCGTGGCGGTCGAGAAACCGGCCTCCGCGTACGAGTGACCCGTGACAAAGACCGTAATCGCCGCGCGCCGGCCATCTGGTGAAACGCGCGCCCGGTTCGGCACACCGGCGAGCGGACGCTTTGTTCCTGGCTGAAGCCTGTCATCGAACATGAACAGCACATATGGCGGCAGATACGAGCTCTCGATGGCTTCGCACACCCCGCGACCGCGCTGGAAATACACGCGGTCGCACGAAAGATCGCTCACCGCCCACGGTCCGTCGATTCGATCACGAGGTACGAACGCGACTTTGCCGAAGCTCTCGTCGGGAACGGTGCTGCGGAACAGAATGCCGGCATGGCCGGGATCGATGCTGTCCAGCACCGCGTAGCTGCCACTTCGGGTTACAGCGGGCTGCGTGTAATGGCGCTCGTAAACGATGTAGACGACCGGGAGGGCGAGCGCCACGGCACAGATGAAGACGAAGATGAGGACCTGCGCACGTGCCGTCATGTCGTGGTTCCTTCAAGCCGGCGCCGAGATGCGGCGGCCGCAGCGATGGCGGCCGCAAGCGCGACAGCAAAGGCCAGCAGCGCCTGCGCCGGACCGTAACGCGTCCACGCCCATCCGAACAGGAATGATGCGACCAGGCGCGACAGGCTGACGGCGGTACCGAGAACCGCCAGGCCTGACGCGCGAATCCCCTGATCCAGCACTCCGCTCGCCGCGGCGGCGAGCACGCCGTCGGTCATCGCGTAGTAGCTGCCAAGCATCAGCACACAAGCAATCGCGGTCATCACACCAGCAAACGACGGCCACAGCATGACATACGCGGCGAGCAGGGCAGCATGGCCGGCGATGAAGACGACACCGCGGCCAATCCTGTCGGCGACGCGCCCGGCCGGAACAGCGAGCAGTACATATGAGACGGCGGTGCCCGCCGCGAGTAAGGGAAAGATTTGCGGGCCAAATTGTTCTCGCCGTTGCAGCAGCAGATAGATGAACGCATCGCTGATGGTCGCGAGCGCAAGCACGCACGCGATTGCGAGCGTGTGGCGAAACGGGACGCTGCAGAGCGGCGCGACCAGCACACCAGCGCCGCGACTCACATTCGGCCGCTCAATGCGGCCGGCGTTTTCGACAAACAAGACGATGATCGCGACGCCGATAATCGCAAACGAAAAGCTCATGACGAAGACGCGGTCGAACGAGCGCGGCGCGAATGCGAGCATGATGAAGGCGAGGAGTGGCCCGGTGAGCGCGCCAAAGGCGTCGAGCGCGCGATGAACGCCGAAGGCGGCCGCCATATCTCGAGACGATGAGCTGAGCGAGATCAGCGCATCACGTGGCGCGGTGCGAAATCCCTTGGCGATGCGATCAGCGGCGACAAACGTCGTCACGGCCGCCCATGCGTTGCCCGCGACGAGCAATCCTATGCGGCACGCCGCCGAGACTGCGTAGCCGGCGGCCGCCAGTTCCTTATGGCGGCGCGTTCGGTCGGCCGCGGCGCCACCGATCCAACGCACGAGGCTGCCGATCCCTTGATACAGACCGTCGATTGCGCCGAAGGCCATCGGCGAGAAGCCGAGCTGCAGCACGAGATACGCCGGCAGGATGCTTGCCACCATTTCCGACGACACGTCCGTAAAGAAGCTGGTGAGCCCGAGCAACCACACGTTGCGGCTGATCGGCAGGTTGCCGCGCAGGAGACGCGCAAGCGGCGTTTGCACCGACGCGCGCTCAGCTTGATACACGCCCGGATCTCAACGTGTCCGATTGTAGCTGGCGTCGGGGTTGCAGATCATCGAGCCGGAGGAGTCATGGCGAAACGCAAGAACGAGTCAGGCGAAGAACGGCAGAAGCGGATTCGGCGCGAGCAGCATCGGCCCGAGCAGAACCGCGGCTATGACGAAGCCACCCGTGGGGGACCCGCCCCGAGCGAGTCAGCATCGCGCCGAGGCGAGGGAGGGAGCCTGGTGAACGATCGTCCCGACCGGATGGTGCCGGTGAGCGGGGAACAGAGTCAGCTGCAGAACACCACCGAGGATGTTGACGAACGTGAATCGGGGCGCGCCCGCGAACGAGTTCGCGAGCGCGACCAGTCGGGATCTCGACAGAACACCCGAGAGCCGTAATGGACGCCGGGCTGGCTCGAATAGCGGACAGTCCCGCTAATTCGAGCCGGTTTCCCATCAGTTTCGCGCCGCCTTCGCTGGCATGTGCCTTGATCCAATGCGAGGCATGCTCCGCAAGAAAGCTCTCATCACGCTCGCGATCACGTTATGGGCATCTTCGGCGATCGGCGCGCTGCGGCTGATCTCGGTGAACGACGAAATCGCACTGGGCCGCCAGGCGCAGCAGGAAGTGCGGCGTCAGGTGCCTGAATTACGAGACAGCACCGTCTCCTCTTATGTCGAAGGTCTCGGCCGCCGCCTTGCGGCGCGCGCCGATGGGCCGCGCTATCCGTATAGTTTCGACGTCGCGAACAAGCGCGACATCAACGCGTTCGCGCTGCCCGGCGGGCCGATCTGGGTGCATCGCGGAGCAATTGAGGCGGCGCAGACCGAATCGCAGCTCGCGGGCGTGCTCGCGCACGAAATCGCGCACATCGCCAACCGGCATGCCGCCGATCAAATCACCAAGGGAACGTTTGCAAATGCCGGGCTCGGCCTGCTCGGCGCGTTGCTGGGCGGCGGCGCCGGCGCGCAGATCGCGCAGGTCGGCGCAGGCGTCGCGGCGCAGTCGGTGATGATGAAGTTCAGCAGAGACGACGAGCGCGAGGCTGACCTCAAGGGGCTCACCTACATGAAGCGGGCCGGCTACGATCCGCGCGGCATGCTGGAGTTTCTGCAGATGCTGCGCGCGCGACAAGGGCGTGATCCTGGCTCCGTCCAGACATTCTTTGCATCGCATCCGGCGCCCGGCGAACGAATAACGCGCCTGCAGCAGGAAGCGAATCGCCTCGCCGGCGGGCGCCGCGATTCCGACGCGTTTCATCGCGTGCAGTCGCGCCTGACCCGCTACCGTTAAAAGTTCCGAGGTTCCTAGGTTCCTAAGTTCCGGTGTTCGTAGGTTCCGGGTTCGTAGGTTCGGGGGTTCCTATGTTCCGGGGTTCCTCGGTTCCGGGGTTCCTATGTTCCAGAGTTACGAGGTTCCGGAGTTCGAGTCACGTAGTTTCGGCGTTCGGTTGTTCGCTCGATGTGCCGAACGCGGCGACGGACGCGTCGAACCTCGGAACATCGGAACTTCAGAGTCTCGGAACCTATCTTTTCAAGCGCGTCTTCCCCCCTCGACGCGATCGCGTCGTTGTGCGCTTCGCTGCTCCCTTCGTCGTCCGCCGCGTCTTTGACGATCGCTTTGCACCGCTTGCCCCTGTGCCTCGCGATGCGGTTGATTGCTGTCGGCTACCGGTGGCTCGATCGCCCTGATCGCCGAACCCGCTTTGCACGCCCGCGACGCGGATAAACTGAAGTCCCTCGATGGCTCCCAACAAGGCAAACGCGCGCGCGACCGCACTTAGCATCTCCTTGGCGGTCGCGGGGGGCGCGCTCCTGTTCATTACCGTGCGGCGAGTGGGCTGGGCCGACGTGCAGAGCAGCGTGACCGCAATTGGCTGGTGGTACGCAGTGGTTCTCGCGCTTGGAGGTCTTCGGTTCGCGGCGCGATCCGCGGCGTGGACCGTTTGCGCTCAACCGGAACGGCTTCGCGTTCGCGACGCGTTTGCAGCCACGCTGGTGGGCGACGCGCTTGGAAACTTGACACCGCTCGGTCTGCTCGCAAGCGAGCCGGCGAAGGTGCTCATCGTCAAGAACCACATCTCGACGGTCACGGCTGTGGCGTCGGTTGCCGCCGAGAACACGTTTTACACCGTCTCGGTTCTCGCGATGATCGCGCTGGGCGCTATGGGTTTCTTTGCCGCGACCAGTGTGCCAGCAGGCTTGCGGGTCGCCGTTCAGGGCGCGCTTGCCGGCGTTTTTGCCTTGGGACTGATCGGGGTCTGGGCGATCCGGCAGCGCCCTGCGATTCTCACGCGTATGGCGCGCGTCGTGGCGGGTCTCACCGGCAGGCAAGTGACGTCGATCGATCGCTTACGCCAGATCGAGGTGCACTTTTACGCCTTTCTGATGTGGCCGGCGGGTCGTATCGTGCGCGTGTTCGTTTGGGAAGCGCTCTTTCACATCGGCGCGGTCGCCGAAGTGTTCCTCGTGTTGCGGCTCGTCTCCAACGCCACGCTTCTTCAGGCATTCGTCCTCGAGGCGACCGGACGCTTCATTGTGGTCGTCTTCAAGTTCGTGCCCTACAGGCTTGGTGTGGATGAAGCGGGTACGGCGCTCGTCGCCCGCGCATTGACGCTGGATCCGACTGTTGGCGTGGCGCTCGCGCTTGTCAGGCGCATCCGGATTCTGATTTGGAATTCGATCGGATTGGTTCTCTTGGCTATAAGGCGGAGCTAAGGGGCACGCGTCAGGTGGCGAGGCGCGATGTGGTGATGTGGCGATGTCAATCTAGCGATGTAACGATGTCGCGATGTGTCTGTCGATGTCGCGATGCGATGACGATATGGCTGTCATTGACATCATTACCTGACATCACACATCACATCACCACATCGAGAGACACTTCGCGACATCAGCAGATCGCCACATCACATCGCCACATCACCACGTCGCAACATCGAGAGATGGCAGTTTGCACCCTACACCTTCTCGAGCTTGTTGGTCTCGATTTTCAGCTCCGAGAGCGGCGATTCTGCCGGGCCGGCCAGTACAGTGCCGTCGGCGTGGAACCGCGATCCATGGCACGGGCAATCCCACGTGCGCTCCGCTTGATTCCACTTCACTTCGCATCCCATGTGCGTGCAGATCGCTGAACGGAGGTGGACCGTTCCCTTCTCGTCGCGATAGGCGGCTGCACGCTGGCCATTCACGTTGAGGATCTTGCCTTCACCTCTTCTGAGCACGCGAATCGACGCGCCCTGCGCGGATGCGAAGCGGTCGCGCACGATGTAATACAGGTAGTCCTTGTTCTCGGTGAGGTAATCCCAAGTGCCGCCTAGCAGCTTCGTCCGGTTGACCGCGAAGATATCGCGCCATGGATTTGTGCGGCCGAGCGCGGCATCGCGCGCCATCATGGCGGCAATCGTCCCGAACGTCATGCCGTTACCGGCGTTGCCTGTTGAGACGAATTGCCGTTCTGACGTTTCACCGATATACGGCAATCCGTCGTTGGTCTCGATGATCTGTCCCGACCAGCGGTCGGTGATCTCCAGGGACGGCAGCACCTTGCGCGCGACCTGCTCTACCGCTTCGTAGCACTGCCGCGTGTCGTCGGCTTGACCCGTCTTGTGGTCCTGACCGCCGAAGATGGCGTAGTCGTGGCCGTGGCTTGGCTCAACCCGCAGGTAATAGTACGGCTCGGCCGTATCCCAGTAGAGGCCGTGCGGCACCTGGCCTCGCGGCAACCTTCCGCCAACGACATAACTGGTGTAGAGCGCGAGCTTCGACTGTAGCAAAGTGGCGCTCACGACGTTGGTTTTTCCGGCCATCGGCGCGTGCGTCGCGATCAGAACGTACCCACACGTCACGGTATGCGTGCCGCACTTCACCCCGAGGGGTTCATCGAAGACCTCTTCGGCGCTCGTGTTCTCGAAGACGTGAGACCCGTCTCCCGGGATCATTCGCAGCAGACCGGCGAGGTATTGTCGCGGGTGAAACAGCCCCTGATTATCGAATCGGACGCCAGCGTGATTGAACAGGGGAATCGACGGTTCGAACTCGGCACTGAAGCCCAACTCACGCGCGAGCTCGGCGATGTCCTTCAGTTCCGATGTGGTGGCGCCGCGTCCTTCAATGGCAAGGTGCAGGTAGCCGGGAACGCGGCGAAACCCGCAGCTGATCTCCTCGCTTTGGACATGGCTCTCGATTTGGTCGATGGCGATCCGGCCGGCATCCCAGACCGCTTTCGCCGCCTCGTTGCCAAAATTTTTCGCGAGCCTCGTAAGCATCGAGTCAGTGACCATGGTGAGGTGTGCTGACGTGTGGCCGGTGTCGACCAGCGCACACCGTTCCCGTTCGAGAAGGGCCACGGTCATGCCGGCCGATTTCAACAAGTAGGCGGCCGTGATCCCGACAATGCCGCCACCGATCACCGCGACGTCCACAGAGAGGTCGCGAGAAAGCGTCGGATACTGCGGAATTTGTGCCGAGCGAATCCAGTACGGGGTCGTATCCCATCCGGTCATGAGCACAGCCGCTGCAAACCCAGTGCCCTCGGAGTATTCTTGCCGCCTATGACGCAGATGCTGAGGTTTGCGGCGCCGATGATTACGGTCGCGCTGCTGGTCAGTTTGAACGCACAGACAAATCCCACAGTCGACGAGAGTTTGTATGCGGGCATGCGCTGGCGCAGCGTCGGCCCGGCACGAGGTGGACGGTCGATCGCGGCAGCCGGCAGCGCCGCGCGACCCAGGGAGTATTACTTCGGCGCGACCGGCGGGGGCGTGTGGAAGAGCACCGACTTTGGCCATACCTGGAGCGCGACCGGCGACCAACAGCTCAAAACATCTTCGGTTGGCGCCATCGCAATTGCGCCATCGAATCCAGACGTCGTCTTCGCCGGCATGGGCGAGTCGTGCTTTCGCGGCAACATCATTCAAGGCGATGGTATCTACAAGACCACCGACGCCGGGAAGACCTGGGTGCACGCCGGTCTCGAGAACACGCAAATCATCAGCAAAATCCGAATCCATCCGACCAACCCCGACATCGTCTTTGCCGCGGCGTTGGGCCATGCCTACGGACCCAACGACGAACGCGGCGTGTACCGAAGCAAAGACGGCGGCAAGACGTGGGACCGCGTGCTGTTCCGCAACGATCGGACAGGCGCCGTGGATCTCGCGATGGATCCCAAAAACCCGGACGTGCTCTACGCGACGTTCTGGGAGGTCTACCGCACGCCCTGGTCGATGGAGAGCGGTGGACCCGGCGGCGGCATGTTCAAGTCGATGGATGGCGGCACGACGTGGAGCGAGATCACGCGCACTCCCGGTATGCCCACCGGTCTCTGGGGGAAATCCGGCGTCTCGGTCTCAGGCGCAGACAGCAACCGCGTCTACGCGATTGTGGAAAACGAGAACGGCGGCGTGTTCGTGTCCGACGATGCGGGCGCGACGTGGAAGCGGACAAACGAGGATCGAAATCTTCGGCAGCGCGCGTTTTATTACACGCACATCTACGCCGATCCGACAGAGAAAGATACCGTCTATGTACTCAACGTCAACTTCTTCAAATCCACCGACGGCGGTAAGACGTTCCCCACGCAGCTGCGACCCCCGCACGGCGACAATCACGACATGTGGATTGCTCCCAACGACAACAAACGGATGATCGAGGCCAACGATGGCGGTGCGAACGTATCGGTCAACGGCGGCCAGACCTGGTCGTCACAGGATTACGCCACCGGCCAGTTCTACAACGTCTTCACAACCAGGCACGTGCCGTATCACGTGTGTGGCGCGCAGCAGGACAACAGTACGGCGTGTGTGGGGAGTGCAGAGACCGGCGATGGCGGCGAGGGCAGCGTGCCGGCGGTCTTCTACGACGTAGGCGGCGGCGAGAGCGGTTACATCGCGCCCGACCCGCTCGATCTCAACGTGTTCTACGCCGGGAGCTACGGCGGATATCTGAGCCGTCTCGATCGCGAGACCGGTCAGCGGCGCGCCGTGAACATCTACCCGAACAACCCGATGGGGTACTCCTCGATCGACATCAAGGAGCGCTTCCAGTGGACGTATCCGATCGTGTTTTCTCCGATCGATCCGAAAGTGCTGTACGCGTCCTCGCAACACGTCTGGCGCACGACGACGGGCGGTCAGAGTTGGCAGCGCATCAGCCCGAACCTCACGAGATCCGATGCGAAGACGATGCAGGCGTCCGGTGGGCCGATCACGAAAGATCAAACCGGCGTCGAAACCTACTCCGTTGTCTTTACCATCGCGCCGTCACGCCAGGATATCAACACGGTTTGGACCGGCTCGGACGATGGGTGGGTGCACGTCACTCGTGACGGCGGCAAGACGTGGGAGCGGATCACGCCGCCCGATCTACCGGAGTTTTCGCGCATCAGTTTGATCGAAGCCTCGCCGCACCAGAACGGTGTCGCCTATCTCGCCGCCAATCGTTACCAGATGGACGATCGTGCGCCGTATGTCTACAAGACCGCTGATTTCGGCAAAAGCTGGACGAAGATCGTCGATGGCATTCCGGGTAACGACTTTGCTCGGACGATCCGCGAAGACAAAAAGCGCCGCGGCTTGCTCTACGTCGGGACCGAACGTGGGATTTACGTCTCGTTCAACGACGGCGCATCGTGGCAGTCGCTGCAGTTGAATTTGCCCGTGACGCCAGTTCACGGCGTCGTGTCCGAAGAACGCGACCTCGTAATCGGCACACACGGCCGCGGCTTCTACATTCTCGACGATATCAACGTGCTGCGGCAGGCCAACGCCGCGATCACCACCGACGCGCTGCACGTCTTCGAACCGACCAATCCGCTGCGCGGTCTGGATGACAACGTGCGGTTCGACTACTACCTTGGCAAAGACGCGGACGAAGTGAAGATTGAGATCCTTGGCGACGGCAAGGTGCTGCGGTCGTTCACGGGCACGGCCAAAGACGCGCAGCAACCGCCACCGGCAGAGGGCCAAAGGGGCGGCGGGTTCGGCGGCGCGCCGCCGCCGCGTGTTGGCGTCAAGAAGGGCACGAATCGGTTCACCTGGGATTTGCGGCAGGAGGGCGCGGTCGTGTTTCCGGGGATGATCATGTGGGCCGCCAACCCGCAGCGCGGACCTGCGTCGCCACCGGGGAAGTACGCTGTGCAGATCACGGCCAATGGCCAAACGGAGTCGCGCGATTTTGCGATCGGTGTCGACCCGCGA
Source organism: Acidobacteriota bacterium (assembly GCA_046726375.1). Taxonomy (GTDB): domain Bacteria; phylum Acidobacteriota; class Vicinamibacteria; order Vicinamibacterales; family UBA2999; genus DASPWV01. The sequence goes on from JBKPAJ010000059.1 coordinate 41,946, forward strand.
CTGCTCAGCGACGGCGTCACTGAGGCATACCTGCAGGAGCAGTTCAAGTTGTCCTCTCGCGTGCGCGACAAAGTGACGCAGGCCAATACGGCGGTCATCAAGATCCGCACGATCCGCGATCAAACCACCAAGGCGATGGAGAAGGTTTCTGCCCGGCGCAAAGCGGAGATCCAGACGCTGGCAGATCGCCTGATGAAGCTGCTCACGGGCGTGGAAGAAGAGGTGTATCAGGTCCGCAATCGCAGCAGCCAGGATCCGCTCAATTACCCGATCAAGTTGAACAACAAGATCGCGGCGCTCATGGGCGTGATCGAGAGCAGCGACAACCGCCCGACGGATCAAACTTACGAGGTGTTCGACGAGCTCTCCAAAGCGTTGGATGCGCAGCTGCAGAAGATGGACGCAACGCTCAAGACAGAGTTGCCCCGGCTCAATGCCGCGTTGAAGCGCGAAAAGATCGCCGAAGTGGATCCCAACGCGAAGCCCGCTCCGGCCGCCGCAGAAACGGCGAAGCCCCCGCAGTGAGCGCGGACCGAAGCCTCCGCTCGCTCCGTCGGGTGAACGCTTCCAGCCCCTCGGCTATCGGCTTTCAGCTTTTACTCGTGCTGACAGGCGATCGCTGAGCGCCGAAAGGTTGCCCGGCATTCATCCCAACCCAGGTGAGTTCCGTGTTCAAAGGTCCGCGCGATAGGGGTCTTGATGATTCGCGGACCTAACCGTCCGCGCTACATGGTGCTTTTTGAATTGGCTCACGCTCTATTTTGCGTAGGTGATAACGAGCAGTAACACGCCGGCTGTCGCGCCAAGCTGTAGCGCCAGGGCGCTTTGGTCGCGAAGAAAAAGGACTCCGAGGGCGATCAGCGCGGCGGCGGCGACGAGCGCACGCCAATAGAGCTCCTGCACGGTCTCGTTGACGCCGCCGGTGTTCGCGCGCCGACGCGTGCTGTCGATGATCGCGTTGGCGATATCGCGGTCATCGTCTCGGCCTAGTTCAAAGTAGCGGCCGCCGCCGGCGTTGGCGATCGCGCTGAGCGACGAGCGATCGAGCGAGGATGTGAGAATCGCGCGCGCGGGATCGGGATTCGGGTCCGGAATAATGCCGCCGGCCGTGGTGCCGACGCCGACGACGAAGATCGGAATGCCGCGATTCTGCGCCGCGGCGATCGATTTGGCCACATCGCCGCTCCAGGCTTGTCCATCGGAAACCAAAACAAAGACTCTGGCGTTTTTCCTGCCGCCACCAGCGCTAGTGGCGCCGGGCTTACGTCCCGCCAGATCGCGTCTCGGCCCTGAGGGCTCAGGCCTGCGACCGCCGGGTGGCGGCAGCACCCCACCGGCCTTTGCTATCTCCTCGTCCTTCTCGATCAACCGCAATCCCCAGTAGATGCCGCGCTCCATGTTCGTGTCCCAGGTCGTGTCGTCCTGCATCCGGAACGGCGGCTCGTCTTCCAGGTGATCGAGAAAAAAGAAAAACGTATTGGGATCGCGCGTGAGGCGCACCTGCGGCGTCGCAATGCTGGCAAACAGCGCAAGCGCCACGCGATCGTCTTCCCACTGCAGCGACTCGCCGATGGTGCGAAGGAACTGCATCGAGCGCTGCCAGCGGTTGCCGCTCACGTCCTTGACGCGCATCGACGCGGAACCGTCCTGCAGAATCACGAGATCGATCCCTGCGGTGCGCAGCAGTGAGACGACCGCAACCGGGCGCGCCAGCGCGACGATCGTTGCGGCAAGCGCGAGGATCATGCAGAGCCAGAAGGGAAGTTCCCCGAGGCGAGGAATTCGTTCGCGCACCGGCGTGCGGCGATGCTTGCGCATGCGGCTCAAGTCGCGCTGCCGGCGCCAGAACTGCCACGCCCACAACACCAGCAGGACGGCGGGCGCGGCCAGGAGGAGCAGGTATCCGGGAGCGTTGAATCGCATGCGTGCAATCAGCCTTTGCGCGTTTTCTGCGCCCCGCGGCCGGCCTGTTCGGCCTCCATGCGCTCGTCGGGCCGCATCGGCACGATCATCTTGAACTTTTTCGTGTCACTGCCCGCAGGTGGCCCGCCGCGATGACCGTGAACGGTCAATCCAGTGGTGTCGAGATCGAGAGGAGGAATGGCCTGCTTGGCGGTTGCGACCGCGGCGCGAAGGCGTACCACGAACTCGTAGTTGTAGGCGGCGTCCTCGTTTTCGGGATGCTCGCGCAGCACGTCGGCGTAGCGCTTCGCAATCGCGTCGAGCTTCGTCGTCACCGATTGCCAGGTGCCGCCTTGCATGCGCATGGCACGATACGACGCGTCAGCCGCCAGCATCTTGAGATCGCCGTCGGTGCTTTCGAGGAACTCCTCGTAGTCGCCGAGCCAGTACATTGCCTTTCGGCGCGCCTCGACGGCTGCCTTTGCCGTGCCGGTTGCGTCGGCGACGATGCGCTCAGCGGCATTGTTTGCGGCAGCCGTCTCGAATTCCTCGGCGGCGCGGTCGTAGCGCAGCGTCACCAACGTGCGCTCGGCGGCCGCGAGCCGCTGCTCCGCGGATCCGACAGCCCAGAGAACAGCTCCCGCGGCGAGGAGCACCAGAACAATGACGAGTTGGCCAACGAAGGTCTTCATAAAACCCTACAGTCGACGGTCGACGGTCGACGGCAAAAACACATTACGGAAACGTCTGAAACCATGGCAGCGACAACCGCATGGCGATTGCGAGCGTCCACAAAACGACAGCCGCCAGCGCGAACGGCGTGAACTTCGGTTGCTCGGTCACGTAGCGGCGGACCTGAATGCGTCCCGGCGCTGACCGGTTGATGTCGTGAATCGCGCGGACAATGGTGGATTCGTCGGCAGCGCTGTAGAAGCGGCCGCCCGTGCGTGTGACCGCCGCTGCCCAGGCTTCGTCGGTGACGCCCTTTTTCTGCCGCTCCGGATCGCCAACGCGAATAAAAAACACCGGGATACCGGATCGTTCGGCATCGCCTAACACGTCGAATGCGCTTTTGCCCTCCTCGGTGACCTGCGCGTCCATGCCGTCGGTGAAGATCACCATTGCGTTGCCGGCAGCGTCCAGAAACTCGAACGCTTCAAAGAGCCCCACGCTCTGATCGATCGCGTTGGCGATAATCGTCCCCTGATCCGGGAACGCCATGAACTCGTTCCAGTCGCCGATCAGCGACATGCTGAGCAGGATGTTTTCGTAATCGGTGGTAAACGGCGTGATGACGTACGCCTGATCGCCGAACTCGACGAGCGCCATCAGGTCGCGAAACTCGCCTTGCCGCCGCAGGTTGACGAAGTACCGTGCCGCTCCGACCGTGGTGAAAAAAGCCGCATCGTTCGGCGCGCCGCTCGCCAGCTTGCTCGCGGGCATCGACGAGAGCATGCTGGACGAGGCATCGATCATCAGACTGATACGGCGACCTGGATACGTGGTCTCCTGGCGCGAAAGCGTCGTCTTGGGATCGCCCAGGGCAAGCGCGAAGAAGGGAAGTCCGGCGAGCGCGCACACGAGTGCGCCGTGCCGAAGCAGGGTGAAGGCGTGCGGACGCGCCCATTCGAGCAGCGCCGGCAGTCCGAGGCGGCTCGCCCCGGCCCCGCGCCGCGACAGCAGCCGCACCAGCATTGTTGCGAGCACCAGGCCGACGAGCACGACGGCGGCGAGCCGGGCCACATCGGCGTGTGCGAAGTTGAGATCGCTGAGGCGCAGGGCCATCCCTTCGGCCCACACCTCGCGAGCACGATCGAGCGCGGCGTTTATCATCCCCACGCGCGCTGTCTCCACGCGCCGGCCGATCGCTTGATAGCGGCCATCGACTTTGCCATCCACGTGTGCTGTGCGGCAACATGATCGGTGGCGCGCAG
>JBKPAJ010000060.1:0-15685 GCA_046726375.1 Acidobacteriota bacterium
GAGCATCACGATCGGTTGTTTCGCTCCGTTCTCGCAGGTTCGCGTTTGATGTTCGACGGGGTCACGGTGCGTTTCCTCGCGCCCACGGTCGCGCTCATGCACGGTGACGGCTCGGTGATGATGCCCTGGCAGGCCACTATCACACGGAGCCGCCGCTCACGACAGACCTACGTCGTGGTGAAGGAGTCTGGCACCTGGCGTATCGCCGCGTTTCAGAACGTGCGCGTGCGGCCCCTGGCGGTCCCGCGGGGCCTCGGGCTTCGCGTGCTGTTGGCGTTCTTCAGACTGCGAACCGCGGTCGCTGCACGGACGCTGCGTCAACACGCACGGTCACAACACGCACACGTGCCAGGCCGCACGGTGTCATGAGGCCTCAAAGAAGAGCCGCGACCAACCTTCGCGCCGCGTAGAAAGTAGAAATAGGTGGCAACGAGGAGTTCGATGAGTCACTCGAGCCGCAGACACAATCGAACGGATCGGTCGATGGTTCCCGCAACAGTTCCCGTTCGATGAGCTGATCCGTCAGGGCCTCGGCGCGCGCAACGACCCTCCCGAAGTTGTCGTCGACCCGCACGCGCGGTACTTCGGGCCGAACCGGTGAGCGCTCGCTGATTCCTGCCGACGACGCGCTACTCGGCGAGACCCGGTTGCAGGAGTGGCTGAATCAGCCCGCGCTCCAGCGCTAAGGACCCGCCAGGAGCGCGGTCCCAGGAGACGGCGCGCTGTTACCGGATTTCGCAGTCTTCCGATCACTGCCCGCGGCGAACGCGCCACAATGAGGTGTGATACTGGGAAGTCTGTTTCGGAGGCTTCATTCGCGGCTGATGAGTCCTGGGCCTACGTCAGCGTTGAGTGTGCAGCAATCGCCTACGGGCGATCACGGTGTAGCCGTGGTCAGCGGACCGTAGTTCGGTTGGTCGTAGCGGTCAAGTCGAGATCCAACGATCACAATGATAACGAGCAGTTCTGAGGTTGAAGCGTTAATCGTCGGCGCAGGTCCAACTGGGCTCGCCTTAGCGACCCAGCTTCAGACGTTCGGCGCGCGCTTTCGGATCATCGATCGGCTCCTGGATCGCACGCGTGAATCCCGGGCGCTCGCCGTTCAGGCGCGCACGCTGGAGCTGCTGCAGACGCTCGGCCTCGGCGAACGGCTTGTGGCCAGAGGCAAGACAAGCACACGTCTGAAGCTGCACCTCGAGGGCCGACCGGTTGCGGCAGCGAGGGTCGGTGACATCGGTGCAGTGGACACGCGTTTTCCGTTCATCCTGCTCGTCTCGCAGGCAGAGACCGAGGATGTTCTGAACGAATGGCTGCGTGGATCCGGCGTCGTGATTGAACGCGGCACCGAGTTGGTGTCGTTCGGACGCGAAGCGGACAGGCTTGAGTGTGTGGTCCAGCGAGAGGATCGTCGGCGGGAACGCGTGCAGGCGCGATTCCTCGTCGGGTGCGACGGTGCACATAGCACCGTTAGGAAGCAAAGCGGGATTGCATTCGAAGGGGGGACCTATCCGCAGGACTTCGCGCTCGGAGACGTCGAAGCCGAGGGTCCCCTCGAACCGAACGCGATTAATTCGTTTGCCGGTCGCGGCGGGGTCGCGATGTTCTTGCCGCTCGGCAGGCCAACCACCTGGCGCGTGATCGCGATGGCAGCGGGCACTCAGGCTGAAGAGCAGCCACGTTCGTCGTCAGGGATCACGAGCGAAATTCAACTCTCAGAATTACAGGCCCTCGTCGACCCACCGACTGAAAGCACCGTTCGTCTCAGCGATCCTGCCTGGCTCACACGCTTTCATCTTCACCATCGGCAGACCGCGAGCTATCGCGACGGCAACGTGTTCCTCGCCGGCGATGCGGCGCACATTCACAGCCCAGTCGGTGGGCAAGGCATGAACACCGGCATTCAGGACGCGTGGAACTTGGGATGGAAGATGGGCCTGGTCGCGCGCGATCTTGCCCACAATCGGCTGCTCGACACCTACGATGCTGAACGGTGGCCCGTCGGGCAGTTCCTGCTTCGATACACAGACAGGCTGTTCAGCACGTTTACTCGCGCGATGTCGGATCGTCCGTTGGCGACGTGGGCCAGACGCGTGGTGGTCCCACACGTCGTTCCCCGCGTTTTCAGTTCACGAGCAGTTCGTCGGACCGCCTTTGCGTTCGTGTCGGAGCTCGGCATCCGTTATCGCAAGAGTCCAGCCGTCGCTGAAGGGGAGCCAAGACTGCAGGCGGGTCCTCGCGCTGGAGACCGTCTTCCAAACGCCGAAATTCTCGTGAACGGACACACGACGTATCTCCAGGAGGCGGTGGCCGGACCGCGCCTCGCGCTGTTGCTGTGCGGAGACCCGCGGATTTGGGATCCAACCGGGTTAGACCAACTGCGAAAGCGATACGGTGAGGTTCTGACGACCTACTGCCTCAGTGCCACTGGAGCTGACGGATCATTGCGTGACCAGAACGGGAATGCCTTTCTACGTCTTGGCGTGCGAGATGCGGCCCACTATCTGGTGCGTCCCGACAGCTACATCGCCTTCCGATCTGCCGGACGTACCTTCGAGCCACTGGATCGATATCTCGCAGGCTGGTACGTGGTGGCGCAGTAAGGCTCGGGTGCGCGGCTAGGACAGCAGATTCTGGTCCGATCGATCATTCTGCGGGAGCGAGGGCGCGCGTCAAGGCTGCCCTCCTGCGGCACCCCAGCGCGCTGGAATACGCGCGCCGGGGACCCCGGCTCCGTCGGCGCTTTCGCGGCCTTGACCCGCGCCATCCGCTCCCGTCGACTTGGCATTTATCGGAGCGTCGGCGGAACCGTCAGCCGGTCACGGAGGATTCTCGTTTGCAATCCAGACTAGCGAGACATCACTCTGCCTTCAACGCACGGAGTGGATCAACACGCAGCGCTCGCCAAGCAGGTTCTAAACAAGCGGCAACGCCAAATGCGAGCAACAGCAATGGCGCCAGCACAAACGTCACCGGATCTCGCGGCGAAATGCCAAAAACGAGTGCGCCCATCACGCCTGCGAGAGCCACGGCGCTCAACTCTCCAATGACTAGCCCCGCGCCTGTCAGGGCGAGGCCGTTCCGCAGCACTAGCGCCAAGACATCGCCAGTAGAGGCGCCGACAGCCATGCGAACGCCGATCTCTTGCGTTCGCTGAGTCACGTCATAGCGGACGACGACGCCGTACATTCCGATCGCCGCCAGCAGAATAGCGGTGCTGGCAAACAACGACAGCACCCAGGCCTGGAAGCGTCGGTTCGTCTGAAACTCGTCGAGACGTTGCTCAAGGGTCGATAGTCGGTAGACCGGAACGCTGGAATCAATGGCTGCGATCGTTCGGGTAACACTGTTCGCGAGCGAAAGCGGTGGAGTGTCTGTGTGAACGACGAGGTCGGCTCCGCGGCTGGGAGCCTGTGCAAAGGGCAGGAAGACCTGTGGATAAGGCGCCTGCTCAAGCCCGTTGCGACGCATGTCCGCGACCATACCCACCACCGTCACCCACGCGTCACCGTGTCGATTGTCGAGGAACTGAAAACGTCGGCCAACAGGGTCATCGTCGCCCCAGAACTCGCGCGCAAAGCGTTCATTGACGACGGCGACGTGGGACCCGCTGTCCGAATCGGAGCGAGTGAAGTACCGGCCTTTGCGAAGGGGCACACGAAGCGCAGAGAAAAAGCCGGGAGTCGCCACGTCGTCCAAAATCGGCAGGCTACCCCGCTGGCCGTCGCGTTCGGCCTCGACCAGGATGGTGGCGTGGGGCGTCGCAGTTGGAAAGATGTTGCTCACGACTCCCACAGCACGGACGCCGGGGAGTCGATGGATCTGTTCCACGGTTTCCTCGAAGAAGCGATGTCGTTGGCTACCTGAGAATTCGTTCGGCACGACCGTGCGAAACAGGAGCGTGTTACTGGTTTCGAAGCCCAGAGCCAGCCGCTGCACCTCAGCGAGACTGCGAAGCAACAACCCAGCCCCGCAGACGAGCGCGAGCGTGAGAGCCACTTCGCCGACGATGAGTACCTGCTGCAGCGGGCGGCGTGCTGGCGTGTCGTGGCCTCGACCACCTTGACGAAGCGTCCTCGAGTTCGACCTTCTGGGCGCGCGATGCCGCAGCTGAGCCCAGGATCACGCTGCACAACAGCGCCAGGCCGATCGTAAAGGTCAGCACGAATCGATCGATGACGATCGTCTCCAGACGTGGAAGCCCTGGTGGAGCGATTGCAACCAGCGCTCGCAGAATCCCGTACGCGGACGCCACACCCAGGAGACTACCCGCAGACGCCAGCGCGACAGCCTCGATCAGCATCTGACGGACGAGACGTGCCCTGGTGGCACCTAGCGCAGCCTTCAAGGCGAGCTCACGGTGCCGGGCTGCCGCGCGTGCCAGCATCAGCGTGCCAACGTTGGTGCATGCGATGAACATCATCAAGACCGACGCGCCCACGAGAATCCAGAGCGCGACTCGTGTATCGCGGCCTGTCACGTGATACTCGAGCGGCACGAGATTGCTCTCGAATTCGGGAAAGTCCGGGTTCGCGGCGAGGTCGGGATACTGGGATGCCAACTGTTTTCCGATCTCGGCCATCTCCTGACGTGCCTGGGCGAGTGCGGTTCCCTCGCGAAGTCGGCCAACGACGACCATTCGTCCACGGCGATCGCCGAGCGGACGCCAGATTTGAATCTCCGGACTGGGGAAATCAAACCACGTGGGTAGGACGCCGATGAGCGTGGTCGGTTCACCATCAACGAGGAGCATCCGCCCAAGAGCAGCACTGACGCTACCGAATCGTCGTTGCGCCAACCTGCGACCAACAAGTGCCACGCGATCCCCTCGGCGCTCCTCGTCGGCCGAGTAGGTACGTCCGACCATCGGTGAGACGCCGAGCACGACAAAGAGCGACGCCGTTGCGCGAGCGGCATCGAGTCGCTCGGCTTCACCAAATCCGCTCAACGTCACTGGCGTGTTCGGTGTACTGAATGCCAGATCGCTGAACGATCGACTTCGCTGCTTCCACTCGAGATAGAGCGGATTCACGTGACCACACCACGCCGATCACCACATTACCCTCATTCCCGTTCCAAGTACGAAGACAACTGCACGATGCGGAGACCCGGAACAGTCAGAGCTCCACGATCGTTCGTCAGCAACGTTCGGCACCCGGCGTTCAGCGCCGATGCAACCGGCAGCATCGGCAATCAGTCCAGGCTGTCGCTCGCGGTCAAAGTGTGTTGCCGCATCCGCGTCCTGCCAGCGTTCCTTGCCTAGGCCTCGGAGTTCCAGGATCGAGACCCCCTTTTGCGCTTCCAGCGCGTCGCCGAGAATCTGCGTCACTTCTTGCGCAACCGAGCGCCACTGACGTTTCGCCGAGCCTGCAAGTTCCGGTAGAGGCCGTCCGGCAGATTTTGGCGTTCAATGTCCGAGCACCTGGCTCGTGCAGCTACACGCGCAGCGCATCGACCGGATCGACTCGGCTCGCCTTCCATGCCGGAAACGCCGTCGCAATGCCTGCCACCGTGAGCAGCACGACAGGTACCGCGGTGAAGGTGAACGGATCGGCGCCCGTAATCCCGAAGAGCAACCGGCTCACGAGTTGCGACAGGCCCCAGGCACCGGCAACGCCGAGGAGGACACCGCCAATCACGAGCGACAGCCCCTGACGCACGATCATTCCGCGCACCTGTAGTGCTTCGGCGCCGAGCGCCATGCGAATGCCGATCTCGCGCGTGCGCTGCGCGACGCTGTCGGCCATCACGCCGTAGAGGCCTACCGCTGCGAGCAGCAAGGCCAGCACGCCGAAGATCGTCAGCAGCGACGCGCCCATGCGCGGCGCCCATAAAGACGTCGCAAGAATTGAACGGTAGGTGCTGACATTCAGAAGCGGCATTGTCGGTTCGAGCTGTTGCAACTCGCGGCGCACGGTGCCAAGCACCGCGTCGGGCTCGCCGGCGGCGCGCACCTGCACCGTCACTTGTGATGCATAGTTCTGCTCGATCGGCACGTACATGTGAGCGGTCGGCTCCTCGCCAACCGAGTTGTACTTGATGGTCTTTGCGATGCCGACGATCTCGCGCGCCGGCGGACGGTTGAAGATGTGGAGGTGACGGCCTAGCGGCTCTTCGTTGGGAAAGAACTGCTTGGCCATCGTCTCGTTGATGATGATGACCGCCGTCGAGCCTTGCCGATCGTTAGGCGTGAAGGCGCGGCCGCGCACGATCGGGATGCCGAGCGCCTCGAAGTAGCGGTCCGCAACCTCATTGATCTGCGTCAGTCGACCATTGCGCGGATCCTTGATGTCCTGGTCGTCCCGAAAGGTCGTCCGCGAAAAGCCGCCATTGAAGAGCGGCAACGCCGACGATAGCGTCACCGACTCCACTCCGGACACGCCGGCAAGTCGTTCGAGCACCCGGCGATAAAGATCGCGACCGCGCGCCTCGTTGAAGCCCTGAGTGCCGGCGTTCATCCCGAGTACGATCAATCGGTCGCCGTCGAACCCCAAATCGATCCGCTGTGCATTGCCAAGGCTGCGGAGAAACAGTCCCGCCGCTACCAACGTGATCAGCGACAGCGCGACCTGGCCGACGACGAGGAGGTGCCGGACGTTGTACCAATGCGTACCGCTCGTCAGCGTCGTGCGCTCCTTCAGCTCGGTGACGAGGTCGGGACGCGACGCCTGCAGCGCCGGTGCCAGGCCGAACAGCAGTCCCGTGACGAGCGACACCGCCATCGTGAACGCCAACACGCGAGGATCAAAGCTCAAGTCGATCGCGCCCGGCTGCATGAAAGGCGGACGATACGCCCAGAGGAGCGCACGCGACCAGTACGCGACGAGCAGACCACCAACACCACCCGCGGCGGCAAGCAGCAGGCTTTCGGCGAGGAACTGCTGGATCAGACGACGGCGACTAGCGCCGATCGATAAGCGCACCGCGATCTCCTGACGTCGAGTGCTCGCCCGCGCGAGCTGCAGGTTGGCGACGTTGCCGCACGCGATGAGCAACACCAGCGCGACCACAGCCATTCCTAGACTTCCTGAGAGCACCAGCTGCTGCTTGAAGGCCGGCGGAAACGCGGCCTCGGTGAGCGTGCGCAGCGCAAACGATCGACCGCGATTGTCTGTCGGAAAACTCTCGGCCAGGGCGCGGCCGATGCCATCGACGTTCGCCTGTGCCTGCTCGAGCGTGACGCCGTCTTTGAGACGGCCGAACGCCTGATAGATCAAGCCGCGGCGCGAATTGTAGCCGTCCGCCCCGAATCCGGTGAGTGCTTCGCGGTACATTGCGAACGGCACCCACAGGTCCGGACCGCCAACCGGAAACGTGCCGCGGAAGCCTTCGCCGGCGACGCCAATCACTGTGAAGCCGTAGCCATTCAAGGTCAAAGCCTTGCCGATGATGCCCGGATCGGCGCCGAATCGACGCGTCCAGAAGCTGTGTGACAGCACCACTACTGGGTGAGAGCCGAGGTCGCGATCTTCCTCCGGGATGAACGTGCGGCCCGCGGCCAGCGGCGGTCCCAGGACATCGAAGTAGTTGCCCGTGACCATCTGCGCCACGAGTTGCTCCGGCTCGCCGGTGCCCGAGAGCGATAGCGGCGTAAATCCGGTGAGCACGGCGCCGCTGAACACAGATTGCTGGTCCCGTAGATCGACGAAGTTGGGTCTCGACGTGCCGCTAAAAAACTGCGGGGCACCGTCCCGCACCTCGCTCGTTCCGATCATGACCACGCGCGCGATGTCGCGGATCGGCATCGGATTTAACAGAATGGCGTTGACCAGCGTGAATACCGTGGTGTTGGCGCCAATGCCGAGTGCCAGTGACAGCACCGCGACGAAGGATACGACCGGACTCCGCGTGAGCTGCCGCCATGCGGATCGCAGGTTCGAAAGGAACATCGACAATGTCCGCCTCCTCTGGCCTGATCGAGGCCATTAGACACCGCGTAGAGAAACTAATCCCAGACGGCACTTGTGTGTTGAGGCGCCTGGTCCGACGCGCAGCGGCGGCCCCGCCGGCTCGAGCGGAAGCCGCTCGCCGAAGCGAGCGCCTGGCTCGAGCGTCACTGCTCCTCGCTTCATCTCGAAGATCTTGCTCTGGCGTGCGCCTGCGCCGAGGGCGTGGACGAGGCCTGGGACGACTTCATCCTTCGTTACCGCCACGTGTTGTATCGCGCCGCTGACGCGCTCGATCGGTCCGGCGGTGCACGCGAGATCGCGGCTTCGCTCTACGCAGAGCTTTTCGGCCTCCGATCGCGCGATGGCGAACGGCAGTCGCACTTCCGCTACTTCCACGGCCGCAGCAGCCTGGCCACATGGCTGCGAGCCGTGCTGGCGCAGCGATACGTCGACCGTCGTCGGCCCGACGCGCGCGTCCAACCGCTGCCCGACGAGGATGCGGCAGATGCACTCACCGCTTCGCGGTCGCCGTCCTCGCCCTCGGCGTTGCTGCAGTTCATCGAAGTCATCCGGCATGTGATTATCGCCGCGCTTGCCGCATTGCCGCCACACGATCGGACGATAGGAAACATTAGGACCGTCTCGCGGTTAACGGAACGCTCCTTCTCGGACTCTGCTCAGCCTCTTCCCCCCTGCAACAGAAAGCGATTCGACAATGCGTGGGTCGGCCGTCCACTGCGCGCCGCGCGGGCGCGGCAGCGAAATGCGCCACTGCTCGGACGTCGGACGCGTCGGCGGCACTTTCACGCGATAGGCAATCGACTTGCTGTCGGGACTCCACACGACATCGCGAGGCCGCTCGGTGAGACGGGTCAACTGCGTCACGGCGCCTTCGGCGTCCATCCAGCGGACGAAGATCTGCGTCTTCTTCTGCTCGTCGGGCGCCAGAAACGCGATGCGGGTGCCCTCGGGCGACCACGCCGGCGAAGAGCCGTCGATCAGCTGACGGTTACGCGAGCCGTCGGCGTTCACGATCCAGAGAGAGCTCTCCCAGGAATCTCTCATCTTGTCGATCCAGCGACGCTGATAAACGATGCGCGAACCGTCGGGTGAGAGGCGCGCCTCGGAAATCTGTCCCCAATCGAGGTAGTCGGTCAGCGCGAGAGTCGCGGCGATGCCGTTGCGCGGCCAGAGGCCGCATCGCCGCAATCGCACATACGGCAACGACCAGCGAGGTAATGCGTGAGGATCGGGAGAGATTCGTCGACACGGCACACTCCTTTCTTGCGTCTTGCGAGGTCCTGAGTTCTACGAGTCCAAGGACAAACTCCGGAAGGGGGTGTGTCGCGCACCATGGATCTGCACCGGCGCGGGCGCAACAGGAAACGGTTTGGAAATCGTGCAGCTACCTCGACCGTGACAGTTTGGCGCTCAGCACCGCGGCTGCACGATCGGTGCGATCAACTCACGGCACGACTACTGGAATTTCCACTGGCTCACTGCGCCCAACGTAGTTGACCGCGCGTATACGCACGTAATAGATGCCCGGCGGCACCTCGTCGACCACGAGCGTGCTGCCGCTGACGGCTTGGTTATAGAGATTCGCAAGTCTCGATGCCGACCCTGCTTCGATTTGAAAATGTGTGGTGTTGCCCGGATCAGTCCAAGCCAACGTCACGCGGTGTCCCTGCACGCTGCTCGTAAACGCGCGCGGCGCTGGCGGCACCGTCGCCATTGCCATCTGGATAACGCAGCCACCGTATTCGAACGCGGTGCGGGTCGCCAGCAGCGACAGGTCAGCGACGCCCTGCAATTGACCTGTGGCCGGATCTCGGGCCTCCAGTGGTGCAGCGGCGCAACCGCGGGTGTGTGCAGCGTAATCGAGGGCTGCTTGCGATATGAAGAACAACAAAGGCGACCGCGGTCCGATGAACGTAAAACTCGGGCCGCGCAACTGGCATTGTGGACTCGAACATACGCCCTGCACGCTGCCCAGGCGAGTGAGCGTGTCGGCATCGAACACGACGAGCGATCCAACGAGCAGTCGGCGGCGCTCGGCGTCGAACTGGACCCGGTAGTCGTCTCGCGTGTCGCTGACAAGAAGAGACGTCCGCGCGACGAGTCTGCTGGTCCCGCTGTCGTACACGCTGACCGCCGCGGTGCCCGCGAAGCCAAGCTGCACCAGGTAAAGACGCGTCCCGGCCTGGTCGGTTGCGAGACCAAGTACGGCATTCGACTCGGTGGCGGTCGACTCGACCGACATCGTTTGCACGAGTCTGCCCGACGAAACATCAAAGGAGTCAACGACCTGCCAGTCGAGTGAACGTCGCACGAACAGTCGATCTATATCTGCCGCATAGGCGGCAGGCGGCGGCAGCAACGCGTTCCAAGCCGCGTCCTCAGGCGACTTCGCGAGCCGGGAGATGTTGCCGGTCCGTGCGTCGAGAACCGCAATCTCTCCCGGCTCCGAAAAAAAGAGGCGCTCGCCAACGTTGTCGACAGCCAGGATCGGACCATTGACCGCAATGTCGAACGAGCGAACAGCGCCGCTCAGTGTGTCGAATACATTGAGGCGAATCGCTCTCGGAAGAAACGACAGAACCGGCAGACCTGAAAGCCACACGAGATAGCGGCCTGCGCCGACGACGTGTAGCCGTCCACTGTATGAGTCCGGCGGTTCCACCGTCAGCGGCCACTCGCCAACGACGGCGCCGAGGTTGCTCGTGCGCGTGTCGATCTCGACGATTTTTCGAACGTTGATACCAGCATCGGGACCGACAGGCACAATCGCGAACAGTCGTTCCTGCCGGAGCTCGTCGGCACTGCCGGTCGCGGGTACGCCGATCAAGGCGAGGGTTAGCGCAAGGAACCGTACAAATCGACTCCGCACACGCACCTCCGCGAACATTCTAGACACGAATCGTTCTTGGCGCGACGGAGCGATGCGCTAATAGGTGACGACACCCTTGATCGGCTACGTCCCGAAGTGCGCCGCCGCCGCCCCGCCGAACGTCACGGCTACATTGGCGAACGGCACGGCGCCACCGCCCGTGACGTCGATATCGAGACGATAGGAAACATTAGGACCGTCTCGCGGTTAACGGAACGCTCCTTGCTCGGACTCTGCTCAGCCCCTTCCCCCTGCAACAGAGATTCGAATGAAGTCCGACGCGGGCAAGGGCCAGCTGGGCCGATTGGTCACGAGGGCCCCGTAAGGCCCCGCGGTGAACACGGCCCTGTTGGGCAGAGGCAGGTTCAAGAAATCGTGGAACTGCGACATCAACTCGATGGCGTACTCAAAGAGCTTCATCTGCAGTTCCAGCGAATTGCGCAGATCCAGGCGCAGCTCGATGGCGTGCTCTTCCAACGCAAACGGGGAGCGTAACCGAGCGGCCACGGCAAGCGAGCGCGAAGATCAGCGAAGAAGCCCAACCGATCGCATCCGCTCGATGTATCGCGACTCCGATGCGATGGTCGCGAACCGGGGGTACTGCTCGATTTGGGAAAACTCCACCGCGCGGTCGTCGTACGCGCGTTCGAACGCGTCAAGCGCTCGCGCCTTGTCGCGGAGCGCGTCATAGATCAACGCGAGGCCGAACGACGAGACGTACTGGCTTCTCCGCCGCGTTTCCAGAGCCTCGAGGATCCGGCGCGCGTCCTGCTTCCGTCCCGCAGCGGCATAGGCGTACCCCAGACACGCCTGGAATCTGGGATTCGACGTCGGGCTCGCCTCGACCGCGCGCCCGAGTTCGCGGATGGCCTCGTGCGGGCGGCCCATCAGCAGCAACGTCGCGCCAATCTGGAAATTGACCCGTTCTCGGCCGGGGAAGATCTCCGCCATGCGCCGCAGCTCTGATAACGCCGTGTCGAACTGACCGGAGTCCCTGCGCGCAATCGCCGCGTTGAGGTGTGCGTTGAACGACCGCCGGTCCACCTCGCGGACGCGTTCCGGCTGCGCGGTCATCGCTGCGAGGTCGGCAGCGCCGCCACTGAGCTCGCGCGCTCGCCGTAACTCCTGATCCCCCTCCTTCCACTTCCAGTAGTAGACCCGCAGGATCGCACCCAGCGTTCGATGCCCCTGCGGCAGCGTCTCGTCCAGTTCGATCGCCTTCCTTGCTGCGGCCTCGGCCTTGGGTATGACGTCATGCGGGGAAAGTGGGCCGCCGTATAGGAACTGTAACTGGCTATGCGCGAGCGCGGCGTGTGCATCGGCGAAGTCAGGCTGCTTCGCGATTGCCTGCTCGAAATACACGACGGCGTCGCGAAATCCCTCGTACGACTGCGCGCCCGCCGCGTACACCCCTTTCATGTACAACTCACGCGCCTGCGGATCCACGGGGCGGGCGGCCAAGGTGCGCGCGACGTCCGTGGACGTCGGCCGGTTCACAACGAGGCCGCCCCTTGCAAGTACGATCAGCCCGGCTGCGACGGTCATAAAAATGGCCGCCGCGCCGATCCACGAACGGACGGGTGACGGATGTTCGGAATCTGCCGCCGCAACCGTCGGCTGCTCGGTCGGTTCAGTACTGACGCATGCAACAGACGCGATGAACCGGTAACCCCGTCGCGGCACCGTCTGAATGAAGCGCGGATTGACAGCGGCATCGTCCAGCGCTTCACGAAGCTTGCGAACCGCACTGTTCAGCCCCCTCTCGAAATCCACGAACGTGCCGGAGGTCCAGAGGCGCTCGCGCAATTGCTCGCGCGTGACGATCTCGCCGGGACGCTCCAGGAGCAGCTGGAGAATCTGAAGAGGCTGATCGGCTAGCCGTACTTTGACGCCGTTGCGGCGCAGCTCCCCTGATTGGAAATTGACTTCGAAAGGGCCGAAGCGCACAACCATGACAGGAACGTCTCAAAGGGTGAGACGTCCCGAGTCTATCTCTTTTCCGCGGCCGGTCGACTGGCGGTCTCTACCGCGGTATTTTGGTGCGAATCATGCCCCAATCCATGAAGCCGTTCACGCCGGGCGTCGTCGTGAGCTGCGTCTCTTCGGTTGCCGCGTATGCGCCCTGTTCGTTCACTCCGAACGTGGCTCGGAACATTTGCAACCGGCCGGCGATATTGCGCTGAAACAGGATGTAGGGGTGGTTCGGATCTGGTGACCACTCGGCGCCCAAATGCTGAAGCCCGTTATCGGTCAGCTGCGTTTCCACCCAGACACCTTGTGCGTTCTTTTCCGAAACACAGAGCTGAAACGGCGTCACACCGCCGCGCCGGCACATATATAACAGCAGCCGCCCGTTCGCAGACCACGCTGGGGCGCGTTCCTCTCCCAGCTGGTCTGTCACTTGTTGCAGCGCGCCCTCGGCGTTTGGTGAATCCACGTTGACCACGTAAACCTCGGCGTGGAAGTTGTTGTGTCCCTGCCCGTCGAGGTACGTGCCCTTTTCTCCGTCATGACTAGTGAATGCGATGAGGGTTCCGTCGGGCGACCAGTCTGGATCTTCGTCAATTACGCTGACGGGCCAGAGAAGTCGAGTGATGTTGGTCATGAAGTCGGGAAGCGCTGTCGGATCGCCGGCTTTTTGCTTCGCAATGCACTCCTCAGCATGAGCGATGCACTCGTCCACATTCATGACGAAGATGTCACTGTCGAGAGCTGGAGTGCCAGGGTCGAAACGCGCCAAATTGAATGCGGTGTAGTCACCGGAGGCAGAGGCCTGAAAGGCGACCCTGCGTCCATCCGGCGACCATGTCAGCGAACCACCACGGGTCAGGAGAATATGTTTCTCGTCAGGAACCACAGACGAGGTGTCGTCATGATCATCCAGGTTCATGAGGAACAGATCGGCCACCTGCAGTGGGAGATCACCGCGGTAGCGATTACTTTCGAACGCTAGTTGTTTCCCCAGAGGTGACAGATGGGGAAAAATGTCCGCCTGGTCGTTGGAGGTGAGGCGTTGCGCCGCATCCGGACTGACAGGGAGGCCTTCGGCCGTGACCCGCATTACATAAAGCTCTGCGGCGGGGAATTGTGCGAGGCCTGTGGCGTTCGGCGTGTCGCGCGTGCTGACGAAGGCAATCGCGGATGCGAGTGTGAATGTCTGACTTCGTACTTCGATGACGGTGAACGAACCAATGCTCAGCGCGAGTAGCGCGAAGCGTAGCTGCCAAGTTGTCGAACGGAGACGCGAATACAGATGGGATGCGATGCGAATGGCGACTCTGGACATGGGACCTCCCCGAGCCTGACGGCGAAATGAGCGCGCGTCACCGAGGAAACTAGCGCGTCAGTCGAGGAAGGGAAATCAGTTGTTCGTGATTTGCGGGTGACTACGTAAACCTGTTAAAGCAGCCAGCTTATGGCGATGTGTCATCGCGCGAGATGCCGAGAATTCGGATGAGAAAGGGCCCCGCTCCAGCTTGCCGAGCGTGTCGATCATCGCGATAAAGCGCAGAACCAGTCTGGGAGAAGACCAATGTTCGTCCGAACCGTGGAGGATTTAGTTCCCGGAATAGGCAAAATCCAGACACCATCGTGGTCGAGCCATCGATTTCTGCACAGAGACGATGGAATGGGCGTGACCCTGACGGATGCCATTCTCGATGCGGGGCTGGATCAGGTCTGGCAGTACAAGAACCACCTCGAGGCAGTGTATTGCCTCGAAGGTGAAGGGACTCTCGAGGATCTTACAACCGGCAAGCGCTACGAGATCAAAGCGGGAACGCTTTACGCGCTCGATAAACATGAGCGACATCGTCTGCACGTCAAGAAAAGGATGCGAGTGATTTGTACCTTTGTTCCACCGCTGGTTGGGGGCGAGATCCATGACACGGAGGGGTCCTATCCCGCGTGTTAGATCTCCGCAGACTTGATCCCGAGGGCGCCAGCCCGCTTGTTGTCTGCGCGGCAGGCGAATGCTGATGATCTCGACCGCAGCAGCGACCGCCAAGGCCCTTGCCGATGCCGGCATCACGCGAGTGTTCGGATTGCCGGGCGGCGAGGTGCTCGTGTTGATGGACGAGCTCCGGCGCGCAGGCATCGACTTCGTGTTGATGCGGCGATCGAGCCCGCAGGCGGCGCACCGAAAGCGAGCGAAGCCGCCGGCCAGGCAGCCGCACCGCAGGAAGTCACGAAACTCCTGCTCGACAAACTTCGGCAGCCCGTCGCCATCCCGCAGCGAGGCGACTTGGGCGCGGAAGGTCTCGAAATGCTCCCGGACGATCCCGTAGAGGACAGTAGAAGTGGGATCGCCCGGCTCTTAGGTGGTCGATGCCTGCGCCACGCGGTGGGAGAGGCGCTCCTCGTGCCACTGCGCGAGACCCGTGAATCCGGCGCGAATCGCTCACGGCGTCGCCGAGCGTGCGGCGGCTGACAACCGCCGTTGCCGCCGTCTTCGGGCTGGTTCGGGTGAACGCGGGGCTTGCGGCCCGGTTTTCGGCGTTATTGCGCGATCCGCCAAACGGATGCGCTGAGCAACAGCGGTTGCTCGCCTCGCCACGACGACTCTCGCCCGCGTGAGAGGTCGTGCCCACCACCAAGACACCTTTGTGCTGAAGGTCTGGGAGCCGAAATTCATCGGCGAGATCGTGGCCGGCAAAGATCCGCGGAAGCCGATCTCAAGACGACCCAGCGCTACCTGAACGTGACCGACGAGGAACTGCGCAAGACGATGGAAGAAAAGCTCTGGAAACCGCAGTTAATCCGGCTGGGGCGACGTCGGCAAGTCCAACGGGGAGGAATTCGTCGAACCAGTCTAACTCCGTTCAGGCGTATGCCAGGCATCGAGCGCATTGCCACGCGCTCGATAGTCGTTCACCGACGGAACGTCATCCACATTCAGCGTACCGTCGCC
>JBKPAJ010000061.1:0-8825 GCA_046726375.1 Acidobacteriota bacterium
TGCGCCAAGATGCGTCAGAAGCGGTACGCAATATCTACCTGATACGCTCGTGATGTCTGCTGGTTGTCCTGCACCTGATAGAACGTGGGGTTATACGACAGATTCGCACCCGAACGGTGCCACTCGGTATAGCGACCGGCGTTCATGACGTTGAAGATGTTCGCGCCCAGTTGCACATACTGATGCCCGCCCAGACGGATCCGGTAGCCAACCTTGGCGTTGATCGTGTGCACGTACGGAAGCCCAGCTTGGCCTTCCCCACGTGTCGGATATAAGAAGCGGATGCGCGTGGCCAGCGGGTTGGCGAATCGCGCGCCGGTCTGAGGGTTCACCACGTTCGATGGACCGAAGCGAGTGACCTCCGGAGAATTCGCCGGCAGCTGCGTGAGCACCGGTCCCGTCCACGGCCCGCCGACCGCAGTGTAGCTTCCTGACACGACAATGCTTTTCGGCGCATTCCATGTGCCCGCCAGGCGGAATGACCCTGGTGTCCATGTCGGCGTGTTGCGCAGCGTGTTCCCCGTCGCCAGGCTGTTGTGATCGACAGGGTCCTGCTGCCGCCAGATCGTCTTGTCGTTCGGGAACGCATCCGGCTGAATGAACCGCGCCGGGTCGGTCGGATTCCACGTGCCATCCTGGTGCTGCCACTGGTGCTGATAGCTGGCCATCGCCTGGAATCCATGCGACATGTTCTTGGCGAGCGTGATCATCACACCCCGATACTTCGCCGCCGACCACCTCATGTTCGTCAGCCGGTAGATCAAACCCGAGTTCGGATCGACGCGCCCGAACCCGCCGAATGGTTGGAACGGTGCATCCGGCCAGAACCCGTTGATATCCACCTGCCCGTACTGGTCGCGATAGGCCTTGCTGGTCAACGAGACGTCCAGACTGATGTTCGACGGGAACTGCCGCTGATAACCCACGACGTACTCATCGATGAACGGCTGGTGGAAGTCCGGATCGAACCGAAGAGTCTCGACACGCAGCGGAATCGCTGGTACCGGGTCCTGAACGTCGAAGATGCCATCGCCATTGAGATCGTAGGTCGTCAGCGACGACGAGCCCGGCGGCGTGCCGAAGCTCGCGACCGCGTCACGGCCGCCCATCAGCTGCCGGTGTACGCGCGAGAAGCTGGCGCGTGCGACGTTCTTCGCATCGCTCGTGATCAGAAAGGTTGCGCCCAGCCGCGGGCCGATCTCGACGCTGTTCTGCACCGCGAAATCGCGTAGGCGGTCGAACCGTTCGACAAAGTCCGCACGGATACCGAGGGTCGTGGTCAGCCGCGAAATCCGCCAGGTGTCCTGAACGTAGACGCCGTAATCGTGGTCACGGCCCGATTGGTTGACGTGCGTCAGCGCGCTGGTCCGGTACGTTCGCGAGAACGGGATCACCGGCGAATTGAGGTTGTTCGGATCGGTCAGCCGGCGCTCCTCGGAGATGAATCCGTCGTTCAGCGCGGTGCTGACACCCTCGTACTGATTGCGCGGCATCAGCAGGTAGCCGGTCTGAAACTCGTGCGCTCCTCCCCATCCTTGTTTGTACCAGGTGAGATCGCCGCGGATCATCGCGTAGCTCGATTTCTCCAGGACGATCGTGCCGTAACCGCCGCCGTTGAGCAGCGAGCCCGAACCGGTGAGAAAGCCCGCGGTGTTCTGATCGGCTGTGCGGTGAATGGCGTACGTCGGTCCGAGCTCCAACAATGCCTGCTCGTAGCTGTCTTTGTCGTTGCCGCGCTTGTCGTTGTAGTTCACGGCGAACTTCGTCGTGACGCTCGACGACCACACCGATTGCAGCGAGACACCATACATTCCGCCGCCCACGTCGGTTCTGGTGATGCGTTCGCTATCGTTCGACCGCACGGACTTCTGCCGCATCCGGTCGTATTGGAACACCCCAGCGAGCTCGTGACTCCCGGTGACCTTGGTCGTCACCTTGGCGAACGGCTGATGCGAATACAACTCGTTCAGCAGATCATTGGGATCGACGTCTGGACGGAATGCCTGGAAGGCCTGGATGTCGAGCGGCGAGCGGTCCACCGTCGAGTCGATCAACGCGGCACGATAGGCGCCGAAGAACCAGGTATGATCCCTCCTGATCGGTCCGCCAAGGGAAAGGTCCGCCTGTCTGACTCTGCGCGTACCGGCGGTCCCGGAGATGCCTTCCCGTTCGATCGAGTTGTCGTCGTTCCACGCGAACGGCTGCGCCGTATATGCGGTGGAGCCCGAGAACGCGTTGCCGCCGCTCTTGGCCGCCATGTTGATCACGAGCCCATAGCCCATCGGCGCCGAGGCGTCCACGCCTCCAAGCTTGACGTTCGTGTCAGCAATCGCCTCGCCGCTGAGACCTGTTCGGTTGACGTTCATGTCCCAGTAGTTGGCGGCCATCATGCCGTCCATCAGCGTGACGTGTTCGCGATGCTCCACCCCCTGGGCGTAGTAATTCTGGCGGCCGCTGCCATCGTTGTGCGGGCGCGATAACACGCCAGGCGTCATCTGGAGAAAGTCTGTCCAAAACGCTCCTTCCGTGAGTGGCAAGGCCTTCTGGAACTGAGCGTCGATGTTCATCGACGTCGTTGAAGTTGTGACTTCGACCATGGGGGAATCGCCGGACACGGTAATGGATTCCTGAAACGAACCAAGCTTCAGCGTCATGTCCTGCACCTGGAAGTTGGCGCCCGCCCGCAGCAGAATGCCCTCGAGATGAAAGATGGCAAACCCGGTCAGTTCCGCACTCAGCGTGTAGGTACCGGGAGGAAGGTTGGTGATCCGAAACTCTCCAGTCGCATCTGTGACCCCGACTCCTGGTGTCAGCGCCTGTGGGCTGCGCGCCGTGACGGTGACTCCCGGAAGCGCGCCGCCTTGCTCGTCTCTCACTGTGCCGCGTAGGCTGCCGTTGGCGGTCTGCGCCGGCGCCGCCACGGCCACAGCAAGGCTGCACAGAGCGACGAGCATCGCTACTGTCTTTGTCATCACTGGCCTCCTTCACGACGAGGTTTTCTCACCCGAGAAATCTCCGGAAATAACGAGTGCCAAGCGAAGCGTGTATCGAGATGTATCAGGGGTCGCGCGTAGGCTAGGGCCGTGGCCCGGCTGTGTCAACAACCATGATGTTTTGTTTTGTCTCTTTTTCTGCCCGGATCTAGCCGCGGTGCCTACGTGAGTTATAGTGAGCCGCCTATCCGAAAGCGAGGACAAGCGATGCGCACAGGTCAACGTTTGAGCGTTCAATTGCTCGTGTCGTGCCTGCTCGCCGCACTGATGCTCGCGACGGCCATCGCACAGACGCAGTACCCGCCAACTGGACCTGCGATTCCGCCGGTTTCCCTGACAGGCGGAGGATCGCCGCCACCGATGGCGGCGCCCCCTCCTGGACCTCGGGATCGCGCGTCGCAGTGGAACATGGAACTCGTCGGCTTTAACGACCTGCAGGGACGATCCGCCTACCAGCCGATCATCATCAACCAGGATGGGCGCCAGATCGCGTACGTCGGTCATCACAACAACCAGAAACCGCTCATGAATCCGCTCACCGGGAAACTGGAAGTGAGCGGGACGTCCATCGTGGACGTGACCGACCCGGCGAAGACCCGATACCTCGCGCACATTGCCACCGGTGAGGACCGGCGCAGTGGAGGTGCCCAGATGGTGCGCGTGTGCAGCGGCAACACGCTGCCCCGTGGCGTCAAGGGTAAGTGGTACTTGTTACGCCCTCTGGGTAATCGGGCACATGAAATCTGGGACGTGACCGATCCGTCGAAGCCGGACAAGCTGACAACGGTGGTGGACAACCTCACCGGCACACATAAGAGCTGGTGGGAATGCGACACCGGCATCGCGTATCTCGTGGCCAACAACTCGAAGGAAGGATGGACGGGCGGCAACCACCTCAAGATCTACGATCTGAGCGATCCGGCGAAGCCGCTCTACATCCGCGACTTCGGGATGGTGGGCACTCAGCCCAACGCCGGGGGGTCGGGTGAGGGCGAAGGCATCCACGGCGCGATTTCCGCCGGGGTTGAGAAGAACCGCGTCTACATCGCGTATGGGACCGGTAACGACGGTGTGGTCTCGATCGTGGACCGGAAGAAGCTCCTCACCGACTTCAAGAATCCTCTGACTCCGACGGAAGCAGAACTGCTGGCGCCGCAGGTGGGCTACCTGCACATGTCGCCTGACCAGGGCGCGCACACCACCTTCCCGATCTTCGGCGTGCCGATCCCGGGTTTCCAGGGGCATCAGGCACTCCGCAAGCGCGATCTGCTCCTCGTCGTCTCGGAGGCCGCGCGCGCTGACAATTGCGGCCAGAACTTCCCGTCCGATCAGTTGTTACAGGGCCGCGCCGCGCCGCATCTGGCGTTCCTGCTCGATATCACGCAGGAGCCGACCCCGTGGCCCCTGTCCACGTTCCGCGTTCAGGAGACGCAGGGCGACTACTGTGGACGAGGCGGGCGCTTCGGCGCACACTCTTCCGCAGAATCGTTCTATCCGCCGTACTACGGCAAGATCGCGGTGTTCGCGTGGTTCAACGCCGGCGTGCGCATTTGGGATATTCGTGACCCGTTTGCCGTTCACGAGGTCGGCTATTTCGTTCCACCGGCAAATAAAAACACTGTACCGACCTGCGCGAACGCCGAAACGAGAGAAGGCGGCGAGTTCGGCACCGAAACTGCGACCAGCAAGTGCAAGAGCGTCGGGGTGACGAACAACGTGGAGATTGACGACCGCGGCCTGATTTACGGTGCCGACCGCGCCGGCAGCGGACTTCACATCCTGAGACTCACGGGCTACGCCAGGGAGATCGTCACGCCGTCTACCGGATCACGTTAGGCGCACGCCTCAGAGCGTTCACAGTACGCGCGCGCGGGCGGCTCGCGAGCGGCCGTTCGTAGTATTCTCCTCGTCGCTCGTCGTCTCGCGGGAGGTCAAGATGGTCAACTTTGAGATCGGTCGGCGGCAGTTTCTCCTGACGGTTGCCGGAGCAGCAGTGCTCCCTCGTTTGGTGTCGGCCTACTCACCCTACGACCCGGGCGGGAAATTCGAGCTCACGGTGAGCGAAGTCGAGCTCCGGAGGAATTCGGCCGGCCGCATGCTGATGGCGCGCGTCTACCGTCCGAAGGGCCCTGGACCGTTTCCCACGCTCCTGGATCTACACGGCGGCGCGTGGAACGGCAAGGATCGCAAGGCCGAGGAACCAATGGACCGCGCGCTGGCGGAAAGCGGCTTGCTCGTGGTCGCGATCGATATGACGCTCGCGGGGGAAGCGCCGTATCCCGCCTCCGTCCAGGACGCGAACTACGCCGTGCGCTGGCTCAAGTGGAAGGCCCCGTCATGGAACGGCGACGCGTCAAAGCTCGGAATTTACGGCAGCTCCAGTGGCGGTCATGTCGCGGAGCTTCTCGCGATGCGTCCGCACGATCCCCGCTACAACGCGATTCCGCTTCCTGAGGCGAGCAAATTCGACGCGACCGTTGCCTATGTGGCCATGCGATCGCCTATCAGCGATCCCTTCGCGCGCTTCAAGAACGCCGAGAAGATGAAGCGCGACGGCATGGTGCAGAACCACTACACCTACTTCAAGCCGTGGGAGACGATTCACGAAAGCAACCCGCAGGAAATCCTGGAGCGTCGCGAGAAGGTCACGCTCGTGCCGCTGCTCATCATGCAGGGCGCGCTCGACGACAACGTGCTGCCGTCCATCCAGGAGAAGTTCGCGGCGACGTATCGCGCCGCGGGCGGCGCCGTCGACTATCAGTTGTTCGACGGCAGCGAGCACCAGTGGGTCGCTGAACCCGGACCGCAGACCGATCGCGCGCGCGAGATGGTCAAGGCGTTCATCGCACGCCAGCTGAAATCGTCGTAGGCAGTATCAGTCGGTCGCGCGCAACGTCAGATCGCTCGACACGCTTTCGGGGATGTCTTGCGCTTTGTTGCAACGAGGCAATTTCTTTCTGAAAAGGGGGCCGGACCGCTCCGACGCGTTGTCGGCCGCGCACCAGAAACAGATCACGCACGCGACTTGAAGCCGGCAACATGATGGTGTCGCGCGACGGACAGTCGCGATTCTGTTGAGCCGGCGCAAGTCGGCTGTGCGTCATGTGCGCGGCGGATCACGTGAGGAGGCTGATCACAAACGCGTGTCGACACGGTTTCAACGAGCGTCAACTGTCGAATATAGCTGCAGTGATGACGCGCCGATCCACGGCCGCGTCACCGCTGCCTTTCGTTGCCTTTCGTATCGCCCCATCACCCTCGCCGTGGCGAGCGTGTGCGTTCGCAATGCGTCTTCGAGATCCTGACTGCTATCTCCTCGAAGACCGAGTGACGGCACATCCACGGCGAACACGTTGATGTAGTAGCGATGCGCGCCGTGACCGCGTGGCGGACAGGGACCGCCATAACCGGCCTTGCCGAAGTCGTTCTTCAACGACAGTCCCCACCTAAGGAGGAGACGTCATGACCGAGCTCGATCGCCGCAGTTTCATGACGACGGTGTCCATGGCCTCATTGACGGGGCTGGCAGCAACGCGTGGCGCGGCGGCGCAGGTGCAGGGGCAACCAGAGACGCCACCTGCGGCGGCATCTGCCGACGTCACACGAACCCTGGCGCGCTACGTGCTCTCGGTTCGCCACGAGGATTTGCCGGAGCCGGTTCGGAAGGAAGCTCGGCGAACGCTGCTCAACTGGGTTGGGTGTGCTGTTGGCGGATCGCGCCACGAGACCGTGGATGTGGCGATTGCCGCACTGGCGCCCTTCTCGGGTCCAGCACAGGCAACGGTGCTCGGGCGCGGTGAGCGGATGGACATCCTGCATGCGGCGCTGATGAATGGCATCACATCCCATGTGTTTGACTTCGACGACACGCATCTCAAAACGGTGATTCATCCGGCGGGACCGGTCGTGTCCGCGCTTCTTGCACTCGCCGAACATCGCCCGATCTCGGGACGCGACTTTCTCACATCGATGGTGGTGGGTATCGAAGCGGAGTGCCGGATTGGCAACGCCGTGTACCCTGCGCACTACGACCGCGGGTGGCACATTACCGGCACCGCCGGCGTGTTCGGCGCGGCTGTGGCGTGCGGCCGCAGCCTGGGACTCACTGAGCACCAGATGGTGTGGGCGTTCGGTCTTGCCGCGACCCAGCCAGTCGGATTGCGCGAGATGTTCGGAACCATGACCAAGAGTTTTCATCCAGGGCGCGCCGCGCAAAACGGGCTGACGGCGGCGCTGCTTGCCTCGCGCAACTTCACCAGCACCGAGGTCGCTCTCGAGGGCAAGAGCGGGTGGGCCAACGTACTCAGCACCTCACGCAACTACTCCGAAATCACTGACAATCTCGGACGAACGTACGAGGTTTCGCTGAACACCTACAAACCGTTTGCCTGCGGCGTAGTCATCCATCCCACCATCGATGCCTGCATTCAGCTGCGCAACGAGCACCGGCTCACGGCGGACGCGATCGACCGGATCGATCTGCGAGTGCATCCGCTCGTCCTGGAACTGACCGGCAAGAAAACGCCGACGACCGGACTCGAAAGCAAGTTCAGCGTCTACTTCGCGGCCGCCCTCGCGATCGTCGCGGGTTCGGCCGGCGTGCGCGACTTCAGCGATGCGAATGCCAAGGACGTGACGATTGTTGCGCTGCGCGATCGCGTGACGGCGACGGTTGATGCGACGCTGAAAGAGGAGCAGGTCGGCGCCACCGTCGTCCTGAAGGATGGCCGCCGCCTCGAAAAGTTCATCGACCACGTCGTCGGCAGCGTGGAGCGACCGATGAGCGATGCCGATTTGGAGCGCAAATTCATGGCGCTTGCGGAGGGCGTGCTTCCTGAGAGTCAGGCGCGCGCGCTGATCGCGAAATGCTGGGAAGTGGAAGGGCTCGCAAGTACGGCTGACATTGCTACGGCCTCGCGGCCGTCATAGATCAAAAACGGGGTGCCACGCTCAATCCGGCGGGCTCTGACGGGTTCAGACGGCAGGAGAGACCACAACATCTTGTGGTGGCCTCTCAGTGTGTATTTCCTAGTGTGGATGTTGGCGGGGTCCCCAACGCGCGGACTTTGCGCGTTGGGGTGCATTGGCGGGGTCGACGGGACTCGAACCCGCGGCCTCCGGCGTGACAGCCTTGATCTCCCGCGGCTAACCTACACAGTTACGGATGTTTGCAGCGGGTGCCACGCCGAGGTGCCACGCCGCCCGATTCGTCAAGATCCGCAGTCGGGCGGTCCGAGTAGCGGCGCAGGGCTGCACTCCGCAGAAACTCACGCGGCGACGGACTCAAGCCGGTAATCATGGTGCAGGCCGCCGAGACGTGCGCGAACGACAACGCGATGCGCCGGGGGGGAGTGATGTCCAGTCAGCGTCGGTAGGTCGGTCGATGCCGCCGGAAGTCCCAGGACCCAAAGAGGCGTGCGGTCGCTCCCCGTTGTAGTGCGGAATCCACTGAGCTAACACGCGCTGAAGATGCCGCTCGCTGAGCGGAATCATCCAGTCGAGACACTCGCGCCTGGCGGTTCCAATGAAGCGCTCACAGGACGCGAGCGTGTGATCGACTCGATCCGACGCGAGTGCCTCGATCACGTCATCGTCGTCAATGCGGTAGGGCTGCACCGCGTCCTCACGGAGTACGTCGCGGACTTGTACATGCGGGCACGCACACATCTCGCGCTCGGCAAGGACGCGCCGATGACGCGCCCTGTCATGCCACCGGCAGCCGGGCATATCGTCGCGACACCGCACGTCGGCGGGCTCCACCACCACCACGATGCGCGGCAGCGTAGCGAGTCGATGTCTCCCCGATTTACATCAGGGGCGGCACGGCCCTGT
>JBKPAJ010000062.1:0-112439 GCA_046726375.1 Acidobacteriota bacterium
GTCACCGTCAACGTATGTGGCGCGATCAGCGTTTGCCCACGCCCGATCTCGCTGACTTCGATGCCGCCGAGATTCACGGCCGTGCGCTCCCCCGCCACCGCCTCGTCGCGTTTCTTGCCGTGCACCTGGACGCCACGCACACGCGCGCGCGTCTCGCCTGGTACGAGCGCAAGCTCGTCCTCCACGCGCACGCGTCCCGACACCAGCGTGCCGGTGATCACCGTGCCAAAGCCCTGCATCGAGAATGCGCGATCGATCGGCAAGCGCGCGGCAGCGTCGACCGGACGCGACGCGACTTGTGCGGCGATCTTGATCAGCGCCTTCCGCAAATCGTCGAGTCCCTGTCCGGTTTGCGCTGAGACCGGCACCATCGGCGCGTCCTCGAGAAAGGAACCCTTCACCAGCTCACGCACTTCGAGCCGCACCAGCTCGATCGTGTCGCTGTCCACGAGATCGGTCTTGGTCAGCGCGACCAGTCCGCGACCGACTCGCAGCAGGCGGCAGATGTCGAAGTGCTCGCGCGTTTGCGGCATGACCGATTCGTCGGCCGCGACGATCAGCATCACGCAGTCGATTCCGCCCACGCCCGCGAGCATGGTCTTGACGAATCGCTCGTGCCCCGGCACGTCCACGAAAGCCACCGTCGTCTGATCGATCGTGGCGAAGGCGAAGCCGAGCTCAATCGTGATGCCGCGTTCCTTTTCCTCTTTCAGACGATCGGGATCGGTCCCGGTGAGCGCGTAAACGAGCGTGCTCTTGCCGTGATCGATGTGACCGGCGGTGCCAACGACGATGTGGGTCATGCTCGCGCAAAACGATTGCCGAGGCCCGCGTCACGCGCCATTCTTGCGCGCAGCACGCTCTCGGCGGCCCGGCCGCTGTTTCTTCCGTCGCGCCGCTTGTTCGATCTTGCGTCGCTCTTCCGGCGTGCCCTTGCGTCGTTCCTTCTTCGGGCGGGCCTGACTGCGACGCGGGCCGCGGCGCCGTTCGTCCTCACGGATGGCTATGAGCACCTCTTCGAGGCCAAGATCGATCTGCCGCTTTTCGAGATCGACACGCACCACTTGAACGGTCACCCGATCGCCGAGTCGATATTTCTTTTTCGTGTTCTCGCCGAAGAGCGTGTGTGTCGTTTCGCTGTAGCGGTAGTAGTCGTCGGCCATCGACGACACGTGCACCAGGCCCTCGACGTAATACTCGACGAGCTCGACAAAGAGTCCGAAGGGTGCGACGCCGGTGATGTAGCCTTCAAACACGTCGCCGACCTTGTCGGCCATGAAGCGCACCTTCTTCCACTGAACAAGCTCCCGCTCCGCCTCGTCGGCGCGGCGCTCCATTTCCGAGGTGTGGCGGCCGATCTCTGGCAGATCCTCGGCGAGCTCCTCCTTGCGCTCGTCGGTCACCCGCGTCTGGCGCAGTTCACGCAGCAGTCGATGCACCACCAGATCCGGGTAGCGCCGAATCGGCGAGGTGAAATGCGTGTAAGTTTGCGCCGCCAGGCCAAAGTGCCCTACGTTCATCGAGTCGTACCGCGCCTTCTGCATCGTCCTGAGCATCAGCAGCGCAATCGGCCGCTCCTCGGGTTTGCCGCGAATCTGCTCCACGAGTTTCTGGAAATGCATCGGCTTGGGCCCGCTACCCGGCACTGCCAGCGTGTAGCCGAGCGACGAGACGAACTCTTCAAACTGCAGCACCTTGAGTGGATCCGGCGGCTCGTGAATGCGATAGAGCGCGGGCATGTGGTTGGACTCGAGATGGTGCGCCACGGTTTCGTTGGCGAGCAGCATGAACTCTTCGATGATGCGGTGCGCGATGTTGCGCTCCGACGCGACGATGTCTTCGATCAGCCCCTCGGCATCGAGAATCACTTCCGGCTGCGGCAGATCGAAATCCACGGAGCCGCGGCGCTTCCGCCGGCCGTTGAGGATGTGAAAGAGATCGCGCATCGATTCGAAGGTTGGCACCAGCTCGCGGTAGCGCGCCGTCACCTCCTTGTCGTGCGCAGTGAGGATGGCGTTAACGTCCGTGTAGCTCATCCGCTCGGTGCTGCGAATCACGCCGTCGTGCATCTCGTAACGGACGACGTCGCCGTGCCGGTTGACTTCCATCAGGCACGACTGCACCAGCCGGTCGACGTGCGGGTTCAAGCTGCAGATCCCGGTGGCGAGCTCGGCGGGAAACATGTGCACGGCACGTTCGGGAAAGTAAACGGACGTGCCGCGTTCGTGTGCTTCCTGATCGAGCGCGCCGCCCTCGGACACGTAATGCGCGACATCGGCTATGTGAACGCCAAGCCAGTAATTGCCGTTCTTGAGCCGCTCGATCGAGATTGCGTCGTCGAAATCACGTGCGTGCTCGCCGTCGATCGTGACCACGATGCGATCGCGGAAATCGGTGCGCCCGCGGATATCGCGTTCTTTGACCGCGGCGCCAATGCGGCGCGCCTCTTCGACCGACACCGCACTGTGTTCGTCAGGAATGGCGTGCTTACGCAGGATGATCTCCGTATCGACGCCTGGTTCGTCGATGGCGCCGAGCACTTCGACGATGCGGCCGACTGGACCGCGTGATGGTGTCGGCCAGCGCGTGATTTCCACGGTGACCATATCGCCGGGACTGGCCTCCGCCGCGTCGCCGCGTGGGACATACACGTCGGCGTTGACACGACGATCGAACGGCAGGACGAAACCGAGCCCCGCGCCGTCGAGGTCGTAACGGCCCACTGTCGTTTGCGCCCGGCGCTCGAGCACACGGACGATGCGTCCTTCGACGCGGCCATCGGGCCGATGCTGCTCGATTCGGACGACCACTCGATCGCCGTGCAACGCTTCCTTGAGATTTGCGGCAGCGATATAGATGTCGCCCTTGGCGCCTTCAATCGGCCGCTCGGGCGTAACGAAGGCGAATCCGCTTGGGTGTGCTTCGAGACGGCCCACCACGAGATCCATGCGATCGGCAAGGCCATAGCGATTGCCGCGGACCTCGACGATCTCGCCATCGGCGACGAGCGATCGCAGCAGGCGCTTGAGCGCCGAGCGCCCTTCGCGCGGGATTTTCAGGACTTTGACGAGCTCGCGGGCGGTAGCGGGATGATGAATGCGTTCGCGCATGGCGCGAAGCAACTGATCGCGAGACATTCAGCTGATTGTAAAAGGGCCTGCCCCATTAGTTACATTTCGAAAACAAACCCCGCACTTCCTGCCGATTCGGGTCGCAGTATTCGCCAACTGTGCAACGCGATGTAACTAATGGGGCAGGCCCTTTTAGGGTGTCAGCAGAATCTGCAGATCACCGACGTTGGTGCTGGTGGGGCCCGTCCGGATCAGATCGCCGAGCGCATCGAAAAACGCGGACGAGTTGTTATCGTCCAAGTAGCTCTCGGGCGCATCAAGACCAAGCTGGGCTGCGCGCGTCAGCGTGGTCGAATCAATCATCGCGCCAGCGGCGTCGGTTGGACCATCGATACCGTCCGTACCGACACTGGCGGCAACGGCATCGCGTCCAAGCCCGGCAAGCGCGCGGACCAACGCCAATGCAAACTCCTGATTGCGTCCGCCGCGGCCGTGGCCGGTCACGCGCACCGTGGTCTCGCCCGACGAAATCACACAGAGGCGGGCGGCGTTCGCCACCCGCCCAACATACGCGAACCACTCGGCAGCGACCAGCCGCGCTTCGCCAGTAACCGGCTGCGTGATGACCAGGGCACGATACCCAAGCTGCTCGGCCGCTGCACGCGCGCCGCGCATCGCGTCGACCCTGCTCGCAATTACGCCTGCCTCCGCGCGCGCGATTGCCGGACTCCCGGGTTTCGGCGTGTCGGCGATATCACCTGCCAACCCCTTCTCCATCGTCACGCGCACCGAAGGAGGCTGATTCTGCTGATCGACGTGGCGATCGAGCGCAGCCGCCGCATCGGCCCAGGTGGAGGAATCCGGCACGCCGGGGCCCGATCCGATCACGGCGAGGTCGTCGCCGACGACGTCCGAAATCGCAAGCGTGATGGTGCGCCCTCGGCAGGCTGCGGCCAGGCGCCCGCCCTTCACTTCTGACAAATGCTTGCGAACAGTGTTGAGGGCATGAATGTCCGCGCCGCCGCGCAGCATCGCCTGCACGATTTGTTGTTTGTCGGCGAGGGCGATGCCGTGCATCGGTCGTGCGAGAAGGGCGGATGCGCCGCCGGAGAGGAGGATCACGAGCAAGCCATCTGGCGGAACCGCGCGTGCGATCTGCAATGCCCGCGCGGCTGCTTCCACGCTTCGTTCGTCGGGCACAGGATGACGCGCTTCGCGCCACTCGACGACGGTCGGAAGATCGACATTGCGATGTGTGCCGACGGCGAGCGCTTGCACGGTTTTTATTTGCGGAATGGCGAACCACGCAGCCGTCATCGGCGCGGCCGCCTTGCCTGCCGCAATGAGATGAACGGTCGCAGTGGTTAGGTGCTCGAACTGGCCCTCATCGGCGAGGGCACGCGAGAGCGCAGCGGCAGCGCCGGCCGCACTCACACCCGCACGGGCGATCGTGAGCAGATCCTGACGAGCGTGCGCGAGCGACTGACTCAGTGTTGCCTGACTCGGTGTCGCCTCGCTCAGTGCGCCTTATGCGGATCTGACCAGGCCGACAACTTCGTGACCACATCGATTTCCCGCAAAAGCTTCGCCACCACCTGATTGGCGTCTTCTTTTGCCGATAGCTTGTCGACCTGGGAAATGATGCGAACGAGGGCGGATTCGACGTCGTTGATGGCCTGTGCGGAGAAGAATTCCCGCTGCTGCTGGAGGCAGCGATGATGTTTCAGAAACTCTTCTTTGTAGAACTCAATCAGCGGCGAACTGGGCGACGGACCTGGACGATCGATAAAGGGTCGCGGCATACGGTCCTTTGAAGCCCTCACGATTGTGGAGACAATTTCAGTGTAAGAACTTCGAGAGGCCGTGTCAACGGCGAGGCCCGAAAAATCGGGTGTTTCGACCGATCGTTCAACGAACGGCACACGCGAGACCAGCGTGCCGGTCAGGCCACCCACCGCAAGCGCGGCAACTACCACGATCGTAATTTCGCTTGCGGCAAGAAAGCGAACGTCCGCGAGTGTGCCGAACGCAGTCAGCAAGTCACCCCATCGGCTCTTCGCAGTATTGAAAGCGCCCATAGCAGCAGCAACGCCAGCGCCGCCCCTGTGCCGCCGATGAGCGTGCCTTCAGCGATCGAAGGCCCGCGGATGAAGGCGAACGGCGCGCCCACCATCCGCATGATTTCAATTTCGTCACGACGCGCGAAGAGCGACAGACGCACGACGGCGGTAACCGTGAACGCGGCGCCAAGCACGAGCCCCCCGCCACCGTCAAACCCACCACGCGCACACCGGACACGATCGTCAACAAACGTGCTAGCCACTGGCGGTCGCAACGAACATCAGCGACGCCCGCGCGCGCAGCCAGGTCGGTCGCCAGGCCGTCAGCCGCGCCAATTGCCGTGGCATCCGTTCGAAGGCGCAGTTCGAACGAGGCAGGAAACGGATTGCCGCCGCCGGTGTCCGCGACGTCGGCGAGCTCAGGGAAGTCGGTGCGGAACCGTGTCTTTGCCTGATCCTTCGACACGTAATCAACACCGGCAACAGCAGGGTGCGCCGCGAGTTGCGATGCGACAGTCCCGCGCGTGGCTTCGTCCACGTCGTCGCGGAGGAAGACCCGACATCTCCGCCGCAGACGCCACCTGATCGACGAGGCGCTGCAAATTCGCGGCAGGGAGGAGAAAACCGGCGAGCGTGAGAAACGCCACCGCAACGGTGCCGATCGACATCGACGCCGAACGTCCGGCACGCTTCAGCGTGATCAACGCTTCCCCGATCGAATAGCGCAGCGTCCGCATCACTGCCAGGTCCGCTCCGTGGTTTCCGGTTCGGGCTCGCCGGGCATCTACGACAGTCGGCCGTTTTCGAGATGAATCGTGCGCCGGCCCACCCACTTGATCAAGTCGCGATCGTGCGTCGCCACCAGCACGGTGGTGCCGCTCGAATTGATGTCGCGGAACGGCTTCATGATCTCGAGCGACAGGTCGGGGTCGAGATTGCCAGTGGGCTCGTCGGCCAGCACGATCCGCGGCTCGTGACCAGGGCCGCGGGCAATCGCGATGCGCTGCTGCTCGCCGCCTGACAGCTGCAACGGATAGGCCTGCTGGCGGTGCTGCAGACCGACCCACTTGAGGACCTGATACGTGCGGCGCCGTTGCTGATCGATCGGCATGCGCCGAGGACACGGGACACGAAGCTCACGTTTTCAAAAACGGTTTTCGTTGGAATGAGCTTGAAGTCCTGAAACACAAAGCCCACCGACCGCCGATAGGCCTGCACTTCAGTCCGCGACATTCGTACCAGGTTGCGGCCATTGACGATGGCCGTGCCTTCGCTTGGCCGATCTTCGAGGAGGAGCAGACGAAGCAGCGTGCTCTTGCCGGCGCCGCTCGGACCGGTCAGAAAGACGAACTCGCTCTTCTCGATGTTGATGGAAACGTCACGAAGCCCGTAAATCCCTTCCCCGTACGCTTTTCCTAATCCGTGGGTTTCAATCACCGCGTGTAGTCTACTAGGTCTGCGCGCACCCGACCGAAGCCGGCTTCGATCGTCGCTCGCAACGGCACCCTGCGCTCGTCGTCGCTAAGCCAGATGGTGAGGGTGACCGGACGCCGTCGCTCGATGCGGCGTGTGAGTCGCGGCTCGACACGAATGGCGCGATACATGTTTCCACCCACCTCGATGGTCTCCTTATCGGCAACCGACACTTGCAGCAGCAATGCCGAACCGGCCTCGTTGATCGGTACGGTGACGATGGTGCCTGGTTCCAACGTCAGCGTGCGCGCGTAGTAGAGCGCGGTGATGGCGTCGCGCGTGGCGGGCACGCCGAGCGGCAGCGCCACGGCCTCCGGCTGCCGCGCTTGACCCGGAGTTTCGCCCATGCGCACGACCCGCGCCTCGCGATCGAACACGTACGTTCGATCCAGCGCTCTTC
This sequence comes from Acidobacteriota bacterium, assembly GCA_046726375.1. Taxonomy (GTDB): domain Bacteria; phylum Acidobacteriota; class Vicinamibacteria; order Vicinamibacterales; family UBA2999; genus DASPWV01. Next base: position 7,005 of record JBKPAJ010000062.1, read on the forward strand.
GCCCCTCGCGAACCTCGCGCGTGTGCTCGATCGGCTGCAACTCGCGATCGGCGGTGGTGACGAAGCGGTCGCGTGCCTCGAAAAAACTCGACACCCAGTCGGCGGTTTCGGCGAGCGCCTCGAATTCCCACCGCTCGCCGCCGGGCTCTCCGTCGACGACGCGCAGCGTGGCGCGTCCTGCAGCGAGATTGAGCGGACCACCATCCCAGTGCACTTCGTAGATCGCGCGCTCGCCTGCGCCGAACGGCGGCACGCCGGGCGGTGGCGGCAGCTCCGGTATGACGTCTTCGAGCGACGCCTCCGCTTCCGGCGTCCAACGCAATTCGTAGACGATGCCGTCGGCGAGACGCGCGCGCTCGACGAGCGGCGAGCGTGGATTACCAGCGCCGCCGATCGCCGACTCGCTGACGACAAAACGAACGTCGAGCTCTTTCAGCGTGAGAAGGGCTTCCGCCGAGGGGATGTCCGCCAGCGCGTTGACCAGCGCGGCGTAAAAGTCGGGGCGCTGACCGCTATAGCCGTTGACGATCGGACGGCCGTGCTCGAGCGACTGGAGCATGAACGTCGTGTTCTCAATGTCCATCGTCAACGGCAAGTGCACGACCGCTCCGGGTTCGGGCGCGTTTTTCAGCCACGCGGCCACTTGCGTGGATCGGGGAGGCGCGGGCGCGAGGGGAAGCGAACTGTTGATGTACTCCAGGAGTGCAGCGGCGACGAGGATTGTAGAGATCCAGCGGACCGCGCCAAAGCGCGCTACCGATTCCCGCCTGCTACCAGGCAGCTGTCGGAGCCCAAGGGCGGCAAGGGTCGCGAGGCCGAGCATGGCGATCACGGAAAAGCGCGCGGGCGCGCGGATCGCGCGAAAGCCAAACACGTTGTCATGCAGCGGCGCGTAAAGGCCACGAAAGCCTTCGGGACCAAACGACAACACGATTCCAACCACGACGAGCGCGACGGAGGAGAGCACGAGCGGGCGCGAATCGCGATTCCAGTTTCGCCACACGCCAAGGAGAGCGAGCGCCGTCACAACGAAGCCGGGAAACAGATAGTGTTCGACACCGGTGCGATCGCGTGTGCCCGGCGGCGACGACGGTGACGGCGCAAGAACCCCAGTCCTGCCGTATGCCAGATTGGTCGGTGGCACTTGCACGTAGCTGCGCGGGTCAGCTGACTGCTGTGACGCTTCATACCGTGTCCGGCCGAAGCCTTCGGATTGCTGCGACCGGACGTACGGCCACAGCAGCGGCGCCGCGCACACCACCGCCGTCACACCGGCCACGACAAATCGCACCCACAACTGGCGGCTCCTCCACTGTCCGGTCGCGATCGCCAGCAGTGCGCCGCTCGCGACGATCACAACGGCCATAATCACGCCGTAGTAAACGCTCGCGATCGCCTGCAACACAGCGATCAACCCCAGGGCGAGAGCGTCGCGCCAGCGTCGTCCCGCAACCAGCCGATGGACACACAGCAACGCCAGCGGCATGACATACAACGCCTGAAGCTGGATCTGCGGCAAATGCGCGGTGCGATACGGCCAGCACGCCCAAGCGAGTCCGGCGAGCAGCGCTCCGCGCGCCGACCCCGTCACCGCGCGCACGAACGCGTGCATTGCCCACCCGCTCAGCGCAATCGACAGCATCACGAGCAGGTTGTAGCAAAGCAGGGCGTTCCCAGTTGCGGCGTAGACCGGCGACAACGCGAGCGACTGCAGCAGGAAGTGATCGGAATACGCCAGAGTGTTTTCTGCAGGAAAGAAAATGTTGGCGTCGAACACGCGGCCGGTGAACACACTTGCGGGATCAGTCGTCCAGGCGCGCAGTCCCCAGCCAAGGACCCAAAGATTGAGAAACGGATCTCCCGGCCCTTGTGGCGCGCCAATGCGGTCGGTGAGATGAACCGCAAGCGGCCACGTCATGATCACGGCAGCGGAGCAATACGCCGCGAGCACTGCGGGATGACGTCGCCACCGCATCACCGACCGGCACCACTGGACGTTACGTGAGCAGATCGGCTTTCCACAACCGCTCCCGCACGGAGGTGAAGAACGCCCAGGTCGCGAGCGCCACGGGAATCGCAATAACGAGGAAGGTCGCGCCCAGATACCACGCCGACGATTCGGTGGTTGCGGGGGCCACGAGCAGCAGATCGGCTACAAGAACGCCGACGGTCAACGTGGTGAGCCCCCAGCGCAGGACGGCAATCGCGGACATGGCGAAGTACAGAAAACTCGTCGCGCCTTCGATCAGCGGTGTTCGGCTATCGAGCGCGTCGAGCAGACCGAAGATGAACGCAAACACGATCGCGGCGGCCCACTGATTGCGCAGGAGAACGCGAAGCAGAAACAACAAAAAGAAGACGAAGAGCGCGTTGCGGACGGCATAAAGCGCATGCATCACGATCTCACCGGCAGAACTTCTCAAGCCAAGCAGCAGTTCGAGTGGCGGCCAACCGGCTTGATCGGTCCACAGAATCGTGCTCCTGACCAGCAGCGCAGTGGCCACACCCAGCGCGACGCCAAACAGAACGTCGCGTCCCACGATAGGATCGCGAACGCGTCCGCCGAGCACCGTGGTCCACGACACGAGCGTCTGGGGCCAGTAACGCCGCACGAACGGTTCGAGCGCGAGATAAGTAGACCAGAAGAGCGCGCCATAGAACACCGTCGTGACAATGGCGAGAAGAAAAATCCCGAGCATCGACGTGGAGGCGACGAAATGCGCCTGGCAGATCCAGAGCACCCACAGAGCGGCCACGATTGACGTGGCGAGCTGCAAGGCGCCGCGCTGGTCACCTCGCCGCTCGCGCAGGTTCTTGCGCGCGAGCAGCGTGCCGCCGATCACCACCGTGAGCGCGAGAGCGAAGATGACGACAAGCATCGCGGTCTCGCCGTCGCTGCTGTTGGTGGCCATCCGCCACGGCTTCGTCCAGGGACCGATCAGGTGAAACGCGACCGGCCGGCCGTCGAGCGACGCGCCTTCGATGCGCAACGGCAACATCGTGCCGGGCCACGTGCCGGTCCACGCGATACGCGCATCAGCAGCCGCGAGCCAGTGCCACTCTGGCGTCGCCGGCTGCAACGACGCCGCGTCGAGACCCGCCATCTTGAGCAGCATGGTCCAGTCCACGGTCACAGATTGTTCTGTCGCTTGCTGAACCTGCGGCGGAATCGCTTCCAGCGCAGTCAGGAATCCTTGATGATCGAGCGTGAGCTGGATCTGATTCGAGTAGATTGGCGGGGGGTCAAGCGCGTCGACGAGACCTGGCGTCAGCAGATCGTGATGAAACTGGAACCCAATCATCGCGAACGGGCTTCGCCGATATCGGAAGACGAGCGGGGACGGTCGCTGTGATAGAAGCGCACGCCACGGCAACGCGTTGCGCGAATCGCGACTGAAATCGATCAACGAGTCGTCCCAGCCAAACCAGTAGGCTTCGTCCTGCGGGCGGTCGGCGTAGCCGATCTGGCGCAGCGCGTCCCGCGCTTTTTGCGCGAGGACGTCGGCGTTGTATTCCGGTCGCAGACCTTCGAGCGGGCTCGTGCGCAGCGCCATCCCGTACGAAGCAGCGACGCCAAGCAGGATCGCAATGAAGACCGGAACCGCCACGCGCCCACGCAGGCCGGCGCCTTCCCCCGCCGCCGCAACGATCTCGGGTGACGGGGTCTCGCCCGCCGCCAGCGCCGCGGCCAGCGGATCGCCTCCAGGCAGCGCGGCTGACAGCGCCAGCGCCGTTGACGGACGCCGTGCGGGATCAGGATCGAGACAACGAAGCATCGCACGCTCGATGGCAGGATCGAGCGCGGTCACGATCTCACTCGGCGGCGTGAGACGGCCGCCTTGATGCTGCTCGATCAACTCGTTGAGCGTGGTCGCACTGAACACCCGCCGTCCCGTGAACAACTCGTAGAGCACGAGGCCAAGCGCGTAGATGTCGCTGCGCGCGGTGACCTCGCGCCCGAGGAGCTGCTCCGGCGCCATGTACGCCGGCGTGCCGGCGCGAATGTTGTCGACCGATCCCGCTGCGGCAAGGCCGAAATCCATCAGGCGGACCTTGCCGGTGTCGTCGAGCATCACGTTTGCGGGTTTCAAGTCGCGGTGAACGACACCGCGCTCGTGCGCCGCGGCAAGACCGGCGCACAGCTGCCGCGCGATCTCGGTGGCTTTGTCTTCCGGAAACCTGCCGATGCGCCGCAGCGAGGTCGAGAGATCCTCGCCAGCGACAAATTCCATCGAAAGAAAAAGGCGACCGTCGACTTCGCCGATGTCGTACACGCGGCAGATGTTGGGATGTGAAACCTGACGCGCGGTGCGCACTTCGTTGTGAAACTGCGCCAGGCGCACCGCGTCACTGCCAACGCTGTCGGGAAGGAACTTCAGTGCGACCGGCTGACCGAGGCGAAGGTCGTCAGCGCGATACACCTCGCCCATCCCACCGCGTCCGAGTAGACCGACGATCCGGTAGCGACCGTCGAGCACGGCGCCGGGCGGAAACCGGCCGTGGCTGATGGAATCGGAGGATGTCAGCCAGCCGCCCGAACTGGATTTGTGACCGGAAGGCGGCGATGGACGTGCCAGAGCGTCGGCCGCGGCCGCGGCCGCTGGCGCGAACGTCCGCTCTTCTAGCGCAGCCAGGGTCGCTTCGTCTGCATCCACCGCCAAGCCGCAGGCGGCGCAGAATCGCGCTTGCGCAGGCACTGTGGCGCCGCACCGAGGGCACGACATCGGGAGATTCTATGGGAAAGTTACAAGTTCAAAGTTCAAAGTTCAAAGTGAAGAACGCTCCAACTAACTTTGAACTTTGAACTTTGAACTTGTAACTGTTACGTCCCCAGCTCGCGTTTAAGCAGCTCGTTGACGACCTTGGGATTCGCCTTCCCCTTCGACGCCTTCATCACGTGCCCGACGAGAAACCCGAAGGCGTTGTTGCGACCCTTGCGAAACTGCGCGACGGCATCGGGATTGGCCGCAATCGCCTCGCGCACGATGCCGGCGAGCGCGTCCTCGTCTCCGATCTGCGCCAGGCCCTCGGTCTGGACGATCTCATCCGCCGAGCGCCCGGATTCGTACATTTTCGCGAACACGTCCTTCGCAACCGTGCTGCTGATCGTGGCCCGGTCGACTATCCGGATCAGCCCGGCAAGGGCGTCGGGCGTGAGCGGCACCTGATCGATCGTGATCCCGCGTTCCTTCAGCGTTCGCAACAGCTCGCCCATGATCCAGTTGCTTGCCGCTTTCGGATTCTGCGACGCGCGCCCGGTCTGCTCGAAGTAATCCGCGAGGCGGCGATTTTGCGTAAGCAGGTTGGCGTCGTATTCGGGCAGCGCGTATTCCGCGACAAACCGCCTCATACGCGCTTCAGGCAATTCAGGAAGCGAGGCGGCCACGGCTTCGCGTCGTCTGGCATCGACCACGAGCGGCGGCAGATCTGGTTCGGGGAAATACCGGTAATCGTGTGCCTCTTCCTTGCTGCGCATCGAAAACGTGCGCCCCTGCGCCGAATCGAACAGCCGCGTTTCCTGCACTACGCGCCCACCGTGCTCGACGACATCGATTTGCCGTTCGATCTCGTACTCGAGCGCCTTCTGCAGATAGCGGAACGAGTTGACGTTCTTGACCTCGGCCTTGGTCCCCAGCCTGGTCTCGCCTTGCCGCCGGATCGAGACGTTGGCGTCGCAGCGCAGACTGCCCTCCTCCATGCTGCCGTCGTTGACGCCGAGCCATACGACAATCTGTCGCAGCTTTTCGAAAAACGTCGCGGCTTCTTCGGCGGACCGAAGATTCGGTTCGCTCACGATTTCGATCAACGGCACGCCGGCGCGATTGAAATCGAGATAGGTCCGTGAAGCGGAATCCGGAAACCCCTCGTGCAGCGACTTGCCGGCGTCCTCTTCCATGTGGATGCGCGTGAGCCGCACAAACTTCGTCTTGCCGGATCCGTTGACAGGTATCTCCAGGCCTCCGCCCGTCGCGAGTGGCTGTTCGTACTGCGAGATCTGATAGCCCTTGGGGAGGTCGGGATAGAAGTAGTTCTTGCGCGCGAAAACCGAACGCTCGTGAATTTCGCAGCCGAGGGCGAGCGCGGTCCGCACCGCGTAATCGACGGCAGCGCGATTGAGCACAGGAAGCGCGCCCGGAAAGCCGAGGCAGACCGGGCACACATGAGTGTTGGGCGGCGCGCCGAATGTGGTCGAACAGCCGCAGAAGATCTTGGTCGCGGTCAGGAGCTGCGCATGGATCTCGAGGCCGATGACTGCTTCGTAGGAAGACATCGTGGTCAGTTCAAAGTTCAAAGTTCAAAGTTCAAAGTGAGTTTTAAAGTTCAAATTGGGAACTCAAAAACTTCTCAACTAACTTTGAACTTTGAACTTTGAACTTGTAACTTACACCTGCGGTCCCGCCTTTATCACCGCAGGATCCACGTCCGCTTCAAACGTCTTGAAGTTCTCGATGAACATCGACGCCAGCTTTCGCGCCTGCGCGTCGTAGGCATCCTTCTCGGACCACGTGCTGCGTGGATCGAGCACTTCGGTCGGGACGTCGAGGCAACTGCTCGGCACTTCGACATTGAAAATCGGGTGCCGCTGATAACCGACATCGTCGAGCGTGCCGTGCAAGGCCGCGGTGATCATCGCCCGCGTGTAAGCGATCTTCATCCGCGTGCCGACGCCGAAGGGCCCACCCGTCCACCCGGTGTTCACCAGCCACACGCGTGCGCCGTGGCGCGCGATGCGCTCGCCCAGTCCGCGCGCATACACATTCGGATTCAGCGGCAGGAACGGCGCGCCAAAGCACGTACTGAACGTTGCAGTGGGATCCTTGACGCCCTTCTCTGTGCCCGCGACCTTGGCGGTGTATCCGGACAAGAAGTGATACATCGCGCCTTCCGGCGAAAGCCGCGCAATCGGGGGCAGCACGCCAAACGCATCGGCTGTGAGCATCACGATATTTCGCGGATGGCCGCCCATGCCCGATGGCACCGAGTTGTCGATGAAATCGATTGGATAGGCGCCGCGCGTGTTCTCCGTCAGAGACGCATCGTCGAAATCGAGCTCCCGTGTTTCGGGGTCCATGACCACGTTCTCGAGCACGGTGCCGAAACGCCGCGTCGCTTCGAAAATCTGCGGCTCCGCTTCCTGCGAGAGTCGAATCATCTTCGCGTAACAGCCGCCTTCGAAATTGAAGACGCCGTGATCGCTCCAGCCGTGTTCGTCGTCGCCAATCAGACGCCGCTGCGGATCGGAGGACAACGTTGTCTTGCCCGTGCCCGACAAGCCGAAGAACAAGGCCGTGTCGCCGGCGGTCCCGATGTTGGCCGAGCAGTGCATCGACAGCACGTTCTTGAGCGGCAGGATGTAGTTGAGCACCGTGAAGATCGACTTCTTGTTCTCGCCCGCGTAGCTCGTGCCGGCGATCAGCACCTCGCGCGTGCCCAGATTCAGCACGATCCCGACCTCCGAACGCGTGCCGTGTTTCGCCGCGTCGGTCTTGAAGCCCGGCGCCGTCAGCACCATGAACTGTGGCTCGAAACCAGTGAGGTCCTGCTGGGGCGGAACGATGAAGAGGTTGCGGACGAACAGGTTGTGCCAGGCAAGCTCCTGAACGAAACGCACGGGCAGGCGATATGACGGGTCTGCGCCCGCATACAAATCCTGCACGTAGAGCTCTTTCGACGACAGATACGCGAGCATGTCGCGCTTGAGCGTATCGAACTTCGGCTGCTCGATCGGTTTGTTCACCTTGCCCCAATGCACATGACCTTCGCTCGAGGGTTCTTTGACGAAAAATTTGTCATTCGGCGACCGGCCCGTGTGGGCGCCGGTCCCGCAAACCAGGGGCCCGTCTTTGGCGAGCTCACCTTCGCCACGCCGGACGGCGTGTTCGTAAAGCGCCGCGGCGGACAGATTCCAATGAATCGGGCCGGACGTCCGCAAGCCGTGCTGCTCCAAGCCGCGCGCGTGTCCTGCCTGCACGATGCTCATTGATTACTCCCGAGGGGACCGCCAAATAATTGCTAGATCGTACCGGCTGGAATCGCGCTAAGTCAATATCGCAGACCGATTTGCCTCGATCCTGTTACAATCGCGGTAAACACCCCGCAGCTCGACCCCGTAAGTCATGTCAGGACGCCCGATCGCCGAAGCCGAAACCCGAGCCCCGCGCCGCGTCGCCGAGACGTCGCTGTCCACCGCGTCGGTTTTAGCGGCCGAAATCAAGGCCCTGGTCGCCGCCGGCGAGCGCGACGCCGCGCGGGAGCGATTTGGCGCGCTCGTCGCGCTGCTTCAGCGGCGCGGATTGCGCATTGCGTATCACTATTTGCGCGATGCCGCCGACGCCGACGAAGTCGTGCAGGACGCCTTTGTCAAGGTGTTCCTTCACATCGAGCAGTATCGCGAAGAGCTGCCGTTCGATGTGTGGTTCATGCGGATCCTCGTCAACACGTCGCTCGACCGGCTGAAAAGCCGCGGGCGGCAGCAGCGATGGATTACGGGACCGAGCGAGGATTCACTCGACGCGCGTCCGGTGGAACAGGCGGCCGACGATCATCCCTCGAGCGAGCATCAGCTGCTCGCGAAGGAGCGTTGGCAGCAAGTCGTCAAGGCGGTGGCCGCGCTGCCCGATCGGCAGAAGCTGGTGTTTACGCTCTCGCACATCGACGAGCGGACCGCAGCCGAGATCAGCGAGGCAACCGGTATGAGTCCGGCAACGGTGCGTGTGCACCTGTTCCGGGCCATTCGCAAGCTCAGAATGGTCTTGGGAGTAGAGAAATGACCGTACGCGGATCCTGCGTGCCTTTCGATCGCTTGACGGCACTGGCGCTCACCGCCCGGGCGCCGGAAAGCGATTACGAGCGTCAACTGCTCGTGCATGTTGGCGGCTGCGATCGGTGCGCCGCGACACTCGCAAGGCTCACGGCGGACGTGGACGCGATGCGCGACGAAGCGTGGCAGGAAGCGGATGCCCTCTTCGACGAGTCGGCGCTCGAGACTCAGCGCACGCGCATTCTCGACCGGCTCGCGCACCTCGGACAGGCCGCTCGTGTGCTGCGCTTCCCTGCTCGTTCGCGCGAAGCGGCCATGCCGGTGTCGCCGATCAGCCGCCGTTGGATCAGCGTCGCCGCCGCGGCCGGCCTCATCATCGGCCTCGTCGCGGGACAGGTGATCCACTTCGTGCCGTGGGATACGGGCTTGCACCGCAGCACGCTTCAACAGCCGACAACGCGCGCCGCGCCGCGCGGAGCGTCGGGGCCGATCATCGTGCAGGCGAGCTCCACTCTCGCGGGCACGGACGATGACCTGCTCGACGAAATCGATCAGGCGATGGAGCTGCGCCGCGCTGCGTCGATCCGCGCGCTCGACGCGTATACCCCGCGGGTCGGCGACCTGGTCGAGATTCATTAGTGCCGCCAGTTGTCTTCCGGAAGGGGCTCGACCTCAAGCACGAGGTGGCGGGCGTTCTTGCCGAGAGTTATCACAGCGCGCTCGTTCAACAGATCAAAGAGAGCGACTACCGCTACGAATCCGGGCGGCTGAGGATCCATCTCGCACGCGAGTTTGGCTTCTGCTACGGCGTGGATCGCGCGGTTGATTACGCCTATCAGGCGCGCCGCAGATTTCCTGATCGCACGGTGTATCTCACCGGCGAAATCATCCACAACCCGCACGTCAACGATCAGCTGCGCGCGCAAGGTATTCGCTTTCTGAGCGATCCCGGCGAAAGCGAACGGACACTCGGCTCCGACGAGGTCGTCATTCTGCCGGCGTTCGGCGTGACGATCGACGAGCTGCAGCGGCTGACGCGCGCGTCGTGCACGCTCGTCGACACGACCTGCGGCTCGGTTCTCAATGTGTGGAAGAACGTCACCCGCTACGCGCGCGACGGCTTCACCTCGATCATTCACGGCAAATACTGGCACGAAGAAACCCGCGCCACCGCTTCACAGGCGCTGCAGGTCGAGGGCGGCCGCTACCTCGTCGTGCTCGACAAGGCGGAAGCCGGGATGGTGTGCGACTACATTCGCCAGTCATCGACGCCTGACGACAAGCGCCGCGCCGCGTTTCTCGATCGCTTTCACGACGCGTGCTCGCCCGGCTTCGATCCCGATCGCGACCTGCAGCATGTCGGATGCGCGAATCAAACGACGATGCTCAGCTCGGAGTCGCTGGAAGTCGGCGAGATGTTCCGCGATGCGATGCGGGTGCGCTACGGCGAATCGGCGCTGACGGCGCGCTTCCGTGCCTTCGACACGATTTGCAGCGCGACGCAGGACCGGCAGGATGCGGTGATCGAGCTGCTCGACACGGTGGCGCTCGATTTGATGATCGTGATCGGGGGCTATAACAGCAGCAATACGTGCAACCTCGCCCGCATCTGCGCCGGCAAGGTGCCCACTTTCCATGTCGCCGATCCCGACGGGCTCGTGTCCGAGACGGAGATTCGGCACCGTGATGTGTCGTCGAAGGCCGACACAATCAGCCGCGGGTGGATGCCCTCAGCTGGACCAGTCACGATTGGCCTGACATCGGGAGCGTCGACACCTGACAACCTTGTGGAGATTGTGGTTCGAAAGCTGGAGGCCTTTTGCCTGGCCGGGCTCAAGCCCAGCCCCTCTGCCGTCCCTTAGCGGGCGGGCTCGACTACCAATCGGACGGTCTCGCCGGCGTGAGCTTTCAGCCACGGATGCTCCGGCGAGCCGGGTCGAACCAGAATGAATAACGAAAGCCAACGCCGCATTCCTGCCCTCCGGGGTGCCGTCACTGCGAAAACGCCGCGGGTTGTAACGTCAGCCGTAAACAGGCCGTCCGGCGCCGTCGTAACCCCTTCGAAGCGCCCATGAATATGTCCCGTAAGTTGTTTGTTTGTCTCACGTTGTCTTTGCTGGCCTTCGTCATCGGGGCGCCCGCGGCCGCGGCTCAGAGCTTCAAATGGTGGAAGGACGAACGCTTCGTCAAGGAGCTGGTGCTCACGCCTGATCAGAGCTCCCGGATCGAAGCCATCTTCCAGGCTGTGCAGCCGGCGCTCCGTGCGCAGAAGCGCGCGCTCGATAAGCTCGAGGATGAACTCTCGAACATGATTCACGACGCCAAAGTGGACGAACCCGAGCTCGAACAGTTCGTCGGCCGCGTCGAAGCTGCGCGCGCGGATTTGAGTAAAACCCGAACCCTCATGCTGGTGCGGATGCGCCGCATCCTCACCGCGGAGCAAAGCACGAAGCTGCATCAGCTCTTCGAGAAGGACGAAAAGCAGCATGGCCGCCCTCGTCCGCATGGCTCGGATCGGAAGCAGCGGTAACTCCTTCAATTCGGAACGGAATATGACTCTGCAATCTCGTTGTGCGGCCGCGGTCGCGGCCTTCCTCGTCTGCTCTGTCTCGGCCTCGGCCCAAACGCCGGCGGCTCCGCCCACAAACAGCACCGATTCGGCGCGTCAGGACACCCTCGTACGCGAGGCGGTCGCGCGCTACGAAGCGGGGCTTCAGCAACTCGAGACTACGCCCGACCCACAGCGCCCCGCCGGCACACCGGCGCCTGGCGGCATTCGCGAGCTGCGGCTCGCCGATGCCGTGCAGCTGGCGCTCGAGAAGAATCTCGACATCGCGGTCGAGCGTTTGAATCCGCAGTCGGTCGATTTGCAAATTGCCGCGGTAAAGAACCAGTACCGTCCGGTCGCATCCTCCACGATCGGCCAAAGCGCACTGATGCGGTTGCCGAACACCTTGTTGACCGGCGGTCAGCGCGTCAACAACGACACCACGCTCTACAACTTCGGGTTCAACCAGTCGCTCTCGAAATTCGGGGGCAATTACTCGCTGTCGTTCACCAACAGCCGCGTCGACACCACGGACGCGTTTGCGAACTTCAATCCTACCTACACCGCGGGTCTTCGCCTTGCCTACACGCAGCCGCTGCTGCGCGGACTCTTGATTGACAACCTGCGCCAGCAACTGCTCGTCACGCAGATCAACCGCGAGATTTCGGAAGAGAACCTGCGCGGTACCATCGCCACTACCATGGCCAACGTGCGCAGCGCGTATTGGGACCTCGTGTTTGCGCAGAATGCCGTCGATGTCGCGCAACGGGCCCTCGATCTCGCCGACAAGCTCGTCGAAGACAACCGTGCACGCGTCGAAGTCGGCACGCTCGCGCCGCTCGATATCGTTCAGGCGGAAGCGGAAGCGGCCACACGCCGTCAGACGCTTGCAGCCGCCGAAGCAACCATGCAGACGGCGGAACTCGCGCTCAAGCGCTACATCGTGACCGGCACCGAGGACCCGCTGTGGCGGCAACAACTGCAGCCGATCGACCTGCCATCGCTCGATCCTGCTCCGACCGATATCGAGGGCGCGGTGCGGCGAGCGCTTGAACGCCGCACCGATCTGGTCAGCGCGCGCAAAAATCTCGAGAGCAACGACGTCTCGATCAGATACTACAGGAATCAAAGTCTGCCCGCGGTTGATCTGATCAGCAGCTACGGCGCGCAGGGTATCGGTGGTACGCAATTCCAGCGTACCGGCGATAGATTGAACAGCGTCGTGACCGGTACGATTCCAGGCGGCTACGGTGACGCGTTGAACCTCTTGACGCGACGCGATTATCCCAACTGGAACTTGCAGGTGAACGTGTCCTACAACATCGGCGAGAGCCAGTCCGACGCTCAGTACGCACGCGCCCGCGTGCAGCGCTCGCAATCGCAGGCGCGTTTGCGGGCGCTCGAATTGCAGGTGGCCACCGAGGTCACCAATGCCGCGATCACGGTGCAAAGCAACTTGAAGCGCGTCGAGGCGGCGCAGGCCGCGCGCGAGCTGGCCGAGAAGCGCCTCGAAGCGGAACAAAGCAAGTTCGAGGTCGGCATGTCCACCAACTTCTTCGTCGTGCAGGCGCAGCGCGATCTGCGTGACGCGCAAAACACCGAACTGCGAGCGCTCGCCGACTATCGCAAGTCGCTCGTCACGTTCGAGCGCGCCCAGGAGGCGCCCGCCGGCGGTGGTGCTGGCGGCGGTGGCGCGACGGCGGGCGGCACCGCGACGGCGGGCGGCACCACAGGGGGACAGGGAACTGCTGGGAACACGCAACAGCAGCAGTAATTCACGGGGTCGTGTTCCTCTGGACGGACCTTCGCGGAGTGAGGTGCGTTAAGATTGTTGGTTTTCATATGCGGAAATTTGTAGCGATTGGCGTCGTCGCCGTCCTTGTCGCCGGAGCGGCCGTCTACTTCGGATTCCTGCGGCGCGAGGAGGCAGCAGCGGCTGCCGGCACCCAGGCCGATGGCGGCCAACGTGACGGGCAAGGTGGTCGTGGCGGACGGGGCGGCGCACAAGGCCAGGGCGGAGTTCCGGGCGGGGGGTTTGGCGGCGGGATGGGCGGTCCGGGCGGCGGCTTCCGGCCTCCGATGACCGTGGAAATCACGAAGGTGTCGCGCGGCAACGTCTCGGCGTTATTGACCGTTGTAGGCAACCTGATCGGAGAGCAGACCGTCGACGTCGTCCCGCGGGCAGCCGGCCGCATCACGGCGCTCAGCGTCAAGCTCGGCGATCGCATTCGCCGGGGACAGGTGCTGGCGAAAATCGAGGATCGCGAGCTCGTCGAGCAGGTGCGCCAGGCGCAGGCCTCGCATCAGGTTGCGGAAGCCACGATTCGTCAGCGGGAGGCCGATCTCAATCTCGCGGAAACCAACGTCGAGCGCTCGCGCAATCTGTTCGGCCGTCAGTTGCTGCCCAAGCAGACGCTCGACGACTCCGAAGCGCGCTACATATCTGCGGTCGCGGCGCTCGACCTCGCGCGCGCCCAGCTCGCGCAATCGGAGGCGCGACTCGAGGAGCTCAAGATCAACCTGGCCAACACCAACGTAATCTCTCCGGTGGATGGCTTCGTGAGCCGCCGTAATCTCGATGTTGGTGCCTTTGCCTCGCAAAACCAGCCGGTCGCGTCGGTGGTCGATATCTCGTCGCTCCGGCTCGTGGCCAACGTCGTGGAAAGGGATTTGAAAGCTGTCAACGTCGGCGACCGCGCGCAGGTCGAAGTGGACGCTTTCCCGGGCGAAAAGTTCAGCGGCCGTATCGCGCGCCTGGCGCCGGTGCTCGATCCATCGACGCGCACGGCGCCGATGGAAATCGAGATTCTCAATCCCCAGTTTCGACTCAAGCCCGGTATGTACGCGCGCGTCGATCTCACGGTCGAAGACAAGCAAAACGCGCTCGTCGTGCCGAAGATCGCGCTCATCGATTCGCAAGGCGAACGCGGCGTGTACCAGCCGAGCGAAGACGGCCGCGCGAAGTTCAAGGCGGTCAAGGTTGGGATCGAGAACAACGATCAGGCCGAAATCCTCGAGGGCCTGACTGAGGGTGAAGTGATCGTTTCAACGGGCGCGAGCGCGCTTCGCCGCGACGATCAATTGGTGATTGCCGGCGGGGCCTCCGGCGGGCCGGGCGGCCGCGGCGGACGTGGCGGACGCGGCAATCGCGGCGAAGGATCCGGCGCGTCAGGCGGCCGCGGAACGCCGTCTGATCCTGGCGCGGGCGCAGGTGCGGCGGGCGCCCTTGGACAGCGCCAACCGGGCCAGGGGTTGACGCGGCCCGAGGGTCAGCCCGGTGAGGGAATTCAACGCGGTGATGGACAACGCGGCGGTCGCGGTCGCGGGCAGCGTCCGGAAGGCAGCGGGCAGCAGGACGGACAAAATCCCGCCGGCCGGCGTCCGCCTCAAAGCCAGAGCCTCGAGCAACAGCGACCAATAGCGTGAGTTCAAAGTTCAAAGTTAGTTGGGGAAGTTAACGAGTTGAGTTGGCAAGGTCAGTTGCGAAGTAGTTGGAACGACTTGTTCGAACTTACAACTTTCAACTTGGAACTAACTTTTAACGTTGAACTTTGAACTGTAACTGGTATCGGAGACTCCATGAGCATTCCTCGCCTCGCCATCCATCGCCCGGTTACGATGTTCATGATCAGCTTCGTCGTGATCCTGCTGGGCGCTATCTCGCTGGGTCGACTGCCGGTGGACCTGATGCCTGAAAGCGAATTCCCGAGCATCACGGTCCGCGTCAACTATCAGGGTGTCGGCCCGCTGGAAATGGAGGAGCTCGTGACGCGGCCGGTCGAACAAGCCGTGTCGGCGATCGCTGGTCTCGAACAGGTCAATTCGACTTCGTCGGAGGGCAACAGCAACGTCCGGCTGCAGTTCGCCTGGGGCACGGATTTGAGCGAAGCGGCAGACGAGGTCCGCACCCGAATCGATCGCATCCGCGCTCGCCTCCCAGAGGACGCGGACGCGCCGACCGTGTTCAAGTTCGACTCCAACGCGATGCCGATCATGGGCATCGGCGTCGAAGGCGACTACGATCCCGTCACGTTGCGTGAGATGGCGCAAAACGAGCTGTCGCCGCGCCTGGAGCGTGCCGAGGGTGTCGCGTCGGTCACGATCGACGGCGGCCTGCGACGTCAGATTCGTGTCGATCTGTCGAAGGAACGTGTCACGGCGATGAATCTGCCGGTCGATCGCATCGTGCAGTCGATCCGATCGGAGAACGAGAACATCCCGCTCGGCGAAGTTGAAGACGCGGACCGCCGGTTCCTGCTGCGCAGCCCGGGTCAGTACAAGGACATCGACGACATCAAGAACCTGATCGTCTTCACGCGCGGCGACGTGCCGGTGCCGGTGTACCTGAAAGACATTGCCAACGTGTATGACGGCACCGAGGACCGCCGCAACGTCACGCGCATCAACGGCCGGCCTGGCGTGCGCATGCGTGTCCAGAAGCAGTCGGGCAAGAACACGGTGCTGGTTGCGCAGGCCGTGAAGAGGGAAATCGAGCGCATCAACCAGGAAGTGCCCGGCGTGCGCCTGTCGGTGCTCGACGATCAGTCCAAGTTCATCGAGCGCGCGATCAACAGCGTGAAGGAGCACGCGGCGATCGGCTGCGTCCTGGTCGTGGTGATCATCTTTCTGTTCCTTCGCAACGTGCGGTCGACGATGATCATCTGCACGTCGATTCCGATCTCCGTGATCGGCACGTTCGCGCTGCTCTACTTCGGCGGCTACACGCTCAACACGATGACCTTCGGCGGTCTTGCGCTTGGCATCGGCATGATCGTGGACGCGGCGATCGTCGTGCTCGAGAACACGTATCGCCATCTCGAGATGGGCAAAGACCGGATGACGGCGGCCATCGACGGCAGCGAAGAGGTATGGTCGGCGATTCTCGCTTCGACGCTGACGCATATCGCCGTGTTCGTGCCGATGCTCTTCCTCACCGGAGTGTCGAGCATCATGTTCGGTCAGCTCGCGGCCGTGGTCTCGTTCTCGCTGGCGATGTCGCTCTTCGTCGCGGTCACGATCGTTCCGGTGCTGTGCTCGCGCTTCCTGGATCCGCCGGATCACGGTGAAGGCCGCAAGGGCGTGCTCGGCTCGGTCTATCGGTTCAGCGATCACGTGCTCGTCGGCATCGACCGGCTCTACGCGCGCTTCCTGCACGCCGCGCTCGCGCACCGGCCGACGGTGTTTGCCACCGGCGCGGTGCTGTTCGCGATTGCCCTCGTGCTCCTGCAGCGCGTCGGTTTCGAGCTGCAACCCATCACGGATGAAGGCGAAGTGACGGTGGACGCCGAACTCGCGGTAGGCACGCGGATCGAGCGCACCGAAGAAGTGTTGATTCTGCTCGAGGAGCGCATCCGCGAGCTCGTGCCCGAGGCGACGATGCTCATCACCTCGGCCAACGGCGGAGGCGGGATGGGCGGCGGCGGCTTCGGCGGCGGTGGCAACCGCGGCAACGTCAACGTTCGTCTGGTGCCGAAAGACGAGCGCCGACGCTCGAGCGAGCAGATTGCCATGGCGCTGCGCCGGGATCTGGCAGGGTTGCCTGGCGTGATTGTGCGCGCGCGACCGTCCGGCGGTCAGCAGATGCGCGGCATGCCCGGCGGCGGCGGACAGAATCAGGACGGCCGGTTCGCGGTGGAAATCCGGGGTCACGATCTCGAGGAATCGCGGCGGGTCGCGCAGGACGTGAAAACGCTGCTCGATTCCACGCCTGGCATCGCCGACTCGCGCGTGGGCCGCGAGGAGGGGCGGCCCGAGATCGCCGTCATCGTCGACCGCGACAAAGCAGCGCTGTTCGGGATGACCGTCACGGGGGTGGCCAATACGATCCGGACGAATCTCGCCGGCACGCAGGCGGCGATGTTCCGCGAGGGCGGCAACGAGTACCCGATCGTCGTCCGCCTGCGCGAAGAGGATCGCAACGAGCTCGCGTCGGTCGGCGATGTGTTGATCGACACGCCCAAAGGGCAGGTGCTGCCCGCGCGCAGCGTCATGGCGACCTCGCGCGAACAGGGTCCGGTGCAGATCGAGCGCAAGAACCAGGAGCGCATCCAGCGTGTGAACGCCGAGGTTGAGACCACGCTCAGCCAAGCCGTGGATGCGGTCCGCGCTCGTCTGGGCGAGTTGCAGCTGCCGCGCGAATTCTCGGCCGGCTTCGGCAACGAGGTCGAGGAGCAGGCGCGTTCGTTCCGCGAGCTGCAGCTCGTGCTGATTCTCGCGATCGTGCTCGTCTACACCGTGATGGCGTCGCAGTACGAGTCGCTGCGCGACCCGTTCATCATCATGTTCTCGATTCCGCTCGCGGCCATCGGCGTGGTCGGTGCGCTTCTGCTGACGAATACGCCGTTCAGCATGCAGGCTTACATCGGAGTCATCATGCTGGCCGGCATCGTCGTGAGTAACGCGATTCTGCTGGTCGATTACGCCAACACGCTGCGGCACCGCGACAAGATGCCCGTCCGCCCGGCCATCGAGACCGCGGGACGGCACCGCCTGCGACCGATTCTGATGACGGCGGGCTGCACCATGCTGGGTCTGGTGCCGATGTCGCTGGGGATCGGCGAAGGCTCCGAGCTGCAGGTGCCGCTCGCGCGCGTCGTCATCGGCGGCCTGCTCACGTCGACGTTGATCACGCTGGTCTTCGTGCCGGCGATGTACACGTTGTTCGAGGAAGGCTGGCGCGGCATTTTTAAGCGCGCTCAGCCTGCCGGCGGAACCGCGCAGTAGAACCAAGAGCGAGAACCAAGAACGAAATCTCGCCCAGCCCGAAGCTCGAACCGTTGAGCGAGCGAAGGCCGGACCTACGAACCGTCGATTGGCACCTGTCGACTGTCGCGTCGCGACGCACGGCGAAGAAACAAGTCGCGAATTGTCGTGCCGGTGATCGGCTCCACCCAATCGGGGGCGAGTTCCACCAACGGCTCCAGCACGAATAGCCGTTCGCGAAATCGTGGATGAGGAACCAGCAAACGGGGTTCCTCGATCACCTCATCCCCGTAGAGAATCAAATCGAGATCGAGTGTGCGCGCCGCTCCGGCGTACGGCCGCTGGCGGCCGCGCTCGTTCTCAATCGCAAGGAGCCGCTGCAGCAGTTCGCCCGCAGAAAGCGCTGTCTCGCCAATCGCCGCGGCGTTGAGAAAGCGCGCCTGCCCGGCGACGCCCACCGGCTCTGTTTCGTGAAATGAGGAGAGACGAAACCCGGCGAGGAATTCGCGCAGCCGACCGGCGGCAAATGTCAGGTGGGCGACACGATCGCCAAGATTGCTGCCAAGCGCTATCGCGACAGGAGGCATTCAGCTCTCAGCTCTCGGCTCTCAGCTCTCAGCGCGGAGCTTTCAGCTTTACAAGTGCTTTTGCTGACAGCTGAAAGCTGAGCGCTGACCGCTGAACTAGTCCCCAACCCATCGATCGGCGAGGACCTTGCCGCGCCGTTCGTGAATGGTCATCGGCTTTCCGATGATGTCGGTGCGTCCCTGAGATGCCTGTTCGAACAATCGCTCATGCTCGAGCATCTCGCCGAGGATGACGCGCAGCATGCCCTGATGGCGCGCGTGCGTCACCTGCTCGATGCGCTCGCGCCACTTGTCGACGAACTGCTTGTTGCGGCGCGCGTCCTCGCCCGCGAGTTCGAGGACGGCCGCGGCGCCTTTGCGCGACGGCTTCACGTCCTCGGCCGCCGGCGTGGCCGGCAGTTCGGCGCCGAGATCAACGAGCGCGTGCTGTAGCCAGGAGATATACGTTTCCTCCCGGCTGATGACGTTTTGGTAGGCGTTGTTGACGTCGTAATCGGTGACAAATCGTGCTGCCGCCTCGTGACGCATCAAGAGCGCGAGCCGTTCGACGTAAAACTCCTGCAGCAGCTGTTGCAGTTCGGTTGGAGTCACGCCTGCTGCTGTCAGCCTTTCTGTTTTTCCTTGCAGGTGATGCACACCCGCGTCCATGGAATCGCGTTCAAGCGCGCCTCGGCGATCGGCTCGCCGCAGTCGCGACAGATTCCAAACGTGCCTTTTTCGATGCGCGTGAGCGCTTCGTCGATGGCCTGCAGAATTTTGGCGTCGGTCTGTTTGAGGCGCAGCTGAATGTGCACCTCGTTGTTGCCGGCGGCCTGATCGGCCATGTCCCCCTGACGCCCGTTGTTGTGCTCCATCGAGGTTTGCAGGGGGCGCAAGCCAGCGGTCTGCTCGAGTTCAGCCCGCTTTGTCAGCAGGGCGTCGCGGTAGGTCGCAACGTTCATCTTCACTTACTCCCACTGCCCGGCGCACGCCGGACAAGCTAAGAGGTCATCATAGCACGCCGCTTGGTCGAGGATGTCCGCCGAGGCGAGCCCCAGATGAACACAGTGGCCAGAAGTCAGTATCCGCCTTTTATCTGCGTTTCATCTGCGTTCCCATCTTTTCTCATCTGCGTTCCCATCTGCGTTCCACCCGCGTCCCTATTCCGCGCGGAGCGTGGCCAGTGGCTTGCGCTGCAGCACTTCCCAGGACGCCATCACGCCAACCGCCGCCACGAGCAACGCGCTCACGGCGATGCCGCTCGCGCTCACCAGCGGCAGCGCGCGCCACGGAATATCGAGCGCGAAGCGGCTGATGCCCCAGGTCAACGCGATCGCGCCGAGCGAACCAATCGTGCCGGCGAGCGCGCCCAGTACGCCGTATTCGAGCAGCAGCACGCTGGCAATCATGCCGCGCGTGGCGCCAAGGGTCTTGAAGATCGCCGCTTCGTAGATGCGCCGGAACTTGGTCATGGCGACGGCGCCGACCAGGATCAACAGCCCGCTGAACATCACCAGCGTGCCGACCACGGTGACCGCCAGCGTGACGTTGTCAATCACGGTGCGGATGGCGTTGAGCATTTCGCGGCCATCGATGACCGAAACGTTGGGATATTTCGCCACGAGCTCGCCCTGGAGCGCGGCCCGCGTCCGCGGCTCATCGGGGCCGCGGAAGAACGAGATCGCGCCGTGCGGCGCGTTCTCGAACAGGCCCGGGCGGAACACGAACATGAACCCGCCGGCGCGGCTGTCGGACCACTCGACATGGCGCACGCTCGTCACGCGCGCGCTGATCGTCCGGCCCATCACGTCGAAGCGCATCGCGTCGCCGACGTTGATCCGGAAGCGCTCGCGGAGCGATTCTTCGATCGAGACCTCGCCAACGTCAGCAGGGTCAACAGCGCCCGCCGTCTTGTCCCAAAACTTACCTGCGACCACTTTCTCGTTCCGCTCCAGCGACGGTCGATAGGTAATCGTGTATTCGCGTGCCAGCGAGCCGCGGCCGCGCACGTCCTCGTAATTCTCGAGTGCCACTTCCGTGCCCTCGATGCCGGTGACACGAGCACGCAGGACCGGTATCACCCGGACGTCGGTTCCCGGCCGCTTGTACCTTTCGAGGAGCGATCGCACGCCGGCGGACTGATCCTGCTGGATGTCGAGCAGAAACATATCCGGCGACTCGGGAGAAATGTTGACCGTGAACTCGCGGATGAGACTTTCCTGCAGCGAGCGCACGCCGACGATGAAGAAGCTGCCAAGGCCGACGGCGAGAAGCACAATACGCGCCTGGCTGCCCGGGCGACTGAGCTGCAGCACCGCATGGCGTAGCGCGAACCAGCGCGTATGTGCAAGCGGCGCGATGGCCTTGATCAGGAGAATGCCGGCGAGGTGAAGAATCGCAGCCGTCGCCGCAAACCCGACCGCGACAACGAGGCCGACGCGTAGCGATCCCGCCTGCCACACCGTGAGCGCGACGAGACCGACGACGACAACCAGCGTGATGACGATCTGAAGCAGGTCGGGCCTCCGCGACGTCTGTTCTGCTCGCAGCAGTAACGACGGCTTGACGTGCCGGACGTCCAGCAACGGCACCATCGAGAAGAGAACGGCAACTAGCAGCCCGATGCCAAATCCCTGCAGTACCGCAGGCCCGGTCAGGCCGTAGTTCACGATGACTCCGGGCGTAGCCGCGGCCGCCAGCGTCGAAGGAATGGCGCGAATCGCCACGCCGGCGAGCACCACGCCAAACGCACTGCCGGCGATCCCGAGCGCGATCACTTGCGCCATATAAATCGCAAGCAACTGCCACGATCGTCCACCGACACACTTCAGAATCGCGATGCTGCGGATTTTCTGCTGCACGAATACGCGCGTCACGCTCGACACGCCAATGCCGCCCAGAATCACGATCACCAGGCCGACGAGGCTCAGATAGTTCTCCGCTCTCGTGAAGTCTTCGCCGATGTCGTCTTCCGTCGCCTTGTACGACCTCACTCGCGCAAACGAGTTCCGGAAATCGCCGCGCAGTCGCTGCACGAGCGCATCCAACTGATCATTCGGAACCTTCAGCAGGCGCTGATAGCTCGCACGGCTCCCAAAACCAAGCAGCCCAGTCTGGCGAAGATCCGCGAGATCGACAAACACACGCGGCCCGAGGCTGAACGCGCCCAGCCGCCGGCCAGGCTCCGCTTCGATGACGCCGCGGACCGTGAACTCGTGCTTGCCGATCATCAACCGATCGCCGACCGTCATCCCGAGTTGCGCCAGCAATTCGGGACGGACCAGCGCGCCGAAGTTGCGGAGCAGCCCGTGGTGAAAGGGCTGGCCTTCGAGCTTCAGCGCGCCGTAGAACGGAAAACCCTCCTCGACGGCGCGCAACTCCACCATGCGCGCGACTCCAGTGCGGTCCACCGGCCTCACCATCGTCCCGACTTCGACCGACGAGACGCTCGTTGCCCGGGCCTCACCCAGGCGTTGGTCGATCGTGCGCGTGAGGTCGTCCGTGAACGGCCGGTTGCTCGAAATGATCGCGTCAGCGGTCAGAAGCGATCGTGCTTCGCCATCGAACACCGCGCGCACACTCTGAATGACCGATCTGATCGCGACGATCGCGCCGACGCCGATTGAAAGGCACAGGAAGAAAAACAGCAGCCGGCGCCACGAGGCGCGCATTTCGCGCAGCGTCATCGCGGCAATGAAGCTCACTGCACGACCCCCAAGGCCGCCGCGGTGGTCTCATCGCTGACCGCTTGCCCATCGCGTAACGTGAGCTGCACGTCCGCGATAGCGGCAATCGATCGATCGTGCGTCACGAGCACGAGCGTGACGCCGCGCGCCCGCCGCACTTTCAGCAGCAGATCGAGGATGTGGCGCCCGTTCGTGCTGTCGAGGTTGCCAGTCGGCTCATCCGCAAGAATGAGCGGCGGGTCGTTTGCGAGCGCACGCGCGATGGCAATGCGCTGCTGTTCTCCACCAGAGAGCTGCGACGGGTAGTGATGTCCGCGATCGCGCAGCCCGACCTCGTCGAGCAACATGGGCGCCCGGAAGTTGGCGTCCCGTCGGCCGGCGATCTCCATCGGAATGAGGATGTTCTCGAGTGCGGTGAGCGACGGGACAAGGTGAAAAAACTGAAAGACGAACCCGATCTTCTCGCCGCGCAGACGCGCAAGCGCATCTTCGTCGAGCGTGGTGATGTCCACGCCATCGATCAGGATGTGGCCCGACGAGGGCGCATCGAGGCCGGCGATGAGCCCGAGCAGCGTGGACTTTCCGCTTCCGGACGGTCCCACAATCGCGAGACATTGCCCGGCAGGCACGGCGAGATCGATTGGATGGAGGATGGTGAGCGGCCGATCGCCGCTCTGCACGGTCTTGCTGACGCCGCGCAGCACAATCATCTGGCGGCCTGATCTTTCTTCACGACCGGTTCGAGCGTCCGCCACACGAGTTCAGCCACGACACGGGCACCGCGCTCGTTGGGATGAATCCCATCGGCCTGATTGAACGCGGGATCGCCGGCGACCCCTTGCAACAGAAACGGGATCAGCGGCACGTCGTACTGTTTGGCGAGATACGAATACGTGTTTCGAAACGCGGCCGTATACTCCGGTCCGTAATTCGGCGGCGCCTCCATGCCGGCGAGAATCACCGCGAGCCCGCGGCGTTGCGCGGCCTCGATGATCGCTGCAACGTTCTTCTCGAGTTCAGCCGCGGGCAACCCGCGCAGACCGTCGTTGCCGCCGAGCGCCACAACGAGGATGCGTGGATCGCCTTCGCCCAGTGCCCATTCGAGGCGGCGCAATCCGCCCGCTGACGTGTCGCCCGAAACACCGGCGTTGACGACCGAATAGTGATAACCGGCCGCCTTCAGACGCTGATCGACTAATGCTGGAAAGCTGTCGTCGATGTCGAGTCCGAGACCCGCGGTGAGACTGTCGCCGAGGAAAATCACGCGGGGCGAGTTGTCCACGGGGGTCCGCGGCGTCCTGCGACCCGTCGGCGCGGCGGCTTCAGCTCGTGTGTCGCTGCGCGGCGGCTCAATCTTGTCGGACGCACAGGCCGCAGAGCCTATCGCGCACAAAAGCACGAGCAGAATCAGGCGCGGAAGCACTCTTTGATTATACGAACCGCACCACCACCACAGTTGCATTGTCGCAGCCACCGGCGTCAAGCGCGGCGCGAACGGCGCCGTCCGCGGCAGCGGCAGGCGAGGCCCGGCCCAGCGCATCCGTCAACACATCGTCGTCGATGTAGCCGTGCACGCCATCCGAGCACAACACCCAGCTGTCGCCCCTGGCGATGTGATGCTCGCTGACGACGGGCGTAACGTCCTGACGCATCCCGATTCCGTTCGTCAACACGTGCCGCATTGGATGATCGTCGGTACGGGCGTTGGGTTCGGCGGCCCGCATAGCGGCGACCCATGTATGGTCGCGTGTCATCTGCTCGAGGCATCCTGCGTGAAAACGATAGGCCCGGCTGTCGCCCACGTGCGCGATCACCATACGCTCCGCATCGACGAGCGCCGCAACTAGCGTGGTGCCCATCCCGGCGAACTGCATTTCGGAGTGACCGGCATCGTAGACGCGCTGGTTCGCCAGACGCAGCGCCACTGACAAGCGATTGGCCGCAATCGACAATTTGGGATTGAGCGCAAACGGCCACGTCAGGTCCCGGCTGGTCGCCGTGGCGTTGACGAACTGCACCACGGTTTCTACAGCGAGCCGGGACGCAACTTCGCCCGCGTTGTGGCCACCCATGCCGTCGGCGACGACAAACAGCCCGAGCGCCGAGTCGCAGAAGAAGGAGTCTTGGTTGAGGGAGCGAGGGCCGCGTTCGGAGCGGCCGGCGAACTGAAGCTGCAAGCTATAAGCACAATAACACTACACGGTTCCGGGGTTGGGGACCCTCGGGACCTTGGAAACCTCCGCCCCTCTGGATACTTGGTATACTCTCGCCCGTGGTGAGTTCCCCCATGCAGGCCGTGCTGTCGCGCGCCACTGGCCATCTCGAGCGTGGACAGGCGCCTGCGGCAGTCGAGATTCTTTCTCCCATTCTCCAAACGTCCCTCAAAAAAGACGACGAGCTCGCAATCAAGTGCTCGCTGGCAGAGGCGCTTTTGCTGTTGGGCGATCTGTCCCAAGCGAACACCGTCTTGGGGCGGTCACCCGACACGATTCGTGAGGCCGTTCCACCGGTTCTGCTGTCTACTCTGTGGCGCCTACACGGTCGCGTGGCGTTCGGCCGGGGTGAACAATCGCGCGCGATCGCGCTCCATGGCCGCGCGCTCAAGCAGGCGCAGATTGCGCACGATTCGCGCGCGATCGGGCGCGCGCACTACGAACTCGCGCTCTGCTACAAGCAAGTCGGCGACATGACCATCGTGCGCGAGCACATCGCCGAAGCCGCCGCGGCGCTGCATGCCGCCGGCGACCGGCGCCACCTGGCGCAGGTGCATGCGCTATCCGGCACGATGCTCGCGCAGAGTGGCCGCTACGACGAAGCCACCGCCGCGTTGCGTCAGGCCGAGCGGCAAGCCACCTCGCTCTCGGCGGACGATGTCCTCGCCACAGTCTGCGGCAATCAGGCGATTGTCGCGATGCTGCGCCATCGCTACGAGCAAGCTTACGCGCTCGCGGAGCGCGCCGTCGCCTTGCAGGAGGGACTCGGCCAGCCTCCCGGCCTTGCCGTGTCCCTCGCCACACTTGGACAGATCTGCGTGCGCATGGGCAACCTCACGCGCGCCGAAACGGTGCTGCACCGCGCGCTGCAGGTGCGGAGCGCCGTGCAGTTTCACGAGACCACCGGCGCCGTCTACGACACGCTGGCGCAGATGTCGCTGATGCGCGGCGACTACGAGCATGCGTCCGAATATCTTCACCGCGCCGCCGAAGCGTATGGCGCGTATGGACGTCAAACCAGCTCGTGGTACGAGTGGTCGGTGCGCATCATCTCGGCGCGCCTCGCCACACGTCGCGGCACTCCCGACGCCGCGCTTGCGATCGCCGACGAAATCGCGCGTTCGTTGGTGGCGCCGCCGGCCGAAGTGATCGAAGCGGAGCTGATCGCCGTCGAGGCGCTGCTCGCCGCAAATCGGCTCGAAGAGGCGGAGCATCGGCTCGATCACGTCGAGAGCCGGGTGGATGCGCGCAACATGCCTGGCGCCTGGGGTGAGTTCCTGCGGCTGCGCGGCGATCTGCGCTCTCGTCAAAACCGCACGACCGAGGCGTATCACGATATCGCGCAGAGCTCGAGTGTCTTCGAGCTCGTCGGCGAACGCTATCAATCAGGCGTCAGTCAGCTCGCGCTCGGCCGTCTCGCGGCGCACGTCGGCGCACGTTCGACCGCCGATCGCCACTTCGAGCAGGCGGCGCAGGTGTTCAAGTCGCTCGGCGCGCAGCGCGATCTCGAAGAGGCGGCCGCGGCGATGTCAGCGCCGCTGCCGGTCGGCACTGGCGAATACGTCGGCTCCCCCGCCGATGCCGACGACGCGTTGGTGCGACGGCTCGTGGATGCCGCGATTCTTCCCGAGTTGCTCGCGCGCGAGCTGACCGCAGCGGTGCTCGAAGCAGTCGCCGCCGATGTTGTCGTTGTGTTTGCGCAGCTGTCTGGAGGTGACATCCGACTGATTGCGCACAGCGGATCGGATGTCGACGCTGCGCGCTCTGTCGCGCGCAACGCCGTGCAAGGCAACGCCAACGGCAACGGCGTGGTCATCGAGAACATCGGACGCGAACCCGAGGGACCACGTCTGCTGGTGGTGGCGTCCAACCGCGCGATGAGTCCGCATGTGTTGCGCCGCACTCGCATGATGGCCGCGGTGGCGCGGCAAGGGTTCGATTTGTGCGGGGCGCGCGAGCGGCCGACGCAAGCGGCGGACGCGCCCACGGAACGTCCGCTGGAACCGCTGCTCCCCGGCTTCGTCTGCGCGAGCGCCGCCATGTCACGCGTCGTCGATCAGATTCAGCGCCTGCAGGGCAACGACCTGACCGTCCTCATCACCGGTGAGAGCGGCACAGGCAAAGAGTTGGTGGCGCGCGCAATCCATGTCGGTTCGCCACGCAGCGCCGCCGTGTTTCTTCCCTATAACTGCACGACCACGACGCGCGAACTCGCGGACAGCCAGCTTTTCGGGCATCGGCGCGGCGCGTTCACCGGCGCTGTCTCGGATCAACCGGGACTGGTGCGCACGGCGGCGGGCGGCACGCTGTTCCTCGACGAAGTTGGCGATCTTCCGCTCGACGTCCAACCAAAGCTTTTGCGCTTTCTCGAACAGGGCGAGATCATGCCTGTTGGCGAGACGCGGCCGCAGCGTGTCGATGTCCGTGTGATCACCGCCACCAACGCTGATCTCGAGCAACGGGTGGCCGAGGGGAAGTTTCGCGAAGACTTGTATTACCGCTTGAGCGTGATTCGCATTCACGTGCCGCCGCTGCGCCAGCGGCGCGAGGAAATACCGCATCTGAGCACGTTTTTCCTGCGCGAAGCCTCCGAGCGGTTGGGCAAACCTGATATTCAGCTCAGTTCAGATGTACTCGGACTGTTCGCCAGCTATTGGTGGCCGGGCAACGTCCGGCAGCTCCGCAATGAAGTCCAGCGGGCGGTCGCCATGGCGCCGGCCGGGGGCCTGATTGCGCCGGAACACCTCTCGCCTGACCTCAGCGAGCAGCAGCCGACGCCTTCCGGGCAAACGTCTGGCCCACCGAGAATCGCGCTCCGCGGCGGGCAAACGCTCGCCTCCGTCGTTGACGATATCGAACGGGATCTTATTCGAGACACGCTCGCCCGCCACCGCGGCAATATTTCCGAGAGCGCCCGCTCCCTCGGACTTACTCGTCGCGGACTTTACCTAAAGTTGAGGCGGCTCGGCTTGGAAAGCCCAGCAGAAATGAATACTAAGTAGCCGGTTACCGGTCGCGCTGGATACTAGGTATTCTCGCTGTGTTCGGAAATAGCTCGACGTTCTGTCATTTAAAGTCATCTATTTACATCTCAACGACACAAGATATCCAGTGTAAGTCGTTGCACGCAGATTCGGCCTGAAGTTTGGAATAGTGCGCAACGCGAGGAAGCGCTCGTTCTGCGCGCTCTCTCCACCAACCAACCGAATTCCTTGGGGGACACTGTGGCCGATACACGTCTGACGCCACTCACTCGCCAGCGCTCATCTGAGCGTCGGCGCCTGTCACTTGCCGCGCGCCTGACCTGGAAAGATGCCTCGGGCGCTATTCGCTTCGCCTCGGTGACGACCCGCGACATCAGTGAGGCCGGGGTCTTCGTCGAAGCGGACGGGGCGGCCGCGATTCCTCTCTATCGGCTCGTGCACGTGCAACTCGAACGCGGCGCGCGCGACGCCGAAGGCGTTCCGAATCGGCTGCGCGAAGGGCGTGTCCTCTCCGCGGTGTGGCGTGTGGGCCCGTGCCGGTCTACCACGGGCACGCCGTCGGGCTACGCATTGCGCTTCCTGGTGGAGCCGCAGCACAATGCTGGTGTCAGCCATGCCGCCCCCGCGCGCATGGCCGTCGCCAGTTGATCAAACTCTCAGCAGTCGCCATCGCCGCTGCGGTCGTCATCGTCTGGATGACCGCGGCGCGCGTTCCACAGTCAATCGCCCCGCTACGCGCGCTTCCCACTCCAGCGGCAGCGCCACGCGCACAACCGCAACTCGTCGTCGATCACGACGGACGTGTCGTTCTCAGCTGGCTCGAGGATGCGGGCAAGACCACCTCGCGCGCGTTCCGCTACGCGTATCGCGATGGGGATCGGTGGACCGAGCCGAGCACGATCGTCGAACGCGATCGGTTCTTCGTGAACTGGGCGGACGTCCCGTCGGTGTTCCCGATGGGCGGTGGAAAGCTGGCGGCGCATTGGCTGCAATACAACGGTCCGGGTCACTACGCCTACGACGTGCGCATCTCGACGTCGGACGCCCAGGGTAAGAACTGGTCGGCCGATGCGGCGCCGCATCGCGATGGGACAAACGCCGAGCACGGGTTCGCGTCGTTCTTCGAATGGCCAGGCGGCGGCACCGGCGTGGTGTGGCTGGACGGGCGGGAGACGATCGGTTCGCACGACTCGAGCCATGGTGGCGATCACAACGCCGAACCGCGCGGATCGATGACCCTCCGTGCCACGCGCATCGCGCCTGACGGCACCATCGGTGAAGAGGTGAAACTCGATGGGCGCGTTTGCGAGTGCTGCCCGACGACGGCCGTCGCGACGACCCGCGGCGCGGTCGTTGCCTACCGTGATCGGTCGGATCGCGAGGTGCGCGACATCGGTGTGATTCGCCTCGAGAACGGCCAGTGGCAAGAACCGGCGCTCGTACATGCCGACAACTGGAACCTCAACGCGTGCCCTGTAAACGGACCTGCGCTTGCCGCCACCGGGGATCGCGTGGCGCTGGCGTGGTTCACTGCCGAAGGCGACCGGCCGCGCGTCAACGTCGCGTTCTCATCCGATGCGGGCAACACCTGGGCAGCGCCGATCCGCGTGGACGAATCAAAATCGCTCGGCCGCGTCGACGCTGTGATGCTGGAAGACGGCCGCGCGGTTGTCATGTGGATAGAGCATCTTGATAACGGCTCCGAGCTGCGCGCGCGGGTTGTGAACGCCGACGGCACGCGCGAGCCGTACGTGACCATCGCCGCCACGACCGCCGATCGCGCGAGCGGCTACGCGCGAATGGTGCGCACGGGCAACGAGCTGGTGTTCGCCTGGGTTTCGCCGAAGCCGACTTCGCAGATTCGGACCGCGGTCGCCACAGTGCAGTGACCACTACACGGTTCGGAAGGCCTGCGCGGATTGCGCGGAGTACGCGGAACGGGGAACGGCAAATTGCACCGATTTGGATTCGAAGGACTGCGATCTCGCAAACCGTGACTTGAGATCGATATATGAAGCTGAAATACGTCTACCTGGCGCTGTGCGTCCTTGGCACCGTGTGGCCCTACCTTCAGTTCATCGAATTCCTGCGCGACAACGGTTTAGACCTACGGGTATTTCACGATCAACTCTTCCGCAGCCATGCGAGCGCGTTCTTCGTCCTCGACGTGATCGTCTCATCGATCGTCCTGTGGGTACTCGTCTTCACTGAAGGTCGAAGATTGGGGATGCGTCACCTCTGGGCGCCCGTGGTCGCGAACCTCGCGGTGGGCGTGTCGCTGGGTTTGCCGCTCTTCCTCTATCTTCGGGAGAGACAGCTCGAAAAATCTGCGTGATGGCCAATGGTTCGCTGGTGCAAACGCAAAGCTGATTCCGTTGAGACGATGCTCGTCGGCGCGATCCCGAGCCGCGTGAGATGCGCTGCTCCTTCTGCAACAGGCTTAGAACGAGGTTCGAAAACTCATTGCCGGGCCGACCGTGTTGAGTTCACGTACGAGACCGTTGACCAAGTGAGCGTAATTACGCGGCGCGTTTGCGCCAGTAGCGCGCGAGCCCTAACCACAATTGATCGAACGGCGCGGCGGTTTCGAACGAGCGTGCTTCGTCTTCGGGCATGTCGCGCGCGATGTCCGCGCGCATCTCCTCGACGTAGCGCTTGATTCGATCGTCGTCCGTTCCCTCGGTCGCCAACGTGGCTTTCACGCGGCGCGCCGAGGTGTCCAGCACCTGGCGAAAGCGGCGCAGATGATCGGCCACGTCGTGCGCACGACCAAAGTGCGTGAGATAGAGCGCTGATGGTCGCCAGCTCTCGATTGTCTGCAGGCTGGCCGCCCACGCTTCGAGGTCGATGTCAGGAGGCGGTGTCGGCGCCACGATGTAATCGCGCACGCGGCGGATGCCGGCGGTATCGCCCACGTAGGCAACGCCGCTGGAATGATCGAGATAGCTGACGTGATGCGACGCGTGACCTGGCGTATATGCCACCTGCAGCGTCCGCCCGGTGAGATCGAGCCGCTCACCGCCGGTGAGCACGTGCAAACGATCGGCAGATACGGGACGCATCTCGCCCCAGAGTTCGTCCATGTGATCCCCGTACAGCCGGCGCGCGCTGTCCATTAGCTTGGTGGGATCGGCCATGTGCGGCGCGCCGCGCTGATGCACATAGACCGGCACGCCCGGCAATCGTGCGGCGAGGGTTCCGCTCGCACCGGCGTGATCGAGATGGATGTGCGTGAGCAGAAGCGCCTTGACGTCCTTCAACTCGTGACCGAGCGCCTGTAAACCGGACTCGAGCGTGTGCAGCGTGCTCGACGGACCGGGATCGATCAACGCGATTCCAGACGGACCTTTGAGAACGGCGGTCGCGATCACGCGCGACCGGCCCTGAAAATGCAGGTCGATGGTTTTCACTCGTGGTAACGGAGCGCGCGGATGCTCTGCTGATATCGTCCATCTTCGCGCGGCACGAAGATTCTGCAGCCGTCCAGATTGCCGCCGTAGACATGAAGCGTGAGCGACGTGGCGTCCGGCTGCGCGTTGGCGAGCACGTGATAATCCGTTGGCGGAATCAATCGTCCCGCCGTGCCGACGCCAGCCGCGATTGGAGCGCCAATGGCGCGGACGCGGAACCCGTCAGCCTCGGGCTGCACATCGTACTGCGTCACCGCCATCTCGCCTTCCACGACGCCTTCCACGCACCACAGGCCGCCATGATCGTGGACGGGCGTGCCCTGCCCGGGTCCCCATGTCATGACGACTGCGGTATATCGCTGCTCGGGATCTTGATACAGCAATCGCCGCGCGTAGTAGTCCGATCGGGTCTGGCGGAACCGATCGGGCAGCACCAACACGGATCGACCGAGCAGATCCTCGAGATCCGCCTTCACACGCGCCGTGATGGCCTCAGGCGAGCGCGCGGCAACCGCTTCGTCGAGCCGCGCAACCAGTTCTTGGAGTCCAGGACACATGCGGTCAATTGTACGTCGCAGTGGTGCGCGGCGTGCCGTTCTTCAGGTTTTCTTCAAACAGCTTGAGAATCCGCTTGTATTCGTCTTGCAAGAGTCTAACGCAGCGCCCGGTAGGCGCCGAACAGCAGCTGATCGCGGACGCGGCCGTCTTTAACGCTGCTTTGCGGCAACCGGCCCTCGAGTGAGTAGCCCGCCTTCTGGAGCACGCGAATCGACCCTGGGTTGTCGGCGAACGGCAGCGCGAAGATGCGCAGCAGATCAAACCGCCGGAATATTTCGGGCGTGATCGCCGTCACCGCTTCGGTCATCACGCCTCGGCCCCAATACGCGCGACCGAGCCAGTAGCCGATTTCAGCAGAGACACGTTCGACGTCGGATTGCAACTCGAGGCCAATCCCCCCGGCCGCCTCGCCATCCACTTCAATCGCCCAGACGAGCGCCGGCGACTGTTTCCCCACGTACTCGAGAAACTTGCGCCCGTGCGCCTCGAGATACGGATATGGAAATCGATCGCGCAGTTGAATCCACACGTCGCGATCGTTGGCGTGCCGCACCAGCGCAGAAAGGTCGTCCGGATCCCACCGGCGCACCGTGCACGATTGCAGCGGCAGATGCATCGCGATCAGTGTTTCTGCACACGTGGCGCCAGCGCGCGGATGCGGGCGAGAAGCGCCTGATCGTTTGGGAACAGGCCGGCAGCGGGCAGACGCAGCAGCAGTTCGGCCCAGATCGGTTCCTTCGCGAACACTTGCTTGAAGATCGGTTGCGCCTCTGCTTCGCGGCCGATCGACGCCAGCGTGACCGCATGCCGGAACGGCAGCTCCAGCACTTCAGGCGCGAGCCGGCTGGCAGCGGCGTATTCCTTGAGCGCGTCTTCGATGCGCTTTTCAGTCATCAGCTCGTCGCCGTGATTCGCGTGGTTGTACGCGCGCTGAAAACGCACCAGCCGCCGCAATTCTTTCAGCGGCTCCGGATGATCCTCGACGCGCAAATCGAACAGGCGATCGGCCCCCGACCAGGGACGGCCGCTCCCTTTCGCTTTCACCACCAGCAGTGCCGCCGACTGTTTGCCGCGCACGTCGCCGCCGACTGTCTGCGCGGCGTCGAGCGCCGCCATCAAGCGATCGGCAAGATCGCCTGCCACAGTCTCGTACGCGCGCGACATGGCCGGCCACACTTTGTCGTTGGCCATCATGTTTGCTTGAACCGAGTAGCCCGAACCCACGTAATGACCGGCGGCGGCGATTGCGGCTTTGCCCGTGTACGCGTCCACACGTCCGTGCGCATCTACCATTGCCACTTGCCGGCCGTCTGGCTGCGGATCCGCCTTGACCAGTTGCCGTAGCGCATCAGCCGCGCTCACGCCGTTGCGCATCAACTCGAGACCGCGCATGCCGTAAGCGGGATCGACAAACGACTGCGTGGCGACGGCGCCAACGCCCGCTTCCGCCCAGGTCACGATCGAGCCCACAGAGAACCAGTGCGACTGGACAGCGACGCCGATCTCACCGGTGGACGGGTCGCGCGCGACGATCGAAAAGGTATGAACCAGCGGATCGGCATGGGCGCGCCAGCCGTTCGTGAGAGCGAGCGTGGTGCAGGCGACAGCGAGCGCCGTGGTTCCGTGAAGTCTGATCACCGCTACACGGAACCACGGACCGCCATGAAAGATCAAGAGATGGGAACGCGAACGGCGATCGGCGACGTGAGCCGCGTGGTCACGACTGTGCCGCGCGGCAACGCCACCTCTTTGCCGCGCGTGGCGAGCACAACGCCCGTCCCGCCTCCCGCTCCAGCCGCGCTGCCAATCGCCGCGCCTTTCTTGCCGCCCGCGATCGCACCGACCACCGCGCCCGCGCCTGCACCAACGCCAATCTTCACCGCGTCTTGTTTTTTCGTGCCGGGTGCCTGACGCGCAATCGTCGTCGTGTGAATGCTGTAGCGGGTGCCGTTGGCGCGGAGGGAGGTAAAGCGAACGCCAACGCGCGCGCGACCCTTGACGCGACCGGATCGCGTGGCCTCGGTAACGTAACCGCTCACAGGCGCACCCGCCGGCAACACGGAGGCGCCCCGCACCACAACGGGACGCCGCAACGTAGCATTGACCGCGTCCTCCACCGAGCTGCCCTTCGAGGACACGCCTGAGCTCAACACAAGGCTGAGTGTGGTTCCGGCTGGAACTGTCACCTCTCTATACCGTGTCTCGGAAGCCGTCGCAGCGGTCGTGAGCACCTCGGCCGGACCTAGTACGACGATAGAAGTTGCGAGAAAAGAGACGATAACGCTTCGCATACGCCTCCTCTTATGAAGCTGCCGAGCTTAGCGCTCCAGCTGGCAGCAACAGGGCCGGTGCAAGCGACTCGCCAACCAAGCCGCTGCGGACAGGCAGGTTTTGGGCAGCGCTCATCCCTGCGCCGACGTATGGACATGAGTGTGGACCCCCGTGGGAGTAAAGCGGTTGAGCTAGGATTGCGGAGAAGCCGGAACATAATGCCCACTTTCTCCGAGGCCCCGATGAAACATGTATTGACCTGGATCGTCTCTAGTGCCCTTGTCTTCGCGGCCGGTTGTTCGGGCGAATCGCGGCCCAATGCCGCGGCTCCTGCGGCGGCGCCCAAACCGTCGACTTCGGGAATCGACATGATGTCGGTCGAGAAGAACGTCCGCCCGCAGGACGATCTCTTCCACCATGTGAATGGCGCCTGGCTGTCGAAGACCGAGATTCCGGCAGACAAGTCGTCGTATGGCGCGTTCGACATGCTCGTTGACAAAGCGCAAGACGATCTGCGGGCCATCGTCGAGGACGCCGCCAAAAGCAGCAACAAGCCACTCGGATCGGACGCGCAGAAGATCGGCGACTTCTACGAGAGCTTCATGAACGAATCACGCACGAATGAGATCGGCCACAAGCCGCTCGAGTCGGAGCTGGCCGCCGTCGACCGCATCGCCAGCAAGACCGACCTTGCGCGCTACTTCGCGCGTATGTTCAAGCTGAATTTGATCAACCCGCTGGTCGGCTTCGTGGATGGCGACGCCAAACAACCCGATCACGACATTCTGTATGTGCATCAGGGTGGCCTCGGCCTGCCGGATAGGGATTACTACCTGAAGGACGAGCCAGCGCTCAAGACCTACCGCGAGAAATACGTCGCATTTGTCGCGGACATCCTCAAGCAGGCCAACCAGCAGACTGCCGACCAAACGGCGCGGCAGATCTACGACCTCGAAGCGCGGCTTGCGCGCGCGCACTGGACCAACGTCGAGAGCCGCGATGCGGTGAAGACGTACAACAAAGTGGCGCTCGCCGATTTACCGACGCAGTTCCCCGGTTTCGATTGGGCTGCCTGGACAGGCGAGCTCGGAATCAGCGGCGCACCTGCGGTCGTCATCGCACAGCC
Source organism: Acidobacteriota bacterium (assembly GCA_046726375.1). Classification (GTDB taxonomy): domain Bacteria; phylum Acidobacteriota; class Vicinamibacteria; order Vicinamibacterales; family UBA2999; genus DASPWV01. The sequence continues at coordinate 41,830 of JBKPAJ010000062.1, forward strand.
AAGTTATGTCAAAGCGTTGGCCGCCATCGTCAACGAGTTGCCGGTCGATCGATGGAAGCCCTATATCCGCGCGTCCATCCTGAACGGATTTGCGCCCTATCTGAACAAGTCGATGGTAGACGCCGAGTTTGGCTTCTACGGGCAAACGCTGCGCGGCGTCAAAGAGAACGAACCGCGTTGGAAACGCGCCATCAAGACGATCAACGGCAACCTTGGCGAGATGCTCGGTAAGCTCTACGTGGCGCGGCATTTCAAGCCCGAGGCCAAGGCACGCATGGAGCAGCTCGTCGAAAACCTGCGCGTCGCGTTCAAGGATGGCATCGACCAGCTCGAATGGATGACGCCCGAGACCAAGAAGCAGGCACAGGAGAAGCTCGCCAGGTTCCGGCCGAAGATCGGCTATCCGAACAAATGGCGCGACTACTCACGCGTCAACGTGATCAAGGACGATCTCGTCGGCAACGTCACGCGCGCGTTCATCGCGGAAAGCGAGTTCCAGCTCGCCAAGGTCGGCAAACCGATCGACCCGGAGCAATGGGGCATGACGCCACAGACGATCAACGCGTACTACAATCCGGTCCGCAACGAAATCGTCTTCCCCGCGGCGATCCTACAGCCGCCGTTCTTCAATCTCGAAGCGGATGATGCGGTGAACTACGGCGGCATCGGTGCGGTGATTGGCCACGAGATGGGACACGGCTTCGACGACCAGGGACGCCGCTACGATGGCAGCGGCGTGCTGCGCGACTGGTGGTCGCCGAAAGACGCGGAGGAATACACCAAGCGCGCCAAGCTCCTCGTCGAACAGTACAACGAGTTCGAGCCGCTCAAGGGGCTGCATGTCAACGGCGCGTTGACGCTCGGCGAGAACATCGGCGATCTCACCGGCGCAGTGATCGCCAAGCGCGCTTACGAGTTGTCACTCGGCGGCAAACCGGCACCCACTATCGATGGGCTGAATGCGGATCAGCGGTACTACATGGGATGGGCGCAGATCTGGCGCGCGAAGCAGCGCGACGATGCAATGCGACAGCAGGTGATGACGAATCCGCATTCGCCCGAGATGTATCGGGCGAACGGACCGCTGCGAAATATCGCGGAGTTCTACAGCACCTTTGACGTCAAAGAGGGCGACAAGATGTGGCTGACGCCGGAGAAGCGCACGAAAATCTGGTAGCGAGGCCGCACGGCGCGGCCTCATCGAGCGGCGGGTGTATCGAAATGGTGGCGCGCCTCAGGTAGCGGCGGACCTCGATGTCCGCCGGACCCCTTGCAGCCTGCATGTAGCGGCGCATGCAGCCCTCATGTAGCGGCGGACCTTGAGGTGCGCCCGACCGGCGCGGCTTCATGTCGCGGCGGACTTTAGGCTCGGCCTATGGCCGCGCGGCGTTGAACGTATCGCACGCGTTGAGATCGCCCGTTTGCAACCCTCGCTGCAGCCAACTGGCGCGCTGCTCCGACGATCCGTGCGTGAACGATTCAGGCACGACGTAACCTTGCGTCTTGCGCTGCAGGCGATCGTCTCCGATCGCTGCTGCGGCCCGAAGTCCTTCCTCCACGTCGCCCTGCTCGAGCAGTTGGCGTTGTTGGGCGTGATGGCCCCACACACCTGCGAGACAGTCGGCCTGCAACTCCATGCGAACCGACAGCTCGGTCGAATCCGCCTCCGAGCCGCTCTGGCGGGCGCGCTGCACGCGGTCAGAAATGCCCATCAGTGTCTGCACATGGTGTCCGACCTCGTGCGCGACCACATACGCTTGTGCAAAGTCGCCCGGCGCGCCAAAGCGCCGATCGAGATCACGGAAGAACGAAAGATCGAGATAGACCTTATGGTCGCTCGGGCAATAGAACGGGCCCACGGCCGCTGACGCAAAGCCGCACGCCGATCGCACCTGCCCATCGAACAACACGAGCACCGGCTCTTCGTAGCTCCTGCCCTGCCTTGCGAAGATCTGGTTCCACGTGTCCTCGGTGTCGCCGAGAACGGCCGCGACAAATCGCGCCTGGGGATCGCTCGGATCAACGCCCGTCGTAGGTGCCGACGTGTCGGCCGGCGCCGGAGCGGTTGAGTCGACTTGAGAAAGCAGCTCGAGAGGATTCCGTCCGGTGATAAAGGAAACGAGCAGCACCAGGATGAGCATCCCGATGCCGCCACCGCCGATCATGGTGCCGCCGCTCATGCCGCGACGGTCCTGAATATTGGTGCTCTGCCGAGCGCTTTCCCAGCGCATGAGTTTCCCTCCCCTGGCGGCTGTGGCCGCCGAGGAGGGGAAAGCAACTCAGGTACCACCTACGGCTTCTTCGATTCGAGATCCTCCAGCCGTTTGCGCAGCTCGTCCATCTCTGCACGCAATGCCTCCAGCGGACTCGTGTTCATTGCGGCGTCGGGCCACGCGCCGAAGCCCGCGTCAGGGCGGAGCGGGCTGATGCGCGGCCCGCCGGGGCACGTCACGCCGGGGTTGAACTGAAAGATGCCTGTCTGGTTTGCGTTGTCGGACCATGAACCGCTGAAGGTTGACAGGAAGATCGTTGCTCTCGTGTGAAGACCGTACCCTTGTTCGGTGATCGTCGTCAGCCCGATGATCACGCTACCGTTTACCTGTGGCACCGCAACGCCCCACGCCGGCAAACTCGCGTTGCCTCCGCATTGCGCCTCGAATCCATTCAACAGGTATACGGCGCCCTGTTGAGTGACATTTAAATTGAGCACGCTGCCGAACGGCTGCAGCTGCCAGCGAAAGGTGCCAAGCGGCTGCGCGAACGCGCTGCCGGCGGTGAAAGCGAACGTGGCGAGCATCAGTACTGCGATCCGACGAAGAGTCATGTGGCCTCCATTGACGGGCCACACACTAGATCGTCTGTGGACACGGCGCAAGCATGAAACGCGCGCGGGCCGAACCGAATCCGGCAGACCTTCCGACCTACCGACCCGACATGCGCTCCTTGCGCCGCCGCAAGGCTCTGCCCGGCGAGCTTCAGATGTTCAAGGCGCAGTTCTTCCGGGCACTCGCTCATCCCACGCGGATCCGAATACTGGAGATCCTCGTGCGAGGCGGACGTATGGTGCAGGAGCTGCAGCAGAACTCGCGCTCGACCAGCCGATCGTGTCGCAGCAGCTGGCGGCACTCCGCAATCAGGGCATCGTGTCGGCGCAAAAAGGAGGGATTGTCAGTGCGATACGCGCTGCGCGACCCGCTCGTCGGCGCTCCTGCTCGATGTGGCTCGGAGAATCGTTGATAACCGACTGGGCAACTCGACGGGGTGGCTCCGTGAACTGCGGAGAGAGAGCCGTCGAGGATAACGGGCGAGCGGGATGTCAATCGTCAAGGGCTCGCGGGGAATTCACGGTCGAGGTTCGACGCCAAAACCTCGTCGCGACCTGAATTTACGCTTAGACTGACCGGGCTCGTGTCTCTTGCCCTCGGCACTCGTCTCGGCCCGTACGAGGTGTTGTCGCTGCTTGGAGCCGGCGGTATGGGCGAGGTGTATCGCGCGCACGATACGCAACTGAAGCGCGACGTGGCGATCAAGGTTCTGCCGGACCCCGTTTCCGAGGATCCGGACCGGCTCGCCAGATTCCAGCGTGAAGCGGAACTTCTCGCAGTTTTGAATCATCCGAATATCGCTGCCGTCTACGGGCTCGCAGAAGCCGATGGTGTTACCGCCATCGTGCTCGAGCTCGTCGAGGGTGAAACGCTGGCAGAAAGAATCGACGCGTCGAGGGCGACAGGCTCGGGGCTCGCCGTCAGCGAGGCGCTCGATATCGCGAAGCAGATTGCCGACGCGCTCGAAGCGGCGCACGAGAAGGGCGTCATCCATCGCGATCTGAAGCCCGCCAACATCAAGATTACGAACGACGGCACAACCAAAGTCCTCGATTTTGGTCTGGCAAAGATGCTCGAACCGCCCGTACGGTCCCCGGTGCTGACGATGTCACCCACCTACGGCGTCCACGCGACCCATGCGGGGGTGATTCTGGGTACGGCGGCTTACATGAGCCCCGAGCAGGCGCGCGGAAAACCCGTGGATCGCCGCACCGACGTCTGGTCGTTCGGGTGCGTGCTGTTTGAAATGCTCACGGGCGCGCGGCCGTTCGACGCCGGCGAGACGGTGTCGGATGCCATTGCGAGCATTCTCACGCGCGAGCCCGACCTGAACACGCTGCCGCCGGACACGCCGCCGAACATCCGTGTGCTACTGCGCCGCTGCCTGCAAAAAGATCCAAAGCGGCGGCTGCCGCACATCGGCGTCGCGCGGCTGGAGATCGAAGAAACTGCCACCTCGGCGTCGATGGCCGCGCCGCCGGTTCCCGCGGCCGCAACGACCGGCACGCTTTTGCGCCTGGCATGGGCATGCGCTGGCGTGGCAGCCGTCGTCGCCGCCGTGCTCGCCGCGATCATGCTTCAGCATCGCGAGCCCGACGCTCTAGGCGCCGTACGGTTTGCGATCGAACCGCCAGCGGGCCTGCGGATCGGCAGCAATGTCGCTCAACGTGGGCCTGGTACTCCGGCTGCGCACTTCGCTCCATCTCCCGACGCCAGTCGCATCGCGTACGTCATGCACGGCGACAGCGAGGCGCCGCGTCTCTGGGTGCGCCGTCTCGACGGGAACGAGGCACAGGCGGTGGCCGGAACCGACGAGGCCTCCTTTCCATTCTGGTCGCCCGATAGCGCCGTCATCGCTTTCTTCGCTCAGGCCAAGCTGAAAAAGATTGCGGTCTCGGGCGGCGCCGCGCACACCATCTGCGACGCCGCAGCGGGTGAAGGCGGCACGTGGAATCGCACGGGCGACATTGTCTTTGCGCCCGGCGAAGGGACTGGATTACTGAAGGTGTCGGCATCGGGCGGCATACCCACGGCCGTGACGACCCTCGATACCGCCTCTGGCGAGACGGCGCACAGCTGGCCACAATTCCTCCCCGACGACCGTCACTTTCTATACCTCGCACGATTACGGCAGCCGCGAGGAACGACAGGGCCCGGTGACCAGTCTCGCTTCGCGGTATACGTTGCCTCCCTGGACTCAACCGATCGAGCGCTGATTCTCTCTGATGCCCCGCGCGCGCAATACGCCGCAGGTCATCTACTGTTCGTTCGCGACGGAACGCTGATGGCGCAGCGATTCGACGTTGCCTCTCTCCGCTTGACCGGCGCGCCGACGTCAGTTGCCGAGCAGGTCGCAACCAACGTCGGCAACGGCCGGACAGGTTTTGCGGCGTCGCAACACCTGCTTACGTATCGATCGGTCGCGACTCAGGATATCGGAAATGTCCTGTCCTGGTTCGACCGTACGGGAAGACGGCTCGAATCGATCGGCGGCCGTTCGCCGTACGCGACGGTTCGACTGTCGCCCGACGGGAAGGCGCTCGCGGCACATATCACGCACATCAGTACCAGCGCAGCGAATGTCCTCACCGCGCCGGGAGATCTTTGGACCTTTGATCTGACACGGGGCGGAATCCCGTCGCGGCTCACGGCCACGCCTGAGGAGCGCGAAGACGGTCTCGTGTGGTATCCCGACGGCAGCCGCATCGCGTTCGCCGCCGCGAAAGGTGGAGGCCCAACTACGGTTCTGATGCAGCAGCCCAGCAACGGCGTGGGCGACGCCGAAGTGCTGCTCGACTCGCCTGAAACAAAGCGGCCGTGGTCCTGGTCGCCCGATGGACGATACATCGCGTTCTATCAGGTGAGCCCGAAGACTCTGGGCGATATCTGGCTGCTCCCGCTGTTCGGTGATCGCAAACCGTCTCCGTTCGTTCAAACCGAATTCAATGAAGGTATCCCGATGTTCTCACCCGACGGGCGATGGATCGCCTACCAGTCGGACGAAGCGGGCGGGTCTGCGCCGGGACGCGCAGGAATCTCAGACATCTACGTGCGCTCATTTCCGTCAGGCGACCGCAAGATTCGCATCTCGCAAAGCAGTGGATCGTACCCGCAGTGGCGAGCGGACGGGAAGGAGTTGTTCTATTTCGACGCGGCCGGACGCGCCCTCTTTGCCGTGCCCATCAAGACAGAACCGACATTCGAAGCGGGGTTACCCCGCAAACTGTTCGATGCACCGGCCCGCAGCGGCCCTGCGATCGGGCAATACTCGATCACGCCGGATGGATCGCGCATTCTGATGATTGAAACCGGTGAATCGGTGCGAGCCCCTGCGGATGCGCCGATTATGGTCGTCGTGAACTGGGCCGAGCGGCTCGCGGCTCAGTAAGCGCGTGCGCGCCTGCGCTTTCCGGACGACAGCGTCCATCCCTTCGAGTTCGGAGACGAGGACCTGAGGATCGACCTCCGCAACCGCCGCGCGCACCGCGCTCGCAATCTGCGCTGTATCGCCCGCCGTTCGGACCGCCCATCGGTTCACCCCACCGCCAAGAAACTTCTCCACGACGTACACCTGTTCCCGGCCTGGTTCTCAAAGCGACGTCACACGCTGACAGTCTTGGCGCTGCGAAAACTTGCGCAGAACTGCACACGGTGTCGACAGACGCGCGCGCGCCACTCGCGGCGATGCAGAGCCTTTCGTCTGCCTCGAAGCAGACATTCACCTCCCGGCACGGTCGCTCCAGAGTGAATCCGCCATTTTGCGGCTGGCATTTGCATTGCTCTTTGAAAGTCCGCCGCATGAAAGCGCTTGGACGCAACGACACGTCTGAGTTCCTGGTCCGCGAACCACCGGAGCTGCACGCCCTTGGCTGCTTTGTGCACGGGGCTCTGACCGCGCTGCACGCGCTGGGCGCGGTGTACAACTGCCGACGCCGTAACTGGTGGGATGTGGCCGCGCACATTGCAGCCGCCCTCTATGATGCGCGCTCGGTGCATCACCACTATCGCACCGAAAAAATCGCGAGGCGCCGAGTGTCGGCCGCTCGCGCGACCTTGGGCTCACGTTCCTCGCGATCAAACGCCGAAGTCGCGACCGAGTGCGTTGTGCAAGGTGCTGGTCAATTCAGCCAGAATGCCCCTTGTCGCCATCCGGCTACTAGTCCCCTGGAAACGAGAGGCGTTGCATAAGTCCCGGAGCGCGGCGCCCGGATCGCAAGGCGCGCCGACCGCGCATGTTGCGCATATGCAAGGGAGAAGCAACGCCCCGAGCCGGGATGCCCCGCCCGAGAATTATGCGATGCCTCTCGTTTCCAGGGGACTAGCCCCGACGAGCCTTCAGCAGCGCAACGGCGTTTATCGCTAGTCGAAGCGTCGAACCGGTAAAGACTCAATACTCCGCCACGCAATTTGTCGATGCCTTCCATGCCTCACTGCGGTGGAAGATCCCGCAACAGGTACACGGCCGATGACAGGTAGTAGTTTCGGGCGATGGCGTTGATCTGCCGCTCGCCGAGCTCAATGAGTGCCTGGGCCTTGATCCTCTTCGCGCCAGTGTTTGCGGTGTCATTCTTCAAGACGTAGTCGGCAAGTTCGGCCGCCCACTTGAAGTCGCTGGCGGCCAGCGCCGCGCGCCCGCGTGCCAACACCTGGTCGGGACCACCAATCAGGGCGACCAGCTTTGCTGCGCGATCCTTCTCAGGAAGGGGAGACAGGTTGGTGGCGTTTCCGTCGAACCAGCCGACACGGTCCGCGTAGATGCCGCGCACGGTCCACTCGACGCCGCCGTAGAACTCCTGGAGGTATGGGTTCTCCGCCAGAGGGGGTGGAAGCTTGACGTGCTGCACCAGTTCGTCGGGACGTTGGCCCTGCTTCATCCCCTGGATCGTCTGATCGAGAATGGACTTGATGCCATCGCGGTACGCCGTGAGCGCGGCGCGCGCGGCGGCGCCACCCAGAACGGGGCGCGTGTGGCTCGGCACCACGTCCTCCGGTCCCAGCTCGATCATCTTCTCCAGACTGGCGATCCAATCTTCGGGAGTACGTGGCCGCGCGCCCCGAATCGGGCTGATGTTGGGGAAGGCGCGCAGGAAGTCGTCTCCGGGCATCAAGACGCGCTTCTCAGGCAGCCAGACCGAGATTGCGTCCGCGGTCTCGCCGGGTGTGTACAGAAGCTGCAGCCGCACGCCGGCAATCGTCAGCAGCAGTTGGTCGCCGCTGAACGTGCGCGTGGGAGGCAGGTGCCCTTCCCGAGTAGGAGGCGTGACCCGCCCATATTCCATTTGAACGCCCGCGTTGATATACATCGGCTCCGGCAGCGCCATGCCGAACTGGTCGCCGCCATCGCGCCCGGCGCGGCCGATGTCCAGCACCGCCTCGACGAGCCGCTGATGGCTAAAGATCTCAGGATGATCCGTTCCGGCAAAAACACGCGCCCCGCCGGTGTGGTCCGGGTGGGAGTGGGTGTAGATGATCGCACGCACCGGCGCGCGGAGTAGATCGCCGAACGCGGTCCTGATGGCGCGCGCGGCCACTGGGTCCGTGGCCGTATCCACGAGGATGGACCCGGTGTCGCCCTGGATCAGGATCACGTTGCTGGCCGAGTAACCCACGGCCACGTACACACCGTCGGTGACCCGGATCACTTCCTTGCGGAACTCGTTCGACTGCGCCCGTAATTTCTCGCGTTCGGTGTAATCCTGGGCAGCCGCAGAGATGCACGAGGCGAGGAGCACCGTCATCGCCACTGCGGATGTCCGACAAACCCAACCCTGCATCTGATTCTCCCGTTAGTGTGTCTTAAGGATAAGACTCAGACGCCGAGGATTTAGACCCCTATTTCGCCGTTGGAACCGGCAGGACCTGGAGATCGATCTGAACGATGTGACGGCGATTCGGGCGGTGGGCCTTCAGCGCGTGGTGGCCGTGCGTCAGGGCACCGAGCGGCCCATGTGCGAGGACGCGGGTCTCCGCCCAGCGGGTCCACTGGCCGTTCCTCGCCTGGAGCCATCGCATCTTGACGATCCACTGACGCGTGGGTGGTTGACGTTTTCGCGGTGTGCCGTGCCGGTTGCAGGTGCCGCAGGTATCGCAGTAGCTACGCTGACGGCACTGACGGCAGGTTTCGAGGTTCTGTGCGCCGCAGGTGGCGCAGTGTCGGTGTTGTGTGTCTCTCAAGGTAACCTCCCTTTGCAGAACAAGGGAGTTACCTGAGACACTATCGGGCCGAAGGGGTGAACGCCTACGGCGTCATGCACGCGCAGGCGGGCGCACGCGGCACACCCCGTGCCAAGGGTTTCTGCGGACTGCGCCGTCAGCAGCGTCAGCCCCCTACCCTCTCGGGTTGTTCACTCAGTGGGATCGCCCCATGCCTACCCCGACTAAAATATGCACTTGCCGCTGCCCGGCTGATGCCCGTTCGGACGGTGCGATGATCATGCTCATTACCGCGCTTGCACTGATTGCTGTCGGTGTGCTGATCACCGTTTGTGGCTTGGCTCCGTGGTCGTTTGACTTCTCCGTTGCCGTCATGAACGGCTGGCATGTGACCGTCTTTCCTCCGCCGCCGCTCGTCGGTTTGGTCGTGATGATGAGTGGCATCGTTGCCCTGCTCGCGTCCCCTCTTTGGCGGTGAGCCAATTTTCCGCGCTTCACGAAGGTTCCTTCGCTACCAGGCAGCACCGCACGTCGCAACTGCGTCAGCCCTACCCCACCTCCGCTTTTCCTGCACCCCCGCCGCCAGAGACAAAGTGACATCGGATTTTTGATCAGCCCCACGCGAGTATTGCAGGGAGCCGTGTGCGATGTGATCCTCTGACTCGTGGCTCGACGCTGCATTTTCTGCGGTGGTGAACCGACAACACAAGAACATGTAGAGCCGCAGTGGTTGATCAGACTGTTTCCCGAGAGCACCATTCAGTCCATCGCGGCGAGCGCAGCTGGCTGGCACGAACCATTGAACTGACCTTCGGCGTTGCCTGCGCGAAATGCAACAACAGCTGGATGTTGCAGCTGGAGAGCATCTGCCGGCCAATTCTGACGCCAATGGTGCTGGGGGAGGTCGTGAGCCTTTCACGCGAGGAGCGGATCATGGTAGGCGCTTGGACGGTCAAGACCGCGATGGTGGGCGAGCAGACGGTCGAAGACGCGCAACCATACTGGCGTGATGATGAGCGACAGGCGTTCCGAGAGACAGGCCGCACTCGCGGCGACACGCAGGTCGTCGCGGCGGCCTATCGTGGCAGCGGCTTGGTGTTCATTAATCCGGGCCTATTCGTCGTGAAACGCATTTCCGCCGAAGGCGAAGCCGCTCCGGCGGTCAATACGACCCTGATGGTGGGCGCTTTGGTCCTCCAGGTCAGAGCGAATCGGTACACTGAAGTCACGGGGCGCATATTGTTAAACTTGCCTAGTCCCGGCGTGGATCGGACTATTCTTCTATGGCCACCAGGCGGGGACAGCGCCGTGCAATGGCTACGTCCAGGCACCGTGCCATTTGACACCGAGGCGTTGCACCTGTTCGCACACGGGCGTCCCAGCTGAGCGTCGGCTTACCCAAACCCAGCCATCCGCCCAACATCCCGAAACATGTCCTCTGGACGCGGACGAAGAACTCACGCATTGCGGAGGCTCGCGTGCGGCAGACCGCTAACGGCCCGGAGCTGCGCCTAGCAGACACCGAGGTCAATGATTTCGGCTAACCTCCGGCTAACCGTCGCGCTGCATGGCCCACTTCTGCGCTGCATAGCTGCAGACGCTTCATCTTTCCTTGAGGTTTTCCACAACTCCGGCCGGAGTTGCGTGTGCCGGGGGCGGGGATCGAACCCGCACGGCCTTGCGGCCTCAGGATTTTAAGTCCTGTGCGTCTGCCAGTTCCGCCACCCCGGCTCGGCCTTCAATTGTACGAGCAATCGGCGGATCGACGCCGCGGCGCGCAAGGGCTACGCTTTACGGATGCACCGGGATATTGCCGTTCGCGTCGCTGCGCTCGAATGGCCGACACTCGCTGAGAGCCTCGCGAGTCACGGTTATGCGAAAACTGCTGCCCTGCTCACGGCCGAAGAGTGCCGCGGACTGGTTGCGTCGTACGACGATGACGTTCGCTTTCGCAGCCGCATCGACATGGCGCGGTTCCGGTTTGGCGAAGGTGACTACAAGTACTTCGCGTATCCACTGCCCGCGGTGGTCGAGCAGCTGCGGCGCGCGTTGTATCCGCATCTCGCGCCGATCGCCAACCGATGGTGGAGCGATCTCGGTGAACGCGATCGCTTTCCTGAGACGCTCGATGGACTGCTCAAACGGTGTCATACGAGCGGGCAACAGCGGCCAACGCCACTATTGCTGCAATACAAAGAAGGCGGCTACAACTGTCTCCATCAGGATCTCTACGGAGACGTCTATTTTCCGCTGCAGGTCGCTGTCTTCCTCAGCGCGCCCGATGTCGATTACACCGGCGGCGAGTTCCTGCTCGTGGAACAACGCCCGCGCGCGCAATCAGCGGGGGAAGCGATCCGGCCGAACCAGGGAGAGGCAGTGATCTTCACGACGCGCGTGCGGCCAGTGCAAGGCACGCGTGGGTTTTATCGCGTCAACGTGCGGCACGGCGTGAGCCGGGTGCGGTCGGGCAGGCGGCACACCCTTGGAATCATCTTTCACGATGCAAAGTGACGATCGATCTTCGGACGAGCGCACATGGGATGATTGTCCAATCGGATCTGCGATCCCAAATCTACAATCTGCAATCGCTGTCTCCGCCAAGCTCTCCCAGACGCTCCACGTCAAAAGGACCGACTGACGGCCAACTGAAGAATCGCGGCGGAGTCGAGCTGACGGTTCGCGAGGTGCCGATAGATCTGGTGGCGGCTTGGACGCCGAATCGCGGCCTGAGGCGAAAATCGATCGTTGCCAGCGGCACCGTAAGGTCGGTGCGCTCGTCGAGCGGATTGGCGCAGGCCGCTCACGTTTGCGCAAACGAGCTCGCGGCAGTGCCGAAGACCCAACACCACCGCGAGAATCGAGAGTTGCAATCGAAGTCATTATTGCGCATCCTTCAGACCCGTTTCAGTTTCCAGCGTCCTTGGCGGAACAACACCGCGCTGACAACCGCCACCGTGGAAAACGCGACAGTGATCGCGATGTAAACACCGCGCGGGCCCATGTCGAGCCGCAACGCGAGCAGCCATGCCAGCGGGATCTCCCACAACCAGAAACAGCCGAAGTTGATCCACGTCGGCGTCCAGGTGTCACCAGCGCCGTTGAACGACTGCGTGAGTACCATGCCGTAGGCATAGAACACGTATCCCGACGCGACGATCCGCAGGCAGTTGATCGCATGTCGCGCGACCTCGGGATCTGCCGTAAAGATCGACACGATTGCCGGCGCAAACGTGATGAAGACGATCCCGACGCACCCGAGAAAGATGAAGTTGTAGAAGCCGGCTGTCCACACGGCACGCTCCGCGCGTTCCGGCTTGCCCGCCCCGAGCGCCTGACCCACCATCGTGGCCGCGGCGTTGCCGAGCCCCCACGAGGGCAGCAGCGCGAAGATGATGGTGCGGATGCCGATGGTGTAGCCCGCGAGCGCCGTGCTGCCAAACATCGAGATCACTCGCACGAGACCAATCCAGCTCGTGGTCTGCAGGAGGATCTGCAACAAGCCGGATCCCGACAACCGGCACATGCTCCACATCACCGACGGGATCACTCGCAGATGGCGTCGCTGCACGTGGATTCTGCCCTGCCCCGACATGAGGACCCAGAGCTGCACGAGCACCGCGGTCCCGCGGCCGGTTGTGGTGGCGACGGCGGCACCGACGACGCCCAGCTCGGGGAACGGTCCGAGACCGAAGATCAAGCACGGATCGAGCAAGAGATTGAAACCATTGGCCAACCACAGCACGCGCATGGCCACCGCGGCATCGCCGGCGCCGCGGAAGATCGCATTCTGCAGGAACAGCAGCATGATGGCGGCGTTGCCGCCGAGCATGATCATCGTGAAGCGCGCGTTGTCGCCGAGCAGCGCGGGCTCCGCGCCCATCAGCGCCAGCAGCCGCCGTGCGTTGAGCACGCCGAGGATGCCAAGCGCCGTCGACACCAGGAGTCCCAGCGCCAGCACCTGCACGGCGGCCTGCGCCGCGCCTTCGAGATCCTTCTCACCAATCCGCCGCGAGACCGTGGCCGTCGCCCCGATGCACAGCGCCATCGCCACCGAGTAGATGATCGCGAGCATCGACTCGGTGAGGCCCACCGTCGCCACGGCATCGGGACCGAGGCGCGCGACGAAGAACACATCCACGATGGCGAAGAGCGACTCCATGCTCATCTCCATCACCATCGGAATGGCGAGGACGACGATGGCCGGGCCCACCGGACCTTCCGTGTAATCGCGCGCGGATCCGCGCAACGCTTCTTTGACGAGCGTCCAGCTCATATGAAATACCTGCACCGGCACAGCGATCTGCGCGGCTGCCGAACCGAGTTACGAGACCGACGGGATTAGGAGAGAGAGCCGACGCTGCGCACGGCGGCGTCGTGCGTGGTAATCCCGATGGCGGCAATGACTGCCGGGTGGCACGGCACGAACATGGAGGTAGTGAGCCGTTTCATGGGATTGACCGGAGCGAGCATCGTAACCGCAAACGATACCCGCACGCAACTAATGGACGGAAGTCGAGGCGGAAGAGTTCCGCATCACGCGCTGAATCATCGACGTGAGCTTGTCTTCGCTGATGTCGAGCGGCCCGGCGCTCGCGCTGCCCATTTGCATCTCGAGGTGAACGAGCACGCCGCCGGTTTCGTACGGACTGACGATCCAACTGAACCCGCGCAGCGTGACCTGTGGCGGCTCGCCGCCTGGATTCTTCTCGCGCTCGAGCGCGAGCAGCATTTCTGAAAGCAGCTGGTAAACTTCCTCATCGGTCCAGTCATCGGCCCGTGACGGCAGGTCCGTAATGCTGTGGGTCGTCGCGTGCTCGGTGCCGCGTACCCAAACATCCACTTCGATTGATCGGGGCATCGTCATGAGTCGTGCCATTCCGGCGCCCGCTTTGCAAGCCACGCCTCGATCCCTTCAACCGCGTCAGCAGTCTGAAGCAGTCGATCGAGGTATTGCCGTTCCGCGGCGGCAAGGGCCGGCTCGGCGACCGCCCGCAGCGTGAGACGCGAGGCTTCGGCGGCGTGCGACAAGGCAATTGCCGAGCGTGGTGCGAGATGCCGATCGAACCAGTCTCGTGCAGCGTGAACCAGGGAAACGTTCGCAGCGACGATCGAGAGCAGTCCTGCCTCGTGCCAGTACTGCGCCGGCCGCGGCTCGCCGGTCACGATCGCGCGCCCCGCGCGCGATGCGCCAACACGCGGCGGCAACAGCGCTGCGCCGCCGGGCGGGAATGCCGCCAGCCGAATCTCGGGAAAACCAAGCGTCGCGCCAGCATCGGCAATGATGTCGTCGCACGCGAGCGCGAGCTCGAAGCCGCCGCCGAGACACCGGCCTTTCACAAGGGCCGCAGTCGGGGCGGGGAACGCGAGCAGTTCGTTGAGCAACGCGTGCGTCTCGCGGAGCAGATCAGGCAGCCTCGAAGGGAGATGTTCGGGGATGCTCGCGCCAAAACTGAAGTCCTCGCCGCTTCCCTCAATCGTCAGCCACTTCAACCCGCGACGGTGGCGCGCGTCAGCAAGCGTTTTTCTCAACACTCGAATGACGTCGAGCGATAACACGTTGCCCGGCGGCGCCGCCAGGCCGATGCGCAACCACCCGCCGTTACGCTCGACCAGCGTTTCGATCACGCGAGCCTCGCCGGATCAGTGGTCGGCACGTCGCACGTAAAGTTCCGACAAATATAGGCGGCCGCGGTTCCCCCGATTGGCGCCATCCCGCTGACCCACGGCAGCAACGCGGCGAGCCGGTGCTGCGCCTCACCGGCCTCGACGCGGAACACCTGCGCAAACGGCCGGTATCGACGATTCGCCGCCCGCCACAGAGCGCCCGTTTCATCCGAACGATCGCCCACCACGACGATCTGCTCGGGAGGAGCCAGGGCCACAGACAATGCCGCGGCCATCATCGGTAGCGTCCGGCCATGCGCGAGCAGCCGTGTGCCGAACGCGCGAAACACTTCGTCTGCACGCGTCTGAAACGTCGTGTCTCCGGTAAGGTGCGCGAGCGCGAGCAGATTGTGGACTCCCACCGAACTCGCCGATGGCTCGGCGCCATCGTAATCCTCTTTCATCCGCACGAGCACCGACGGATCTTTGCCTGTGGTGCTGTACCAGCCGCCACCCTCTGCATCCCAGAACAGCTCGTCCTGACGCCGTTGCAGCTCCACCGCCCACGCGAGCCACTCAGCGTCCCCGCTGGCATCGAAGAGCTCGATGAGACCGAAGATTAGGTAGGCGTAATCCTCGGCGTAGCCGTCGATCGCCGCATCTCCCGCGCGGTAGCGTCGTCGGAGCACGCGACGCTCGGCATCCCACATCCGCGACTTGAGAAATGCCGCCGCTCGCCGCGCGGCCGCGAGATGACGCTCCCCGGGATCATGACCAACGTCCTGCGCCAAAGCCTCGCCGCCGGCGAGCACGCGGGCGCCGCGAGCGAACGCGCCAATCATCAGGCCGTTCCATCCGGTAAGCACTTTGTCGTCGAGATACGGCCGAGGCCTTGTGGCGCGCACGCCGAACAGCCGACGCCGCGCGCGCATCAAGGCTTCGCCGACGCGCTCCGCTTCGAGGCCGAGCTCCTGTGCGATTTCAGCGATCGCGCGCGCCGTGTAAAGCAGGTTTTTCCCCGTGAACTCGTTTTGCGGATCGAATGGCGCGTTGCCGTCCGGCAGAATGCCGAAGCGCAGCTCGAACGCCTTACTGTCGTCGCCGAGCGCGTCACGGATTTCCTGTTGCGACCAGATGTAGAACGCACCTTCGCTTTTGTGAGGATGCGGATCACGCACCTGCTCGGGAGGGACGCTATCGGCGTCTTCGGCAGAATAAAAGCCGCCATCCTTGTCGGTCAGCTCGCGCGCGACATATTGGAGCGTATCTTCGGCGACCTGTGCGTAGAAGGGATCGCCCGATACTTGCGCAGCTTCGAGATATGCCAGCACCAGTTGCGCCTGGTCGTACAACATCTTCTCGAAGTGGGGCACGCGCCAATTGCCGTCGACCGAGTAGCGATGAAAGCCGCCGCCGATATGATCGCGCATGCCGCCGAGCGCCATCGCGCGCAGGGTGATCAGCACCATGTCGCGTGCGCCTTCGTCGCCGCTCCGTGCGTGCTCGCGCAGCAAGAACAGCAGCTCGCTTGGGCGAGGAAACTTCGGGGCATCACCGAAGCCGCCGCGGCGACGATCGAAGGTCATCTGGAATTGGCGCAGCGTTGCGGTAAGTGCGTCGGCCCCGGGCATCGCACTCGAGGCGTGCCCGGCATCGGCGCTCCCCATTTCCTGCAAACGCGCGGCGATCGTCTGCGCCGAGTCGAGCACGTTGCCGCGCGCTTCCCGCCAGGCGCGCGCGATCTCGAGCAGCACTTCGCGAAAGCCGGGACGGCCCCACTGCGCGGCTGGAGGAAAATATGTGCCACCGTAAAACGGCGCCAGGTCGGGCGTCAACCACACGCTCATCGGCCAGCCGCCGGCGCCCGTGGTCGCCTGCACGAATGCCATGTAGACGCGGTCGACGTCCGGCCGTTCCTCGCGATCGACCTTGATCGACACGAAGTGATCGTTGAGGATGGCGGCGATCTCTCCGCTCTCGAACGACTCATGTTCCATCACGTGACACCAATGGCAGGTCGAGTATCCGATCGACAAAAAGATCGGTTTGTCTTCACTGCGGGCGCGCACAAACGCCTCGTCGCCCCACGCATACCAGTCAACCGGATTGTGCGCGTGCTGAAGAAGGTACGGACTCTGCTCCGCGGCGAGGCGATTCATCGCAAAAGGGCCTGCCCCATTAGTTACACTTCAGACTCACACTTCGCAACTTCTGCCACACTCGCGTGGAATTTCTGCCAACTCTGCAACGCGGTGTAACAATGGGGACAGGCCCCTTTTTTCACGTCGTCGCGGGTGACGCTTCGCCGGCGATCTGCGCGTGCTTGAGGGCGGCGGCGCGCAGCCGCGCGTATGCCGCCGTCATCTCCACGCCGTACAGCAGAATGACCGCGGAGACGTAAATCCACAGGAGAAAGATCACCACCGCCGCGATCGAGCCGTGAATGAGGTTCCACGCAGCCAGGTCGCGCGCGTACCAGGAAAACGCGGCCAACGCGCCGCGCCACAGGAGTCCGGTCACGATCGCACCCGGCCACACATCGCGGAACCGCATATCGGTGTTGGGGATGAAATAAAAGAGCAGCGCCACGCAGCCGATGAGGAGCGCCGTTGCGCCGTAATCCGCGCTGTTCTGCGTAATCCACACGAACCACCGATTACGTTCGAGCACGCCCCAGAGCCAGTGCGTTGGCGCGATGCGGGCGACGCTCGCAAGCGCCAGGGCGATCATGAAAATCGCGCCGGCCGACAGCATCATCAAAAACGAGACGAAGCGGTGCATCAGGAAGCTGCGGCGTTTCTGCACGCCCCAGGCGTGATTGACCGCCGAGGAAATGGCGTTGAACACGCCCAGCGAGGCCCACATCAGCGCCAGCAATCCGCCGACGCCGAGTTGCACCGTCTGGCCGCGAAAAGCGTCGAGCTGCCGCGTCATGAAATCGAACTGGCGTGGAAAGTAGTGGAAGACGAACCCGACCACGGCGTCGCGGTCCGACGCGTCGCTGGTGAACGACCCGAGAATCGACAGAATCAGCAGGATGAACGGGAATAGCGAGAGCAGCGCGTAATACGCGATCGAAGCTGCGTGGGTGAGACCTTCGCTGTTATACAGCTCACCCACGCCGCGCCAAGCTGCTTGGAGAACCAGCCGAAGCGGTTTCACACCTCACATTATGTTTCACACCTCTCATTATGCGGTGCGTTGCCAGCCCGATTGCGACCCTCGAATCTCGGCCACGCCACTCCGGACCTGATCGATTGCGCCCAGGAACTTTTCCGCCTCGCGGGCAAGGCCATCGAAGTTCGCCTCGAGCTGCTCGCGGAGCTGCCGGCCTTCGTCGGTAAAGAACAGGTATGACGCCGTCACGCCGACCACGGCCCCGATGATGCCGCCTGCTATCAGAGTGTTTTGATTGCTCACGATCCCTCCGCCTCGCGCGATACCAGTTCGTTGGCTCGGGCGTCGCGCGCCGCGCGCGCCGCGCGCCCCGGATCTTCGATGCCGTGCTTGCGCATCTTGCTGTAGAGCGTCGGCCGGTACAACCCGAGGATGTGCGCCGCCTCTTGCTTGTTCCAGTTCGTGCGCTGCAGGGTTTGCAGGATCGCCATCTTCTCGATTTCTGCCAGCGAATGATGCGGCGGCACGAGGAATTCCGGATTGGCCGCGGCTTCGTCGCGCAACGTCTCGGGCAAATCCGTTGGCTGAACCTCAGCGCCTTTCGCGACCAGGACCGCGCGCTCGAGCGCGTTTTCCAGCTCGCGCACGTTTCCCGGCCACCGGTTGCGAATGAGCAAACGATAGGCAGCCGGCGAAATGGCTTTCACCTGCTTGCGATAGCGCTCGTTGAACTTCTCGATCAAGTGCGTGCACAGCAGCGGCACGTCTTCCGCCCGCTCGCGCAGCGGCGGCACACGAACCGTAATGGTGTTGATTCGGAAGTAAAGATCTTCGCGCAATCGTCCCTCACGCAACGCCGTGTCGAGGTCGATGTTGGTGGCGCAAATCAACCGGAAGTCGACCTTCACGGTGCGATCGCTCCCGACCGGCCGGTACTCCCGCTCCTGCAGGACGCGCAGAAGCTTCGTCTGCAGGAACGGCGGCATCTCTCCGATCTCGTCGAGCATCAGCGAGCCGCCGCTGGCGGCTTCGAGCAGGCCGATCTTGTCGGTGACAGCTCCGGTGAATGCTCCCTTCTTGTAGCCGAAGAGCTCGGATTCGATCAGGTCCTTGGGAATCGCCGCGCAGTTGATCTTGATGAACGGCCCTTTGGCGCGATTGCTCCGCACATGCAGCGCATTGGCGATGAGCTCCTTGCCGGTACCGTTTTCGCCCTGAATCAGGATATTGGCGTCGCTCGCGGCGACCGCCTCAACGAGCTCGAAGAGCTCGCGCATCTTCTTGCTCTTGCCGATGATGTTGGAGAAGGAATACTGGCTGCGAACCTGTTCCTTGAGCTGCTCGTGCTGCAGCCGCTCGTCGTGGAGCGACGTGGCCCGCTCGAGGATGTTGACCAGCCCCGCTGGATCCAAGTCGGATTTCTCGACGAAGAAGAACGCTCCGGCTTGACCCGCTTCCAGGGCGCGCCGAATCGTTCCCTGTCCGCTGATAACGATGATCTGCGGACCAGGATCCATCGACTTCATTTTTTTCAGCAGCGCGATGCCGTCGGTGTCCGGCAGCAGAAGATCGAGGAGCACCACAGCCGGCCGCCAGTTTTGATAGAGCTCCTCGGCGCGCGCGCCGTGGCTCGCCGTGCGCACTTCGTATCCCGGCTCGCCCGGCGCTTGCTCGACAACCATCTTGAGCCAATCGGTGACCATCGGCTCGTCATCGACGACGAGCACGCGTTTCCGCTGTCGGCGACCGGTCTCTGTTGAATACACGCGTCCTCGGACTGGCTCATCCGCCGGCCGGGAGCCGCGCAGCGGAGAGCGAAATTGTGTCTGATTCGAATACACAGTCTATCAGTTAGCTGGCCTTCCGCACGGGAACGTTGCGCAGTAACGCATCGCGTAGCGTGGCGGCGGCCGCATTGCTCCCGCTGGCGTTTCCACTCACGACGTCGTTGGACGTGAGCGGCTGCCCGTAGAACCGAGTATTGGCATCGCGGTCTTCAGCGACCGACGATCCGTTGAGCGTCGCGCCCGCGAAAAGCCCCCGGCTGCGCGAGCAGCTCAGGATCTCGGAGCGGATCTGAATCTCAGTGCTCGCGCTGGCTTCACGCCCGGCGGGCCCGGCCGTCGCCGAGGCTTCCCCGCCGATTTTGAATTCGTTGCACAGGCGGTTCTCCACGCCGCGGCGTTCATCACCACGAGAACAAGTAATACCGACGAAGTCATAGCATGCAAGAGGCCGCGGCCGTGTTGGCGCGGCCTGACTGCTGAGCGCGGCAATCAGAACACCTGTTGCCCAAATCCGCACCATTGCCTCTCGGGGTTGCGGAGAGCCGGGGTTCCTGGATTCCGGGGTTCGAGATTTCGAGTTCCTGGATTCCTCAGTTCCGAAGTTCGGATGAACCTCGGAACCTCGGAACCCTCCGAACCTTGGAACTTTGGAACCTCGGAACTTCGGAAAGTCAAACCGGACGACGTCCCTGGATCACGCGGATCAACACGATCGCAATCGCGATGATCAGCAGAACGTGAATGAACCCACCGAGAGTATAGGAGCTCACCATTCCCAACAGCCAAAGAACGATGAGCAGCACGAGAATCGTAGTCAGCATCTGAATGGCTCCTTTGTTGGTTCCACTTACACGCTGGGTGCGGTATTTGGCATACGGTCGGTCGTAGTCGTCGTGGACGTCGACGTCGTACGATCGGCGCCCGAAATCCGGTCGGTCACCGACGACACACGGTCGGATAGCTGGCTGGAGATCTGCTGGCCGCGCTCGCGTGCCTGCTGGCGCAGTGTCTCGGTCGCGTCGTTCACGCGATTGGCGAGTCCGCGGTACTGCTCTCCGAGGAGCTCGCGTGTCTCTGATCCCGTCTTTGGCGCAAAGAGCAGCGCCACTCCGGCGCCGATCACGGCGCCTGCGAACAACCCCAGCGCGAAGCTGGCTCCGGTCCCTTCCTCTCGATACATGATCCGCTACCTCCTATTCACCCTTCGACTATCGACATGTTCGATTGCGTCCGTCTCGGTGCGCGCCAGCGCTTCACCATGCGCAGCAGTCCGCCCGCAACGCCCGCGGCCACCGCCGCGCGCGGCCACACCAGCGCGCCAAGCCGGCCGGCAGTGTCGTTCACGGAATCGATCGCACGGCTCACATCGTCGGTGCGGGTGCGAACGACGGCGCTCGTGTGTTCGAGATTCGTCAACACGCCTTCGACGCGCAGCAGCAACGGTGACAGCTTCGTGTCGAGAGTGTGCGTCGCGCCTTGATACGTGCGAAATACAGCGATGGCGGCGGCGATCATGAAGAGCGTCTGCACAACGCTCGCAATTGCGAGCACGACGAGGATCATGTTTGTCGTATCGAGCCGCTCCATGCCTCTGCCTCTGTAAAGCCGTCGAGCCGTAATGCAGGGTTCATGCCCGCGTCCAGAAGTCGCGACCTCTGCCGTCAAGTGGCTTGGGGAGTAGTGTGAAACTCGCGCCGCGCCGGGCGGCTCAACTATCCAACCGATTACCTGTTCTGGCTAAACCGCTTCACAACCGGCTCAGCGTGGCTGCGTCCGTGTTGCAGCAGCCATTCGATCTCCGCGACGAGGGCTGCCGGATCGCACGGCTTCACGACGATCGCGTCAAAGCCGGAAGCACGTGCTTGGTTGAGCTGTTTGACGTGCGAATAACCAGTTGCTGCGATCAAGGGAATATGCTGTGTGTCGGGCGCCTCGCGAAGACGAATTGCCGCTTCAAAACCCGTAATTCCGGGCAATTCTAGGTCGAGCACAATGACATCCGGCATGTGGCGATGCGCCTGCTCAACGGCCGCTAAACCATCCTCGGCCTCAACGACGTCATACCCGACGGCTCGGAGATACAGACCCCAGATCTCGAGTGCATCGGGGTAATCATCGACGAGGAGAATGCGCTTCGGCGGCACGACAACTTCCAAAGTCAGGATCGCCGGGACTACCCCGGGATCTCTCCGCAGAGGCTGACTTCAAGCTGCATGCCACGGGCGACGGTGGTAGGCTCACGTGGCATGTCGGTTGATATCAGCGACGTTCTGCATGTGCTTGCGCATGAGCTTCGAGGACCGTCAGGCATCGCGCAGGGCTATCTCCGCATGCTGCTGGAAGACCGTCTGACCGATTCAGCGGATCGGCGCCGCGCCCTCGAGCAGACGCAACGCGCATTGGCGCGCGTGAGCGAGTTGACCGCAGAAAGTACGCAACTGGCGAACTGGTTCGACACACAACGCGAGAACAAGGCGGTTGGCCACGTTGATGCGCGCGCGTTGATCGAGCGCGTCGCAGCGAATACGGGCATCGAACCCGCCCCGACCACCCGCATCGATGTGATGCCGGCGAGTGCGTCGGTGCCGACCGGAAACGAAGACGCACTCGCCGCGGCGCTGGTCGCGTGCGTGAAGGCGACCGCGCGCGAGCTGAAAGGCAAGCCGGTGACCATTGCGGCGCGCGTCAACGGCAACCATGCGCTGGATATTTTGATTGGCAGCGATGAACAGCTCGTCGCGTTGTCGCAAGGGCCCGATGCCGCCAATGCCGGACCGATCGCGCTGGAGCGCGGCGGTCTCGGGTTGTCGCTAGTGCTCGCCGCAGTAGTTCTCGAGGCGCACGGCGCCGCACATTGGACGACGAACGGTTCTCGCAATACAGTAGGAATTCGATTCCCGTTGGAAGAAAGGGCACATCAGTGACCCCCGCGAAACTTGCGCTGGTCGACGACGATCAGCAGTTCGTTCAGTATCTCGATACACTTCTGCGTTCACGCGGATATGACGTGCAGCCGTTTACCAGTGGCAGCGAGTTGTTGCAGGCCATGCACACCGACGCTCCGCCGGATGTGGTGCTGCTCGACGTCTCGATGCCCGGAATGGATGGGCTCGAAACGTTGAAGGCCGTACGTGTGGCGCATCCCAACGTGCAGGTGGTCATGCTTTCGGGTCGCCAGGCACCGTCCACAATCGTCGACGCGATGCGCCAGGGCGCGGCGGACTACGTGGTCAAGCCGGACGATCCGGACGGCGTGGGGGAAGCAGCCCTCGAATCCGCGATCCGCAACGCGGTTGAGAAGACCGTGCTCACCAGCGAAGTCGCGCGCCTGCGCACGCAGGTTGGCGAGGACCCCGAGGGCGTGACGTTCTGGGGTCCCGGACCCGCCATGCGCAATGTGATGGCGATGGTCGAACGCGTCGCCGACAGCGATATCGGCGTGCTGCTGCGCGGCGAAAGCGGCGTCGGCAAAGAAGTGATCGCAAGAGAGTTGCACCGCCGCTCCCCGCGTCGCACCAAGCCGTTCGTCAAAGTCAACGCCGCAGCGCTCCCGTCGGAGCTTTTGGAGAGCGAGCTTTTCGGTCACGAACGGGGCGCGTTTACCGGCGCGCAAAACGCCCGCATCGGCAAGTTCGAGTTTGCAAACCACGGCACGCTGATGCTCGACGAGATCGGCGAGATGCCGCCGGGCCTGCAGGCCAAGCTGCTGCACGTGCTTCAGGATAGCGAGTTCACAAAGCTCGGGAGCAACAAGCCGGTGTCGGTCGACGTCCGCATCATCGCCGCGACCAACCGCGACCTCGAAGCGATGATGCGCGCGGGATCGTTCCGCGAAGACCTTTACTACCGGCTGCAGGTGATAGAGATCTTCATTCCGCCGCTGCGCGAACGGCGCGAGGAGATTAACCAGTTCATCGAGTTCTTCTTGGTCAAGTACTCGGAGCGCTATGGCCGGCCCTTGCGCAAGCCGTCGGATGCGCTGCGCGACACGCTGCTGAACTATGCGTGGCCCGGCAACGTCCGCGAGCTTGAAAACGTCATCAAGCGATTCGTCATTCTGCAGGACGAGGCGCTTGTCTTGGCCGAGTTGAAGCGCGCACGCACGGTTGCGGCCGAACATGCGGCACCTGTCGGCGTCGCCGCGGCCGCCGCTCCGGCGCCGATCGCGCCGCCTGTTCATGCCGCGCCGCCGCCACCACCACCACCACCACCGCCGGCGCCCGCTCCTGTTAGCCCAACCAGTGCAACGGCCGCTGACGAGTCGGACAATGATACGGAACCTGATAATGCGCCGGCGGCGCCCGGGCACGTGAGTTTGCCGGAACTCGCACGGGAAGCGGCAATGAAGGCCGAGCGCGCCGCCATCCAGCAGGCGCTCGACCGCTTCCGCTGGAATCGCCGCAAGGCTGCAGACGCGCTTGGCGTGAGCTACAAGACGCTGCTCAACAAGATGAAGGAGTGTGGCATCAGCGAGCAACAGCTTTGAGGAGCTTGCGTCGCCGAAGCGCGGAAGCACTGCCACCGAACGACGGCGCGAACCGCCTAGTCATCGCGGCGCGACGCGCCGTTCATGAATGCATGCGATAGCCGCTCGAGCCGGGCGGCCACTTTTGCAAGGCGGCGAATGTTCCGATCGAAGAGTGCGAGGAGATGGGCCAGCTCCATGTCGCCTTCTCGGACCGGCAATAGCGCGGGCATGACCTGAAGCACGCTCAGCGGCTGCCGCATTTCCTGACCCACCAGCCGGGCCACGCCGACCAACTGCGCCTTTTGCCGCTCGTTGGCGTCCGTGTAGATCGCCACGAAGGTTCCCACCGTCTGTCGCTGGAGCGCGCGGATTGTCGCCGTCACCCGTCGCATCGCACGCAGCGCATCGTCCAACGGCATGCCCTCCGGCCGAGCTGCCTCGTGCAGAACGAACTCCTCGAGGACGTCGGCGAGCGTGTCGTACTCCTGCAAGAGCTGATAAACGGTTGCACCTTGATTGAAGCGCAACCGTCCCAACGCCGCGGCCTGGCGCATGACGCTGTCGTGAACTTCGCGTCTCTCTGCGATTGGCGCGGACAAGCTTTCCGCGATCTCGACGATAAAAATCTCCGCGTGTCGAGTCAGATCGTGCGCTGGAGGGAGCGGCCAGTCGCCTGCCGTCAGCGCCTCGGCCACCCGGTCGAACCATGTTGCTGACAGAGCGCCGCGTGCCGCCTTGAGGCGCGACGCCAACGACAGTGCAACTGGATCCGGCGATAACGTGTCGAGCATAGCGCGGCCCTCAAGCTGCTAGGCCTTCAAGCTAACGACATCTGAGGAGAACGGCATGAAGTACTTTGGCATGGATGCTCGGCGTTTCGGGCAGCCTCGTGCTGTTGTGGTTCTCGCTAACCAGATTGGCTGCTACCCAGCGGATTCGACAGACGAAATACCGCGCCCGCGCGTGCGAGCGGCAGCTCACCACGGATTCCGGCAGATGCATCCAGGAGCTCGTCGACGAGTTGGGTTTCGAGGCGCGCGTTGCGCTCGATTGACGCGAGCGCACGGCGCGTTTCGTCCCGGTCGAGCAACCCGCCTTTGAGGAGTTCCACCGAGCCCAGGATGGCGTTCAGCGGCGTTCGCAGCTCGTGAGAGACGGCATTTGCGATGCGAAGGTGCTCGCGACGGCGCCGCCTCTCCCGTCTGTGATGCCAGCGGAGCACCAAACCTCCCACCTTTCTCACCACCGTCCTCACCATCACGCCCTCTATTGCCCGGTATCGCAAGCCGCGTGCCGCTGCCTTCAATGAGAACGTAGCTACCTAGCGGGCGCTGAGCTCTCCAATTGATCAGGCGGCAACTCTCCGATCGTGGCGCATTTGCCAGTTGTTCGCAGTTGGTATGGCGCTTGCTCTTCAAGTATTCATCGGGACGTTGGCCACAGCGTTCCAAGAAGTTTGTAGTAGGCAAGCTTCGACAATCCGTCTTTATACCCGCAATTTTTACCCACCAGCAGCGCCGTTGGGTTCGCCCAACGGCGCCCCGCCCATAGATTTCTTCGTTCCAGTCAACGGTCGTCGGTCGACAGTGATCGGTCATCGAACATCGGTCGCTCAACGGCATCCGGTGTCATCGCGCCCGTTAACTGTTCACAGTCGACCCGTCGACAGACACGGAACGTGTCAAAATGCCGCGACAGGGATGGACGTTCTCGAGACCCATATCGATCCCAACAGCCCTGATTTTCAGACCAACCGGGAGCGCATGGCCGCGCTGGTTACGGAGTACCGTGACCGACTGGCCAAGGTGCGAGACGGCGGTGGCGCAAAGTACATGCAGCGCCACCGCGAGCAGGGAAAGCTCCCCGTCCGCGAGCGCATCGATAAGCTCATCGATCCTGATTCGGCGTTTCTCGAGCTTTCGCCGCTCGCCGCCTGGGGCATGTACGACGATGACGCGCCGGCTGCCGGCATCGTCACGGGAGTCGGCCGCGTCTCGGGCCAGGACGCGGTGATTGTCGCTAACGATGCGACCGTCAAAGGCGGCACTTACTATCCAATCACGGTCAAAAAGCATGTTCGCGCACAAGAGATTGCGCTGCAGAATCGGCTGACGTGCATATATCTCGTCGACTCGGGTGGTGCGTTCCTGCCCTTGCAGGCGGAGGTCTTCCCCGACCGTGATCACTTCGGCCGGATCTTCTTCAATCAGGCACGGATGTCGGCTGAACGTATTCCTCAGATCGCGGTTGTGATGGGCTCCTGCACGGCTGGTGGCGCCTACGTGCCCGCGATGTCCGACGAGACCATCATCGTCAAGAACACCGGGACGATCTTTCTCGGCGGTCCGCCCCTCGTTAAGGCTGCCACTGGAGAGGAAGTCACTACCGAGGAGCTGGGAGGCGCCGACGTCCACACGCGGTTATCTGGGGTTGCGGACTATTTCGGCGAAGACGACGACCATGCGCTCCACCAGGCGAGAACGATCGTCTCCACGCTCAATCGCGTCAAGCGGTTTTCCGCTGACGTCACCGCACCTGAAGAGCCCGCGTACGATCCGGCAGAGATCTACGGCATCGTCAATGTCGACGTACGGCGCCCGTACGACGTGCGCGAGGTGATTGCCCGAATGGCGGACGGCTCGAGGTTCGACGAGTTCAAGGAACGGTACGCGACGACAATCGTGTGCGGGTTCGCCCGTGTCCACGGCTTTCTCGTGGGCGTGGTCGCCAACAACGGAGTTTTGTTTTCTGAATCGGCGCTGAAAGCGACGCACTTCCTCGAGCTCTGCAACCTGCGTGGGATCCCCCTCGTCTTTCTGCAGAACATCACCGGCTTCATGGTCGGGAAACAGTACGAGCGCGGCGGCATCGCAAAGGACGGCGCCAAGATGGTGCACGCCGTGGCGAACTCGGTGGTGCCCAAGTTCACAGTGATCATCGGCGGCTCGTTCGGCGCCGGCAACTACGGGATGTGCGGCCGGGCCTATGAGCCGCGCCTGTTGTGGATGTGGCCTAACGCTCGAATCTCGGTTATGGGTGGCGAGCAAGCGGCGGGAGTGCTCACCACCGTGAAACGCGATCAGCTTGCCCGCGAAGGAAAACCGTTTTCGGCCGCGGACGAAGCCGCCATCCGCGATCCGATTCTGGACAAGTACGAATCCGAAGGCTCGCCGTATTACTCCACGGCGCGGTTGTGGGACGACGGCATTCTCGATCCGGCGGAGACGCGCAGCGCGCTCGCGCTCGGGTTATCGGCCGCATTCAACGCGCCGATCGCGCCGGCAAAATTCGGCGTGTTCCGCATGTAAACATGTCGTTTCGTTATCTGCTCACGCGACGTGAAGGGCCCGTCGAGCACGTCGTTTTGAACCGGCCTGACGTGCGCAATGCCTTCAACGATGACGTGATCGCCGAGCTCACGGCGTGGGCGGCCGCTGCACGTACCGACGAGAAGTTGCGTGTCGTCGTGCTTGCGGGTGAGGGCAAGGTGTTCAGCGCTGGCGCGGACGCAAGCTGGATGGTGCGCATGATCGACTATTCGCGCGACGAAAACGAACGCGATGCCACGCGCATGGCGGAGATGTTCCTGGCTCTCGACACGCTGCCCGCCGCTGTGATCGGTCGCATCCACGGCGCCGCGCTCGGCGGCGGCGCTGGACTCGCCGCCGTGTGCGACATCGCCGTCGCTGACGAAGACGCTGTTTTTGGTTTCACCGAAACGAAGCTTGGCATCCTGCCTGCGGTGATTTCTCCATACGTGCTTCCCAAGATTGGACCGTCAGCCGCACGTGAGCTGTTTCTCACCGGCATGCGGTTCTCGGCGCGGCGCGCGCGAGAGATCGGCCTGGTGCACGCGGTCGTGCCGGTCTCGAAGCTCGATGAAACCGTCGGACGCTACGTCGCGGAATTGTTATCGGCCGCGCCTACAGGCGTTGCGGCGGCCAAGGCCCTCATCGCGCGCGTCCGGGGACAATCCACCGCGGACGCAATGCGGATCACGGCGCAGGCCATTGCTGCACAGCGGGTATCACCCGAGGGTCAAGAAGGGCTGCGCGCGTTTCTCGACAAACGCAAGCCGCGCTGGATGGAAGAATGATCCGGCGGCTCCTGATCGCCAACCGCGGAGAAATTGCCCTTCGTATCATCCGCGCCTGCCGTGAGCTGGACGTCGCAAGCGTCGCCGTCTACTCCGACGCCGATCGACGCTCGCCTCACGTTGCGGCAGCTGATCGCGCCGTTCGCATTGGGCCGGCGCCTCCATCCGAGAGTTATCTGAGCATCAACGCGCTCATTTCCGCGGCGCGCGACACGAAGGTCGAAGCGATCCATCCCGGATACGGCTTTCTCTCCGAACGCGCGCCGTTCGCGCGTGCGTGTGAGGACGCGGGATTGATTTTCGTCGGGCCGCCCGCGGCGGCCCTCGAACGCATGGGATCGAAGACCGGCGCGCGCGCACTCATGAAACGGGCGCGCGTGCCGGTCGTGCCTGGAGAGACGCCCAGCGATCAATCGGATGAATCGATTCGCGCGGCGATCGAACGGGTGGGACTTCCGGCGCTCCTGAAACCGTCGGCCGGTGGGGGCGGTATCGGGATGAAAACCCTGCGCTCCGCGAACGAGATAGACGACGCCATCCGGCGCGCGCGACGCGAAGCCGCCGCGGGGTTTGGCGACGGCTCACTCTATGTCGAACGCCTGATCGAGCGGCCGCGGCACGTCGAAGTCCAGGTGTTTGCCGACACGCACGGCAACGCTGTCCACATCTTCGAGCGCGAGTGCTCCGTTCAACGGCGGCATCAGAAGATGATCGAGGAAACTCCGTGTCCGGTGCTCACAAGGGCGCTGCGGCTCGAAATGGGGGAAGCCGCAGTGGCCGCCGCACGTGCCGCGAATTACGTCAATGCGGGCACCGTCGAATTCCTGTTGGAAGGCGCGGGCGATACCGCGCGGTTCTACTTTCTCGAGTTGAACACGCGGCTGCAAGTCGAGCATCCAATCACGGAGCTGGTTGCGGGTGTCGATCTGGTGCAGGCGCAACTTCGCGTCGCGGCCGGAGAGACGTTGCCCTGGACACAAGCGTCGCTCGCGCAGAGAGGCCATGCCATCGAGTGCCGAATCTACGCTGAAGATCCGATGCAGGATTTCCTCCCGCAAGCCGGCACGCTGCTGCGCTACATCGAGCCACGCGGCCCTGGCATTCGTGTCGATTCCGGTTATGAGGCAGGCAACGAGGTGCCGGTTTATTACGATCCGTTACTGGCCAAACTGATCGTCGCCGGTGAAACACGAGGTGCCGCAATCTCGCGCGCCATCGCTGCGCTGCGCGAATTTGCCGTGCTCGGGATCAGAACCAACATCCCTTTCTTGCTGGCGATCCTGCAGCATCCCCGCTTCGCGTCGGGCGACGTGGACACGACGTTTCTGGAGACGGAGGGAGCCGCGCTCAGAGCATTCGCCGCCAAGGACGAGATTCCAGACGCCGCGCTCGCGGCGGCGATCGCGCACACCACTCTGGCGACAAGCACTCCAGACACGAGCATCCCGAGCACCCCCGGCAATCCAGGCACCACGGACCCGTTCACCACTCTGAGAAACTGGCGTGGCTGAGCATGAGGTGCGCGTCGGCGACCGCACCCGTCGAATCGACGACAAACAATTCGCCATCGAGCGCATCGCCGAGGGCGTCTATTCCGTCAGCGACGGGAGCCGCCGCTGGCGGGTCGTTGTTGCCGGTCCGCCGGCCGAGCGCTGGGTGTTCGTGGATGGCCGTGTCGCACAAATCGAGATCGTCGACAAGACACGCGCCCCGCGCCGTTTCCGGACCGCCGTGCACGACATGAGCGCGCCCATGCCCGCGACCGTGGTAAAGGTGCTGGTGAGGCCCGGTGCACATGTGACCAGGGGCGACACGGTTGTGATGCTCGAAGCGATGAAAATGGAGCTGCCTGTCAAAGCGGCGCGCGACGGCGTGGTTCGCGCGGTTCGCTGTGAAGCCGGAGAACTCGTGCAACCGGGCGTCAATCTTGTGGAGCTCGAACCGTGACCGAAATTCCGCGGCGCGTGACGATCGTCGAAGTTGGGCCGCGTGACGGACTGCAAAACGAAACGGCCAGGGTGCCGACCGACGTCAAGGTCGGCTTCGTCGATCGTCTGACGGCCGCAGGCCATAGTGCCATCGAGGTGACAGCGTTCGTTTCGCCCAAGTGGGTGCCGCAAATGGCTGACGCGAGCGAGGTCTTCAGGCGTATCCAGATCAAGCCGGGCGTCCGCTACACGGCACTCGTGCCCAATCGTGCCGGTCTCGATCGCGCCTGCGAAGCCGGCGTGCGCGAAATTGCGATCTTTGCCGCTTCGTCGGAAACCTTTAGCCGTCGCAACATCAATCAGAGCATCGACGAATCGTTCGTGGTCTATCGTCATGTGACGGATGCGGCGCTCCAGGCAGGACTTCGCGTTCGGGCGTACCTCTCGACCGCGTTCGGTTGTCCGTTCGAAGGCGACGTGCCAATCGCTCGCGTGGCTGAACTCTGCGAACGGTTGATCGATCTCGGCGCGTTTGAAGTGGCGGTCAGCGACACGATCGGTATCGGGCATCCCGGACAGGTCGCACGCGTGCTCGACGCCGTGAGCACGCGCGTCCCAATTGATCGCGTCGCGCTGCACCTGCACGACACGCGCGGAACGGCACTGGCCAATGTGCTGGTCGGTCTTCAGCACGGCGTCGCGACGTTCGATAGCGCGGCCGGCGGGTTAGGCGGCTGTCCATATGCGCCCGGTGCCGCGGGGAATCTTGCCACCGAGGATCTGATCTATATGCTCGATGGCCTTGGAGTTGAGACCGGGGTGGCGCTTTCCGGCGTGATGGAGGCGTCGCTCTATATCGAGCCCGCTATCGGTCACGCGCTGCCCTCGCGCTACGTACAGGCGCACCTTCGCTCGCTGTAATTCCCCGAGCTTCGGCCGTCCCCGAGCTTCGTCGAGGAATGGCGCGGCAAGCTGTCGTTCTTAGTTCTTACTTCTTGGTTCCTATGTCGCAGCAGGGTTCTGATCCGAGTACTTGTTCGAGCTCCGGCCATTCAATCGGCTTCAACAGGTGAAAATCAAAACCTGCCGCGGCTGCCTTCGCCTGCACGTCACGCCCGCTCCACCCGGTAAGCGCCACGAGCACCATGTGTCCGCCGTACGGACGCTCGCGCAGGCGCTGCGCCACTTCGTAGCCATCCATGCCGGGCAAACTCAAGTCGAGCACAACGACGTGCGGCTGATAGTCATCCGCAATCCTGATGGCTTCTTCTCCACTGTCCGCGACGCGCGCGTCGTGGCCCTTGATCCGGAGCAGCATGCTGAGCGTTTCGATTGAGTCGCGATTGTCGTCAACGACCAGTACTCGTCGTGTTCTTTGCGGGCTCATGGGTCGTCCCATCTTACCCCGAAGCTCATTGTTAATTCCGCCACCGTACGGCTGTGCTGCATGGATCAATGTCAGTAATTTCTTCCACATCTTATGGGCGGCCGTCGTCCGTAAGGTCATTTGACGACACATGTACCCCGTTAAGAGGCCGCCAGGCGTGGCACAGCACTTGATTTATTCCCTCCAGGAACTCGGCCGGCGAGTTTTTGCCCGCTGGCAAGGAGGCTTTATCGTGAGACGGGTGCATAACGGCTTATTGGCGCTGACCGCAGCGTGCTTCTTCGCGTTTGCGGGCGCCGCGTGCGACAACACGGCTCGTGGCCTCAAGCAGGACGCGGCCGAAGCCACGGACAAGGCCAAGGACGCAGCGGCGGACACCAAGGAAAAGGCGAAAGAACAGAGCGACGCGGCCAAGGCCAAAGGCAGCGAGCAGGCTACCGACGCCAAGCGGACGGCGGGCGAGGCCGGCGCAGCGATCGATGCCGCCACCGAGACGCTCGATGTGAAGGCCGCTCTGATGGCCGACGCAACCGTCGACGCCAGCGACATCAACGTCGACACCTATCACGAGACGAAAACTGTGGTGCTGAAGGGCTCGGTCCCGACCAGCACGCAGAAGGAAGAAGCCGGTCGCATCGCCGCGCGCGAAGCGAAAAGCTACAAGATCGACAATCAGTTGGTCGTCAAGACCAAGAAGTAACCGCGAATCTCGAGACGCGGAGACCTGGAGATTTGGAGATTTCGAGATTTGGAGTTGATTTGGAGATTTGGAGTTGATTTGGAGATTTGATCTCCAAATCTTCTCCAAGTCACCAAATCTCCAGATCTCCAAATCCGGTATCGTAGGCGGATGGGCGAAGTCAGCCGCCGCCTATGCCTCGCACGCTTCGGAGCGATCGCCGCGGCAACGGTGCTGTCGCCCGCGGGCCTCGCATTAGGCCAGGGTGCTTCGCGTCCCCGTTCTTCCGAATTCGTCTTCGCCCGCCTACGCTACGACTCCGGCGACTGGGACTACAACCCGAAGGTCGCCGCCAACGTTCTGAACTCGATCGTCGAATACACGAACGTCCCGGTCTACGGCGACGAGGTCGTGATCACCGCGGATTCAAAAGAGCTGTTTGCGTTTCCCTTCATTTTCATGACCGGCCACAAGCTCGTTCGCTTCAACGCCAGTGAGCGCGAGCAGCTGCGCCGCTATGTCAACGAAGGAGGACTCCTGTTTTCAGACGACTGCAATCACGATGTCGCTGGCCTCTTTGCCACTTCGTTCGAGCAGGAGATGAAAACCGCGTTTCCCGGACCGCGAACGCTCGCGAAAATCCCCCGCACGCACCAGCTTTATCGCGCGTTCTTCGCGTTTCCGGATGGCCCCCCTCAGACGGCCCATGAACTCAATGGCTGGGGTGACGACGTCGTGCACGACTACCTGCGTGCGGTCGAGCAGGACGGGCGCATTGGCGTGCTCTACTCGAACAAGGATTATGGGTGTGAGTGGGACTACGACTGGCGCAACAAGAGGTTCCAGCGCGACGATAATACTCGCTTTTCGGTAAACATCGTAATCTACGCAATGACTCACTGACCGCGATCTGGCACGCTCCTTGGTTCTCCTCAATCAGGCGGCAAGAACCCGCCTGCTTATCTGGAGGACGAACGTGGCGCGGTCTCATTGCAGCATCAACGTATTCATACTCTCCTGCGTCGCCGCGTTCGCGATTGCAGGCGCGGCGGCCTGCCAGAACACGGCGCGCGGTCTCAAGCAGGACGCGCAGCAAACCGAAGAGCGCACGCGCGACGATCGCGCAGCGGCTCGCGAGAAAGCGCGGGATCTCGGCAACGATGCGGCGAAGGCGGCGAGTCGCGGCGCCGCAGCCGCCCAGCAGGCGGGCGAGGAGCTCGCGGAGCGCGCCGACGCCGCGTGGCAAACGCTCGATGTCAAGGGCGCGCTGATGGCGGACGGATCGGTGGATGCGACGCGAATCGATGTCAACACCGACTACCGCACGAAGACGGTGACGCTCAACGGCTATGTGCCGACCGAGAACGAGCGGATGAACGCTGAATCGATAGCCAGGGCGAAGGCGGCCGGCTACAGCGTGGTAAATAACCTGCAGGTGCGGCCGCGTGGTTAGTGTTGGTGAGGCCGATCGGCTGGCAGGCGGGTCGGGCTGGTGAGGCGGATCGGGCAGGTCGGGAATTACGCGGATTCGGCGCAATTCCCGCCCTGCCCACCTTCCCTACGTGCGTGACCTGCCCTGCCGCGCTACGAATACGCTGCCCCCACCATGATGCGCCGAATGCGACACCAGGGCGATCCATGCGACGGATGATTGATCTGCACCGGCTGTCCTTTGGCGTCGCCTGTGGTTCCAAACATCTCCCACGATTCCTTGCCTGAAATCGCGTCGAGGTTCTGCCAGAAGTCGGTCGTAATCGCGTTGTAGGTGACGTCGCTCACCATGCGTGTCTTTTTCCCGCTCTTGATCTCCCAGAACGCATCGCCACCGAATTGTCCGTTATAGCGCTGCTGGTCGATCGAGTAGCTGCCACGTCCTTCGATCAGGATGCCGTCCTTGGTGTCCGCGATGATCTCTTCGGGCGTGGGCGATCCCGGCGGCCCGGGCTCGACATGAACATTGGGCATGCGCAGGAACGGGTAATTGCGCCACGAGGTCGCAAACGTACAGCCGCGAGAGGTTTTCTCACCGATGTAATGGGCGGTCTCGCGATTGGTCTGCAATCCGACGAGAATACCTTCGCGCACGAGCGGCCACTGCTGCGACTTCACGCCGTCATCATCGTAGCCAACCGTGCACATGCCACCGGGGAGCGTGCGATCGGCCGTCACGTTGAATAGCTTCGACCCGTATTTCAGCTTTCCGAGATCGCTGATCTTGACGAAGCTGGTGCCGGCGTAATTGGCCTCGTAACCGACAATGCGATCGAGCTCCGTGGCATGCGCGACGATTTCGTGAATCGTGAGCATGGCGTGCGACGGCGTCATGATGACGTCTTTCAGTCCCACCGCGACCGGCGGCGCCGTGCAGTGCTCTGCCGCCTCCGCGCAGATGCGCTCCACGTTTTCGAGCATCTTGGCGTCGAGCGCCACCTCGTAGCCGGCCGTCTTTGGCGCCACGCTGAACGTGCGCTGCTTCGGAACGCCCTCACCTGTGCGCGCGGTCACCGAAAAGCCTGGCGCCGTCCGCCAGATCTCCTGCTCGATGTACGAGCCTTCGGAGGTCGCCAGATACTTCCACTCATAGTCGAAGGCGATATTCGAGGTCACGCGGATGATGTTTGGCTGCTTGAGCGCAGCTTCGTTGAGCTTCATCAGAAACGCGATCTTGTCGTCGAGCGGGACGTCCTCGGGTTTGACCTTGACAGGCACCGACCAGTACTCGACGTAGGCCTCGACCGGCGCAAGCTTGACCTCGAAGCGTTTACTGACGGCGCTTGCCTTCGCCACGTCTGTCGCCTGCGCGGTGACCTTCTTGATCTCGTCCGCAGCGACGAACGGGCTGCTCGCGAAACCCCACACACCGCTATGAATCACGCGCACGCCGAAGCCGGCGCTCTCCTCGTGACCGCCACCGCCAAATCCGAATCCGCCGTCGGTGACAATGCGATCGCGCACGCCGACGCTGTCGTTGATATTCCGAGTGAAGCGGATATCGGCGTAGGTGCATCCCAACCGCTTGGCTTCGCCGAGCGCGATGTCGGAGAGGCCTTTGAACTGCGACTCGAGCGCGCGCTTGCCCGCCGACTGGGCGATGAGATCGCCAACCAGATCACTTGCGTAAAGCGCGACGCCCGTCGCGCCGAGGGTTTTCACAAAGTCACGTCGTTTCATGGGACCTCCGCGGACTAAAGGTCCGCGCTATACGGCGGGAGAAAAAGGCTACACCGCTGGCGAAATGGATGTCATCGTGAAATCTTCGAGCTTCATGGCCGGCACGAGCGCCGTGCCGGGATTGTCGTAGGCCTCTCCGGTGTGCATCGGAATTGGCCTGCCGAGCGCGGTGATGTTGTTGAAGCTCACCGCCGGCGATTCGTTCCACCTGAAATTCTGCACGGGCGCCACAATCTCGCCGTTCTCGATCAGGAACAGGCCGTCGCGCGTCATGCCGGTGTTGAGCAGCGTCTGTGGATCGACCGCGCGGATGTACCAGAAGAACGAGACCAGCAACCCACGTTTGGTGGTCTTGATCATCTCTTCCACAGTTGTGTTCCCGCCTTCCATGACGAGACTCATGAACGGCGTCGTGCCGGTGGGCTCCTTCTTCTGGCGTTGCGCCCAGTAACGGTCGTAAAACACATTCTTGACCACACCTTTTTCGACCCACGTTATCGGCGTGGCCGCAAGACCGCTGTCGCCGATCGGAGTCTGGCGCAAGATCGGATTCCCGATCTCGCTGCGCAAGGTGAAGTTATCGCCAAAGACCTTCTCGCCGACGCGCGTGGCGCCGCGCTCCTTCCCGCTCATGAAGCTGCGCCCTTCCTCGGCGGCACGCGCGTTGAGCGCCCCGAGCATCAGCGATAGATATCTGGCAGCCGGGCGCGGCTCGAGGATCACGGTGTAGTTGCCTGGCTCGAGCGCACGCGGCGTGCGCGACTTGATCGCTTTGTCCGCGGCCACTTCCGTGAGTGCGACCGCGTCGATATTACCGACCTGTTTCATGCCGGTCGTACCCGCCCAACCGGAGCCTGTTTGATCCGGCGTCCGGCACGTGAGGATGAAGCTCGCTTCGGCATAGCGGAAGTACGCAAACAGCCCTTCGGAGTTGGCGATCGCATCCGTCCAGTGCAGCTTGGGAATGTAGCCCGCGCCCAGGACGCCTTTCTTTTCGCAGATGTCGGTGCTCGCCTTCACCATCTTGGCGCGCTCGGCTGGACCGAAGTTGACGGCCTCGGGAAGCGCGGCTTCGACATCCATGTACGGCTGCGGCGGTTTCACCAGCGGCATCAACTCGGGGTTGTCAGGCTTACGTTTCGCAAGTTCCTGCACCTGCGCGATCGTTCGTTTGAGCGACGCGTCATCAAACTGGTGTGTGGTCGCCGACGCCGTCTTCTGGCCGTAATAGACGGTAATGCTGACTTCCTGATCGTGTTCAATCAGGTTCGCGGTAATGCTGGAATTCGCAAACCGCGTGGCCGAGCGCTCGCCTCCCGAGAAGCGCACCTCGACGCCGTCGGCCTTGCAGAGGTTCAGCACTTTGTCCGTAATCTGTTTCACTTCGTCGCGCGAGAAACTCATACCGGTAATTTACCTAAAGGTCCGCGCTACATAAAGCAGTGGGGTAAGTCCCTACGTCCGTCCCTGGCGGCGGCGCAGCGACCATTCGCCGCTAAGACAGACGGCAAAGGGCACGAGCCACAGCGGCGATCGCATCGGGTGCACTGGTATGGACTGCCTCACCGGCGTTGCGAACTGCCGCAGATGTGAGATAAGCGCGCGTTCGTCCCCGACGCGAACGGCAACACCGCCATACGCGCGTATCGCCGCCGACAATTCGTCATCGTTGGTCGCGAGCACGCGCAGGTCATCGCCGATGACCAGTGGCGCTTGTGTACCGGCAGAACCGGGAGTAGAGGCGAAAACATGACACGTGCCGCCACTCATTGGCATGACAGTGCCCGAGAATCGCCGACGGCCAATCGGCAATAAACGAATTGGCAGGATTTGGTTACCGTCCGTCGGGCTGAAACACTCCAGCATCGCACTCGGCTCGGGCGTGTCGTTGGAAGGCTCGATCGATCGGACTTCAATGTCTACCCGTACTTCGTCACCAGGGCGCGCGACAGACGGCGACAGGTTGGCCACAACTGGATCGCCCGCCGCATGAACAGCGTCTGCGATCAGGGCGCGCCAGAACGCCGTAAACCTGTTTCCTTCGTGGCGAAAACGCCACGCATCGACCGCACCCGACACGACCACGCGTCCCTGCCCATAAGGGCGGGTCACGATGACCGCATCCTTGCCCGCACGCGCGAGCACCGTTGCATCGGAACCAGCATCGATGGCGAGGAACTCGGAGACCTTCAGCTCACCTCTTTCCACTGCATTCGCCTCGCTGCGTTCTCTTACGGCAAATGGAACGAGGCGGCGCACTGGACCGCTTAGGGCGCCGTCGATCAGAAGCACCGCCGAGCCGCCGCGAGCAGCGATAAATCGCTCGAGAGTGGTCACTTCTGCGCTCGTCAGCAACTGCGGCGCCGTGACCACCACCGCGCGTGCGTCCTCGCGCGCAAGCGAGACGGTATCCAGCCGCAGCGGCGACGTGCCGACGGATACGGCATTGCTTACGAGCGATCGTGCAACGACTCTGAACCTCGGATCGCTCTCCAGAGCGCGGCGGACGAACGTTCCGTTCCATGTGGGCTGCGGTTCATAAACCACCACTGAGGCCGAACGCTCGATGACCTCCACGGCCGCGTGGCCATGGTTATCGAGAAGCGTTGCTTCATCACCCGTCGGCTTCGCAACCACGGTGAGATGCCGTATGCCACGTTCAACAGGTGTCCACGCGATCCCGACATCTGCGCGTATCAAATCCTGGTTCGTTGGCGCTGGCCATCGATGTTGGGCGTGACCGACGAGCACGTCACCGTCAAACACGTTGAGTTCGGTTTGCCGCCCGGCAACACCCGAGGCCGCGAGCTCCACATGCACAATGCCGACAGCACCTGGATTCGCTTGTCCAGCCGACTTGAGCGCCGTGATCGCCACGTTAGGTGTCAACGCGTCCACCACCAGAACACCACCCAGCCCGCCCTCGCGAGCGCGCAGTTCCCGTGGACGGACGCCGTCGGAGATGACGACGCATGCGCCTTCGGCCGGGCACGGATCCGCGTGCGTTTGCGCGGGCTGCTGACGCACAGCGGCACGGAATTGATCGCTGAGCGCGGATCGGATGGCCTCTGCTGTCGACTGGGCACGATCGCGGCGAGTGGCTGCGCCATCAGGAAGCGATAGCGTCGCGGTGTCGAGAATGGTGATCGTCAGCGGCTGCACGACAAATCGGCCCATCGTCAACACAGGATCGGCGAGTGCCGTCAGCGCGATCGCAATCGCGACGACCCGAAGCGCGAGTGCAAGCCTCATGGCGGTGCTCCAGTTCGCTGCAACTGCTCGACAAATGTCCCGGCAAGCGGATCACGTCGAAGCTTTCCCAACGGCGCCGTCGCGAGATGCTGGCGCAGCCACGTGGCCAATTGCATTTGGGCGGCTTGTGCGGCGCTGAGCCGTTCATCGAGCGACCGCGCTCCGGAGAGCTGGCTCGCACTCTGCTGGAACGCGCGCCACTGCGGATCGATCGCGACGATACGCGCAGCGAGCTCAGCGCCGAGGCCCGACTGCCTGACAATGGCGGTTGCCAGATCGCGCAGAGTCTGCCGTGCCGCAGTGACCGAGGGATCCTCCGGTGTCGGCAGTACCGCGCGCGTGGAGGATCGGGCAGCGCGCAAGTCGCCGGATAACCGTCGCGAGCGATCGATGCGAGCGCGTTCGGGCAGCGTTCGCAGAAAATACCGCCGTCGATCAAAGGCGCGTTGTAGGGCGGTGAGCGCCGATCGCTCGAAGGCGAGCGCCTGCAGGGTGTCGCCTGTGTTGAGACGCGCTTCCGCCCGCGACATTTCACGAATCGCCGTCAGCAATTCGCGTTGACCGCGGTTCTCAAAACGCCCTTGCGCGAGCGCGTCTGATTGCGCCGCCTCCTCCACTTCATCCACGACCTCACCGCCGGTCATGAAGAGAAACTCCGCCCGGACCATCCGCTGCTCCACGGCCAACAGGCGGCTTTGATCGAGAACCGCATCCACGGGCAGCCGCTGCCGTTCCGCATGCAGACGCTCTGTCTTCATGATCAGCATCTGCTGGCTGAGCGCCTGGCGATCGCGATCATCGGGTACAGCAAAACCGGTGGAAAATGCCTCGCCACGCTTGCCAATCTCGATGAGAAACGAGTCGGACACGCCCGGATCGGCACCCGGCCTTTCGTCACGCGCGATGCCGCGGTAGACGAGCGCGTCGCCGTCTGCGAGATTCAAGTCCTTCAGCTTCAATGTGACGGTCGCCTGCAGCGATTTCGAATCCGGATCGCCCACCGGCTTTAATTGGATTTCTCCTTCCTGAAAGGTGAACGTCTCACCACCGCCAGAGATCTTGGTGTACCGCAGCGACATCGACGCGATACTGAGATCGTCCTGTGCTTTGACCATCAGCGGCACCGTCGCGTCGGGGGACGAGAAGATCAGATCGCGACCAGGCCGCGCGATGGTGACAACTGGACGCATGTCAGGTTCGACGTGAACCTGCACCAGCCGCTCCGCGGCGGAGCGAACCAGCAACACGCGCGATGTTGCGGCAACGAGGTCGAGATGCGCGCCGTCGTCACGGGGCAGGAACGCGACGGGCTCGCGCCCGGCCTCGATCAGATCCACACGTCCGGCCGTGCCGGTTACCTGTAGATGCAACGCGCTGCCCTCGATCACGTCCACTCGATCCGGATTCTCAACGATGATGCGTGGGCGCTTCGTGTACAGCGGAGGTGTCACCGTGACGCGCAACTGTGTTTCAGCGCTCGCGGCGAGGGGACTGACGCCCTGACGATCCGGCGCTAGCGGCGGTTGCCCAGTTCCTGTACGCCAGATCAGCGCCACGCTCGCGCTCACAATGCCAACGGTTAGCATCCATCGCGCAAAAGAAAGCCCAGAGGTTGACGACGCAGGGCGGTTCTCCAGCGTTGTTGCCGCTTGTGCGAACAATTCACGCGCGACGATTGGATGAACGTAGCGGCCGGACAACGCTTCCTCTGACGTAACCAGCAGGTTGTGAGATGCCGGCGAACACGCGTCCAGTGCTAGCGCCGCGCGGTGTCGAGTCGATCGACGAAGTCCCCAGGACGCCGCTGTTACAAAACCGAGCACGCCGATGATCACGCCAACCCTTGACGGCGTCGCCAGCGAGGAAAGCGAAGCGACAATGGAGCCGATTGCGAGGGCATCACCGAGTGCACGCATCCGCAACTGGCGCTTGGCCCGCGCGAGGCCGCGCATGACTATTGTGACGGGCTCCTGGCTGCCAACGTCAGGCAACACGCGACTCCACCTGTTCCGGTTCGGCCCGAGAAGTCCGTGACGAGCGACGGGCGACGGCCTCAACTGCGAGGAGCACCAGCACGACCGCCCACAGCCAGCGGCGATCGCCCTCGTCAGCCGGCGTGCCTGGGTCGTATCGCCCCGGCCGTGTCCAGATTGAAAGCGTCGTTCGCGACATCGTCCGCGGCTCGGGCAACGCGACGTCGTCTACAAACACTGAGTGAACGATGCGGTCGAGCAGGCGCGCGGCTTCGACGCCGCTGGCGTGGACAGGCGTGTTCAGGACGAGCGTCTCTCCGTTCTGCGCACCAGCCACTTCTGGGAGCCGCGCAACCGCGTTTCGCATCCACGGTTCGGCAACAGACGGTCCGACTTCGGGGGCGGTCGCACCGGCGAACACGACAAGCACTCGTCGTCGAGATCCATCAATGAGACGAACGCCTCTAGCCAGCACCGCGTTGAGGGCAGCGTCTGCCGTTCGCTGCTCTACGGGGGGCGCGAGCACGCGAATGGGAACGTCGATAGTGCCAATTCTGGAAAATGCGACGCGCGTGCTGGCGTTGTCGAGCGACACGTCAGCGCGCCAGAGACTCTCGCCTTCCAGAAATTCAATGCGTCTCTGTCGAGCTTGTTCGGTGACCGGAGCCGCCACAAAGCGCAGACCCGCGGTGGCCGGCAGTAGGGCCACATCGGCGCCAGCCAGCGCGTCCTCGTGCAGGTCGCCCACGATGACCGTCTCGCGCAGCGACGGTGGCTGCCCCGTCAGCCAGTTCGCCGCGTCGCGCAGAGCGTCGGCCAGATGCGGCGCGGGCCGAAACACCGCGCTGACGAAACTCCCCTGCCGCTGCGCGTCCACCAGCGCCGCTTGCTCCGCTGCGTTGCCGCCCAAACCTGGAGCGAGGATGATTGCGCGGGCAACGCGGGTCTGCCACACAGCCTGCCGGCCGGCCGAGACAAACAAAGGAGAAGCGAGGGCCGTCACGGCTGCGCTCAGAATCAGGATACGGACTGACAACAGCAGCCAGTCATTGATCGATCGCCGGCGGAGTGCGGTCAAGCGTGTGGTACGAATGAAGCGCAGCGTGGGGAATCGAACGATCCTGGTCTGCTGTTTCGTGAGCAGGTGAATCGCGATTGGAACGACAAGTGCGAGCAGTCCCCACCACGCACTCGGCGTAAACCACGACACGTTCATTGCGTGGCTCCGCCTCGCCGCCGGATGAGCAATCGCCGCAACGCAGGCTCGAGCGGCTCGTTCGTCAGGAGCCTGAGATAGTCCAGCCCATCGCGTTGAACCGCGCGTTCGACGTTCGAAAGAAATCGGGCGACGGCACTTGCGTACGATTCCTGCAACACACTGGGATCCGCCACGACGCGCGCACCCGATTCGAGATCCTCGAATTCGACAGGCCCTCGCCCCGACAGCTTCATCTCTTCAGCCGCCATCGTGTGGATGACGAGAACGTCGTGACCCATCCGCGTGAGACGCCGCACCTCGCTCATTGCCGCGTCTTCCTCGTAAAAATCCGAGAGGACGAGGATGAGCGCGCGCCGCTTCAGCAGTGTCGCCGCGCGCCGCAGCGTTTCTGCGATGGATGTCGTGCCGGCGGG
The DNA here is from genome assembly GCA_046726375.1 of Acidobacteriota bacterium. Taxonomy (GTDB): domain Bacteria; phylum Acidobacteriota; class Vicinamibacteria; order Vicinamibacterales; family UBA2999; genus DASPWV01. The sequence continues at coordinate 83,902 of JBKPAJ010000062.1, forward strand.
TGTCAGCCTCGCAAGGGCGGCAAGAAAGACGCGGAGATGCTGGCGTCCGCTTCGGGCGGGCACGTACTCGACTCGCCCCGACTCGCCGATCGCGAGGAGGCCTGCCGCGTCACCTTGATCCAGAACCAGCGTGCCAAGGACGGCGGCCGTTCGCACGGCGAGCGAAAGCTTCGTGGCAAACGCCATCGAGCGACTGATGTCGATCGCGAAGAGCGCCCCCAGATTGGTCGTCTCACGAAACTGCCGCGAGTAGAGGCGATCGGTCCGCGCAAACGCTTTCCAATCGACGTACTTGAGATCGTCGCCGGGACGGTAGTGGCGATACTGGCTGAACTCTGCGCTGTAGCCGTGAAACGGGCTCCGATGCAGGCCCTGCCGCAGCCCCTCGACGGTCGTGCGCGAGAGCAACTCGAGGTCGCGAAGCGCCGAACGATCGGCAGCTGCGACAACGTGCGGGCGGCTCACGGCTGGACGGCATCGAGCAGGCGCGAAACGATCGTTTCGGCGTCGATACCCTCGGCCTCGGCTTGAAAATTCACCAGCAGACGATGGCGCAGCACCGGCCTCGCGACTGCGCGGACGTCGTCTGTTGAAACCGCGGGACGGCCATCGAGAACCGCGCGCGCCTTGCCTGCAAGCAGCAGGGCCTGCCCCGCCCGGGGTCCGGCGCCCCACCGTATCCAATCGCGCACGAATGGCAGCACGTCCGGCCCGTCGGCGCTTGTCGGGCGACTCGCGCGCACCAATCGCGCCGCGTAATCAATCACGTTTGTCGCGGCGGGAATCTCGCGCACGAGTACGCGCGCGCGCTCGATCTGCTCGCCAGTAGCAACAGCGTTCACGCGCGGCTCCTCTGGGGTCGTGGTGCGCGCGAGGATCGCACGTTCCTCCGGTGCGCTCGGGTAGTCGATCACGATGTTGAGCATGAAGCGATCGAGCTGCGCTTCGGGCAGCGGATACGTGCCTTCCTGCTCGATCGGATTCTGCGTGGCAAGGACGAAGAGCGGTCGATCAAGGGCATAGCGTATGCCACCGATCGTCACTTGATACTCCTGCATCGCTTCGAGCAGCGCCGATTGTGTTTTCGGCGGTGTGCGGTTGATCTCGTCCGCGAGGATGATGTTGGCGAAGATCGGACCGTGGATGAACCGGATCGTGCGCGAGCCGGTGGCGCGATCCTCTTCGATCACCTCCGTGCCGAGAATGTCGGAGGGCATCAGGTCGGGGGTGAACTGAATGCGGCTGAACTTCAGATGCACCGCCTGGGCGAGCGTCTTGATCAGAAGCGTTTTGGCGAGTCCCGGCACGCCGCGCACGAGACAATGCCCGCCGGCGAGAAAGGCGACCAGGATTTCGCTGATGACCGCCTGCTGGCCGACGATGACGCGTCCAAGTTCGCGCTGGAGCGCAGACACGAGCGTCGCCGCCTCGGAGAGGGTCAACGGCTCGACCGCAGTGTCGGAAGGAACATCTGACCTTCGGAACATCGAACCTCTGAACGCCGGAACCCCGAACCTCGGAACCCCGGAACCTCGAACTCTTTTTATCCTAGCCGTTCGGCTGATGCGGCGCTCGTTCTGACTTCGTAACGTGGAGTCATGAGCGAACTCTTCACCTCTCTTTCCAATGCACTGGCCGATGCCGTCGATCGCGCCGCCACGTCCGTCGTCCAGGTGCACGGTCATCGACGGCCCGGCGCCGGAATCATGTTCGCCCCCGACCTCGTGCTCGCGCCCGCGCACGTACTCGAAAGCGACGAAGCCACTGTCCGCGGTTCTGACGGTCAGACGCATGAGGGCACCGTCCTGGGACGGGCGTTTTCGATGGGGCTTGCGGTCCTTCGTGTCACCGCTACCGGCATCAAACCGCTCGAGGTTGCGCCCGAGCCTCGCGTCGGGCACCTCGCGATCGCGGTTGGGCGGACGCACAGTGGAAACGTGATGGCGACACTTACAAACGTCGCTGTTGTTGGCGGGCCGTTGCGGACCGGTCGCACCAGTCAGCTTGAACGGGTTATTCGGGTCGCGCAGCCGCCGCATGGCGCGCTCACCGGCGGGGCGTTGATCGACGCCAGCGGACGCGCCCTTGGCGTCCTGACGGGTACTGATATCCGCCACACCACAGTCGTCATTCCGGCCGCGCTCGCATGGGGCATCGGACAACAGCTGGTGGCACAAGGCGGCACCAGGCAAGGGTTCCTCGGTGTGAGCTCCACGACCATCGCCTTGCCCGAGCGGCAGCGTGCCGGCCGCACTCAAACGCACGGTCTGCTCGTAACAGGCGTGGTCGAAGGCGGACCGGCCGATGCCGCAGGCGTGCTCGTGGGCGACGTGATCGTGGCGCTCGACGCCCAGACGGTGCAGGAGCCGGAGGATCTCGTGACGCTTCTCCGCGCCGAGCGCACGGACAAGGCGGCGACACTGACATTGATCCGCGGAGGCGACGTCCGCGACGTGGCCGTAAAGATCGGCGAACGGCCAGTACGTAAATAAGAGGATCGTAGGTCGCGCGGACCCTGTAGGTCCCGGCATTTGGATCGCGGAGAATCTTATTGCTTGCGAGTATTTCTGATCGGTCTCGCGCGGGAGGATCTGGATGAGTTACGCGGACGAGTGACGGCTGATCCCGCGCTCCAGATCGTGGGCACCGCGCTGCGACGTGAGATCGAGCAGGGACGATTGCGAGTGCCGTCACATGCCGATGCGGTGATGATGAGCCCAGCCGCTGCGGCACGCGAGTCCGGCGCGGCCGCAGATACCGCGTCTTCGGAACACGACCCGATCGAAGCACTCACGCCGCGCGAGCTCGACGTGCTGGCACTTTTGTCTGACGGCTTTGGAAATCGTGCGATCGCCTCGCGGCTTGGCATTAGCGAGCACACGGTGAAGTTTCACCTCGCGTCTATTTTCGGCAAGCTCGGCGCGTCCACGCGAACGGAGGCGGTTCGGCGGGGACTCGAGCTCGGCCTGATTGAAATTTGATCTCTCGGGTGATGGAAATGATCACGCAGCTACATGAAGATGTCGATTTGCTGGACGCGTACTCTCGCGCGGTGACGACAGCGGTATCGCGAGTGGCGCGTTCCGTAGTCAACGTGGAGGTGGGATCGGGTTCCGAGTCGCAAGGCGCCAGGGCCGGTGGATCTGGATTCGTCTTCACACGCGATGGGTTGATTCTCACCAACAGCCACGTGGTCGCGCACGGTGGCCCCGTGCATGTCACGCTGCTCGACGGGCGTCGAGTCGAGGCCGACCGCGTCGGCGACGATCCTGATACCGACCTCGCCGTGCTGCGCATCAGCGCCGACGATCTCGTGCCGGTCGTGCTTGGCGATTCTTCCGCGCTCCAGTCCGGGCAACTTGCGATCGCGGTCGGCAACCCGTTTGGTTTTCAACATACCGTCACGGCCGGCGTGATCAGCGCGATCGGGCGCAGCCTGCGATCGCGAACGGGACGCTTGATGGAGCACTTGATTCAAACCGACGCAGCGTTGAATCCCGGCAACTCCGGCGGTCCGCTGTTGACGAGCGCGGGCACCGTCGTGGGGGTGAACACCGCGATCATCATGGGTGGCCAGGGAATCGCATTTGCGGTCCCGATCAATACCGCGCGAGTGGTCATCTCGGCGCTGCTGCGCGATGGCCGCGTGCGGCGCGCCGTGCTCGGCATCTCGGCGCAGTCGGTTCCGATTCCTCGACGCCTGGTCCGCGCACACGCGCTCACGCAGGAGCGCGGCGTGCTCATCACTGATGTGTATGCCGGATCAGGGGCCGACAATGCCGGACTTCGGCCTGGTGATGTGCTGATTGATCTTGCGGGAACGCCGCTCACCGGACCAGACGATCTCGTGAGGCTGCTCACCGCAGAACGCATCGGCGAGGCAGTTCCTGTGCGATTGCTGCGCAATGCGGAACCGCGGCGGCTGATGGTCGTCCCGTCCGAACCAACAACGTCGCACACGTAGCGCGGACCTTCAGGTCCGCGATTTCTTCGTACGCCGTTTTTCGCAATTTCCTCGTACGTACCGCGATCGAATTGGTACGTCAAAACAGCGTCGCGATCTGCATCTTCGCGTACGCCGGAGTGACTGCGATCGAGCCTATCGCGGCCTACGCCTTGCACCCAATCGCGCATGCAGACCAAACGCCCGCCGCGAATCGCGGGATTCGATTACCTCTCGACGCGGTAGCCGAGGCTTCGGAGTCAGTGCCACGTGGCTGTATTCTGAGCAGCACTTGATTCGCGGCCGATGTGTCGAGACCTGGCCACCGTGTTTACCTCGTGGTGTAAGTCAGGTTTTAGGCCATCGCAACGTGGCATTCACCGCTCCTCCTCAGCCCAATGCGCGGGTTGCGAATCGAGCGCGTCGACCGGGCCCCCGAACAAACGAGGCATTCGGTGCCAGCCGCCGCGCGTGATCGCTCGATTTCGGGGGACGGGATCACACAGCGGGTGACGAATTGAGTTCGGTCACTTGCGGCCGTAAGTGAAGGCGCGAGAATCACTTCGCCGGTCACTCGCAGATTGGCGTCAAATCAGACGCCAGTTATTGATTTCAACGAAACGCGAGGGCACGTTGCATCGTAGATTGCCCGTACCGCATAAAGTATGGCAACCGTCGAGCTGCCGCCGGAAGCGGGGCGGATCGCCTTCGTCAGCCGGGCAGGATCGGCGCGTGGCTTTGACCCGAGAGGCTCAACTGGGATTTCGACGAATGGGCAAGGAGGTGGAGTCATGTCGCAAGCTGCACACGCGTCAAGGACATTGGGCGTCCAGCCATTGCGAGCGGTCGTGTTCGTGGTAGTCGGAGGAGTTGTTGGCTGTGGCGGCTCCGGATCCGCGCCAACGACACCCACGCCACGGACGACTACCACAGTACCGCCAGCTCAGGTCCAACTCGCGGTGTTCAGCGATCCGGCTTCCAGCTTCATGACGTCCGACGTCCGTGACGTCCAGGAGCAGATCGTGCGGTTCGACATCACGAGTAACTCGCTGATTTGGACCGCCGACGGCCGGAGTTTTCCTGGATATCCGGTCAGTGGCAACTTCGTGAGGGCCGACAGGAACTTTCAGGTCCGTTTCGGGACCAAAGATGGTGAACGACGAGCCTACTTCACGGAGACGGCCTCGGCCACCATCTGCGATATCGAGATTGTCGGCGGTCAGCTTGTTATTTCGGCGACGAACGTCACCGTGCCCGGAAGTTAGACGTCGCCTGCCATTCCCTCGATGTCGCGAAACGTTGCTCGGCGGGCGCTAGAGCTTGGCGGTCGTCGTGCCGGGGTTGGTGAAGATCCGCGAATCGCTTGACGTACGTAGTGCGGAGCTTTAGCTCCGCGAGGTCGCGACGTGCGTAGCGCAGACCCTTAGGTCCGCGAACCCGATACGTACGTAGCGTGGACGTTCAGGTCCGCGCCGCGTGAGGATCTGGGTGAGGTGGCATCTGCGGTCAGGGCCACTGCGCCGCAGCCTTGCCCTTCCACAACCACAGGATGTAATCGGTCAGCGGCGGCTCGCCGCCGAGCTCGCGCAGACGCGTCGCGTTCTGCCCGCGATGATAGTGGCTGTGCATGGCCACCTGCAGCAACGCCTGACCGGTCGAAATCTCGAGCGGCGGATCCTTGAACCACGGAATGCGAATCGAACGGTCGATGCCGCTGTCGTCCAACGCATCCAGAAATTCGATCACGTTGGCGTGGTAAGACTGCGCCTCTTTTTTAAGGTCGCAGGGATCGGGGTAGTCATCGCAATTCGTGAAGTGCGGCGCGATGCCTTGTGCGATGGCGAGAAACGCCTGCTGCACGAGATGAATGTGATGCAATCGCTGCCAGAGCGCTTTGTCACGAAGCGCGCCCGGATGACGCTCCAACGCGCGCCAGAGCTCCGCATCCGCCCACTCCTGATGGCGATAGAGATCGATCAATATCTCGCGCATAAGCCCTATTCAGTCAGAGCGATGACGGGATCGGTTTTTGCCGCACGGCGAGCCGGCACGAGACACGCGACCAGCGCGACGCCGAGCAGCATGGTGGCAACGATCGCCACCACTCGCGGATCCATCGCGCCAGTTTCGTACAGTTGCGATTGCAGTGTCTGGCGAAGCGCAAACGCGCCGGCGAGCCCTACGAGCGTACCCGCGACTACGATTATTGCCCCTTCGCGCAACACCATGCGGAAGATGCTGCTGCTTTCGGCCCCGAGCGCCATGCGAATCCCGATTTCGCGCCGCCGCTGCGAGACCTGGTATGCCAGCACGCCGTAGATGCCAATCGCCGCGAGAAACAACGCCACGGCGGCAAAGCTCACGGCCAGAATCATGGGTGTGCGACGGTCCATCAGCCACTGATCGACCCGCTCCTCCATCGTCCGCACGCCGTAGAACGGCAACTCCGGATCGATTGCCGCAATCTCGCGTCGCACAGCGCTCGTCACCGAAGCCGGATCCTGGGCGCTCCGGACGGCAAGCCCGAACGATCGCGCGCCCGCTTGGCGAAGCGGGAAGTAATACGTGCCGACGCGTTTGAATTCGGCGCGATCCACCAGCCCCGCAAGACGGACGTCTTCCACCACTCCCACCACCGTGTACCATTGGTCCCGCGGCGGCGCAGCCATGATGTTCTTGACGTCGCTCGGCTGATACATGTGTTTGCCGATGGGATCCTGCCCCGCCCAGAACTTGTTTGCGAGACGCTCGTCCACGATGATCACACGCGCGGCACCCTCTTGATCTGCAACCGTGAAATAACGGCCGCGCAGCAACCGTGTGTGCATCGCCTCGAAGTAGCCTTCGCTCACCACCACCTGGCTCGGCGAGATGAGCGACTCGCCGGGCGCCATTTGATAGCCCTCGGCGAGAATGACTGAATCGCTGTAGTTCCCGCTCATCGGCAGTGTCGTCGAGAAGCCGGCCGCCTGCACGCCTGGCAACGCGCGCACCCGTTCGAGCATTCGATTGACGGTTGTCCGCACGGCGCCGTTGTCCTTGTAACGTGCCGTTGGCAACGCGACGTTGCCCGTCAACACGTGCTCCGCCGCGAATCCGGGATTGACCGCCAGCACGCGCTGGAAGCTGGAGAGCAAAACACCGGCACCGACAAGCAGCATGAGTGCAAACGCAACCTGACTTCCAACCAGGAGCCGCCGCACGACACGTGCGCTCCGCGAGGCAGTGCCCGAGCGCCCCTCCTCGCGAACGACTTGCGCGAGGTTCGTCCGCCGGATGGCGACCACCGGGAAGAGACCTACAACGATGCCGACCGCGAGTACGAGCCCGAAGCTGAACACTAGCGCCGGCACATCGAGGGCAATTTCACCTCCTCGCGGCAACTCATCGAAGCCAAGCAGCGTGACGGCCGTGAGTGCCCACCGCCCGAGAGCAATGCCGAGCGCGCCGCCAACGACGGCCAATACCACGGTTTCGGTAAGCATTTGGCGCGACAGACGCTGTGTGCTTGCGCCCAGCGCGTGACGCGTTGCCATCTCCCGCAATCGCGTTGTCGCTCGCACCGACACCAGGTTCGCCACGTTGACGCATCCAATGACGAGGACAAATAACGCGCCGCCCCAGAGGAGATAGAGCGTGCGACGCGTGCTTTCGACGAGATCGTCTTGAAAGCCTTTGACTTGCGTGTTGAATCCAGCGTTGATCAGAATCTGCTTCAGCTCGGGTAGCCGCTCGAGATTCCGCGCGTTGATCGCGTTGACCTGTGCTTGCGCCTGCTCGAGTGTGGCACCCGGACGAAGCCGGCCGATCTGCTGCCAGTTGTTACTGTGGCGTTGCTCGTCAGATCGTTGTTCCGGCGTGAACGCCGCCGGCGTCCATAGTTCGATGTCTGGATCGATGAAACGCCAGCCCTGTGGCATCACTCCAATGACCGCGAAGGGGTTGCCGTTGATGCGCAGATACTTGCCAATCGCATCGTCGCGTCCGCCGAACACGCGTTGCCACAGGCCGTAACTCAGGATGACTTTTCGCTCCTTGCCGACCTCGGCATCGTCCTCGGTGAAAGTGCGGCCGCGCAAAGCTCCGGCTCCGAGCAACCGGAAGAAAGAAGGTGTCACCGGCATGCTCGAGATGCGTTGCGCGTCGCCTTGCCCTTGTCCGCCCACTGTGACCCCAGCGGTGCGGTACATCGCGATCTCCTCAAACGCTGAGGCGTCGCGCAACCGGTCGTAATAATCGGGCACACCATTGGACGCGCGTTGAACACCTGCACCGGGGTAAGCATTGAAGATCGTCAGGATTCGACCGGGGTCCGCAAACGGTAGCGGCTTGAGCAGAACCGAGTTGACGATGGCGAAAATCGCAGTGTTTGCAGCCACGCACAGCGCCAGCGTCGCGGCTGTCGTCAGAGTGAAAATGCGATCTTTGAAGAGGAGGCGCACGGCGAAGCGAAGGTCCTGGAACAACCGATCCATACGAGGAGGTTACGACACCTGCGCTGGAGCGGTTCCTCTTCGCATTGATCTCCGCCCTGCCCCATGTACGCGCGCGTGACCCGGTTTCTCGTGGCGATTGATCCACGCGGCGGCGTTATGCAAGCCCATCAGTGCGCACAATCAGTGACGCTCCGTGGACCAGGGCTTTGAACAGCCCGCAGGAGCCGTACTGCAAAATGGGTAGCGGTACGATCGGGTTGGGCCCCCACGTAAAAAACGTGCTACCTGGACACGCGTGATGAGTCGTCAGCAAACCGACCCACACAAAGGACTTCGCGACGACGTCCGGTTGCTCGGTGAACTGCTGGGTGAGACACTCCGCGCGCGCGGGGGCGACGCGCTGTTCGAAACGGTCGAGCGGGTACGACAGTTCTCGAAGGAAGCCCGCGCCGGCAGCGATCAAGATTTCGACGTGTTGGCCACCGAATTGTCACAGCTCACCGTGGACACGGCTGTGCCGGTGGCCAGGGCGTTCGCTCACTTTTTGAACCTGGCGAATATTGCCGAGCAGCATCACCGTATCCGGAGACGACGGGAGTATCAGCGCGATCCGTCGGCGCGGCCGCAAAGGGGCTCTTGCGCCGACAGCTTCACCAGATTAATCAGCAACGGCGTCACGCCCGATCAGCTGTACGACGCTGTCTGTTCGCTCTCTATTGAACTTGTGCTCACCGCGCACCCGACCGAAATCGCGCGTCGCACGCTGGTCCACAAATACAACCGGATCGCCGCGATGCTGGTGACGCATGATCGCACCGATCTCACGCCGCCGGAGCAGGAGGAGCTCACCGCGTCGCTCCGCCGTGAGATCGAAACCGCCTGGGCCACGAACGACGTCCGCGATGAACGCCCAACGCCGCTCGACGAGGTCCGCAGCGGTCTCGTGCTGTTCGAGCAAAGCCTGTGGGACGCACTGCCACGCTATTTCCGCGAAGTCGACCGCGCCCTTCTCGCCACCACCGGCCGCAGGCTTCCGCTCGACGTCACGCCTACCCGCTTTGGCTCGTGGATTGGCGGAGATCGCGACGGCAATCCGAGCGTCACGCCCGAGGTGACGCGCGGCGCGTGTCTTCTCGCGCGATGGGTGGCCGCCGATCTTTACTTCAGCGAAATTGACGCGCTGCGCGACGAGCTCTCGCTCGCCTACGCCAGCGACGAACTGCGTGCGCGAGTCGGCGATGCACCGGAGCCGTATCGCGAGTTGTTGCGCAGCGTCCGAACAGGCCTGGCGACAACGCGCGAATGGATTGAAACGTCCCTCCGCGACGACAGCGACGCGCCACCGGGTCCCGGTGTCTATCTGGATGGCGGCGAACTAATCGACACGTTGCGTCTCTGCCAGCGATCGCTCGAGCAAACCGGTCACACGATCATCGCCGAAGGCCGCCTCACCGACATTCTTCGCCGCCTGATCACGTTTGATCTCACGCTCGCGCGCCTGGACGTCCGCCAGGACGCGGCGCGCCATACCGAAACGTTGACGGGACTCACCGCCGCACACGATCTGGGTTCGTACGACGACTGGGACGAATCGAAACGGGTCGAGTTCCTACTGCAGCAACTCTCCGCGAGCGAGCCGATCGCGCTCGACCGCGTAAAGGCGACGCCCGAAGTTCACGACGTGATCGAGACGTTTCGCATGATTGCGCGCATCCCGCGCGGATCCCTCGGCGCCTACGTCATCACGATGGCGGCAGCCCCATCGGATGTGCTGGCAGTCATGCTCCTGCAACGGCTCGCCAACGTTCGCGAGCCGCTGCGTGTGGTGCCGCTCTTTGAAACGTCGCGCGATTTGCAGCATGCGGGCGCCACGCTCGATGCGCTGCTCGACATCGCCTGGTATCGCGAACGAATTGGCGGCCGGCAGGAAGTGATGATCGGCTATTCGGATTCCGCGAAGGATGTGGGGCGCCTGACCGCCGGATGGGATCTTTATCGCGCCCAGGAAGCTATCGTGGCCACCTGTCGCGCGCACGATGTCGCGGTGACGCTGTTTCACGGCCGCGGCGGCAGCGTCGGCCGCGGCGGCGGCCCCACGCACATGGCGATTCAGGCCCAGCCGCCAGGTTCGATCGACGGGACGCTGCGAGTGACCGAACAGGGCGAGATGCTGCAGGCGTTGTTCGGCCTGCCCGACATCGCGCTACGCACGCTCGAGATTTACACGACCGGCACATTGGAGGCGTGGCTCGTTCCTGGTTCGCCGCCCGCGAAGGAATGGCGCGCGTGTATGGACCGTTTGGCGGCCGACGCGAAGCGCGCCTATCGCCGCATCGTGTACGAAACGCCCGTGTTTCTCGATTACTTCCATACCTCCACACCGGCGCCTGAACTCGCCGAGTTGAACATCGGCAGCCGTCCCGCACGGCGAAAACGTGACGGAGGCGTGGCAAACTTGCGTGCCATTCCGTGGCAGTTCGCCTGGACCCAGACGCGGCTTCTCCTCGGCGCGTGGCTCGGCGTCGAGGAAGCGCTCGAATGTGCCATCGCGGGCGGGGAACTCGACCACTTACGACGCATGTATCGCGATTGGCCGCACTTTCATTCCTCGATCGGTCTCATCGAGATGGTGCTCGCGAAGGCTGACGCCCGCATCGCGGCCGTCTACGATCATCAGCTCGTACCGGCGGCGCTTCGCCCCATCGGCGCCGATCTGCGCGAGCGTCTTGGCCGTGCCATCGACGGCGTGCTGAAAATCACGGGCGAATCGGAGCTGCTCGCGTCAAATCCGGTTCTTCGCCGATCGATCGACGTGCGCAATCCATATGTCGACCCCATCAACCTCGTCCAGGTCGAGCTGCTCCGTCGCTTGCGCCAGCGTCCGGATCCGCGCCTGCGCCGGGCGTTTGACGTGACGGTAAATGGCATTGCCGCCGGTATGCGTAATACGGGCTAACGGTTACAATGCCCAACCCGAGGTACACGATGGAACGACGAGCTGCGAACGACTTCCCGCAGGAACTGCTCAATCTGTTCGACAAATACGTGCACGGCGACATCGACCGCCGCGGATTTCTCGATCGCGCCGGCAAATTTGCCGTGGGCGGCACCACGGCCGCGATGCTCCTGGATGCGCTCAATCCCAAGTTTGCGGAGGCGCAGCAGGTTCCCAAGGACGACAAACGCCTGAAGACGGAGTCTGTCGAATACGCCTCGCCGAACGGCACCGGCAAGATGCGGGGGTACCTTGCGCGACCGGCCAGCGCGGAAGGCAAGAAGCTGCCATCGATCCTCGTCATCCACGAAAACCGCGGGCTCAATCCGCACATCGAAGACATCGCCCGCCGGCTGGCGCTCGAAGGCTTCATGGCGTTTGCGCCCGACGCGCTGACGCCGCTGGGCGGCTATCCAGGCGACGAGGACAAAGCGCGCGAACTGTTCCCCAAGCTCGACCAGGCCAAGACACGTGAGGACTTCGTCAACGCCGCGATGTATCTGAAGAACCGGCCGGATTCGAGCGGCAAGATGGGTGCAGTCGGCTTCTGCTACGGCGGTGGCATTGTCAACATGCTCGCGGCACGTCTCGGCGCCGACCTCTCAGCCGGCGTCCCGTTCTATGGCAACCAGGTGCCGGCGGAGGAAGCGGCGAAGATCAAGGCGCCGCTGCTGCTGCAGTATGCCGGGACCGACGAACGCATCAACGCTGGCATCCCTGCCTACGAAGCCGCGCTCAAGGCCAACAAGGTGCCCTATCAGGTGTACGTCTACGATGGCACGCAGCACGGGTTCAACAACGACACCACACCGCGGTATGACGAAAAGTCGGCAAAGCTTGCCTGGTCGCGGACGGTGGAGTTCTTTAAGAAGCACCTCGCCGCCACTTAGCGGAGCGGCGGCTGCACACACGCAGGCGCGCGGCACGGAGAATGAAGAACGAAGAACGACGCGGTCGATGGTCGCCAGTCAACGGTCGTCGCTCGTCGGCCATCAGCTTTCAGCTTTCGGCTCTTCGTTCTTAGTTCTTCGTTCTTAGTTCTCAGTTCGCTCCGCGACGCTCGGTGATCGCCAGGCGGAGTTCTGCTTGCGATACTCCGCCGGATCGACAATGGCATCGATGACGACCGGCCGATCAACCGTCAACCCTTCGCGTACTGCCGCATCCAATTCCGCCATCGTCGACGCGCGGCGCGACCATGCGCCGAAGCCCCGCGCGATCGCGGCGAAGTCCACGGGACCGTGATCGACGCCGTACGGCGGATGACCGCGATTCTGCTGCGAGACGTGAATCAGGCTCAGGCTGCTGTCGTTGTACACGACAGTCATGAACTGGAGGCGCTCGCGGACGCAGGTTTCGATCTCGGCGCACGTCATCCCAAATCCGCCGTCGCCGATGGCGCATAGCACGGGACGATCGGGAAACGCGAGGCGTGCCGCCATTGCGGCCGGCAGGCTATAGCTCATCGCTGACAGCCCGTTCGATTCAAAAAACGTCAGCGGTTCATATGTCGTCCACGCCTGGCTGGTGATCGATTTGATGGCGCCGACATCGGTCGTGAAAACCGTGTCGCGCGGCATCAGCTCCCGCAGCCGGCGCGTCAATTCGTAGCCAGACAGACCTTGCAAGGTTGTCGATGGTTTGAGCACGTCCACAAGGTCGCACCGGAACTGTTCGAGCTCACCAGATGTCCACGCGTAGGGCCCAAACGATCGCATCAGCAAAGCGGTGAGCGAAGACTCGATGTCGCCGACCGCCTCGGCATACGGCCGATAGGCATCACAGGCAATCGACACCGGCCCGATCGACACCAGCTTCATCGTGTGATGCCACAGCTTGTCTGACTCCACCGGTTCGAACCCCACGCCGACGATGAGATCGGCGCGGCTGAAGAGATCGACGATCACTCCATCGGCGGCCACGCCCGCGCACACACCGTAGAAGAGCGGATGGTCCTCGGCAATCACGCCCTTGGCCTTGGGCGTCACGAACACCGGCGCGCCAACACGCTCGGCGAAGGCGCGAATCACCCGCGCCTGAACGCGCGGATCGAGATCGAGGCCCAGCACGACGACAGGCCGTTTGGCGCCGGCTATTTTGTCCGCGACGCCGCGCAGTGCCGCAGGATCTGCCGGCGGCACAGGCGGCGGCTCGATCTCGATTGAGGAAGCGTCAAGGGTCGCGTCTTCCGGGCTGCGCGCGATGTCGCTCGGCAACGCGATGTGCACGGGCCCCATTCGCGGGGCCATGCTGGCCGCGAGCGCCCGGCGCACTTTCGCCGTTGTATCTCTTCCATCGAGCGTGATCGCAAGTTTCGTAAAAGGACGGTAAATCGCGTTGAGGTCGAGATTCTGATGGGTCGCGATCGGCTCGGCACCCTTGGCCATCGCCGCGGTGATGGCCACAACCGGCGAGCGATCGAGAAACGCGTTGGCGACGCCGAGAGTCATGTTGACTGCGCCCGGCCCGAGCGTGGACACACACACGCCGGGACGGCGTGCGATTTGGCCGCTCACGTCGGCGGCAAACGCGGCTGCGGCTTCGTGGCGCGTCAAGATGAACTCGATGCCCTCGGCTTTCGCCGCGTGAATGAATTCCAGAACCTCCCCACCAGGGAGACCGAACATACGCGTGATGCCGGCGTCGCGCAGCGCGCGCGCCAGCGCACGGGCACATGTGATGTCTGATGCGCTCACTGCTCGGAGATCGAGAACACGAGGACGTGTTGGCGTGGGAAATTTGGGTTCACAGTCGTCAACTTGAAGCCTTCGTGCTCGACTTCGAGCTTCGCTTGAGCAACCGTCATTTTGTGTGACGGAAGAATCGGGATGGTCGGATCTTCCCCTTTGTACTCGATCAGCACCAACCGTCCGCTCGGTTTGAGCGCTGTGCGGATGTGACCGAGCATCGTCTGTGGATCCGAAAGCTCGTGGTAGACGTCGACCATCAACGCCATATCGATCGCACCAGCGGGGAGTTTCGGATCCGCCGGCTCGCCGAGCACGAGTGTAACGTTGGTAATACGCTCCCGCTCGAGCCGCGCGCGCAACAGGTCCAGCATGCCGCGCTGAATGTCGTTGGCATAGACACGGCCCGAAGGTCCGACGAGGCGCGCGAGACGCTCGGTGAAGTAGCCGGAGCCTGCGCCGATGTCGGCCACGATCGAGCCGGGCGCGACCTGCAAGAACGCCAGCGCGCGCGACGGCGCCTCTTCGACTTCGCGTTCAGGACGATCGAGCCATGGCGCGCCGCCTACGCCCATCGGGCGCGCGTATTCGCGCCCGCTGATCGGATGAACGCCCGGCGCCTGCGACAACACAACGGCCGTGGCGAGAATAAGGAAACGCGTCAACATTAGTTACCTGCCAGCCTACCTACCCGCGGACCGGCGAACGTAAGGAACCCGGAACCCCGGAACCCCGGAACCCCGCAACCTCGGAACCTCGGAACCTCGGAACTGACTTTACACGTCGCGGGTGTTGAATCTCCAGTACGCGATCGCGATAAAGACCGCAGACATCGCCGTGAGCACGATCACGTCGCGCCCGGTTTGTGCGGTGCCGGCGAGAATCGCAGGGGCCGTGTAGTAATGAAACGGTGAAATCACCGCCGCTGTGGATAACGGCCGCCAGATGCCGCCCAGCAATTCGACAAGATACAGCGACACCGCGGCGATGGCGGCCGGTCCCATGGCGTTGAGCCGCCGCTTGACGAAGGCTGCCACCGCGATGCCCAACGTGCCAAAACACCACGCCACTGCAACCAGATTCGTTGCCATCCGGACGATGACGCGCAGGTCCGGCCAGGGCACGCCTTCCGGCGCGAACGCCAGCAACGCAATCCGGCTCGCGGTCGTCATCAGAGCCACAAGCACCATCGGTGTGATCACAACGAATAGCAGCGATCGCGTGACCAGGGCGTGGCGATGAATCGGTCGCGACAAGAGCAGATCGACGTGGCCGGCCTCGACGTCGCCGGCGAGTTCAGTCCCCAGAAACGCCCCGAAGAGCGAGATGAGGAGCATCACAACCGGGTGAAAGTAGCCGAATGTGACGAGGCCCGAAAAGGAGAGAAAGAGCGGAAACGCAGCGCCGAACTGCTGCTGCACGAACGCTGGCGCAAGCCGCCCGATGAGATCGAAGGAGTGCGACTGCTGTTGCGAGGCCGCGACGGCGACGAGCACTACTTGCAATCCAGCCAGCAGGAGCACCACACCCGCAAAAAGTCCCACAACGCGCGCGAACGAACGCTTTATCAGTGCGGCGAGAAACATCACCCTTCCGTTCCGGTATAGAAACGCAGCACATAGTCCTCGAGCGTGAACGCCTCGGTACGGATGTCGTCCACCGGCAATCCGTTCAACGTACTCACCAGCGGACCGAGCGGCCCGTGCACTTCGAGCACCCACGTTTGGTCCGACTGCGCAACCAGGTGCACGTTGTCGAGAGCGGGCACGCTCACGACCGGCGCCGTAAACGACACCGTCACACGGCGCGGCATCTTCGCGCGGATGTCATCGAGCGACTCCAGCGCGGCAAGCGCGCCGCGCCGAACCAGCCCGATGCGATCGCACGTCCGCTCCACTTCCGAAAGCACGTGCGACGACAGGAAGATCGTCGTCTTACCGTCACGTTTGAGGCCATGCAGCGTTTCGGCAAAGGCCTCGATCATCAGTGGATCGAGGCCATTGGTCGGCTCGTCGAGAATCAGAACCGGCGGCGCCGGCGCGAGCGCCTGAATGATCCCAAGCTTGCGCTTCATGCCGTGCGAGTACTCACGCATCGGCCGGCGCAGGTCCATTTCGCTGATATCGAAACGGCGCAGCAGCTGCTCCAGCGCCGGGGCCGCCACCGGCCGCTCACCGACAGCTTCGAGATAGCGTAAGAATCCCCAGCCGGTGAGTTCGGGATAGATCGGCAGATCGCCGGGCAGGTAGCCCACGCGCCGGCGCGCGGCGAGACCGTGCGTGCGACAGTGAAATCCCGCGATCCACGCGTTGCCGCGTGTCGGCCGCAGCATGTCGAGCAGCAGCCGAATAGTCGTGGTTTTGCCGGCGCCGTTGGGCCCGAGAAAACCGAACACTTCCCCTTCCGCCACATCGAGGGTCAGCGCCTCGAGTGCGACCACCGGGCCGTAATGTTTGGTCAGCTCCTCCGTTCGGATAGCGTTCAAGGCCAATCAGCTTTTTACACTATGATCGGCTGCTGTTGCCGGCAAACGGCGTACGGGAGGAACGGTCATGAGGCGAGTCATGGTGTTGGGCGCGCTGCTGCTCGTCGGCGGATTGTCCGCCGCCGCGTTTCAGCAGCCAGCCACGCAGGAGCGGGTCGTCACCGTCGAAAAAGTCAAAGACAACCTGTATGTCATGAGAGGTACCGGTGGCGGTGGAAATTCCGCTGTGTTCATTACAACCAACGGGGTCGTGGTCGTGGACACGAAGAACCCTGGCTGGGGCCAGCCGCTGCTCGACAAGATCAAAACCGTCACTGACAAACCGGTGACGATGATCATCAATACCCACACGCACGGCGATCATGTGAGCGGGAATGTGGAGTTCCCGGCGACGGTCGACATCGTGACGCACGAGAACACCAAGGCCAACATGGAACAGATGCGTCCGGTCACTGGCCTCCAGACCGGACAGCAGCCAAATATCTTCAAGGAAAACAACGGAAAGGGACTGCCGAAGCGGACCTTCAAAGACAAGATGACGCTCGGTAAGGGCGCCGACCAGATCGACCTGTACTATTTCGGCCGCGCGCACACTGACGGGGATGCGTACGTGGTGTTCCCCGGCCTGCGTGTGATGCATGTCGGCGACACCTTCCCGAACAAGGCGCTGCCGATCATGGATGCCAACAACGGCGGCAGCGGGCTGGCTTACGCTGACACGCTGACCAAGGCGGCCGATGTTGCGAACGTCGACACGATCATCAACGGCCACACACCAGCAAACACAACGCCCGCCGAGTTGAAGGAATACGCCGCCTTCGTGCGTGAGTTTGTGACAACGGTGCAAGCCGCAAAGAAGGACGGGAAGATGCTCGATGATGTGATCAAGAGCTGGAGCACGCCGGCGAAGTACACGGGCTATGGGCCGGCGGATGCGAATCGGGTGAAAGCGGACGCGCAGGTGGTGTGGGACGAGATTAAGTGACACGCGAATTTGGAGATTTGGAGATTTGGAGAGTTGGAGAGTTGGAGAGTTGGAGAG
Source organism: Acidobacteriota bacterium (assembly GCA_046726375.1). GTDB lineage: Bacteria > Acidobacteriota > Vicinamibacteria > Vicinamibacterales > UBA2999 > DASPWV01. Next base: position 101,490 of record JBKPAJ010000062.1, read on the forward strand.
GATGTGGCGATCGTAAGACTGAAATCTTCAGATCTGGGGATCTCGGAATTTGCAAACCTCCAATCTGCTCCAGATCTCCTGAGGTGAGACGCGAACTTAGCGATGTGGAGATTTGGAGATCTCGAGCGAATTTGGAGATCTGGGCAGATTGTCGCTTAACCGAGGGAGCTTATCAGGGGGTGACTGTGACCTTCAGGATCGCTGTCGTCCAGCAGCAGACCTCTCCGCCGCCGCCTTCGCCTGAATAGTCGTTGGCGGTAAGGTGCAACATGTAGTCGCCGGGCGCGCTGAACGTGGCCGTCGCCGTTGCTTTACCACTGAACACGCTGTTGCCGCTGGGGAGCTTTTCCATCTTCGGATGCTCGTCGGCAAACGTGATCTCGCCAGGCCCGCGGTATTTCGACCATGTCAGCGTCACCGGTGGCGGTGGCTTGCGCTGCGGCGCGTTGGTGCCGCTCGAGAACTTCTCGTCATCCTCCGCCCACACGTTCAGCGACAACGGCTGGCCCACTTGCGCACTCAACGCCATCGCCTGTGCGACCGATGCAATCGGCCCTTGCATCGTCGGTCCACTTTCCGCGAACCGCAGCACCGGCGGCGTATTCTTCACGGCAATATCGGTGAAGGGACTCACCACGTAGTCGGTGTGGAGCCGAAGCGGGATGCTGGTCATCTCGCCGTTGACCACGAGCGTCCAGGTGAGGCGCTGCTGGGGCGTGAAGTCCTTCGGCACGGTAATCGTGAACATGCCGAACTGCCGTCCCGGAAGAAAGTGCGTGGGTTGTCCGAGATCGGGACCGCCGGGTTCGATCCGATTGTTTGGACCGATGGGGATGTCAACGGCGCGGGCGAAATTGCGATTGAGATAGCCGACCAGGAAAATGTGGCTGCCGTCGGGATTGTCGTACCAACCTTCGAACGCCCCTGTGACGCTCGACCCGAACTGGCGCATCGGCTCGCTCGGGAGCCGCTGTGCAACGAGCGCGGTGCTCGCGAGGACGAGCACCGCGCAAACTCTCGCTAGCCTCATCGCTCTTGCTGTGTGGTCGTCTGCGTCTTGGCTTTACGCTCGGCAAGAAGCGCATTGTACTCATCGTCGGTGAAATACACGACGTTCATCCACGCGTGCGCCATTTCATCAACGGTGCGATCGCCGTAGCCAACCCACTGCTCCGGATCCGGATTGCTCGGATTGTTCTTGGTGTTGTCGTAGAACGCGGTCACGTGAATCACCGTGCCCTTGGGGAAGATGGGCGCCGCGTCATCCGCGTAGATGTAATTCGTCATCCAGTTGAAGTTGAAGTTGCCAACGTAGCTCACGATTTGCGTGCTCCCGTCGGGCAGAATGGCTTCAACCTGCATGGCCTTGCCGCGGAGATGGAAGTGGGGCTGGAAGTTGGTGATGAGGGTGTTTTCCTTCAACACCGTGAACCCCTCGGTGTGCACCACTGAGTTTGGGGGAATGTCGAGGAAGCCGCGCTTCTTCAGGCCCGTGAACCCGACAAGATAGCTGCGCTTACTCGGCTCCTGGCCTTTCGGATAGAGCCAGAGCGCGATCTCGCAGCCGGTGTTGATGTCCTCCCCGACGGCGTGAATGTGCTGATCCCACGAGATCTTCTCGCCGGGCACGATTAGCTTGCCCGTGCCGGGATAAAAAAGGTCATAGCCCTTTCCGATCGCCCATTCCATCAACTGCGGGCGGCGATTGACGAGATCGTCTCGTGTGGTCGCCGGCGCCGGGCCATTGGCCGTGCCCGTGTTCACCGCATCCGGGTCGTCGTTCAGGACGAGATATGCAATCGAGTGATGCACCGTCTTCCTCGCCTGCAGGCTCGTCGGACGAATCTCCACCATCCGCACCCAGCGCGGCTCGGTGATCGGAATGTCGTTCATGGGCCGGTACCACACGTCCTGGCGGTGCGCAGCCATCAGAAACTCCGGCGACCTGATCACGATGTCAGGCGGACCAAAGCCGTCTCTCACTCCCTTCCACTCGTTGTCGGTCACGAGCGGTTTGGGGGGCGGCAGGTCTTTCGGATCGCCTTCAGGTGCGCCGCCATCGACCCAACGCACGATGGTGTCGATCTGCGCATCGCTCAGCGACATGTCGTTCTTGAACTTCTGTACGCCAACACTCTGATCGATGTGCCACGGCGGCATCTGTCGAGACGCCACGCGCTGCTTGATCGATCGTGCCCACGGGCGCGCTTCCTGATACGTGATGAGCGGCATCGGCGCGATGGAGTTCGGCTGATGGCACTCCTGGCACTTCTGCTGAAGGATGGGCGCCACGTCTTTGCTGAACGTCGGCGGAGTATCCGCCGCCAGCGCAGCAGCCGCCACAACGAGGATTTCGAGCGTCATGTCTCCTCCTCAAACACGCGTCAGCTCGATTATACGGCCTATTTGCAGCCCGGCGCAGTCGTGATGGTGCCGCGCTGCGTCTTCCCTTCCATCGGATAAGGCGGGCCGTTGCGGCCGCGCCGGCGGGTCCTTTTTGAGCTCGTCCATCGCCACGGCAACGCCTTCGAGCTGCGGGTCGCGCCCGGCAATCACGTCTTCGGCGTTTGTTCGACCTCGATATCGGGCGGGACGCCTTCCGCTTCGGCACACCGCCCTCCGCCGCCACGATGTACACATCGCGATTACCTTCGTATTGCGCGCTGAATGCAATCCAACTTCCCGTCTGGTGAAAACGCGGGCCTCGATTCCAGACCTTCGTCGGTGGTGAGACGGCAAGAGTCGGATCCATCGACGCTCGCCGCCCAGAGGTCGTCCGCATAAACGAACGCGACCTGCGTACCGTTGGTCGCCGGCTGGTGCAACAGTCGCGTATCGCGAACGTTGACCTCGGCCAATGGAAGAGCGACCACCGGCACAGAAGCAGAAACGTGAGCAATAAACCGTAGATGACCTCTCCAGCGCTCACACTGCCTGGCCGGAACGCTCAGCCATCGTATCGGTGCGGCGTAAGGTTTGCTCCGGATATCAGTATGAGACGCCAACACGGCTTTCATACGCCGCCACCGCACCAAACAAGCACGCGAAACGCCGCCGCCGGAAACGCCGGGCTGCGGCACACGGCCTACTGATGGGTGCGATGCTGTTGACGGCTCAGGCGCGACCTAAGGCAACGCCGCGCGTGAAAGAGAAACAGTGGATTCCGATACCACAGGTCACCGTGTCGATTGACAAGTTCGCCGCACAGTCTCCGTACCTGGCATACGACGACATCATCGAAGAAGCGGCGCTCGAGCACGAGGTGAACCCGGATCTGATTCATGCGGTGATCGAAACGGAATCGCACTACAACCCGATGGCGGAATCGAGCGCCGGCGCGCAGGGGTTGATGCAATTGACGCCGGAGTTGCAGACAGAACTCGGCGTGCTCGACCCGTTCGATCCGCGCCAGAACATTATGGCGGGCACGCTATATCTCAAGCGTCTCCTCAACGCGCACAACGGCAAAGTCGATCTCGCGCTCGCGGCCTACAACGCCGGCGTTGGCAATGTGCGCAAGTACAAAGGGATTCCGCCGTTCAATGAGACGCGCAACTACGTCAAGAGGATTCGGGGACGCCTTCAGGGAGCTGCACTCGAATAAAGGAGGGATTCCGGGGTCCGAAGTTCCGAAGTTCCGGGGTTGCGGTTCGCACGTTCAAGGTCTCACGTCGAATCGCGTGCACGTGTTCACCCTGTCACCAGCACTCGAGACAACAGCAACCACAGATACACAGGTTTTACCGCTTCCAGATTCACTACCGCGAGGATGCTCATATGCGCCGCGCTTCAGCCCGCCTTGCGGCCCGGGTATGATGACACGCGTGAGTCCAGCCAGCCCACTCTATGAAGCGGCCTGCTAGGTACTTTCGCGCCGGCGTCGGCGCTGTGATCGCCGATCACAGCGGCCGCGTGCTGGCGCTCGAGCGCTCCGACTATCGGGGTGCATGGCAGCTCCCGCAAGGCGGTCTCGAAAAAGGGGAAACACCGGTTGACGGAGTGTTCCGCGAAATCGAGGAAGAGACCGGCCTCAAGCGGCGATCGCTCAAGCTCGTGACGCAATATCCCGAGCTGCTCGTCTATGAGCTCCCGCGCAACGCGCAATCGAAAAAGACTGGCATGGGTCAGGTGCAGTACTGGTTCTTCTTCGAGACGAAAGGGAATCCGCCACGCATTCGCAAGCCGCGCGGCGAATTCCGCGCGGCGCGGTGGATCTCGTTCGACAAAGTGGTGTCAGGGGTGGCGCCGTTCAGAAAGCCCGTGTATCGGAAACTGCGAGCGCATTTCGGCAACTTCTATCCCACGCGCGGGGAGAACGGATAGGACTTGTCGACGGTCGACGGTCTACACGCGCATGAATCCCACATCCGGCGTCGCAAACCGTGTGAGATTCGGAAACGCCCAGCCGAGCTCGCTCGGCCGCGCGCCAAACCAGCGGCCGAGCGTGGCGCCAAACTGCGCCGACGAGATCGTCGGAATCCACACCCCGCGATCGTTGGCATCGTCCGGCCCAGCAAACGCGAACGTCGGCATCTGCCCGTAGATCCCGCCTTTTACTGCGCCGCCCGCAACGATCAGGTGACTGCCCCACGCGTGATCGGTACCGCTGCCGTTGTTCTGCATGGTGCGGCTGAATTCCGATTGCGTGAACGCGGTGACGTTCTGCGCCAGGCCCAGAGATGCCGTGGCGAGCGCAAACGCCGACAACGATTGCGACAGTTGCTGCAGCAACGTGGTGTGCGTGCCGTCCTGCGAGGCATGGGTATCGAAACCGCCCATCGAACAGAAGAACACCTGACGGCCGGGTCCCATCGTCGAGCGGACTCGAATCAGACGCGCCACTTCCTTGAGCTGATTCCCGATCGACGTGGTTGGGAACGGCGCCGTCAGCGGCGGCAGGTTGCCGCTCAACTGCAGCGTGTCGGCCAGTTGGAGACCGTCGGCAAACGCGCGATTTGCCGCTTCGCGCACCGGATTGCCGTTGTCGAGCAGCAGCATCGCGTTGACCGCCTGGCGCCGCGCGTCGGCGGACTGTGGGGGCCAAAACCCGAGGCCGCTGAGATTCAGATTCGATCCCGGCGGAATCACGTTGCTGCGCACGTCCACGCCCTGGAGAAACAAGGCGGGCGAGGACACCGAAACCGCGGACAGCGAATCGGTCGCGCCGAACAGATCGAGCAAACGTCCGCCCCACCCCGAGTAGGTCGTGTCGGACGCGCCGGCTTGTGCTTGCAGCGTTTGATCTGAATGGGAGAACAGGTTTGGCGGCCGCGACCCGCCGGCTAAGTACTGCGCGCGGGTGAGCGGCTGATTGAGCGCCCCGACATTCAGCACGAACGCAACCGTGCCCATACCAAAGAGCTGATTCAGTTCCGGCATCGCCGAGTGCAAGGCGTAAGGATTGCCGGCGCCGTCGCTGATCGGAGGGCACAAACGCGCCGCGGTCAGCGCCAGTCCGCCGCGTGTCTGCTGATATGCGGTGTAGCGGGTCGTATCGACCGGCACGATCATGTTGTTGCCGTCGTTGCCGCCGAACAGATAGATGCAGACGAGCGCCTTGTAGTCCGTGACCTGCGCTGCCGCGCTGACTTCGCGCATGAAGAACGAGCGCGCCGGCCCCACCCCGAGGCCTGTTAACCCCAGCGCGGCGAGCTTCGCGCTCAGCTTCAGGAAATTGCGCCGCTCGGGTTCATGAGTGTGCATAGGATTCTTCGCTGTCTGTCGACAGTCGACAGTCGACGGTCTACGGCACTACCACTGTTTGAACGGACGTAAACGAACTGTTGCCGCAGGCGTTCGCGGCGCGCACCCGCACGTTGTAGGCGCCTGGCCCAACGACACCACTCAACGAGCGCGTGGTCGTCACCAGGCGACCGCTGAATGCTCCAGTCACGTCGACGTCGTAACGCGTCGGCGCGCCCCCGCTCGCCGCCGACATCCAGGTCACGGTCGCCGTGTTACCGGCCACGGACGCCACGAAGTTGATCGGCGTACCCGGCGTCCCCGAGCACGTTGTCGGGAACGTCAGCGTCACAGGGTTGGACGATCCACTCGATCCAGCTTCGTTGAAGGCGCGCACGCTGAACGTGTACGTGCCGGCCGGAACGCCGGTGAACGTAAACGACTCGGTCACGCCCAGAGGCACGGAAAGCACGATTGCTCCAGTCACGTCGAGGACGATCGACGCCGGCGTTCCACCGCCAAACGTGTTCCGCCACGAGAGCGCGAGATTCGATCCGCTGACTGTGCCCAGCAAATTGGTCGGCGCTGTCGGCCCTGTGGCCGTATCCACGTAGACGCGAATCTCCGCCGACGCGCGACTCCTCGTCGCCCCCGCCACCGAGTGCACGCGGAAGTAATACGCGCCGCGCGGCGCCGAAAAGGTCACCATCGGTGATGCGGCGCCGGTCGGCAGCGTCGCCAGCACTTGACCCGGGCTCGTGCCGACTTCGAGCACGTAACCGCTCGGGGCCGGACCAATCAGCGGCGGTTTCCACTGCAGCCGCACGACGCTGCCGACAACCGATGTGGCTAGAAGGCCCGTCGGCGGTTGCACCGTGGGCGCACCCACGTTCGAATTGTCCGAGAAGACCGAGTACTCACTGGAAATCGCCGCGAGATACAACGCGCCAAGCGCCCGCTCGCGCGTGTTCGAGACGGCGATCGCATTCGTCGCGGCAACAATGAGCTCGCGGAGCTCGGGGGACATACGGCCCAACATCAACGTCTGATTGACGCCGTCGACGAGCGCATTGGCATTGGCGGCGATCGCCGTATACGGCGTCAAATCGACGCTGAACGAGGAGGAGAACGAGCCGTTCAGGATCGAGTAGATGAAGTTTGCGCGCTGCACGGCAAGCGCGGGCGGATAAATCTGAAATTCAGGTCCGAAGAGATCCGAATGCGCGGGCAACAGGTTGAGTGGCGAGTAGAAGCTGAAGACGGTTGTCGGCGTGAGCAGCCGCTGCGTGAGGTTGCTGAAGACGTAGTCGAACGCGCTCGGATTGGTGATGCTGGCGCCAAGCGCGCGCCCGAGCCCGATCACGTGAAGAATCGGATCCTTGAGACGGCCGTCATCCGGACCGAACTGCGCGGCTTCGGCATCGGTGAAGATCGCGGTGAGCACTGCCTGCAGGTCGCCGCGCACCCCTTGACCGTTGTTCGAGAAGGCGTTCGCCACGCGCGCAACGAACGCGGGACTCGGATTGCTGGTCACGAGCGATCGAATCAGTCGCGTCGCAACAAACGGCGGCACGTTCGGGTGATTGAACACGTTGTCAACCACCGCTTCCATATCGGCCGTTGTCGACTGGCCGGCCGGCAGGACGACGCCGTTGAACAATGTTTTCGCGCCGCTGTCATGGGTCGTGGTGCGCGCCAGCATTTCGCCGGCAAAGTACTGCGGATTTGAATTTGAAGGCGTCGCGCCCGGCATGGTCGGGAACGTCCAGCCCGTCAGCGCGCGCGCAAACTCCTTGATCGTGTTTTGTGAGTAGCTCGGCATCGGCTGTCCCGAGCCATCCACCTTGAGGGTACCGTCCTGGTTGAGATCCCAGACCCCGATCGAGAACAACTGCAGCAGCTCGCGCGCGTAGTTCTCGTTGGGCGAACTCGTGCTGGTGGCGCGCCGGCTGTACGCGAGGTCGAGATACTTCCCCATCGTCGGGCTCACCGTCACCTCGCGCAGCAACGTACGGTAATTGCCAAACGCGTTGCGCGACAGCAGACGCACCCACGGCGTCAGTTCCGCGCCGCTGCCTGTCTTGTTGGCCGAGACGACGATGATCTGGCTGAGCGCGAACATCATTCGCTGCCGCAGCTGATCGCTGCCGTTGGCCATGTTCAGAAAGAGCTGATTGCGGACGCCGTTTCCGTCAAGGCCATCCGGGATCACGCTCTCCGGCGTCTGAAACTGCTGCTGGAGCCATGCGCTGAACCCATTGGCTTGGACAAACGCGACATCCGCCGCCGACGGACCGAACGTAGCCTGCTCGAGGCGGTGCACGGCGGGGCGCGCATCGCCAACGGGCCCGGGTTGCCCCGCGGTCTGGCCGCTGTTACAAAAAAGCATGAGCGCGGTCAAAACTGAGATCGCCCGTGAACGACGGGCAGACCAACACTTGACCGCGCAAATTGTGGGCGTCATAGGCTTCGCCGCGCCGGACAGAGACGGCTTGTTCCTCGCGTTTGGGGGGGAAAGCCGAGCAATAGCCGTGCCGATGGCAGAGAATATCTCTAGATGAACCCGTCCGACACATCAAAAAGCGCGCCTTCGCGCATTGCCATCGCTCTGTCGACCGAGGGGAGCGAGGTCGAAGGCACGCGCGGCATGCTCCAGGAGCGCATCAGTCTGTGGGCGCTCTGGGTCTTCATCCTGTCATCAGGCTTTTACATCGTGAACGTGGTGGTGTGGCCGATCGCGGGGATGCACGAGACGCTGGCGGCGATGCTGCTGGACACCGGTCCGCTGCTGCATCTCGCTGCGTCACTGCTGTTCGGTGGGGTCTGGTTGCTCACCCGCAACGTCACGCTCCCGCATCGGACGCTGCGCATGATCGATGCGTCGGCACTGATTGGCGGCTGCACGGTCTACGCGGTCATGGCTCACGCGCTGTCGCACATGCAAGAGGCGTTTGGTCACAACGCGCTCGACGGGCTCTTTGCGGGGTTGCTCGCGACGCTCAGCGTGACGACTTCCCGGGCGATCATCGTGCCGAGCACGGCCACGCGCACGTTGTGGACCAGCGCGATTGCGGCGATACCGATCGTCGTCACTGTCTCGGCCAGAACGCGAGGCGCGGGCGGTGTCATCAACTTCGCAACGTGGTCCGCCGTCGCGATTGCGATCTCCACCGTCGGCTCGCACGTGATCTACGGCTTGCGCGCCGAAGCCGCTCGCGTCCGCCGGCTCGGGCAGTACACGCTCGAGGAGAAAATCGGCGCAGGAGGCATGGGCGTCGTCTATCGCGCCCGGCACGCGATGCTGCGGCGGCCGACGGCGATCAAACTGCTTCCGCCCGATCGTGCGGGCGAAGCCAACCTGGTGCGCTTCGAACGCGAAGTCCAACTCACCGCCGAGCTCAGCCACCCGAACACGATCGCGATCTACGACTATGGCCGGACGCCGGACGGCATCTTCTACTACGCGATGGAGTACCTCGAGGGCATCAATCTCGAACAACTCGTCAAACGCGACGGTCCCGTTCCGCCTGGACGCGTCATCAGCATCCTTCGACAGGTCTGCGGCGCGCTCGGCGAGGCCCACAGCCGCGGGCTGCTGCATCGTGACATCAAGCCCGCCAACATCATCCTGACCGAACGCGGCGGCGAGCCCGACGTGGCAAAGGTGGTCGATTTCGGGCTGGTCAAGCCGCTCGCGGCCGACGGGCCGAACATCACCGTCTCGCAATCGATTGTGCTGGCTGGAACACCGTTATATATGGCGCCCGAAGCGTTGACGCAGCCCGGCGTCGGCGACGCACGCAGCGACCTCTATGCGCTCGCAGCGGTGGGCTATTTCCTTCTTACAGGAAAGCCGGTTTTCGAGGCGGCAACCATTGCCGAAGCGTTTGGGCATCACCTTCACACTCAGCCAGTGCCGCCGTCGGAGCGCCTTGGCAAACCGCTGCCTTCGGATCTCGAAGCGTTGATTCTTCGCTGCTTGAGCAAGCACGTCGACGATCGCCCCGCCGGCGCGCGGGTAATGGAGCGAGAGCTGAAAAAGTGCGCCGTCAAATCGCCGTGGACGCACGAGCAGGCAGGCGAGTGGTGGCGTGCGTTTCGCGAGTCGGGCGAACCGCTCCCCGTGGCTGTCGAAGAGCTCACGGCCTCGCAAGCACTCACCGTTAGCATCGACTTGTCCGAACGGACGGGGACTACGACAGAGGCGCGGCGGTGAGCATTGTATGGCTCGTGCTGGCCGCGCAGCTTTCGGGCAGCGACGCGCAATTTCTCTCGACGGCCCGGGTGAGCGCGGCTCTGACGCGCATGCGCGCGCCCTCAAAACCGCACTCGAAAGTCTCTAGCTTTTAACTCTTCACTTTGAACTTTGAACTTTGAACTACTACATCACCCGCAACGCCCGCTTCTCCCATTTCGAGATGCGGCTACGAACGCCGATGCTATACGCCAGATAGTAGCCAAGCACAGTCGCACCGGCGGCGAGTGATTCCGCCACGCCGAACGATGTGAGCCACGACGCGCCGGCGTCAGAACGGACCGTGACCCATCCTCGCCAGAATCCGTATCCGATGCGAGCGGTGACGACAAGCGTGATAGCAAGCACCAGCCATCGATTCGGGGTGTAGTGCAGCGATCGCGGCGTCGACTCCCATCGACTCAGGTACAGACCAACGACGCCGAGGGCGCCACCGGCGGCGATGCCCGCGAGCGCCGACGTGAACGCATTCGGCACCCACGCACTCGTCACAGCGGCGCCGATCAGAAAGAAACCGACCGAGAACACCATCGCGGCGACGTTGAGCGTGGCAATCCACCGCCGCGCCAATCGCCGCGTCGTCCCCAGGCGATAGCGTTGAATCAGCAGCAACGGCGTCAGCGCGATCAGGACGAGCGGAATCAGCAAGACAACCGCGAGCAGAACGAACGGCATTACTCTGCAAGGCGAACGATGAGCTTGCCGAAGTTCCTTCTCTCGAGCATGCCGATGAAAGAGCCGGGAGCGTTCTCGAATCCTTCAACGATGTCCTCCCGATCTTTGATCTTCCCCTCTGCTCCCCAACCGCTCATCGCGCGGAAGAACTCGCCGAACCGCGATCCGTACTCGAGGTTGATGATGAAACCGCGCATGTTGATCCGCCGCACCAGGAGAGTGTGCATCAGGAGCGGCAGCTTGTCGACGCCTTGCGGCGCTTTGTTCTCGTTGTAATAGGCAATCAACCCGCCTGCGAGGGGCGCGCCATGCCCGCCGACAGTTTCGCGAGTGCTGCT
>JBKPAJ010000063.1:0-9728 GCA_046726375.1 Acidobacteriota bacterium
AGATGCGGCATCAACCCCGCTGAACACGCGTACGTGCCCTGCCCCCGGCCCGGTCCCGACCACCAGATCGGTCGCGCCATCGCCGTTGATATCACCCGTTGCGACCCGTACGCCTCCGGTAAACGACGGCCCCCACGGCAATGCGGTGACTACGACACGTTCGGTCGTGACGACGCGAACCGCGCCGCTGCCCTCGCCGCTGCCGGCAACTACCAGCGGTTGCACATCCTGCAGCACCGGCGCGGGTGGCTGGTCTTGAGATTGACCTGTTGACCGCGCGGCCGTCTCGGTGGCGAGAGAAAGGGAGATCAAGAGCGCGCAGGCACACACCGCCCAGCGCGACGGTCGAACCTTGAGAAACGAGATCATAGGGGGAGTTCCGGTTGGGGGACCAGCGACCCTCCACTATAGTAGAGCTGGACCTCGGCATCCATGGGAATCGCACGGCGATGGCTCTGAGGACGAACCTGACGGCGCGCTCGGAGGAGCGCTTGGAGGAGGGTCAACCAACTGTTGCCACTCGCCGCGACCAAGAACCACATGCACAGTCGGATCGCGGAACAGAACAGCCGTCCAGGAGTCGCCATGTCTTTCCGCCTCTAGGAGCAGGGGGACGAGCGGCGCTTAGGGTCCCGAGCGGAGAGATTCTAGCGTGTGCAGTTACACGGTCTTGCACTGAATTTGCGAGGGACGAAGCTCCGTTGGTGCCGCGGTGTACGCGCAGTCTCGGCTTGAAGACGTTCGTGATCACCACCGACGTCGAAGGGCGCGTCACGTCCATGAATGCCGTCGCCGAATCGTTGACCGGCTGGACGCAACCGGACGCGGCGAACCAGCCGCTCGATGCGGTGTTTCGGATCGTCAACGGGGAAACGCGGCAGCCGGTCGAAAACCGGCGGCCAAGGCCCTACGGGAGGGCGTCGTCGTTGGGCTGGCGAATCACACCGTGCTGATACCGAAGGGCGGCGGCGAGTGCCCGATCGACGACAGCGCGGCACCGCTCAGGGACGACCAGTCAATGCGAAGGCCCGACGGTCAGACGGACAGTCGCGAGCAACAGAACCACGCCGAGTGTGCCTTTGATCACGTCACGATTCGCAAACGGCACCAGTGCGGCGCCGATGAGCACGCCAACGGCCGATGCGATGCCCATCAGAAGCGCGACTCGCACGACCGAATCGGGAATGCCGCCGAGTCTGCGATCTGTGAACGCGCCGGCAGCGACGGTGGGAATGGACACAGCGAGGCTGAGCGTGCCCGCTTCCACGATCGGCACTCCAAACAAGTACAGTAGCTCAGGAATGCGCATCTCGCCGCCCGCCACGCCCAACACGCCACTCACGACCGCAATCGCAAGGGCGATCAGTGCGGCCAATGTCCAACGAGTCGTCCCGGTTGGCTGGAGCAGCACGTGCTCGACGTGTGCGATCGATTCGTACAGCATCCAAACGCCTACCACAACTAGATACGCGCAGACGATCACCCTGAGTGGGCGAACGGGCATCCTCTCTCGGCCCGACACGCCGATTCCTGCGCCGGCCAGGGATACAGCACCCATGATGCCGATGAGCATCAGATCGTCGCTCGTCAACGAGTGCTGTCCCCATCGCCGGAGTACGCCGAGCGCCACGGTGAACAGTCCCACCACGAGATTTACGCCACCGCCGAGTTTTAGCGGGAATTTGAGGAGCTCGACGAGCACCGGGATCCGAAACTCGCCGCCGCCGACTCCGATGAATCCGGCGGCGATCCCGGTGAACAGGCCGGAGACACTCGCGATGGCTCCCTGGCGTGCTGTCGTTTCTGGCATGCGCTGGCGGTCCGATTGGCGTGGAGCGGTGCGACGGCAAACGAGTCATCCGACCATAGCTTGGAACCGCGACTTTCAGCATCTGCGCATCCGGTGGACGCGGCGTGCGACTCTCAGGCGAGCGTGTCCCACGCGAAGACACTCGCACTCAACTGGCGCTAGGAGAGAAGAGGAAGACGGGCGACATCACCGCCTCGTGGAGGAAGCGACCTGGCCAATTCCACATAATGTATCCGTTCGCAGACGTGTTCACCATGCCGTAGATCAGCGCATCCATCGCGATGAAAGACAGCGCGATCGAGGCATCATGACGTCTCCTCTTGCCGGTCACGAGCGTGGGCCGCGGCTGCACGCTGGGAACTACCGCGAGGCCCTGGGCGGCGGAACGTAGGTGCCCACGCGGAGGATCGATGCCAGCCAGCTTGCGTACGGATACTCTGACTGTAGAAGGCTGCGGACCTCTTTGTCGGTGTCGTACTCAACTCGTTGGACAGAGACGTGGTCGTCGTCAATCAGAAGATACGCTGCCCTCGGGTCTCCGTCGTACGGGAGACCAACGCTTCCGGAGTTCGCAACAATCATCCGCGGCAGTCGCCGAACGAATGGCCTGTGTATGTGTCCGTACACAACGGTCGACGCAGAGAGCTCGCCGTATGTTTCAGCGAGTGCCTGTTCGTCGCAGGTCGGCATGGGCGCGGCCCAGAGGGTGGTCGGACTCGCGTGCAGCACCACGATCTCTCCTGCCCGGTACTCGGCAGGCAGCTCCCGCAGCCAAGCTAGGCGCCCCGTCCCGATAAGTTGCGTGGTAGCTGGCGCGAATGAGGACAGAAGAATGTTCACGAGGTCCCTGATTTTTGGCGCAGTGCTGAGAAGCGCTTCGCCAGGTTCTGGCGCCCAGAGCATTTCGTCCGTGTTGCCTCGGACCCCCATCCACCCCATGTCACGAACGCAGTCGATGACTTCGGCGGGCCTCTGACCGCTGGCCGCGAGATCGCCCCCATGGATAACGAGATCGGGACTCGCCTGCTTCAAATCAGCGATCACGGCTTCGAGTGCGGTCAGATTGCCGTGAATGTCGGAGAGGATCGCGACTCTCATTTGAATCTCACCGACGTGCCACAGCGTAACGGCGAAAGAGAGACCGTTCGATTAAGGAAAGGCGCTCGGGAACTCGGCACGAATGAACTCCTTCACACCCTCTCTTCCGGTCAGGCGAAGCGTCACCGGTCCATTGTCACGGCGCAGTTCGAGATGAAAGTCAAAGAACGGGCAGCATCGTCGCTCGAGGTCGATCCACGTGGCGAGATCCCTGATCGAGATTCGACCACTGTCTAGTTCGAATGCATAGCCCTCCCTGATTTCACGAGTGTCGAGGAGCGACTTCAACAGGAGCGCCGAAATATGCTGCTGCTCCTTTCGTTCAGAGGACGTCAGGGCTTGCAGGTTGCAGGCGAAGGGAGGGTCCACGTATGGCTTCCTGATCCGAGATGTGAACGCCGCAAGTGGCATTCCAATAACGCCATTATGCCTGCGGTCGTCCGGGATGGCCGATCTGGCTTACCAACCCATCACGGCGTGCCGGCGTCACCTGAATTGCGACACCACTGTGGCCGCTAGAACTTGACGCGAACGCCGTAGCTCGGAAGGCGCGGCAAGCTTGGGGCGACCTCGTATTGACCCGGAAAGTTGCTGCCGACACCGAGCAGCGCGTTGGGATGGAAGTTCTCGCGGTTGAAGATATTGATGATTTCGCCGTACGCCTCGAGCCAACGGGTGATCACGACCGTGACGCGCGCGTCGGTGCGCGCGTAGGCGGGCATGCGCTCTGAGTTGAGCAGCGGCAGGCGCAGGAAACCGTCCGGATAGCTCGCCGTCAGAAACTCACCATTCGACTTGCGCCAGGCTTGGAACGGTGGCGTATAGGGAAGGTCCTCGACAAAAAGGACTTCCGGGTGGAGCGGCGTGATTGGGAAGCCGGTGGCATACTGTGAGTTCGCCGACACTCGGACGCGCGACGTCACATCGACGTTGACCACGGCACCGATCGCATGCGTGCGATCGAAGTCGAACGGCACCGTGCTTCCATACAGGTCTCGTTGGGACTTGCTGAGCGCGTAACTCAGCCAACCGGTGACGCGTCCCTCATTTCGCTGAAGCAGGACTTCGAGACCGATGGCGCGGCCGGTGCCGGTGCTTTCGGGATGGATCGTGGGACGGTATTCGAGCATCGCACTGTCGGCCGGCAGATCCGGCGGCAGGAGATAACGCGAGAGCCGCTGCTGTCGCTCGCTTTCGGTTTCGACGCGCTGCACCAGCAGGTGATCGAAGGCGCGATGATACGCCTCGATCCGAACCGTCGCGCCTCGCACAAGGGCCCGCTCAAATCCAGCGACGACCTGGCGTGAGCGTTCGTTCTTGATGCTCGATGCCTCAGGACCGGTAAGGTCGTAATACGGAATGCCCTGCTGCATCGTCTCGAATCCCGGCGTCTGCGCCTGCCACGAGAGACCGGCCCACACCGTTCCGCGACCGATGCTGCGCGTGAACCGGAACCGTGGCTGCACGGCGGTTTCACCGGTGAACGAATTCCAATCGACGCGCACGCCAGGCTCCACGCTCATGACATTGCCGATCGGAATTCGATCCTGCAGCCACGCGCCAACCTGCGTCTTGGTGAGACGCGAGTCAATCGGACCGCCGCTGTATTCGATGTGGTTACCCCAGGTGTCGGGCCCGACGGCGCGCCGGTTTGGCGCCGGAATCATGCCGGTCATGGCCCACCTGCTGCGAAGCCGGTGCGCTTCGACTCCACTGTCGAGAAGATGGCGGCGAGACCACGCCAACGACGCACGCTGACGCACGCCGAAATCATCGATGCGCACTTGCCGATCGAACGGTCCGGTGCGCCGATTCTTGAAGTGATCCTGGTAGCGTGAGGCGTTTGAGTAGCCGGTCACGGTCGTCGTCGTCGACAGCCGCGGACCCGGTGTCCACCAGAGATTGGCGACCGCGAGCCGATTGTCGATTGCCAACTCGCGGCTGACATTTCCCTCGATGTAGCGCGGGTCAGGCTCCCCCTCGAAGGCACGAACCATCGATTCGCGACCGACGAGGCCGAGCACCGACAGCCGCGTGTGCGTCGTCGGCCGCGCGGCAACCTTGAACTGCGCGTCGGCAAATCCAGGGATGTCGCCGTCGCGAGATCGCTCCGCGACGTATTTGTAATACGTGCCGCGCGTCGTCGCCCACCACGATCCGGAGCTCGTGCCGGGGAGCCGCCCCTCCAACAGGAGATCACCACTGGTCAGTCCGGCGGATGCCGAGATCGCCAGGCGACGATCGACGGCTCCATCGCGCGTCTCGAGCACCGTGACCGACGAGAGCCGGCCGCCGTAGCGGGCGTCGAGTCCCGACGCATCAAGTGCGATGCTGCCCATCGTGGCGGGATTGACGAAACTCGTGCCGAAGTCTCCGATGCGCTGCGGACTGTGAATCTGGACACCGTCGAACACGATGACGTTATGCTCGGGCCCGGCGCCACGCACGGCCAGCTTGCCTTGCTCATCGTCAGTAGCGGCCACGCCGGGAAGCGTGGATAACACCTGAAACACGTTCTCGAGGCTGCCAGCGGTCTCGAACACCTTGCCGACTTCGACCTGGTAGACCGACGGCTCACC
This sequence comes from Acidobacteriota bacterium, assembly GCA_046726375.1. Taxonomy (GTDB): domain Bacteria; phylum Acidobacteriota; class Vicinamibacteria; order Vicinamibacterales; family UBA2999; genus DASPWV01. Next base: position 5,488 of record JBKPAJ010000063.1, read on the forward strand.
GGCGAGATCGCCGAACCGTTCGATCACCTCAACCTGCTCCTCAATGCGAATCGTTGCCGACGAGGGATCGGGAGGACTTTCAGGCGCGCGAACGCCGGGCTCGCGGATGGTGCCTTGCGGGCGTGGCCGAATCGTCGTCGCGCGAACGACAAGCCACGTGTTGCCTGGTCCGTTTGCAAGCGTCAGGCCGTGAGCCCTCAGAATCTGCTCGGCGATCTCTCGGCGCGTCTTTCCTCGTGGCTCTGACTTCACCACAAGATCGGGCGTTACCAACGTGCTGGAAAACAAAATCCTGGCGCCTTCCGTCTGGAGCTGCCGGAGCACTTCGTCGACGCGGCGCCCTTGATATTGGTTCTGCTCCGATGCCTCGACACCGCCCGCCAGCGGCAGCGACGCTGTGAGACAGATCGAGATAACAAATGCAGTACGCATCGTCATTGCACTTACTCTCGAGCAGCAAGCGCGATCACGAGCTGATCGCGGCGAACCTGATACGACATGCCACAGGTGGGAAGAATCGCTTTGAGCGCATCGGCCGGAGTCAGGCCGTCGATCGAACCATGCAGCACGACGGCCTTTCCATGCCGCTCGGCTGCCGCGTCGGCAAATCGCCAGCTGAGTCCGAGCTCGCGGCTGACCCAGTGCAGAAAACTCTCGAGCGTGGAGCCTTCCACCGTGAACTGCGGCGCCATGGATTCAACCCACGACCACTCAGGTCCGTGCGTCGCGATGCCGCGGCGGTCGCTAATCCCTGCGCTGCGGATCGTGACGCCTTCGGCTTGCCTCACATTCACTGTGGCTTCAGGCCGATCAATCCGCACCTCGCCCTCTCGCACACGAATTTGCAGCAGGTCGGAGGCGACATCCACTTCGAACTGCGTGCCGATGTCATGAATGACGCCCAGGGTGGTAGATACCTCGACGCGTTCAGCCGCCGACGTGGCGGCGTGCGTGTCGACGTAGATCGCTCCTTGTTCGAGCCGAACACGGGAGGGGGTCTCCAGGACGATGCGCGAGCCTTCTTTGACGCGTAGAGCGATACCCTGGCCAAACTGCAACGCGGCACGCCCGCCAGGAGTGGTGTCGATCGCCGCGCCGACGATCAACCGCGCACCCGCGGCGAGCGGCCGTGCTGCAGATGACGACTGCACGACGCGCGCGGCTCCTTCGACGCGAGTCGCCATCGCCACCTCGCGCGGCGGCGCGGGCGCGGGCGTCGAACGGGAGCGCGGCCACAGCGACATTGCCAGGAGCAACACAGCGGCGGCCGCCACCCCCCATTGCCACGCGGCCCACCGCGATCGTCGGCGCATCGACTGACGCCACTCTGCTTCAACCACCGCTCGCACGCGCGCTGCACGGAACACGGGAGGCTCCTGCCGTCGTCCCGCAAGGCGAATCAAATCGGCGATCAGCGGATCGACGCGCATGTTATCCGGCGTGCCATCGAAAGACATCGGTTCGCTCACGACGTTTCTCCATGCGAGCGTTGGCGGCCTGCCGGTTCGAGCTCCGGCGCAATCGTCATGACGAGATCTCGAAAGGCCGCACGCGCGCGGGTAAGAAGCGACTCAGCCGCCTTCTCGCTCAGATTCAGGCGCGCGGCAATGCCGCGCACGGGAAGGTCATCGAGGTATTTCCACTCGAGTACGTTGCCGTAATGCGGCGGCAGATGATCGAGAACGCGTTGGACGAGAACGGCAAGCTCCCGGCGTTCGACCGTTGCTTGGGCGCCGAGCCGCTCATGCGCGTGCAGCGATTCGAGCGCGGCACGGGTCTCGGGTGCATCCTCGACCAGCTCCACGGCAGCCTCGTCCGGGTGTTTGCGCCGCCACTCGTGACGGCAGATCGTGCAGATCCACGTGAAAAGACTCGCCTCCCCTCGCCACGTCGCGAGCTTGCGCATCACCTGGCAGAGCGTCGCCTGCGCTATGTCCTCGGCGGCGTCGTCACGTTCTCCGACCCGGGCAAGAGCGAAGCGGTAGACACGCGGAAACATCAGGTCGAAGAACTGCGCAAAGGCGTCGTCGTCGCCGCTCAACAACCGCGCGACGAGAGCCCTATCGCTGTCGAAATCGTCGGTCATCGTCTTGCGATGCACCGTTAGAGGAGATGACACGAGAAAATTCCTTCGATGAGCCATTCCGGCTCGGCTTTGCACCTTACGGTTGCAGGAGGACTTCTCATGGTCCGCGGTCGTCTCGCAAGTCTCGCCTTTTTTTTCGCGGTTTCCGCTACTCCGGCGCTGGCGCAGCCGGACTACACACCGGTCGAAGTATTCGGGGGCTACTCCCTGTTGCCCGCCAACGGTGACGACTTTCCGCGCCACACGTCACATGGTGTGCAGGCCAGTGTCACGGGAAGTCTCAATCACTGGTTTGGCGTGATGGGGGACGTCGGAATCCAGTTCAACACTGCCAGCGATTTGGGACCAGGCTTTGAAGGGCGCGTCGCGCGAACGCAGGTGACGGAATTCCTCGTCGGGCCTCGCTTTACTTCGCGCTCGGATCGATTCAACGTATTTGCGCACGCCCTCTTCGGTGTCGCACGCGGCGACGCAGGCGACGAATTCAGTGACTTCTCGGACTCGGCATTGGCGTTTGGCGGTGGCGGCGGCGTCGACGTTCGGGTCGATCGCAGGTTGCTATCCGCACGCAATTCGATCTGCTCGGGAGCTTTGCAGACATCGTCGAAGGAAACTCGCGCTTCGCGGTTGGTTGCGTCGTCGGTCTCGGAGGATCGTGAGCCGCGCGTTGGCGTCACTGCCGCGGTGGTGGCGGCGCGATCACTCTCACACCGGCGAGGTCCGCACCATCGACAAGAATCTCTTGTTCGCCGCGATTCGGTCCAAGCGCCAAGGTCATAACGCTGGTAACGGTTGACGACGCGGCTGACGAACCGGACGAATAACTCACCATTCGCGTTGCCGTGATTGCATAACGACCTGAAATCACGCCGCCGATCGCGAACGTTCCGTCCGCGTTGCTGCGACCAAGGGACCCAGGTCCGAAGGCGATCTGCTGTCCGTCCCGGAGCGCACGCAAGTTGATCATTGCGTCCGCCACTGGTTTACCGGTTTCGTCGACGACGATCCCCGAGACGCGGTACGCAGGCGCTGACAGCATGCGGAACTCGAGACCGGTGACCGTGTCACCCTGTTGCAGAACCACTGGTTGTGCTTCGGACTGATTGCTTGTTCCGGGATAGTACGTGGGGGCCCACGCAGTTGTGGGCGTTGTCGCGAGCGCGCTGCCGGACGGACCCATCGGTAGGGCGCTGGCTACGAGGATGTATTCGCCGGGTGCCAATCCCGAAATCCGAAACTCACCCAGATCGTTCGTCGGCGCCAGCGGTTGCCCGGCCGGCATCAACCGGCCATCGCGTTCGCTGTTCGCGCGCAGCGCCGATACGCGCATATCAGACAACGGCTCGCCATGCTGATCGAGAATTCGTCCCGCCAACACGCCACCGCGCGCCAGCGCGATCTCGAGCGACGCGGCCTGGCCGGCTTGCAGATCCAGCCTCGGTGCACTCAGCGGATCAATCACGTACCCCTGCTTTTGCACGTTGACACTGAAGCGCCCCGGTTCGAGACCGCCGAACGCAAATCGGCCGTTTTCGTCGGTTACGGTCGACGGCGGCATCATCGGCTCAACAGGCGGTGCTTGCAGGACGCGAAACAACATCACTCGCGCGCCCGCAATCGGCGCTTTCGAGTCGGCATCAACGACTCGGCCTAGCACCTGCGCGTTGGGCCCAGGTGGTTGCTGATCGCCCTCGGTGGTAATCAGAACCGCCGCCGTACAAAGGAGGATCGTCAGCATGGCCGTCTCTCCAGGGAAGCGTTTGGTCCATTAGACGTCAGTGGCGTGAGAATGGACGCACTGCAAGAGAAGGTAGAATCCATTAGCCCAACCGTCATCCTATGACAGTAGTCCGATGACCGGCCTTTATGCTCTCGCCTACCGGATCGCGGAGGAAATCAGCGGCGGCGGCGTGGGCGTGGTGTATCGCGCCACCGACACACGGCTGAATCGCGACGTCGCCCTCAAGGTGTTGCCGGCGGAACTCACGCACGATCTGGTGGCTTCAGGGCTTACGCGCGACCGATCGTTTGCGCCGTCGCCGTCCATCGGTCATGCTGAGCGGCCATGTTTGTCATCGAGCTCACCTACAAGGCCGATCTCGCGAAGATCGATGCCCACATGCGCGCGCATGTTGCGTTCTTGGATAAGTACTAT
>JBKPAJ010000064.1:0-60831 GCA_046726375.1 Acidobacteriota bacterium
AGCGGTTTGGGAATGGTGCGACGGCGTTGCTCAATCGTGCCTACATCGAGGGTGGTGCTCTGCGTGTCATGGGTGGGCTCGAGGGTGTGCCAGGAGTCGACGACACGCAAACGCTGAACACATGGGGCGATCCAGCCGCCGCGCAGGCCGTCTTCGCGGGTCTTCGGACCGGATCGTTGTACCTCGTGGCACGCGCCGCAACGCAGTTCGTCCCGGTCCGTATCGAGTACCTGAACGAACTCGCCGCCACCGCACAAACGCCTGCCGCTCAGTACGTCGCAAGACTGATGAATCATCCGCTCATCATCTTTGCGATCAATGCCGGGCTCGACGTGTTCTGGTGGGATCCGTTAGCGGCGCTCGCGGTGACGACGCATGATCTCGTCGAGTTCGACTGGACGCGGGTGGAAGTGATTCAGGACGGCGGCTCCTCGGGTCGCACGATTGAGTCGCCATCCGGCGCGTGGATGCGCGTGGGTTTCTTCGCCGACACCGCGCTCTTCGAACGGACGCTCCTCGCCGTTCTCAACGGGACGTAGCGACGATTCGTTACCCCGGGGACAGAGTCACGCGCCGAGCGCCGCGTTGACGAGCAGCAAGAAGCCTGTCATGGGCGCGATGATGGCTCAATAGGCATTCCAGACAGCCCCACAAGCGTGATGTCGTCCTCCTGCTCTCGCCCGTCGTACCAAGTCAGTACTCCGTCGAGTACCGCGTCGAGCAAGGCGTCGACGCGGGTGCCAAGTTGCGAGGTGCAAAGGTCGGCGAGACGACCGAGACCGAATTCCTCTTCATCGCGATTGCGCGCCTCAACGACACCGTCGGTGTAAATCACCAGCGTTGCGGTTTCGGGGACGTTCACCGTGCCAACATCGTACGAGGCGTCCTCGAAGAGGCCCACCGGCGGGCCGCCGACGCTCAGTTCGAGCACGCTGTTGCCAGTTGCTGCGATGAGTAAGGGCGGGTTGTGGCCGGCGTTTACGTAACGCAGCGAGCGCTCAAGCGCGTCATACTCGGCGAAAAACAGAGTGGCGTAACGGCCCGCTTCGTTGAGACGCGAGGCCTCAGAATTCAACAGCGCAACCACCTGCACCGGCAGTGGACCGAGTGAAGTGTCGTTGAACACGCACGCCGCGCGCAGACTGGCGCGTACATAGGCCTGAAGCTCCGACGCGAGCAGCGCAGCGGGGAATCCCTTGCCGCTCACGTCGGCGCACAGGATGGCGACGCGATCTGGGTCGATGCGGATAACGTCGTACATGTCGCCGCTCACGATACGTGCCGGCCGGTTCAGCGCCGCGAGATTCACCCCGGGCAGCGCCGGCAGGGTCGACGGCAGCAGCGATTGCTGCACCTGTCGCGCGAGGTTCAGCTCGTGCTCGAACTGATCGGGCCTCAGGCTTATGGAAGATCTGGGAAGACGGCGGGTGTTCATCGGGGCTCGACCGGTCCGCCAGCACGGACCCACGCGTCGAACCCGCCTTGCAGGTACGAAGCCGTCAAGCCGTGCCGGGCGAGATAACGCGCCACACGGGCGCTCGATGCTTCCGCCGGTCAGGTGCAGTAAACGATGAGCCGGTGGTCGGAGGGCAACGAGGTCAGCTGGCGCTCGACGTCGTCCACAGGGACGCGATACGCCCCTGCAATCTTCACCCTCGATGATCCCCACGCGATCGGGTTCCGCGAATCGACGAATGCCACACGCTGACCCTCCGCAACAAGCGCGCGTGCTTCGTCAACCGTGATGCGCGATGGATTCTCGGCGTTTGTTGCCACGGACGTTGCGCCGCTTACAACTCACTCCGGTTGAGCGGCTCTCGCTAGCTTTTTTACGAGGCGGACGCGCTTTCGAAGAAACGGATACTAGCACAGGCGTCGAGAGGACGATCTCGCCGACAAACAACCGCTCCCAGCCGCGGACCTCCTCCCTGGACTGCACCGGGCGCGGCTTGCTCAGCTCCATTCGCTGTACGGGGAAGGAGAACGATCGGTTCTGACGCTGTTCCAGGGACAGCGTCAGGACGTTGCAGATCCGGCAGTGCCGCCGATTTACCGCCGCTTATTAGAGCTGCAGGTCGAGCCGGCCGCGAGCGGTAGAGGCGCTGTCGAGCGCGACCGCGATGAACACACGGACGCTCTCGACCGGCCTCATCCGGCGGATCTGGATCGAATTGCCGCGGGGAAATGCCGGTGCGGCCGGCGAGTATACAGTGATGAATGACTAGGAAGAAGGGACAGATGCCGCTTGGACGAAATGGCTGCGCAACGCGTGTTGGGAGAATGGCGACGGTGGCCGTTGTCCTTACGTTGACACCGGTGATCTTCGGACAGGGCGGAGAGAAGACAGGGGCCAGGCGCGGCGAACCATTTGAATTGAAGGCGGGCGAGACGCGCCAGTTGAGCGACACGAACCTGCAGCTTCGATTCGACGGCGTCGCTCAGGATTCACGCTGTCCGATCGGCGTTCAATGCGTCTGGGCCGGCGATGCCGTCGTCGAACTCACGCTGGAAAGACCTCCGGCCGCGGCTGAGACCCGCGCCCTGCACACCGGCGAACGCGGAGGGCGTGAAACGGATTACGCTGGCCTGGTTGTCCGCCTGGTCAAGCTCGAGCCGCATCCGCGAGAAGGCGCAACGATTGCGCCCGACGACTACCGCGTCACGCTGGTCGTCGACGCCAAACCCGCAAATCACTGACGCTGATTCAGCTTGACATGCTACGTTCGTAGCAACTATGCTACGTTCGTAGCAGCCAATACCAACGCGCGGGACGATCGCCTGCTTGGCCGACTCGAGCAGAGTCAGACACGTTAACCCGGTGCGGGCACGCGAGAAAACGAGCGTCAGATGCGCCTCACCCACGTTCTAGAGGAGTTCTGGTACGACCTGACCTATTCGCTGCGCCAGCTGCGACGTTCGCCGGGCTTCACGCTCGTGGCGGCCATGACGCTCGCACTCGGCATCGGCGCCAACACCGCAATCTTTGCGCTGGTCGACGCGGCGTTGCTGCGCCCGCTGCCGTTCCCCGATCCCGATCGCCTGGTCATGGTCTGGGAACGGACCGAGCGCTCACCGCGAAGCCCGATGTCGCCGCTCAATATGGCCGATTGGAACGAGCGCAGCCACAGGTTTGAGTCGATCGCCGGCTTCGTTCCCAACATCGGCGGCATGGTCATGGACGGCAGGGACGGCACGGCCGAAACCGTCAACCGTCAGTGGGTAACAGCGGGGTTCTTCGACGTGCTCGGCGTCAAGGCGATCGCGGGCCGGACGTTTCTCCGTTCCGACAACGACGCACGCTCGAACGTCGTCGTCCTGAGTGAAGCACTCTGGCAGACGCGCTTCGACCGGGATCCCGCCGTCGTTGGCCGAGCCATCCGGTTGGACGGGATGCCATTCACCGTCGTGGGCGTCGTGCCACAGGACTTTCAGCTGCTCGGGCGCACGAACACGTGGGCGATGATTCCCTTCGATCGCCGTCCGGCCTTACGAAGCGCCTACATGCTCCGCGGCATCGGACGCATGCAGCGGGATGTGACCATCGAAGCCGTACGCGCCGAGATGACGACGATCGCTCGAGCGCTTGCACAGGAGTTTCCGAATACCAACCAGGGACGAAACATCACTATCGAGCCACTGCACAATGCCCTCATTGGCAGCGAGCTGCGCACGACGTCGATGCTCTTCCTGGCCGTGGTCGGCTTCGTGCTGCTGATCTGCTGCGCCAACGTCGCTAACCTGCTGCTGACGCGCGCCACCGCGCGCACGCGCGAGTTTGCGATCCGCTCGGCGCTGGGCGCGAGCCGGCGTCGCATGATCCGCCAGCTCGCGATCGAAAGTCTCGTGCTCTCGGCCTTGGGCGGCACATTGGGAGCCGGCATTGGCGCCGCGATCCTGAGCATCGCGCCGTCGATAGTTCCGGAAGGACTGCTGCCCGGCGCGGTGCCGCTCGCATTCGACGCGCGTGTCGTGGCGTTCAGCGCCGGCGCGGCGATTCTTGTCGGCCTGTTGTTCCGCGTTGTTCCGGCATGGCAGTCCACCGAGTTGTCGTCGGCGGCGCTGATGACCTCCGATACGCGAACGATAGCGGGCAGTGGCGGACCGATTCGCGCATTGCTCGTCGTCGGCGAGGTCGCCGCCGCGGTGCTGCTGCTTTTCGGCGCCGGACTGTTGCTACGCACATTGATGGCAGTTGAAGGCGTCGATCGCGGATACGGTGCCGAGCGCGTGCTCACGATGCTGGTGGACCCGCTCGGTTCGCGCTATCCCACACGCGCGTCACTGTTGCAGTTCTTTGAGGACATCGAGCGCGAGCTCTTGCCACTGCCCGGAGTCCGAAGCGTGGCGTGGACAACGAGCCTGCCTCTCGGCCCCTCCGATCAGGGCGGCCGCTCGTTCGAGATCATCGGCGACTCCTCGGTCGAGAGCCAGCGTCCGACCGCCGACTACCAGATCGTAAGCCCGACGTATTTTCAAACGCTCGACATTCCGCTGACGGCCGGCCGCGGGTTCGACGAGCGCGATACCGACAACGGCATCGCTGTCTGTATCGTGAACGAGGCGTTCGTTCGCAAACATGTTCCGGGCCGGTCGCCGATCGGCGTGCAGGTCGCAGTCCGGCCCCTGGGTTCTCCGCAAGCAAAACCCGCGATCAGAGAGATCGTGGGCGTCGCCCGCCAGGTGAAGGGCCGGCCCGACGAACTCGAAGATCTCCTGCAGATCTATGTGCCGCTCGCCCAAGATCCGACCGACGACATCTACTTAGCTGTGCAAGCGTCCACTTCCAGCGCGGAAGCGCTGACGCCTTCGGTTCGTGCGGCCATCGCGCGCGTCGACAAGGAACAACTGGTGAGCGTTCGCGAGGTGATGACGCTCGAAGACATCGCGTGGAACGCCACATCGCGCCAGCGCTTCCGAGCAGTCATGGTCATCGCGTTCGCGAGTCTTGCCCTTCTTCTGGCCATGATCGGCGTGTTCGGCATCCTCGGCTACTCAGTGCAGCTGCGCGTACGCGATTTCGGTACGCGCCGGGCTCTCGGTGCGAGCACGGCCGACGTGATCCGTCTTGCCATCCGAAGCGCCGTCCGTGTGATCGCTGCAGGGACCGTCATCGGCTTGATCCTCGCGACCATGCTGGGCCGGCTGCTGAGCAGCATGCTCTTCGGCGTGCGGCCGCTGGATCCGGCGACGTTCGTCTTCGTCACCCTCGTGCTTGCTGTGACCGGAGTGCTGGCGATGATCGCTCCCGCATGGCGTGCCACTCGCGTCGACCCGGCCACCGCATTGCGCGCAGAATGACGATCGTCGCCGCGGCTTCGTACAGTTATCGAACGGGCGGCACGCCATCGCCCTGGGCGACACGCACGTCGTGATCGATCCGATCACAGGACAAGGCGCCAACAACGCGTCGTATGCAGCCGGCGTGTTGTGCGAAGCGATTCGGCAAGCACACGCCTTCGACGACGCGTTTTGCCGCCGCGTCGAACAGCAGATCTGTTGCTACGTGGTGCCCGTGAGCGATGCCTCCAACGCGCGGCTTCAGCCGCCTACGCCGCACGTTCGCGACTTGCTGGTGGCCGCGACTCGCAATCAAACCGTCGCCGATGTCTACGCCGACGGCTACAACATCCAGATCGATTCTGGGCAATCGCGTCGAGCCCCGGAGCGGACGGCGGCCTTCTTGAGCGAGTTCGACCGCGGCGGAACGGCATCGACAATCGGCGTTTGGGCTACGCACCACTAATGCATGGAGTGATGATCGTGGCATGGAGCCGACCTCACGTGGTACTGAGTCGATGAGCCAGCTCTGCACCAACGCGACCATGTGTGGGGAGCTTGGATTATCGATCAGCCACGCGTCGTCGGGGTCCGATGCCTCGGCGAATTGATCCCAACCACCCCACCATATTCAACGTCATCAGCAGTCCACGCCTCTTCAACCCCGCTCGACAGCAACGTGATGGATGTGTATTTCATCGTCCCCGGCAGCAATAGCAACGTGCCGCCGGCTTTCGGCTGTCAGCGAGCGGCTTTCAGGCAAAAGCCGAGAGCTGATCTTCCAATTCACGGTCTTTGTGCGTTGCGGTGGGCACCTGCGGCCGAACGCCATAGCACCAAGGTACGACTTGTGAGGGTTCCCTTCCCGGGTGTAGCCTGTCGTCACTCCCCGCGTTCCCGTTCAGGAACACAATCTCCGTTCGAATCAACTCGAGGTCGGATCGACACAAACGTGGCGTCATCGGTCTTCGATCCTCAACGGATCCTCTCGGCACTCGTCGTCATTGGCGTCTAGGCTGTTCTTCTGGTGCTCCTCTGCGGCGTCGTGTACAGCACGACCAAGCTGATCCTGTGGTGGCTCGTCGCGTCTCCCAGACCATGGCTCAAGGAGTGGAGCACGACGGCCCAGGTCAAAGCGCGCAACATCCTGGTCGCCGGCTTCTTCGCGTTGTTCGCCGGTATCCTCCTGTTCAATGGTTGGTTGCTGACGATCGGTCTGGACGCGCGGGACTACACGGTGGCGCTTATCACGTCGATCACCGCAGAAGCATGGCGCGCGATTGCGATAGCCCTCGGCAAGGTGGCACTCGCGGCGGCGGGTCTGGCCGTAGCCACGCGCGTGCTTCACCGCCTGCTCGCGATCGCCCAACGCGCCATCAATCGATTTGACCGCCTCAAAAGCAATGACGAGAGCCTGACTCGACTGTTCCAGGGCCTCGAGCGTGTGATCTCGACGACGGCTTGGATGTTGCTGGTTGCGTTCGCGTTCGGGTGGTTCGGGTCGCCTCAACGTGTCAGCGACCTTCTGCTCGTCGCTATCCGCGTGTATCTCTTGATCGCAATCGGCGCGCTGGTCATCCGGTGCACCGCGATCATCGTCGACAGAGTCGCTGCGTTGAGCCATCGCTCTTCGCAAAAGTACGGCTGGACCAACTATTACGATCATCTCCACCCGCTCTTACCCACATTGCGCCTGTGTCTGGAGTACGCGCTGTAGATCGCCATCGCCTCGCTGGTGTTGCTTCAGATCAGCGCGTTTCGCAACCTTTCATTCTGGGGACTGCGCCTGGTCGAAGCGATCGGCATCTTCTTCGCGGGTCGAGTGCTCATCGAGCTCGGCTGCATAGAGATCGAACATCGCATGTTGCCGCACGACGGGCTGGCCGACGCAGAACGCCGGCGGCGGGCGACGATGGTCCCGCTGGTACGGAGCGCCTTCACCTATGGTGCGTATTTCGCGACCGCCGTGGCGATGCTGAGCGCGCTGGGATTCAATCCCATGCCCTTCCTCGCCGGAGCGGGCATCCTCGGCCTCGTGGTGGGTTTCGGCGCACAGTCGTTGATCGACGATGTGGTGTCGGGCTTTTTCATCCTGCTCGAGAACAACTACCTGGTGGGTGACCTGATCGAAGTCGGGCAGGCCAGAGGCACCGTCGAAGCGATCGAGTTCCGCACCACGAAGATCCGCGACGCCGACGGAAGGCTGCACGTGCTCCGCAACGGTTCGATCAAGCCGATCATCAACTATTCGAAGGACTACGCGATGGCGGTCGTGCCGGTCGAAGTCGCGTACGATGCCGATTTGCGAAGCGTATTCAACACACTCCGCCACGCCGGCGAGCGCGTGCGCGCAACGAACGCAGACGTGCTGGCCGACACGGTCATCGACGGCATCACGACGTTCGGCGCATCGACGATGATGGTTCGGACCTCCACGCGGGTAAAACCCGGGCGACACGAAGCCGTCGGGGCCGCATTGCGACTGCAAATCAAGGAGTTGTTCGATCGCCAGGCGACCGGCGCGCCGCGCAAGGCGCTGGTTCCGCAGGCGCGCGCGGAACATCAAGCGTGGCCGTCTGCCGGGCAGGGAGTGTGACCCGAAAAGCTGAAGCTGCAGTTCGTCCAGGGCGCCCCTGCACGCGAACGCTCACCGATTTGCTGTCCATCGAATAGCGCCAACAATCTGCTGTTGGAACCATGGATCGTTCCACGTGCTCGCGAAGTGTCCGAGCGCGTTGTAATAGGCGCGTCCGTTTCCGTATGAGTGGGCCCAGGCGAGCGGATAATCGCCGCTCGCGCCGACCGACGCCGCATCGAGGCGCAACAACACCTGAACCTGCGGGCGCGGGTTGTCCCGGAAGGTGTAAAACTCTTCCACCAGCGAAAAGCGCTCACCGAGACCCCTGGTCGCGGGGTGCGATTGATCTTCGACGATGACGGTCGCTTGCTGCGTCCAGGGATGCTCTTTGAAGAACGCGCCAACCAAGCGGCCGTATTCAGGCCATCCATACAACGTGTCGGTGGCGCTGTGCACACCGAGGAATCCCTTTCCTGCATTCACGAAACCGACAACCGCGGCCTGCTGCTCGGGGCTGAGCGGAAGTTCACCGCTCGTGAGCGCGAAGAACAGCACGTCGTAGTTTGCGAGTGTGGTCGTGCCGAGCAAAGACAGATCCTCGGTCGCCGTTACCGTGAAATCGCCGGCCGACGCGGCGAGCGTCGTCATGACCTGCCGTGCGGTCGGAATCGAGTCGTGCCGAAAGCCGGCGGTGGTGGTGAGCATCAGCACGCGGATAGCTTCGGTGACCACAGGAGCGGTCCCGCCGCTGGGCCCAGTGGGAATGCGCGCGGAGGAGCACGCGCTCACTATCAGCAGGCCGGCAATGAGCGTGCGCATCACCTGATTGTGGCCGTGTTCGTGCCTGACAAATGACATTTTTTGGCTCACATCTGGCAGTTTAGCGCGGCGCGCCCGCGGGCAGCGCGCCGCCTACTTGCTCGCCTGCGAACCTGCCAAGGTGCGAACCTGCCGTTCGCCTACTTCGTTTCGCAGCTCGCCGAGATCATCTTCACCGTCGCGACCTCGAGCTCGCGCAACTTCAAGTCCTTGCTCAGAACGTCCACGCCGCTCGGCGGCTTGCCGGCCGTGGCGCCACCCGTCGCTCCTGATGCGCCCATTTCCGCAGCTTTCAATGTGCCGGTCATCTCGACGCGGTGATTGACGTGGGGTGCGGCGAGTTTCTCGTTTGCGCCCGTGAGCTCGTACGCCGTGTCTGCCGCGATGTCGCTCTTCTTCGTGTCCGTGCCGGCCGGAGCGACGTTGGTCAGTACGAATTCGTTTTCGGAGCCGACGCCAGTACCGGCGACACCTCCGCGTCCTTTGTCGTGCGCCTTGCGGTAATCGGCCTCGCGCTGAACACAGCCGCTGACCGTTACTTGCTGGTCGCCCTTCTTAGCGGTTGTACCGCCCGTCTGCGCCGCCGGCGATGCGGCCATCAAGGGCATTGTGGCGAATATCGTCGCGCTTACGAAGAGTGCTGGCTTCATGCGACACCTCCCTGAGCCTCTGCTTTAAGTACTAACTCTTGAGGTCAAGGTGAGCCGCAGCGACAACGACGCTGGACTGGGGATTCAACTTTTCAGCTGGCAAGTTCAAGCACTGTGGCGTCACGATGTCATCCATGACTTCGCTCACAGGCACGGCGATGGCGATCGCACCCGCGACCGCCGGCCCGCTCGAAGAAACCATCACGCTTCGCCAGGCGAAGACACTCATCAAATGCATGGCCGATCAGCAGAGCTTCCTGCTGCTGTCGCCGCCCGGTGTCGGCAAGTCAGAGATGGTCTACCAGGCAGCCGCAGAGGCGGGGCTTCCATGTCGATCGTTGCTTGGCACGCAGATCGCGCCGGAAGACGTCAGCGGCATCCCGCGAATCGTCGGCGAGCGTTCGGTGTTTTGTCCGCCGCGCGTCCTTCTGCCCGAAAGCCCGGAGCCCTTCTGCCTGTTCCTCGACGAGCTGCCCGCGTGCGCACCAGATGTGCAAAAGGCGTTTTACTCGCTCCTGCTCGAGCGACGGTTGGGGGAGCATGCGCTGCCAGCCGGGACCTGGGTGGTGTCGGCCGGCAACCGAGTGCAGGACCGCGCGTTGGTACGCTCGCTGAGCTCGGCGCTGATCAATCGCGTAAGCATCCTGAACGTGCGCGTCGATGTGCAGGAGTGGCTCGACTGGGCCTCGGCCAACGGAGTACGCGCCGATGTGCTGAACTTCGTTTCGTACATGCCGGACGCGCTGATGCGTCCCGTGCCGGCGGAGCCGCAGCCGTTCTCGACGCCGCGCGCCTGGACGCTGCTTTCACGAGGCATCGATCTGGCCGAAGCGGCTGGAATTCTCACGCGCGAACTGCGGCGTGCGCTCGCGTTTGGCCGCGTGTCAGCCGAAGACGCCGCGGTGTACTGCGCGCTGGCCGAAGAGTCGATTCAACGGATGCAGCCGCTCACGCATTACATCGAACACCCGTCGAGTCTGCCCGCGGGAGAGGCTGCGCGTTGGTTCATCCTGAACTGCATCCGGCAGCACGTGCGCGACGGACGACTTCAAGGCGCGACGCCCGACACCGTCAACCGATTCCTGAGCAGCCTGTCGCCCGAGCACCAGTTGACGCTGATTGCGGATCTCGTCGATCACTGGAGCGAGCTTGGCGCCGACCCCGCCATGCTGGCGCTGCTCAAGCAGGTGACCAGACTGTGACGCCGGTCTCCGATCCCGCGACGTCTCCACCCGGCGCCGATCGCCACCAACTGGAGCGCATCAAACGCGCGCTCAGGCTGCTCACCGTCCCACTCCCCTATCTGTCAGGGCTTGCTGCAGCCGTGCGGATAACGCTCGACCAGCGCGTACCAACAATGGGCGTGTTCGCCTCTGGCCGTCTCGTCGCCAACCCTCGCTTCGCGGAGAAGCTCAAAGAAAACGAGTTGATCTTCGTGCTCGCGCACGAGTTGCTGCACCTGGCGCTTCGCACTCACGACCGCGCACGCGGCAGCCACCATTTGGAATTCAATTACGCGCACGATTACATCATCAACGACGTCCTGCGCATTGAACTTGGCGTGGCGAACATCCCGGCAGGCGGACTCGATATGCCGGGCGCGAGCAAGAGATCGGCCGAGGAAATCGTCCTGGAGATGCGTCGCAACGCGCCGATCATGCCGTCGAAGACCGCGGTGTTCGACGGGCGAGAAACGACGATCGGCCGCCTGTTTGGTCCGAGCGGCCGGGGACCGGCGAATGAAAGCGGCGAACAAACCGCAGCCGGCGACGTGCTCGGAGCACAACGCGAAAAGGAAATGTTCCCTGATGACGTTGCGGCCCAGGCCGAGGAAACGGAGGCCATCAAAGCGGCGGCTTCCGCAGGCCTCGCGCTCGCGCGTGCGGTCGGCGCGTTCAAAGGTCTCAGAGGCGACGACCCCGGAGCGGCGTCTCAGGTTGTCACAGCTCTGCGCGGGCTCTATCGCACGCCATGGGAAGTGGTGCTGCAACGCTGGATGGAATCGGTGGCGCCGGGCGAGCGCACGTTCGTTCGACCGTCGCGGCGCGGCGCGGACCGGTCGGACCTCGTGCTACCAGGACGGCGGCGAGAGGGTTGGATGTTGAACGTGATCATCGACACCAGCGGATCGATGGCGGAGGAGATTCCGCGCGCCCTCGGCGCCATTGCCGATTTCTGCGAGTCGGTGGCAGTCGACCAGATTCGCCTGCTGCAATGCGACGTGACCGTCACGAGCGACGAGGTGATGTCGCCCACGCAACTCGCGGATTACCGTGTGACGGGCTATGGCGGGAGCGACCTCACGCCAGCCATGGAGCTGCTCGCAGCTGACCCCGCGGTGAGTGCCGCCGCGATCATTACAGACGGCGAGATTCAGTTCCCGGCGGACGCGATGCCCTACGCCGTGCTGTGGGTGTTACCGCCGGCACGATCACCAGCATTTCATCCAAGCTACGGCCGCATCGTCGTCATGGATGCCCAGTCGTAGGAATGTGCCATGAAAGTCATTCAGGAGCTCGTCGCTCATTTCGAGCGCCAGAACAAGCTGTCGCGTGAAGAGATCAAAGCCCTGCTCGATCAAGGCCTTCTCGCCTCCGATGCACCGGCGCGGATTCAGGATCTGTGTGAAACGCCAGGCGTCACGTACTACTTTCGCGTGACCGGCGCCGTCGATGGGTCGGTGTGGGGCACGGACGTCTACACCGGCGACTCAGCGCTCGCGGTGGCCGCGGTGCATGCGGGGGCGGTAAAGGCCGGCGAGACCACGGTGGTGCGCGTGACGGTGATGCCGCCGCTGGCGCAGTATCAGGGATCCGTCCGCAACGGTGTGACCAGCCACGACTACGGCCGCTACGGTACCGCGTATCGCGTAGATCGCGTGTAGCCGCGCTATCATTCGCCGATGCGTATCCTCGTTATCGGCGGAACGCTCTTCATCGGCCGCGAAATCGTCGAACGTCTCGCCCAGCGAGGACACGACGTTTCGGTGCTTCACCGACGCGATCGTCACGACCTCGGAAGCCGGATCCACAACCTGCAGGCAGATCGCGCCGATTCAACGGCCATGGCTCGACTGTTGCGCGAGCACCGCTACGACGTGGTTTTCGATACCGCCTACGACTGGGAAAAAGGGACGACCGCGAGTCAGGTCGAACACGCCGCTCGCAGTGCCGGCGTGCTGCACCGCTATGTGTTCATGTCGAGCATCGCCGCGTACGGGCCGGGCGTGAATCATCGTGAGAGCAATCCGCTAGTACCCGACGACTACCCCAATCCCTACTCGCAGCACAAGGCGGCCACTGAACGCGCGCTCTTTCGCATGCACGCGGACTCTGGTTTTCCGGTCACCACCTTCCGGCCGCCGTTCGTGCACGGTCCGCGGCAACCGTTCGATCGCGAGCAGTTCTTCTGGGATCGGCTGCGTGACGACCGCAGCATCCTGCTCCCTGACGGAGGCGATGCGCCGATGCAATGGGTGTTCGTATCCGATCTTGCTGAAGCGTGCATTCGCGCGATCGAAGTCCCGGAGGCAGCCGGCCAGGCCTTCAACATCGCCCATGTGGAGCGTCTGACACAGCGCACGTTTGTCGAGGCGCTGGCGCGAATCGCCGGCGTGGCGCCCAAGTTCGTGTCGATGCCGCGGAAGGCGATCCACGAGGCCGGGGGGCACCCGTTGACGGGTAACCTGTACTTCGGCGAGTTCCTCGATCTCCCTCCACACACGTCTGTCATCGAAAAGGCGCCGAGGGTATTGGGCGTCACACCGACGAGTCTCGAGTCCGCGCTTCGATCGAGCTTTGCGTGGTACGAGGCGCAACCACGGCGTCGAGTCGACTACACATTCGAGGACCGCTTGCTGGCGAGCGCGTGATAACGGCGAATCTGGAAACAACGAGGAGACCGGGTGGTGCGCGATCCGTCGCGCGCCACCCGCTAACTGCCAGGGCAAGCTCACCGGAACTTGATCTGCATCGTTACCTTGTCCAGACCTGGGGTAAAGGTCGACTTGGTTTACCACAACCGCGCGGCAGTTCGACATTGAGCTGTGCTGCCGCACTTCCTAGGAAGCCCGGAAAGAAATCGTTGAACCAGATTGGAACAGTGTTCTGATTAGCCTCGTTCTGAACGAGAATACCGCCACAATTGGCTGGGCTACAGATACTGAACGCGAACAGCCGGTTCAATTCGATTTCGGTTACGTTCCCGTTGGCGTCTTCAAAGCGTGCCGTGCCGGTGACGACGCCGGCCGTGTCCATGAAGGCATCGACCTTGAGTGCGTCGCCCACCATGCCGCCGCCGACGTGGCAGAACGGCGTATCGGAGGTCGCCCGGTTTTCCGCTCGAATCTGGATTTCGACGCCGTTTGGTCCGCCGGGCCCCTGAGCAAACGCCTGAGACGCCGCCAAGCCGACGAGAGTCGTGCTGACCACCGCGAATCGTGCAAGCCGGGTTCTTTCTCGGACGAATATGCCACTGATCATGACCGCCATCCTCCTTGGGATCCGCATGACGTTGAGGGGATGCCCGAACGTTGCGCGGATGGGTTTCTAGCAGATCAATGGCCGGCCAGCAAGCCATTCCTGCGTACTTACGAAATTGTGTGCCGGCCACGATAGCGGGCATGAGAATCCTCGCGCCGTCGATCGCGTTGTGCGCAATTGCGGTGGCGGTGCTGCACGGCGATTGGCGGCAGGATCCGGCATCGGCCCGTGCCGCAGCCGTTGCGCTGCCGCGTCTGCACAGCCTGATCGTGAGCCGCGGAGGCCGGATCACCTTCGAATACCACGCGCCGGGTCACGGCGCTTCCCGCCTTCTAACATCAAGTCAGCCTCGAAGAGTGTCATCGCAACGCTTGTCGGGATTGCGATCGACACCAAGCTGATTCCGAGCGTGAAGGAACCGATCGTTCGCTGGTTTCCGGAGTTACGAAAGGATTCGGACAAACGGAAGCAGACCATGACCGTTGAGGATCTGCTCACGATGCGATCGGGGCTGGCATCGACGAGCGGCGGCCAATACGGACGCTGGGTGTCGAGCCCGAATTGGGTCCGCTACGCGTTGAACCAGCCGATGGTGAGCGATCCGGGAACCTCGATGGAATACAGCACCGGCACGTCGCACATCCTTTCGGCGATTCTTACCAGAGCGTCGGGCAAGAGCACGCATCAATTTGCAACAGACGTCCTCGCGAAGCCGCTTGGCATCACGCTCGCGCGCTGGACACGCGATCCGCAAGGGATCTACTTCGGTGGCAACGAGATGTTGATGACGCCACGCCAGATGATCGCGTTTGGCGAGCTGTATTTGAACCGCGGCCGCGCAGGTGAACAGCAGGTTTTACCGGCCGCGTGGGTCGAAACTTCCTGCACGCCGCGCACACGCTCGCGCTGGGATTCCGATCGCGAGTATGGATACGGCTGGTGGACCCAGGAATTCGGCGGTCACCGCGCCTGCTTCGCGTGGGGATTCGGCGGGCAGTACATCTTTGTCTTCCGCGATCTCGATCTCGTGGTTGCCGTCACGTCGTCTACGACGGTGAGCGACGAGCGGCGAGGCTACCGGCGGCAGCTGTTTGATCTACTCGAGCAGTACGTCCTGCCGCCACGTTGATGAACTCGGCAAGCCGTGCGAGCCCTCAGCCTCGTAGGCGTTGGACTAATAGTGCTCACGCGGGTGGCGGAGCTTCGCCTCCACCTTGTCAAGGTACGTCACAGGACTCCAGCCATCGCCTGAAGACAGGTGGCCGGCAAACAGGCAGCGGCGCAGTTGCGCGGCTTCTGCCATGAGCGCCTGCCGCTCTGTCCTAAGCGCGGTGTGCGCCGCTTCGTGAGCAAGAACGGCCGCCAGCAGGCACCAGGTATTCGTCGTGTGTCGTGTTGTTCCGTAGTGCTGCCGCGGCCTTTCGAGTAGAGTGCCGAAGTCGAGACGTTCGCGACTCGATACGTCTGTGCCGTTCGGGACTGAAGGCTTGCCCATCGTCAGATTGGTCGGGCTGGCGCCGGATTCTATCGCGGTATGGGCTGCGGAATTACCCCACCGCTGCCGAACGGTCGAGTCATCGGAAATACACTCGCATTTTCACGGGGTATCGCACTAGCATTCGGGCAGGCCCGATCACGCCGCTACCCGTGAGTCACCCCCACTAAAAAGCGAAAGGAGCACCAGGAAGATGACCAGGTTGACGTTTTCGACGACGATCAACGCACCTAAGGAGCTCGTATGGCGCACGATGCTTGACGGCGAGACCTACCGCAAGTGGACGAGTGTGTTTCAGGAGGGCTCGTACGCGGTGACCGATTGGACGCCGGGAAGCAAGGCGCTGTTCATGGCGCCGAATGGCAGCGGCATGGTGAGCCGAATTGCGGAACATCGACCAAACGAGTTCCTATCGCTCGAGCATCTGGGCGTCGTCAAAGACGGCGTAGAGGACCTCTCGAGCGACGAGACGAAGCAATGGGCAGGCGCACATGAGAACTACACGCTTCGCGACAACGCCGGTCAGGTGACCCTCACGGTCGACATGGATACCACCGACGAACACCAACAGTACTTCGAAGACATGTGGCCGAAAGCGCTCGCGGCATTGAAAGACCTGTCCGAACGTCGCCTTGCCGGCACTTAGCCGTATCGACTGTCGAACGAGAGCCTGGCCCAGCCTTGAATCTTTTTGAGCTCGCCCGGTGTGTCTACCGGGCCTCGAATACCGTATACAGCCAGTTGGTGCGCCGCGCGAGGGTTCGCGCGGCTCAAATTCATTCGCACGATCACCGGCACGTCGCCATCACCACCAGCGAGCGGTCGCCGTAGAAGCATTCCCTGTCCTCCAGTTTCGGCCCGCGCGTGCAGCGCGTGCGCTCCCGGACATCGGCGTCAATTCACGCGCCACTTCTCGGTGATCCCGCGTGGTAGGCTCCTCGTCGATCAGGCAAACCGATGTTGTGATAAGTCGACCTTGCGAAGGGGAGCGCCATGACCAGCATCCGACGACTCCGGCAGGCAGTTCTCGCTGCGGTGTTTTTGCTTACCGTCCCGGGCCTATTGCTCGCCGAGCAAGTCGCGAGCGACGATGTCAGACAAGAACTGGCAGCTCTGCGCGCGGAGATTCGTCAGTTGCGCGACGAGCTCAACGCCCTGCAAGAGCAACGAAATCCTCGGCCGCCTGCAGCGGGCCTTGTGCCCGCAAGCTTTGACATACAGGCATCATTGCGGCCTGAGGCGTCGTTGCCGGCGCAACCTGCTCAGACACCCACCGCGCAACCTTCGTTGGAGCTACTGCAGACGCAGGTCGCCGAACTGGCGCAGGTGAAGGTGGAATCGACGTCGCGAATGGCTGTGAAGATTTTCGGGACGATTCACACGAATGTCTTCGCCAATTCGGGAAGCCCGAATTGGCTGGACATCCCGAACATCGTCAACGTTGCGCCCGCGGATGGTCATCAGGGCACGTTCAGCGCCACGCTTCGGCAGACACGGCTCGGCCTCACCGTGGAAGGACCGACGCTCGGGTCGGCGCGAACCAACGGAAGCTTCGCCATGGACTTCTTTGGCGGCATGCCGGGCTTTGCGACAGGACAAGTGATGGGATTACCGCGATTGCTCGTGGCGTTCGCACGGGTAGAAACCGATCGAACGGCGCTGGAGGTCGGGCAGGATCACATGATCCTCGCACCGAATGATCCCACGTCGCTGGCGGCGTTTGCCTTTCCCGCGCTGTTCCGATCCGGCAACCTCTACTTGCGGGCACCGCAAGTTCGAGTCGAGCGCGCGCTCGGATTAATGCTTCGCGTGACGGGCGGCATCGTCGCCCCGATTGCCGGCGACGTACCCGGGGAAGAGTACCGCTTCGTTCCTCCTGCACTGAGCGGCGAGCGATCGCAACGTCCCGGGGTTCAAGCACGCATTGCACTTTCCAAGGGCAATGCGGACGAGCCGCGACGCGCCGCGTTCGGACTTGCGGGCCATTATGGCTGGGAGTTCAAGGGCGGGCAGATTTTCGACCGAGGACAAATGGTCAACAGCTCCGCCGTCGCGCTCGATTTCGCCGTTCGACGAGACTTCATCGGTGCTGCCGGTGAAATCTTTGCCGGCGAGAATATCGACGCCTTTGGCGGAGCAACCAGCGTCGATGCGGCGAGGACTGCGGGAGGCTGGGCCGAACTTCAGCTGTTTCCATCACAGCGTGTCACGCTCGTCGGTGGCGCGGGCTCGGACGAATTGCGCACACCGCTGCCGTTCAATGCGCCTCGCCAGCGTAACCGCAGCGCGTACGGGAGCGCCATCTTCTCGCTAACGCCGGAAGTTCAAGCGTCGTTCGAGTATCGTTGGCTCGCGACGCTTCCTGGCACAAGCAGCGTGGAGCGGCGCAACCATCATTTTGATTGGGTGCTGGCTTACAAGTTTTAGTACGTTCTTTCGAGAGAAACGTTGTCTCACGTTGTCAGATTGGCCGTCGTGCTCGTGCTCGTGGTGCCTCTCGGTGTGGAGGCGGGCCCGGTATCGGGTGTCGTGCGCAGTCTGGTTCGCGCGGGCACGATCGCGGCAACGGTCGTCGTTTACGCCGAACCGATTGGTGTGCCGGCACCGCGTCAGCCAGGACGGTTCACGCTTCGACAGAAGAACAAAACGTTCGTGCCGCGCGTGTTGGGCGTGCCAACCGGATCATCCGTCGAGTTCCCAAACGAGGACATGATCTTCCACAACGTCTTCTCGTTGTCCGGCCCTCAGCCGTTCGATCTGGGGCTGTACCGCAGCGGCCAGTCGCCCGGGCGCACGTTCACGCAACCAGGAACGTATCGTGTGTTCTGCAACATCCACCCTCAGATGTCGGCGCTGATCGTCGTGGTGCCGACGCCGCACGTCGCACTAACCGATCGAGACGGCCGGTTTGTCCTCGACCTCCCGCCAGGCCGCTACCGGTTGACTGTGTCGTCTGAGCGGGCCGCGCCCGTGTCTATCGAAGTGATCGCCGACGCGGGCGCAAGCGTTGCGCCGGAATTGACGCTCGATGAATCCAAGTGGGTCGCCGTCCAGCACAAGAACAAGTTCGGCAAGGACTACCCCGCGGCCGCCTACAAGCAGTAGCGACCTCTGTCGCCCAATCGACGGTCGACAGGCCGCAGTCAGTTCAAGTTCAAAGTCCAAAGTTAGTTTCTTAAGTTAAGAGGCTGGATCAAACCCCAGCGGCGCACAGTGGCGCGACGCCCCAGCACCGCTAAACGGATTAGTAACCACTATGGCCGTTTAACGCGAGTAGCCGTCGCCGCGTGCCTCGCCTCCGGCAGCAAGTGCCGTCGGACGCTCGGCATCCTGCGGCGACTCGGCCTGCATCGGATCGTATTGAGAACCTTGGCGCAGCCGGAAATAAGGAGGCCAGCTCGCGTGAGCCGGCCTTCAGCAGTTACTTGGGAAGCCGAACGACAAAATCGGGGTCCGGCGGCGCGAAGCCGGCGGTCACGGCGTAGAGGGCTTCGCCGAACTCCGCGATCGTGGTTGGCACTTTGATCGTC
The DNA here is from genome assembly GCA_046726375.1 of Acidobacteriota bacterium. GTDB lineage: Bacteria > Acidobacteriota > Vicinamibacteria > Vicinamibacterales > UBA2999 > DASPWV01. The sequence continues at coordinate 18,831 of JBKPAJ010000064.1, forward strand.
GGGTTCGACGCGAACGGCTCAATGATGTAGCGCGTTATCGTGCCGGACAGATAGTCCGGTGCGAGCTCCACCACGGCGATGCGATTCAAGGCATTCTGCACCACATAGAGTGTGCGTCCGTCGAGGAGGAGGCCATCGGCACTGCACACGTCGCCGGCACCGAGGTCGATCGGGACGACACTGTACGTCGCTGTGTCGAGCCGGTAGGGGCGCCCTTCGCTCGTGTGGACAACGATCAGGTACTTCCCGTTTGGCGTGGCATCGATGCCGTTGGCCCCGATCGGCGGTCCCGCACAAGCACCGCCCGTGCTGAAGTTCACTGGTAGCGGTATCGGCTGGAAGTCCGCTGACGGGTCGCCAGCCGGCCCAAGGGGCAAGCGGTACAGGAATGGAGCGGCGGCATCCGTGAAGTAGGCGGCGTCGCGAGTCACGACCACGTCATTAATGACGGTGGTCGGCGTACCAGGCGGCAGAATCGACGACGGTGGCTGAAACTGGTAGACCGCAATCTGATCTCCCGAGGATGTTGCATAGACCGTCGCGCTCCCGCTCGGACCACCGGCCACGAACAGGAAATCACTGCGCGGGTCGTGCTTCATGCCCAGCGCCGGTCTGCCGGTGGGGCCGACCAGTTCGGAGATCTCACCCGTGCGGAGGTCGCCGACGAGAATCTGCCCGGCCGTTGCTGGGGCGAGCGAACCGACGTAGAACGTGGTCCCAATACCAGCGGCGATCCCTTCCGGCCCAAAGCCAAGGGGCAGCGGAATGACGGCGGGAAACACTGGCGCACCGAACCCGAGCCCCGCCGGCTGGTGGAGCGCGGACGCAACCAGCACGAACAGTCCGAGCATCAGGGCGTGTCTCTGCATCGCAACCTCCCATCTCGCCTTGTCTTCTTGCGTTCTGGCCTGCTGCGGCTTGGGCGACGGAGAGCGGCAAGAACCACAACCTTCGAGGTCGTCTGTTGACGAACTCCCCGTCGCTCGGCAGCACCTTCGAAACGAGCGGTCCCGATGATACGCTCAACGCAGACCCACCGGGCGGATTACTGGCGAAAAGTCGCGAAGTAGCGACGATACGCAGAGTGTGATTCGGCTCCGGACAGCCTAACCCTGGGTCGCGAATAGGTTTGCTGCCGGGATCCTACCTCGCGCGACAGTGATCACTCCTCGTAAGTCGCCCAGGGCAGATTTGAAGCATCCGCTCTGTTGGAGGTGACGGTCAAGCGGCATCGGGTTCAATCCCAAGTCGGTCGTTCACGGCGATTCGGAGCTTCTGCTTGCATCGGAGGTAGCGTTCGGTTGTCTGAATGGAGACGTGGCCATTCCGTTTCCCCAGATGCGCCCGGCCTTGCCGCTTCGGCGCCTTCTTCGTGCGCAATTGTGGCTTGGCCATCGGCGACGGCCTCCTTCGCCGTCGCCGACAGCTTCATCGAATGCCCCGCCCTGCGGCGTGTACGAGGACCAATCCCGCGCTAAACTCTCAGGCCGCGCTGTTGGAATCGCGAAGTCGTTCGTGTCAATGGAGGCCGACATGCCGAAGTACCTGATCAAGGCGTCGTATACCGCGGAAGGTGCGAAAGGTCTGATGAAAGCTGGTGGAACGACCCGCCGTGCGGCCGTGCAGAAGATGATCGAAGGATTGGACGGCAAGCTCGAGACGTTCTATTTTGCCTACGGCGCCGACGACGTCTTTGTGATTTGCGATCTGCCTGACGCCGCGAGCGGCATCGCTGCCAGTCTGGTCATCAACGGGTCGGGGGCCGTTCATTCGTCCACGACACCATTGATCACTCCCGACGAAGTGGACGCTGCGTGCAAGAAGTTGCCCGAATATCGGGCGCCTGGGGCCTGAAGTGCCGGCTTGAATTTCGCCGTCGCGGACCTGCGGTGAGGAGAACTGTCCGCGGCGGTGCGTCACCAGCGCGTCGCGGCTCCTGGTTGCCAAGGGGCGAGAAAGGGGCGAACCGTTGCGGCGTACGCACCGTGATCCCAGCGCGCCATCTGGCTTGTCGCGGTCGGCACCTCCTCGTACACTCCTCGGTGCCCACGCTGTTACACAGGTCGCACCTCTCGTGACCCGCGCTGTCATTGAGCCGCCAGAACCGCCGTGCCCCACGGCGTGGCAAAGGCGTGATGGCAGCGCGGTTGGATGAATGCAGTCGATCGCCCACGAGCGTATTGGCACTGACTGCGAACGGTACGAATAGAGCGCAGTACCCGGTTACTCATGAGAAGTCGCCGGGTGTAGACGAGCGGAGGTGGGACCGGCTTAAATCGCGAAACCGGCTCGACGAAACGGCGTCCATCCAGTGGGTGCTCTACTCCATGTCTAATGCGGCCCCCAAGAGACCGTAAGCGTTCCGGCCACGACGAACTCGTCGACGGGGCTTGCGGCGCCGGCCGTCGAGAGATCGGCGGATGTTCGCAGCGAGCAGCGAAAGAATCGCCCTTCACTCTTCGACGCCGTGTTCTGTCAGCTGGATTCCGGCGAGAATTTGGGTCTCTACAAACGAGACAGACGAGCAGCTATGTTCGCTGCGAGCGCGAGATCGAGACAACAGGGACCAGCATCGAACGATTTGAGAGGATGGCTGAGTATCTGTAGACTTCCAGCCCATGGTCGAGTCGCTACTACAGGATATCCGCCACGCCGCCCGACACCTCCGGCGCTCGCCCGGCTTTGCCCTCGCAGCGACCCTGACGCTGGCCCTTGGCATCGGCGCCAGCACCGCGATGCTCAGTGTGCTGAATGCGCTGGTGCTGCGCGAGTTGCCAGTCCGGACGCCGTCCGAGCTGGTGTCGGCGCGCGGCTACAGCAAGGAGGGCCAGCCGCGCCTCACACTGGTCACCACGTTGCCGCTGCTCGACGACGGGCCCGGACCGCTGACCGGCTACTGCGCGTGGAATGGCGACCTCGTGCTGACCGTCGAGGCCAACCACCAACCAACGCAGGCGGTGATCGACTTCATGACCGCAGGCTGCTTCGAGATGCTGGGTGTAGTCCCGACACTTGGGCGGCTCTACACGGCGGCGGACGCGCCGCTCACCAGCCCCGGGACGCGCGTCGCGCTGATTCGTCATCGCTTCTGGCAGCGAATGTTCGGCGGCGATCCCACGGTGCTGGGCAAGCGAATCCGCGCGGAAGGCGTCGAGATCGAAATCATCGGGGTGCTGCCGCCCAGCTATGAGGGTGTTTCGGTCGACACGGGCGCCGACATTGTGGCGCCGTTCGGCTCGATCCTGCCAGCGCCAGGCGGTCGGCCGCCAGGCGCGAGCCATGTCCTCGCCCGGCTCCGTCCAGACGCGACGCTCGAGCAGGCCCGCGCCCATCTCGTGCCACGATGGCCAGCCATTGTCGATGCTGTCATTCCGCCCAGCCTGCCGGCGCGCGACCAACAGGTGTTTCGTGACGTCACGGTTCGCGTCGAATCGTTCGCCAACGGTCTTTCGTTTCTGCGGCAGCGCTATCTCCAGTCATTGCAGATCTCTCTCGGTCTCACCGCCGTGCTCCTCGTCCTCGTCTGCTTCAACCTTGGCGGGCTGCTGCTCGCGCGCCTGGCCTCGCGCGAAGGCGAGATTCTCGTGCGCCGCGCCCTGGGCGCCACCTGTTGGCGGATCGCGCAACAGCTATCGGCCGAGAGCTTGCTCGTGGCCTTGGCCGGAACCACCCTTGGCATCCCGCTGGCGTTTCTGTTCGTCAATGCGATCGACGCGTTGCTGCCGGCCGGGCTGACCGCCCGAGTCATGACGCTCGCACCTGATACTCGCGTGCTCACACTCACGATGCTTGCGGGCCTTCTCACCGGGGGGCTGATCTCGCTCGTGCCGGTCCTGGCTATGACCTCCGCGACCAACCGCGGGGCAGTGCAGTGGGAGCGTACCATCGCCAGCGGGGGCGGTCTGCGCAGCAAGGCGCTGATGGTCGCCCAGGTCGCGCTCTGCTCAGTGCTCGTCGTCGGCGCCGGGCTGCTCTCGCGGTCGCTGACCGCACTGCAGAGCGTCGAGACCGGCGTGCAGGCCGACAATGTATTGTCGGTTCGCCTGATGCCGGTCCCCAACGGTTATGAGCGCTTCGACGCCGCGAGCTACTACCCGGCGCTGCTCGACCGCCTCGCCGCGTTGCCCTCAGTGCGCAGCGTGGGATATGCGCGCATGTTTCCAAATCTGACGACGGCGAATCCGCAGCTCGCGCCGGTCACCGTCGATGGCGAGCCTGATCGCGGCGTCGGGGCCCAGTTCGACGCCGTGTCACCGCGCTTCTTCAGCACCATCGGCATGCGCATGCTGCGGGGACGCGGATTCGAGCCGTCCGACGACGCCCGTTCCCGGTCAGTCGCCGTCGTGAACGAACAGCTGGCGCGCCAACTGGCGCCTGACGGCAACATCATCGGCCGGCGCATCAATTACGGCAACGAGCCGGCGCGACAGCGTATTGAGGTCGTCGGCGTGGTCGCCAACGCGACGCTTGGCAGCTTCCGCGCCACCGCCACCCCGATCGTCTACCTCAGCGCGCTGCAAGCCGGCCGCATCGCCTACTATCCGACGCTGCAGATCGCCACCGACGGCGAGCCGATGCGCATCGCCGATCGCGTCGAGCGGATCGTGACCGAGATGGGTCGTGAGTACCTTCATACAGCCCTGCCGCTCCGTGGGTGGCTCGAACGCAGCGCTGCTACCGAGCGGCTCGCCGCCACCGTGGCCAACGCGACCGCGCTACTCGGGACCACACTCGCGTTGATGGGCCTCTACGCGCTGCTGGCCTACTCAGTCGCGCGGCGGACGCGAGAGATCGGCGTCCGGCTAGCGGTAGGCGCCACGCCTACATCAGTGCAGCTGCTGGTGATACGCGACGGCGTGCGGTTGATGCTCATCGGCGTGGCCGTCGGCGTGCCGCTGTCGCTGTGGCCGGCGCGCGTGCTCGAGTCGCTCCTGTTCGGCGTGAGCCCGGCGGACCCGTGGACCCTAGCGGGCACGGCGCTGCTGTTCGCGATTCTGGGAGTCCTCGGCGGCCTGCTCCCCGCCCGGCGTGCCGCAACTGTGGATCCAGTCACCGCCCTCCGCGCAGACTAATCCGCGATTCACCGGATTCACTTGACGTCCAGAGCCTGAACGTTGCTATGGAGGCGTACCGGTCTCAGAGAGGAGAATCTCTCCTTGTGATACCGGACTGGTCAGGCCGAACGCCGATGGTCCGTTGAGAACGACTCGCTAAACCACGGCGTTACTCGCGAGCGGCAGCACCTCAATCCCGCCCCGTTACCCAAGATTCATGTCTCGATAACGTCCAACTCAGTGCCACAGAGTGGCTGGTGACACGCCGGTCACGACATCGGCCAAGGGTCGCCTCGGCGAGCGCGGCGCTTCGCGCTCCGCGTATCCGAGCCTGAAAACAAAGGTCGGTTGCCAGCTGCTTACGCGCGCCAGCTTGGCAAGCGCGGGGCCAAACTCGTCCTGTCCCCCGAGCATGTGATGACGGTCAATCATTTCCACCGGTTGGTTGAGAGGCTGCGCGGCAATGCCCTGCGCCGTCGCAGCCAGATGCAGCCGCTGCCAGGCGCGTCCTGCCGCAATCGACTGCGCCATGTCCAGTCGGTCAGGTATGAGGATCATCCCGAATACCGACGCGGTCGCCGTGTGAACGTCTCGCGTCGTATCGAGCCAGATCCGATCTATTTTCGTCGCATCGAGATCGGGCAGCATCTTTGCGGCCATGATCTTGAGGCGGCTTGTGCCTGAGGCATCGATCGTCACTCCGTCGCGATGGGCCAGAACTTCGCGTCTGCCGACGCGTATCCATCCGAAGCTGTCCATCGACATGTCGGGATCAGCAACGATCTGTTCGGTCGCAGCAACAATCAGAGCGCCGAACTCACGACGGGCGCCGTTGTCGACCACAAGGACGAGCCGAACCGGCGGCCCCGACACGAGATCGGTCAGCTGCTGCAATCGCTCTGGTGCAATCGGGTCATCGCGATAGGGGCCACGGTTCGTGTGCCGCCTGGGAATCGCATCGAAGAACCGATCGCGTGACGGCTGAACCGCTGTGAGCGCAATCTGCGCGGCAAGGACCGGCTGGCCACCCGGCGAAAGCTCGAGCCGTCCGTGCGCGGGCTGCACGTCGGCAGCGAACCCGAAGGCTCGCGCCGCGCACACGAAGTTCTCGATCGCACAGCCTAATCCGAGATGCATTTCCCGGCGAAACGGGTCGAAGGAGCCCAGGTGGCGTGTGCGATCCGCGTAGACGGCAATCGCGTCCCCAGACACTTCGAACAGCCACGGCTGTGTGTCGTGCGGGCTGGCAGCAAGAATGGCTGCGCGAAGCGGTCTGCGGCTGCCGTCCCGATCGCTGCCGCGCCACTCGTCCCACGGTGTGTATGCCGGACCAGTCGCACCGGCAAACACGCCGCGCTTCCACGCTCGATATCCCAGTGCCGTGACTGCTACGGCTGCGCCGCCAGCAATGACTGTTTTTCGGCCTTGCATGAAAGTCTCCCCGCGCTGTGGCAGGCGCGCTGCCGAGTTGCCTTCCGCCCTCCGGGGTCTTCGACCCGACGGCTCTGGCAGTGTTCGTGCCAAGCGCACTTGATTGCTCGACCGCACGGCGTTGATCGTTGCTAATGCTTCGCCGTTCACTGCGGGCTGCGAAGCGGACCGTTACCTGCTACGGCATGATTAGGTTGGATCGCTCCCTGTGACGAATTGGTCTCGACCGGGATCGTATGTCAAAGAGTATGGGTGCGGGAACCGGTCGATGTACGACAATCCACCTTGCAAATTGAGAAGCCCATTCATCTCATCCGCAGCTATTAGCGACTGTTTCGATAGTGAAATCACCCTGCGCTGGAATAATTGAAAACAAGGCGATTTTGGTATGGCTGGGTGACAGGGGCTCGAATTCGTAGTCGCTAGCGTTGGTCGGAAGTGTCTCGGCGCAAAGTGCTGGGCGCGGACTCGCGGTTGACGCCGAGGCACTTTCGATGAGCAGGACGCCCTGTCGATCACAGATCACATGCCGTTTGCTCCCGCGCTTGGCGCGGTCGGTTGGATTCGCACTGGTTTAGTTCTTAGTTCCCTCACGCGCAGTGCTCCGCCACTGCCCTTTCAGCGTCTTCGACAACCAGACACCGCCCAGGAGCACAAGCGCGAACGCCGCAACCCCGATCACGACGAGTCCGCGCTGGATGCGGACATACGGCCCGATCGCTTCATCTCTCGACTTCACGATAATCGCCGACACCGGGGGATCGCTTGCGAGCGCGATCTCACGAGCGGCGTAGCGCTCGTTTCCGATCTGCACGTCAGTAAACCGATCAGGACGGCCTCGAGCCGCTTGCCAGGCCTGCAGCGAGCGCCAGGGCGTCTGGGGATCGCGAAGCGTCGAAGCGAGAACATTTTCAGCGGACAACAGAACGACCTCGTCCTGTGTCGCCTCACTCAGAGTCTCGGCGAACGTCTGATCGATCGGTTCGGCGGCAACGACGTAGCCGAAGACTGTCCCGCCGGCTTCCGATACGACCGCGACAACGAGACAAGGCCGAGTGCCGATGGTGAGCACGGTTCCTTCACTCTGACTCGTCACCAACGCGGCAAGCCATTCTTCGCCCGCAGGTTCCGGCGGCCGTCCAGCATGGTCCGTTCGCGCGAGAACGGTGCCTTGTGGTCCTAACGCGACCAGGACAGGCGTGCCCGGGATGCGCTGTTGGAATCCGAGCAGGAAATCTTCGATCGTCGCGGCGTCTGTGCCAAAGAGCGCTCGCAATTCCGGAAACGACGCGACGAGACGGGCCGTGAGAGCGAGGCGTTGGAGATGTTCTCGGTGCAAGCGCCTGACCACTCGTTCGGCGCGCGTCAAGTCCGCCTCGATTACTTCGCCGACAGCGCGACTGGCAGTCAAACGCACGAACGCCCACGTCGCAGCGGTGAGCAGGACGAGAAGGCCGCACGTGATCGCGACAATCCCCGTGCGCAGTCGCCGCGACGACCCGAGCGCGCGAAGGCCACCGGTTGTGGGCACGGCCGCGGCTGCGTTTCCGATCGCTTCGAAAAACAGCGCGAGATCGCGCGCCGATTCAGGTCGATCCGGCGGGTGTTTCTGCAGGCACAGTTCGATCATCCGGACGAGCGCAGGCGGGACGCCCGGCACGGCCTGCGCGATCGGCGCCGGATCCTCGCGCAGAATGGCTGTTTGAGTCTCCGGCGTGGTCGCTCGCCTGAACGGATGCGTGCCCGTCAACATTTCGTAGAGGACGACGCCAAAGGCAAACAGATCAGCGCGCGGCGTGGCCGGATTTCCCAGAACCTGTTCCGGTGCGACGTAGCCAACAGTGCCGACGATGAGGCCGGGTTGAGTGAGCGGCGCCATCGTGGCGTCGTTCTCAGCGGCGGGCGTGCCTTCATAAAGGGCGACACCGAAATCGAGGATCTTCACTCGACCGGCTTCGGTGATGAAGATGTTCTCGGGCTTTAAATCGCGGTGCACGATCCCTCGCTCGTGCGCAGCCGCGAGGCCGCGCGCGATCTGGATCGCGTACTCAATCGCCTTGCTGGGCGCGAGCGGTTTGCTGCGAGACAGACGGTTGTGCAGCGTCTCGCCTTGGAGCAACTCGGTTACCGCAAAGTGAATGCCGCCGTCGCTGCCGACATCGTGAATGGCAAGGATGTTCGGATCGTTCAGTGCGGCGACGGCGCGTGCTTCGCGCTGGAACCGCGCCATGGCGTCGGTCGATCCAACCGCGTGCGTCGGCAGGACCTTGAGCGCCACCTCGCGCGCAAGCCGCGTGTCGTAGGCGCGATAGACCTCTCCCATTCCGCCGGCGGCGATCGGCGCGCGTATTTCATACGGGCCTAGACGCGCGCCCGGCTCGAGCTCGCACGGCTCGGCGAGCAACTCCTGCCAGAGCGGACCATCAAACGCCCCGCCCGGCTTCAGGAACGCGTCGGGATCCTCGGGTTCGTTCAATTTGCGTCCACGGTTGGATTCATCGCCTGCCGCAGCCACGACTTGGCGTGAAACCAATCCCGCTCGACGGTTCGAGTGGTAATGCCGAGAATTTCCGCCGTCTCGGCCTCGCTATAACCGGCGAAAAAGCGGCACTCGACGACTTGCAGTAAGCGCTCGTCCTGCGTTTGCAGTTTCGCGAGCAACTCGTCGAGCGCGATCAGTCTGTCGGCCTGCTGACGGACGGCCATCTCGCGTTCGGTGAGCGCCAGGTGTTGCGCGCCGCCACCGCGCTTCTGGCTGGCGCGCTTCCGGGCGTAATCGATGATGACCTGACGCATCGCCCGTGCCGCGATTCCGAAGAAGTGATTCCGATCCTGCCAGTCCACCTTTGATTGATCGACTAGCTTCAAATACGTCTCGTGAACAAGGCTGCCGGTGTCCATCGGCGCGCCTGGCCGCCAGTGTCGAAGTTGCGCGCGCGCAATGCGGCGCAGCTCGGGGTAGATGAGCTCGATGAGCTGATCGAACGCGCCTGGCTTGCCTTCGCGATGCGCCACGAGAACGGCGGTAATGCCTTCGATGCCCGACACGGCCGTTTCCTTCCTGCGAAGTGCGCGGACGCAAGCGAGTGCACTGATGGCAACCCGTGCGCTGAGCGCCAGACCTTGTCTGTCGGGTGTTGCCGTCGGTCTGAGTATTAGATGGCAGAAGCGCTCGAATGCGCAAGACCGAGGAGGGCGCCATGGCGCTCAAACGAACAAGTGCAGAAGGTAAGGTGTATCAGCAGGTAGGAACGCGATTCGCCAAGTCATGCGCCCGGGTCGGTCCGCGTCTTCGCCGGAACGAAGAAGCGGACGGCCCGACTCGGAGAGCGAGTTTCTGACCTTATCGTGTCGCGACGTTGAGTTCGGCGAGCTTGGCCACCATATCTTCCGCCGACGTCGCCGGGCGCACCGCCTTGTCGATGGCGGCAATCTGACCGTTCTTGTCGATGTAGAAGGTCCACCGGTTGGCGACGCCGCGCTGGTTCAACACGCCGTACTTCGTGGCCACCTCCTTGGTCGGATCGGCGAGCATCGGGAAGTCAGCTTCCTTCTTTTCGACGACGTTGTCGCCGAGCTTCACCGAGGTCGCTTTCGCAAACTTGGTGTTGTCTTCGAGCGTGTCGACGCTGGCCATGAAATAGGCGACGTTGAACTTCTTGATCTTGTCGCCGTTCTCCGCCAGCGACTTGCATTCGATCGTGCAGCCCTGCGTGAAGGACTTCGGAAACCAGGCGATGACAACCGCCTGCTTGCCGCGGTAATCCGAAAGCTTGTGCGTCTTGCCATCAGTGCCCTGTAGCGTGAAGTCGGGAGCCGGGTCGCCCACTTTCAGCTCCACGGGCGTCTGCGCCGACGCTCCTGCCACAACGGCTGCTGCCAAACCGATCGCGAACAAAGTACGCATCACGACGAACCCCCTTTTGACGGATAGCTGGGCAATAACCAACTGAATTTTTCAGTATATACGCGCGTCCACGCGCGCGACCCAACGTGGATGGCTACTTACGCGGCGAGACCGCCTTCTCGTGATGTGCGCCTGACCGTCTTCGGCGGAACCCCAGCCTGGGACGCGCGAGAATTTGCCCGCTTCGTGACGCTTATATCGCCGAAAGTACTCGGCGATACGTTCTTGCTCAGCAGCCGTCAGTTGATAACGCGGACGTCCGTCGGCGCGCACCGGTGAGAGCACGACCTTGGAATCGGCGCCCGTCTCGTCCTCCATTATCATCAACCCGACGATCACGCGCTGCACCACGCGGCCGCCGGGAAGCGCCGGACCCAACACCAAGGCGTCGAACGGATCGCCGTCGTACGAGACGGTCTGAGGCACAAACCCGTAATTCACCGGGTAGCCGCCGATGTCCGCGGGCATCACGCGATCAACCGCACGCGCGTTCGCTCGCATGTTGAACTCAAACTTGCGCCGCTCTCCGCGCGGGATCTCTATGTACGCGTTCACATGGTGATCGGTCTGCGGCGCGGTGTCGCGCCAGATGTGTTTGACGTGCGCGCGGGCGGCCTCGAGGCTGGCTGCGAGCACCTTCTGCGCGTCCTCCGGAAGCAGGTTCGACGCACGTTCCGAAACCTGCGCCACGAGCACGGCGGGCAGACACGCAAGCACGAGCATTCTGCCGACGAACATCTTCATCGCAGCAATCAACTCGATTGCGGCCGTCGGACAAACCGCTGCAGCTCCGCGACCGCGAACATGATCGCGAAGGCGTCGGCAGGGAGCCGATATCGATCCTGAACGGTGTTGAACAGCGCGGTCGCGACCGCCAGATACAAAACTGTGATAACCAGCAGCGCGGCAAGGTCGGTGCGCTCGTGATGTTCGCGCAATGCTCGGACCATCCCAAGCACCGCAAAAGGCCACAGCAACGGCACCACCCAGTAGGCAACGCGAAAGTACGCAGCAATCGCAGTCTTGAGCGGCTTGCGATCCGGCGGAGGCGTGTTCGGAAACGCGCGAAATGACAAGCCGACACCGCGTTCCGAACACAAGTAGGGGCCTTCGAGAGAGTGGCAGATCTGCACGCTGCGGTATGGAGCCACGAGCAACAAGGCGAGCTGCTTCACCGTGCCCACGGCAAACCGTACAGGATGCGCCGCAATTGCCTCGAGCGCGAATCCGAACATCGCCTCATCGGCCTGGGCCGCAGAGTAGCCGCGGTGGTAATTCAGCTCGTCACGAACTGCGTAGTGCAGGTACGGATGCGTCGGACGCTGCGCTTCGAGAACCTGCTTCACTTCGGGAAACCTGGTGGTAGCGGGTGGCTCGATCTCGTCGATATCGAAGGTGCGGAGAAACAACCACAATCCCTCGCCGCGGCTGATCCCCCAGAAACCGTAGGTCTGCCGATTGACGTACATCCAAGGCGCGACACTCGCGCAGAACACGGCGACGAGCACGACGGATGGCAGGATCAAACGCTTTCGCTCGCGACTCCACCACCACATGACCGCAAGCACGGCAGGCACCAGGCCTTTTGCCACCGGGCGCGTCAGTGTCGCCACTGCACACATCAGGCCGACAAGCGCCGCGCTTCTTGCCGATCGGGTTCGCAGCATTCGCGCGGCCGCGACGATGGTGAGAATCAACACAAAAACAAACAGCGCCTCCGTTGCGAGAACGGTCTCGTAATAGAGCTGCAGGGCCGAGACAGTCCAGAGCAGTGCGGCGTAGAAAGCAATCGTGTTGTCGAACACCTCGCGGGCGAGGCGAAACACGAGAATGGTTGCCGCAACGGCGAGCGCGCGCTGTGCGGCAATCATGAGCGCTCCGGCTTCCGGTGTGGCGCCGAAGCTGAGGAACGTCGCAAGGAACGCGGGGAAGAGTGGAGTGCTGATCAGATTGTGAGCAAGGAAATCGCCGCGCAGCAGCGAAAGTGCATTGTCGTAGTACTGCACCGAGTCGGGCCAGAGAATCCCGTAGGTGCCGGCGCTGAGCACAACGCGCACGGCGACAGCCATCGTCACCAGGACGGCAAGCGATCGGCGCGTATTCGACGCGATCGCATGATGCCAGCTCGTGAGCGGTGCGCCGGCGCGCCGAAGCCTCTCTGCGAGCGGCGCGCGCAGCAGGTAAAGCACAAGCGCAATCCAGAGTCCCGGCAGAACGATCCGGGGAACGTACGACGGCAGGCGCAGGAAAACCGACGCTGCTGAAAGCGGCTGCTGCGAAAGATCGGCGCGGTTCAAGGGACGCAGTGGGCGGCCGGCGGGCGACATCAGCAGCTCCGGTGCGTCGCCGTCGCTCGCAAATACATAGCGGAATCGAAGTTGATGATGTCCGGCCGCAAGATCAACGCGCTCCGCCGCCTGCTCGAGCCGCCGCCCGCGAGTCTGCAGCACCGCCTGTCCATCGATCATCAGCTCCGCCGGGTTGCGGGTGACGAGAAGCACGGAAAACGTGCCCGATCGCTCGATCGTGAGCGTGCCTCGACAGTCGGTGCTGAAGAATCGAACAAAGCTCGCCGGACGCGTCGCAAACAACGGGGTGGTGAAGTCGCGCTCGATCCGCGTCTGAAACGCCGCGCCCTGCCAGCTGGTATTTGCGTAATCGTGACATTCGAGACCGCCCGGCTCGGCAACACGCTCGCTGGCGACCACCAGTGCCGCCACCACAGCAAACGAGATCAGGATGAGGACAAGCCCGCGGGCGGGTGTCAAGTGAATCGGGAGCACGAAACGTGGCACGGCGAATTCCGCCGTTATGGTATCAACTCGAATACGACCGTCGGGCCGATCCAGTCGCGATACGAGCCGAGCCATCGCAGCCCGGGCCGAGTGTGCAATTCGGTAATGAGGTTCGTTCCCTGCGCCGGATCGAAATACGTCAGGTGGACCAGAACGTAGCGCACACCGAGCCGGCGAACGAACGTCACTGCATCTGCGTCGGGTAGCGATCGAAGTCGCGCAACAGTGCCGAAATACGACGCCGGGTAGTAGCCGCTGTAACCATTCACCAGTTTGCGCCAGTGAGTTGTCGACCAATAGATGTAATCGGCATCGAGAGCCGAGTCGCCGAAATGGTCGGGCAGTGGCAGCTCCAGCACCACGCCGTCTGGCAGCTGGCGCAAAAACGTGTACACCGGCGGGTTCATGTCAACTCGCACAAGATTGTTCTGTGGCGACTGATATTCCACGCACGCGGCCGCGATCGCGAACATTACGATGAGCGCCTTGCCCGCCTGCGAGAGACGAGTCCGCTGCATGAGACCCTCGGCTCCCAGAGCCGCGAGAACGGCAACCCCTGCCAGCACGAACACGGCGTACCTCGCCGGCGCACGTAAGCCATGGAGTTGGGGCCACCAGTCCAGGAGTCGAGGATAGAGCAGCCCGTTGACGCCGAACGAGAGGTCGACTGACAGGAGCAAGACGATGAGCGCGGCCGCGACAACGCGCCGGCGCGAGGAGAACAGCCCAACGCTCGCCAGCAGGAGGGCGAGCGTCCCCGGAAACAGTCGCCTCTCGCCGGAGCCGAACCGATCGGCGGTACTGCCATACAAGGTATTGGACTCTGGCGAAGCCAGATAATTCCGCGGCGTCGCGCTGAACATGGCGATGTCGCCGAGCGGCCGCTGTCCAATCCGGGTTCCCTGCCTTGCGTACGTCACAGCAATCGGCGCCGTCAGCGTGCCGCAGAGCGCCACGGCTACGGCTCCTGCACGAATCGTGCGGCGAGGATCGGGCCACGTTCTTACCGAGACGGCGGCGAGCACGATCAGAATCGGCACCAGGAAGGTCGCGTAGTACACGCTGGCCAGAAACTGAAGCCACACTGATAAACCCAGGGCAGCTCCGTATTTCCACTGAGGTGCGTACAACACCCGATAGAGGCAGCCAAACGCCACGACCGCGAAGGCCGCCCACTGCAACTCGAGGTGCATGAGGTGCTCGATGCGATAGGGTGCGAGCGCGAAAACGATCGCCGCGAACAGCGCCGCCGAACGTGCGATCCCGAAACCCGTTGCGAGCCAGTAGATCGCGACGCCTGAAGACACAATGCCAAGCAGGAGCAGCGAGTTGTAGACCACCGGCAGCCGCGCGCCGAGCCAGAGCGCGGGCGCCGCCAGCGCCCCCTGCAGCAACGTCGCGTCCGAAAGCAGATATGTAAAGGGCTCGGGAAAAAAGATGTTGGCGTGCCACAGCGGTTCGCCGCGCGCGATGGCATGCGAGAACCACCCGACCCGCCACATGCTGAGCAGCGGGTCGATGTGGCTCACGACGTGACTCGTAAACAGGCGGGCGTGCGGCCAGGTGACAAACGCCGTCGCGACACACACACCGGCGGCCACCAACACGTATTCGGCCGCGTGGTGCTGTGCAATCCCCCGCGCGCCACGGGGATGTTGTTTTGTCATGGGCAATGGTGCAAGCGGAGAACCTGGACCTCGGGTACTCGAAGGTACCCGAGACCCAGCGGGCGCAAGGCCGGAAGGCAACAGCGGCGACGTCGCGGCGTTACCAGTCCACCTTCGCGCCGAATCGCACGATGCGCGGCGAGATGATGGTGGTGGGAAACCCGAACGAGCTGCCCGACACGTAAATCTGCCGGAACTCCGCGTTCGAGTTGGTGATGTTGTAGAGATCGACGAACCCGGAAACGGAACGCCCACCAAAGCGAAAGGCCTTTTCCGCGCGCAGATCCCAGAGCGTTGTGTGATCCAACCGGTTCGCATGGAGCGGTTCGACCAGGACCGACTGGGTGCCGTAGTTGAACCCGACCTGCACCACACGGCCAATCTGATCGCCCGACTGATGCCGCAGCATGGGCGTGAGCCGGATGCCGTAGGGCGCTTCGATGGTGGACATCAGCTTCGCGGTCCAGTTCGTGAAGCGGAACGCGCCGTCCTCACGATCGGTGTTGATCATATCGTTGGGTGTGTACGGCAACGCATACTGCCGCACCGCATTGCCGGCAAAGGTGTTGTTCTGATCGTAGTTCCACGTGTGACTGAACGACGCGCGCAACGACCACCGCCCCGTCATCCGCCGATTGGCGCTGACCTCGAACGTGTAGTAATCGCCGTTCGCGCCTGGGACATTGGCCACGGTCGTCAACGTGGGCAACCCGAGTCGCGAGGCGTTGAGGTTGAACCCATTGATCCGCGGCCCATCGTCGGCGTTGCCGACGACGCCGTCGGGGCCGGGATCCGCGAACGATGCCGGCGTGTCGAACGCGCTGAACGGACGGTTGGCATCGACATTGGCGCGCTGGTTCCGGATCTGCCGCACGATGAAGCCGGTTCGCACGCCGAAGCTGGCGGCGAGCTCGCGCTCGAACCAGGTCGAGAACTCACGGGTGTACGTATTCTCGAGATCTCGATCGACAACCGCGCTGGCGACACCACCTTGTGTCTGCAGCAGGTTGACCTGTTCGCCCTCGTCCCAAACACCGTTACTGTTGCGATCCGTCCACGAATACCGGCGGAACCATGGCGAGCGATTTGGATTTGCGGGGGTCGAGATGTCGTTGCTGGGGTTCCACCAGTACTGGCCGTAGTTGAATTTCAACACGGTACGACCGGACCCTGACAGATCGTAAGTGATGCCAATTCGCGGTCCCACCAGGTTCCAACTCACCAGGTCGTCGTCCGCGGGAAAGGTGATTGGCGTGGCACTGAATCGGCCGGCGGGATGCTCCTGCTCCGGTAGCGAATTGATGAAGCGGTCGAAGCGCAGGCCCGGTGTGAGCGTGAGCCGATTGTTCACCCGCCACGTGTCGTTGGCGAATAACGAATACGTCATCAAGGTCGCCTCGATCCTGCCGGGATCGAGGAGATCGACTTCGGACGGCGTGCCGTTGCGCAGGTAGGAGACGCTCAGATTGCCGTACGAGTCGGCCATGAACTCTTCGGTGAACGTCTCATGGAACACCTCGCCGCCGAATTTGAAATCATGGCTGCCCGCAAGGCCATCCTTGAAGTAGCTCACGCTGCCCAGTACCTGATCGCGACGACGAGCCTGAAAGCGATCCAGGTTGGGCCCGCTCACGATGCTGTTGCTGAGATCCTCGATGCGCGAGCCGACTTGAGTGTTGGGGACGAGCGGCCAAT
Organism: Acidobacteriota bacterium; assembly: GCA_046726375.1. Classification (GTDB taxonomy): domain Bacteria; phylum Acidobacteriota; class Vicinamibacteria; order Vicinamibacterales; family UBA2999; genus DASPWV01. The sequence goes on from JBKPAJ010000064.1 coordinate 35,380, forward strand.
CGTAGCCGAACTGTCCGCCGCGCACTTCCGCGAACGTCGAGTCGCTCACCACTTTGTTCCACTCGCCTTTGTAAACCCACGCCCAGTGACGCTGATGCTGCGTGGAGTCTTCCGTCAGATTGATCGGATTGTTCGCGCGCCGCGCGTCCAGACGCGTCGGCTGAATCTTGAGCGTGCGCATCATCGAGGCGATGATCTTGTTGTTGCCGGCAACTGAGTAGGTGACCTTCCCGCTGAAATGACGCAATCGCGTCTGATGCGGCCGCACCGGAAAGCGCGGCTCGTTGACCTCCGTGTCGAACTCACGAAACGACCCGTACCACCACAGAGCATCTTTCTTGAGGTACCCGCCGGCATCGGCGTTGAAGTCGTAGTAAACCGACATGCGATTGACATCTTTGTCGCGAGCGCCGCGGCTCACTTGATCGTCCGTGATGTTGGTGGCCTGCAGGCTGGAATTCTGGTAATCCCCGTACAACGAGCCATGGTACTCGTTGCCGCCGGACTTGATCATCATCTGCGTCTGCACGCCAGGCTGACCCATGTCGGCACCCTGTCCGGCAGTGCCGGCGGTCACTTCTTCGAAGGCGCCATAGTCGACATAGACCCCGATCGCCCCGCTGCCTTCCGTCGTGACGAGACCGTCGATCATCACGCGGTTCTGTCCGCCTTGCGCGTCATACGTGCGATAGCCGCTTTGCGTGCCTGCGGCGCTGCCCCCGACGTCGATACGCGACATCGTGATCGCAGGGGACTCGGCGAGGATGGCCCACATGTCGCGCGCGCTTGGAATCGAGGCGAGCTCGCGAAAGTCGTAGTTGGTGGACGTCTTCGTGGAGGTGACGTCCACGACAGGCGAGTCACCGGTCACGGTGACCGTCTCCTGCAGACTCGACACCTGCATCGTGACGTTGAGCGTGGCAGTGAAGCCAAGCGTGACGCGAATCCCTTCGCGCACCACACTGGCAAACCCGGGTAAGTCGTACTGCACGCGGTACGTGCCCGGAGGAATTCCGGGAAATCGGTAACTGCCCTCCTCATTGGTAATCGCGGTTTGACTGCCTTGCATTTGCGGCGCCGAGATCGTGACGGTGACGCCCGGCAGCACGGCATCAGATGGATCGGTGACCTTGCCGTTGATGGTGCCGGTCGTCGCTCCAACGGTTTGCGCGACGACGGTTGTGGGGAGCAACAGCGCGAGAGACGCGCACAAGCCGATTAGCAACTTCATCGACACCTCCGTCCGCGGCAGATTTCGAGACTTGCCCTTCAGTTGCTGCGGGGCGATCGCGTGATTATGGCCCGAAGCCGCGGCGATGGCGCAGTTACGCGTCACATTTGGGTGCCAAGCCCGACCGTGATCGAGTGGAACCAGGTCAGCCGTTTTCGGTCCGGTTGTGATAGTTTCCACCTGCGCTGAGCGTTTCACTTAACCGGAGCGCGGAACTCGGGAGCGAGACGGGGACACCGAGAGACCGTAGCCCGGCGCGCAGAACGCCAACGATTCTGCGTGTCATCCGGGAGAAGCAAAATGAAGACGAGACCCGTCCTCGTTCCAGTCGTCTGCTCCGCTGTTGTGCTGTTTTCAATCACCGCCTGGGCGCAACATCAAGATCTCACCCCCCAACAACCCGCGGTCCCGGATGCTACGGTTGATTTTGGCGTTCTCGCCTTGACTCCGATCGGCGGGGCGCCTTGCCTCCAATCTGGTCCGATCGGCGGTCCGACCGACCCGTGCTCGTACAAGCTTCACCATTTGACGCCAGAGGAAGTGACGATTCTGAAAGGCGGCCAGGTGACCTTTCAGATACACGGCGGGGGCCACGCGTTCGCGATCTATGAGGTGAGCAAAGATACGACTCGAAACGAGGTTGGACAGTTTCTGTGTGTGGGCACTGACCCACAAACGATCGAGTCGCCGGCCGACCATCCGTGCAACTTGAGCGCGACCAACGCGAATGCCGCACATGAGGTCAGCGATGGCCATGGCGACGTGGTCATTGTGGCGGCACCCAACCTGACCAACGCGCATCCGGACAACCGCGTGTGGTATGAACCAGGGCGATTGATGTCGGCCGGCGGCCAGCAGTTCCTCAACGGAGGGACGGCTCAGGCGAACGGTCAATTGATTACGTATCGTTTCCTCAAGACCGGGCGGTATCTGGTCATCTGCATGAATCGTGTTCACTTCCTCAACGACTGGATGTTTGGCTTCGTCAACGTCGGTGGCGACAACTAAGACCGGTGCTCAGCGCGAGGCGCGCGGCCCGGGAGAGCCGGGCCGCACTCGCGCATAATCGTCATACCGGAGCCGATGACCCCACCTCTCTCGCGCTAGACATCGGCGTCTCGAGCCATAGTCACTTCACGTCTGCGTTGCGGCGACCATTTGGATGCACGCCGTCGCGGTTCCGCGAAGAGAACCGACATGCAGCCGCACCGTCGGTGTTCAACGTGGGCCTGCAGTGGTGATCTTCACTTCAGGGACCGTGAAGTGCCTGCGGCGCTGTCAGAATCTTTTGGTGCCGTCAAGCGCGCGACATTCACAACGCTGATCGAGGTTGACGATCGAAAATTTGTGGTAGCCGCTGTCGCTGCGACCTCACGAGAATTCCGCACAAGGAGGCATCATCGTGAGATACCGCATCGCGAAGGCCGTCACGCTGGCGGCAGCCGCACTCAGCGTCAGCTTCGGCGCGGCCGAACAGCCCGCGCAGATCACCTATCACGTCGTGAACCTGCCAACCCCTTCGCCATCGGGCACGCATAGCAGAGGCACGAGCATCAGCAACGGAGGAGTCGTCGCGGGCTACTACAACCTGCAGGGCAATCAGGCTCGCGAAGCACTGCTCTGGCTTCACCAAACGCCCTACCGCCTAGGAACACTGGGAGGACCGAACAGCAGCGTGCCCTGGCCCGGGCGGAACAAAAGCAATCTTGTTGTCGGCATCTCTCAAACCAGCACGCTCCAGCCGCGCGGCGAGGAGTGGAGCTGCCGCATCTTCTTTCCCGGCCCGGACAACACGAAGTACACGTGCGTCGGGTTCGTGTGGGAAGCGGAGACAAACGAGATGATGCCGCTTCCAACTCTGGGTGGAGAAAACGGCTTTGCGGCGAGCGCCAATAATCGGCGGCAGGTCGTGGGTTGGGCCGAGAATCTCGTGCTCGATCCGATCAACTGCAAGCTGCCACAGAAGCTTCAGTTCCGCGCGGTTGTGTGGGACCTGGGCACGAATGAGACGCACGAACTTCCGCTTTATCCCGGCGACTCGTCGAGTGCGGCGACTGCCATCAACGATCGCGGACAGGTGGTGGGCATTTCCGGCATCTGCGATCAGGCCGTCGGACGTCGCACCGCCGAGCACGCCGTGCTGTGGGAGCACGGGACCGTTCGAGATCTCGGGAACGTGGGCGGCGACACCTGGAACACACCGACCGCGATTACGCAAAACGGCGACATCGTCGTCGGATTCGGCAGTTCGCCCGGTGACGATCCGGATGCGCCCCGCTTCCGCGCCTGGCTGTGGACCGAGCGCGAGGATGTTTGTTCCAAGCTGCCGGGCACGGACATCTGCGATCTCGGCACGCTCGACGTCGGTGGGACAGCGCAGGCGTGGAGTGTCAATGAGCGGGGCCAGGTCGTGGGCACGTCCTGTCCGCCCAGTGGGACGTGCAAGGCGTTCCTGTGGGAGAACGGCGAGATGAAAGATCTCAACAAGTTCAAGCGTGGCTACGCTCACCAACTCGAAAGCGCGCTCGACATCAACAACTTCGGGCAAATTACCGGCAGGGCGCTCACCAGCAATGACGAGCGGCTGGCCTTTGTGGCAACACCAACCCGCCAACCCTGAACCAGTTGAGAGATCATGTCGAGCGACGCGCACATACAGTGCTCAGGTGCTTCCTGGCGGTGCCGCCAAGTTCACCGCCCTCCGCCTATCCTGCGCACGGTCACTTTCGCGTGGCAACTGACTTTGGCAGCTCGCGTCGCGGTAACCGCTCGGACCGGTTCGCCGCGTGATATACCACGCTTGCGATCACGGCGGAGGCTTGCATCAGATCGGCCGGAACGGCGTGTTCGTAGGTGTCCGCGCTCGTGTGATGCGTGACGGTGCTGTAGTCGAGTCCGTCCTGAATGAATTGAAACCCGGGAAGCCCAACTCGCACGAACGATAAGTGATCGGTTCCGCCGGTGTTCCGGATCGTGACGGTCGTAACGCCGAGATCGCGGAACGGCGCCAGCCATTGCTCGAACAGGGGCCGCATCGCGTCGTGTTGCTGCAGATACACGCCGCGGATTCGGCCGCTGCCGTTGTCAAGGTTGAAGTACCCCGAGAGCTTCTCGTGCTCCGGCTTGAGCACCATGGTATTGGGATCTGCAAAGTGCGCTTTCACATACGCGCGCGAGCCAAGCAGCCCTTGCTCCTCGCCGCCCCACAGTGCGATCCGAACGGTTCGATCCAACCTGAGGGCCAGCGCCTTGAGGATACGCATCACCTCGATCATCACCGCGCTTCCGCTGCCGTTGTCGGTCGTGCCCGTCCCTCCGTGCCACGAGTCGAAATGCGCGCCGATCATCACGACTTCGTCTCGCTTGGCGCCGCCAGGAATCTCACCGATGATGGTGCCGCCGTCCACGTCGTTCGAAGAAACGGTTGCTTTCAGATCGAGACGGAGGCGGACCGGTTGCTTGTCCTCGACGAGACGAACGATGCGGTTGTAGTGCTCGGCCGACACCACGAACGTCGGCGGCGCGAGCGGGTCGCGCGCGCGATATGAGCCGGCCGACTCGCCAGCGAGCAGACCTTCCCGCGCGCGCTGGTCGGCTCGAAGAATCGCGACAACCCCTTCCTCTGACAGGAACCGGCCGCGCTCGCTGTCGAGCGCATCGTAGCGATCGATCAACTGATCGAGCAGTGTCTCTGGTAAGCCCATGAACAATTTGAAGACTTCTTCGTCCTTGTCCGGCCACGGCAGTTCGTCGAGCGTGTCGGCGCGCGGCACCTCCGAGGGATCCGGCGCCTGAGCGAGTTGTGCGAGCTCGGTGTCCGAATAGCGGGTCAACAGCGCCTTGTCGCGCGGCGGCACCGACTGACTCGCTGTGAAGAGCACGATCTTCCCGCGCAGCTTGCCGCGCCACTGCTTGCGGTAGGCGTCGAAGTCTGCAGCGAGCCGCTTCGGTCCGCGCGCGAACGAAAGTTGGAAGGGCGCGAGAACCGGCTCGCCCGTCACCGGGCCCGCCGTGGACGCGCTCCACGCAAGCGGCAACGCTGAGAGGCGTGAGTAGACCGGTGACAGCTGCTCCACTGAATACTGCTCGATCGACCAACTGCGGCCAAACGGTCCCCAACGCTCCACGTGAACGTTGCTGACGCCGTATCGCGTCAGGCGATCGATCGCCCACTTGGCGGCATTTTCGAATTGAGGCGAGCCCGTCAGTCTTCCACCATGCAGATCGGTGAGGCTGCGCAGATCGTGCATGACCTGCGATCGCGTAAACGCCTCCTGTTTGATGCGGTCGACCACCGCGAGGTCGATAGAATCTTGCGAGAGAAGGTTGACCGAGAGGGACAGAAAAATCGCCGCCGCGCCGCACATCGCCCGCTTTGCTGCCATCATCGACCTCCACCGCGCGCTTTTTTGAGAGCGCCCGCGCGGCGATTATAGTGGCGGGGCTAGCGGCGGGTCGACGTCCCGCGTTCTCACCGCGTGACACTGAATGCAGACGCGTGACGCCGGTGCCTGCTGCCAGACGGCGATTTGTCGCCCTACCGGTCTCCGGAACTGACTTCGTAGCGAGCTAACTGGTAGAGACCGGGAGCGTGCATGATCGCGAATCCTTCGGCGACCAGCGCGCGATTGCCACGGCCCGCGTCCGGTCGCGACAACCCGGTCACCCGCGCCAGCTCGCCTGGAACCGTCAATCCGGCGCCGGCGAGAAAGCAGCGCGCGATTTCGCGCAGCGCGACGTCACGATTGACGCGGCGGCGCAGCGCTTCGGGAAATCGTCCCACGCCGAGCGTCCAGATATACGTGAACTTCGGTTGGTAGTAGACCTCGCTGGGTATCACGATCATCGCGGCCTGCAACTCGTCCAACGCCGCGTTGAACGCTTTGCGATCCTTCACGCCCGACTCCTCCCGCAGATCGGCGGTGGCGATCTCCCACTCGTGACGGAGCACGCGCAGGATTGCCTGCGCGTGTCTGCTCAACTGCCGGTGCTCGTCGGCCCGGCGCACTCCCCAGATGGCGTGAAAGTACGGAATCATGCGCGGCGCAAGAAATGTGGTTTTGCCGCGAGCCAGTTTCGCGTAGTAGACCTTGCCGCGTTTCATGAGCTCGTCTTTGAGCATCCACGTAAGCGACGTTTCTGGATCCGTTTGGACGTTGCGCGGGATCACCGCATCGCGCCGACCGCACACCGCGACGTACAACGACGGCCCCGGCCGCCGGCAATCACTCAGGCAGGCGGCAAACCCGACGTTTTCGATGAAACGTTCGGCTTCGAGCGCGCTCTCGACTTGCCGTGTGCCTTCGCGTCTCCAGCGTGCGTCGCGGAACTCTTCGATCTCTGGTGGAACGACCGGCGTCCGTCTCACTGTTGCCGCAATCGTACGGTTTTTCGTTGATTGACGCCGCCTCCGTGATATGCTCCTGTCAGTAACTGATAGGAGCGGCCGCCATCAGCAAGCCGACCGATCTCGTGCAAGGCACCCTCGACCTGTTGATCCTGCGTGTGCTCGCCCTCGAGCCGATGCACGGCTGGGCGATCGCACAGCGCATCCGGCAAATGTCCAGCGAACAGTTGCGCGTCGGGCAGAGCGCTTTATATCCAGCGCTCCACAAGCTCGAGCAGCAGGGTTGGATCGAAGCGGAGTGGGCGCTGAGTGAGAACAATCGCCGCGCCAAGTATTACCGGCTCACCGCCGCCGGCCGCAAAGCGCTGAAGACCGAAACCGCGCAGTGGGAACGCCTTTCCGCCGCCATTTCGTTGGTGGTGAAGCCGACGTGAGGACGACATGCGCTGGACTCAACAGCTTCGTCTGCGTCTTCGTTCAGTGTTCCTGAGCAGCCGAGTGGAGCACGAGCTCGGTGAAGAGATTCAGTATCACCTCGAGCGGCTCATCGACGACTACGTTGCCGCCGGCATGTCTCCAAGCGAGGCGCGTGACGCTGCGCTTCGGGAGATGGGTGCGACCGAACAACGAAAAGAGGAGTGCCGCGATGCGCGCGGGGTCGCGCTGGTTGAAAACGTCAAGCAGGATTTGAGCTACGCCCTGCGCGCGTTTCGCAAATCGCCAGGCTTCACCACCGTCGCAATCCTGTCGCTCGGGCTGGGCATCGGGGCAAACACCGCCATCTTCACGCTTTGGAATGGTTTGTTGCACGCGCCCTTGCCTGGCGTGCGCAACCCCGAGCAGCTGGTCATGCTCTCGAATCCGGACGCATCGGGCGGTTGGACGGGCCGCTGGGATGGGCGCTCCGACGGTCCGCGGTCGTGGCTGACCTATGGTGAGTTCGAGGAGTTGCGTGACCACGCCGACAGCTTCGCCGCGTTGATGGCGTCGCAGAGCAGCCTCAACTCCTGGCAACTGCGTTTCGAGGGCGGCGCGTGGGAAACGGCGAGCGGACGGTTGGTTTCCGGAGGGTTCTTCGACGTGCTGGGCGTCCGCCCCGCCATCGGCCGCGTGTTCTCGGATGCCGAGGACCGGTCCGATACGCCGGCGGCGGTCATCAGTCACCAGTACTGGCAGCGACGTTTCGGCGGACGGCCGGAAGTGCTCGGCAAGACGTTCGCGATGCGCAACGCCGTGTTGACCATCGTCGGCGTCGCGGCGCGTGGTTTCATCGGCGAAACCGGCGGTCAGCAGCCGGACATGTGGCTCCCGCTCCGCATGCAGCCCTACGTGCTGCCCGGCAAGGATCGGCTGCACGATACGCCTCCCGAGAAGGTGATGTGGCTGCAGGTGTTCGGAAGGCTCAAATCCGATGTGACCATCAGGCAAGCCGAGACCGAGGCCAATGCGATCTTCCAGGCTGGCTTGCAATCGTTTTATGGCACCGCGTGGTCAGCGGAGCGCCGGCGCGAGTTTCTGGATCAGCAACTGCAACTCCGGCCGGCTTCGCGAGGCGCATCGCCGCGACGGCCGGAGTTCGCTCAGCCGCTGACCGCGCTATTGGTCGCCGTTGCAGTGCTCCTTCTCATCGCGTGCGCGAACCTCGCCAACCTGCTCCTCGCGCGCGGCGCGGCGCGGACGCCGGAGATCGCCCTCCGTTTGTCGCTCGGCGCCAGCCGCGCGCGTGTGGTTCGTCAGCTTGTCACCGAGAGTCTCGCGCTGGCGGCAATGGGAGGTGTCGCGGCGCTTGCGATTGCGTACGTCCTTCACGGTGCGCTCGTCGGGATGCTGGCGAAAGCAGATTCCGACTTCCACATGACGTTCGCGCTCGACCCGGTCGTACTGGCTTTCCTCGTGTCGGCGACGATCGTCGCCGCCTTGTTGTTCAGCGTGCTTCCCGCGTGGCACATCTCGAGGACCGACGCGGGACCCTGGCTCAGGGAAGAGAGCCGCGGTGCGATCGGCACGCGCGGCCAGATGCGCTCGAGCCGAATACTGGTGAGCGTACAACTGGCACTTTCGCTCCCGTTGCTGGTTGGCGCCGGGCTGCTGGCGCGGACGGTCTACAACCTGCAGCGCGCGGACCTCGGGTTTGCCGCCGAAGGTCTGCTGCTCGTGCGCGTCGATCTGCGTGAGCACGGCGACGAGACTCGGCGCGCCAGCCTGCGCGGCGAGCTGCTCAGCGCCTTGCACCGAATCCCCGGAGTGCGAGCGGCGAGCTTTTCGCAACTGGGCGCGTTCAGCGGAGGCGAGTCGTTCACGACCATTGAGGTCGAAGGATACACCGCCAAAGGTGACGATGATCGCAACTCGGCTCGCGATGTCATCGGGCCCGATTACTTCAGCGCCTTGGGAATCCCGATCCTGCGTGGACGCGACATCCTCGCGAGCGACCGCGCGGGAACCGCTGCGGTCTGCGTCATCAACGACGCCTTTGCTCGGCGATTCCTCAACGGCCGCAACCCCATCGGCATACGTATTCGCGAGCGCAGCGACAACGCCGAGCACAGGACGTGCAGCGTGGTGGGCGTTGCCGGCAACGCCCACAGCCAGGCGCTGCGGGGCGATGTCGCACCGCGCTACTTCGTGACTGCCGGGCATGCGCCATCATCCCTCGATCAGCCAACATTCTTGATTCGGGCTGAGCGCGACACGGCGCTCGGAATGGCAGCTGTCCGTGATGCGATTCAGCGCGTAAACGTTGCACTGCCGATCGTGTCCGCCGCCTCGATCGAAGAACAGATGGCGCCGTTGACGGCGCAGGACCGTACCACGGCACAGCTCGTCGTCGTGTTTGGATGCGTCGCGCTTGCGCTCGCCGCTATCGGCTTGTACGGCGTGCTCTCATACGGCATCGCGCGCCGCACCGCCGAAATCGCGATCCGCATCGCTCTCGGCGCGCAACGCAGCACGTTGATCGCCATGATTCTTGGCGAGACGGTCGGCGTTGTCGCGACCGGACTCGCTCTCGGCGGCGCTCTCGCCTATTCCGCCGCCCGTGTGATCGATAGTCGTCTTTACGGCGTCGCTCCGCAGGACCCGCTCACGCTGGCATTGGCGACCGGCCTGCTCCTGGTCGTGGCATTCAGCGCCGCGTACCTGCCGGCGCAGCGGGCGTCGAAACTGGATCCCATGGGAGTCCTGCGCTGAGCCGTGGCGGCAGAACAAATTCCGCGCCCTTGGCGCGCGCAAGCAGAGACGCGGAATAATATGTGCCACACGAGGGCTTCTATGATCGCGGTGATGTGGCAATTCGACGTCAAGAGAGGATGCGAGAGCGAGTTCGAACGGATGTACGGGTCCGAAGGTGATTGGATGGTGCTCAACCGGCAGACGCGGTCGTATCTTGGCAGTTCGTTTCTGCGCGACCAGCGTCAGACCTCGCGCTACATCCTCATCGAATACTGGAGTGAAATGCTCGTGTACGAGCAGCACCGCGCCTATCGATCCGACGCGATTTCAACGCTCGAAGCGCGCCGGACGACGCTGGTCGAAACGGTGGAACCGCTCGGGATTTACACCGCCCTCGATGTGCCCGATCGATTCGGTCCCACCTGGTCGCAGCGACGATAGCGACCTCCTCAGCAGCGCTGACGCGCCGCGAAAATTCTTACGGCGATCGTAGCCGCCGGCCGCGGCCGCGCAGCGAAGATCCGCACGAATGGACGAATTCGCCGCGTAAGCTCGGCTGGCGTGGTTGTTGCCTGCGCAGTTCAACGCGCCGACCAAGGAGCAACCACGATGGTGAAACGCATTCTCGAATGCGCGTCGCTGGCCGCGATCCTCTCCGCCATGGCGTGTGGCGGGAAATCCAGCGCGCCGACCAGTCCCAGCACGAACCCGGCTCCTGGCAACAACACGTCGACCGCGCTGACGATTGACATTCGATCGATCACCGGCGCGCAGTCGTTTGCGCCGAATCCGGCCGCGGTCAATCAGGGCCAAATGGTCGCCTGGCGCAACGGCGATAGCCAGACGCACCGTGTCGTCGCCAACGACGGATCGTTCGACACCGGCAACATCGCGCCCGGCGCAACGAGCGCGGGATTGCCGATGTCACGCGGCACCAACTATCACTGCAGCCTGCATACGACGATGGTGGGTGCCATTGGCGTCGCGTCGGAACCGCCGCCGGAGTGCACCGGTCCCTACTGTTCGTAGGCTGAATCGGATTGCGCGTGACGCCCGCCCGGTATCCATGCGATGAGATCGCGCGATCGCGTTGCTCGTCTACCATCCCACGGCTTGTCCGTCTTTGCGGTGATCCGATCCCGCGCGGTACACACCGTTGACCGGCAGGTCCTCACGTGCCGCGCGGGGATCGAAGACTGGCGCGGGCAGCCGCGGATCGCGCGTAAAGAGGATGCCCTGATACCCGCCAACGGCGCCGCCGTTGACCGCGCGCACCTCGTGGCCTTTTGCCTTGAGCGCCGCACCCACGAGGTCAAAGAGTGCGCTTTCGAGTGAGAGCATGTTCGAATTCTGGTTATGCGTGAAGCGCGCGGCATCGGTGGTCATCTGAACGTTCATGCCGAGGTCGATGAGATTGACCATGTGCTGCGCGTGCGTTTCGGGCTGCACGCTGCCGCCCATATTGCCGAACGTCATCACCGGCTCGCCGTCCTTCATCACGAAGCCCGCGATGATGGTGTGAAACGGCCGTTTGCGCGGCGCGACGAGGTTGGGACTTTTGGGATCGAGCGAGAAGGCCGAACCGCGATTGTGAAGGACGAAGCCATAGGGCGGCACGGTTGCGCGGCTGCCGTACACGCTGAACACGCTGTGTACCAGCGACACCATGTTGCCCCAGCGATCGGCGGTCGTCAGGTAGATCGTGCCGCCCTCCGTGCTGCCGGCAACGCCGGGCTTGCCCGCGACGTTTGGATTGATCCGGCCGCAGAGGCTCGCCGCGTGTGACTTCGAGATCAGATCGGCGACCGGCACCGATGCGAACTTGGGATCGGCATTCTTGGCGAGCAGATCCGAGTACGCGAGCTTCTTGGCCTCGACGAGCAGATGCCAGTACATCGGATCGGTCGCACCAAGTTTGGTCAGAGAGAGTCCGAGCTTGGGCACACAGACCTCGAGAATGTTCAGCATCTCGAGCGCCGCAAAGCCCTGGCCGGGCGGTGGCAGCTCGTACACGTCGTAACCGTGATAGCTGGTCGAGATCGGCTCCACCCATTCAGCTTTGAATTCAGAGAGATCGGTGAGGTTCATCACCCCGCCATTGGCTTTCACCTTGGCGACGATGGCGTTCGCAATTTCGCCTTTGTAGAACCCATCCCGACCCTGCGCCTGAATAAGCCGCAGCGCCTTTGCGAGCCCCGGATTGCCGATCACGCTGTACAGCGCCGGCGCCTGCTCGCCGTCGAGAAACGTCTGCTTCGAATCGGGATCGGCCTTGAGGCCGTTGACCGCGCCGCGCAGATCGGCGTGACGGCGCTCTGCGAGGCCCCAGCCTTCTTCGGCGATGCGCGCCGCGCGCTCGAACGTCTCCTTGAACGTCATCGACCCGAAGCGTGAGAGCAGCGCGTCGTACCCGGCGATTGCGCCGGGCACGGTTGCGGCGTTGACGCCGTTGTTCGGCACGCGCGTCACTTTGAGCCGCTCGGTGAAGAATGCAGGCGTCCACCCGGCCGGCGCCCAGCCGCCGGCATTGAGCGCGTAGAGCTTTTTGTCCTTGGCCGACCAAACGATCGCAAACAGATCGCCGCCGATGCCGGTGTCGTTCTGCGACGTCACGTCGAGGACCGCGCCGGTGGCCACCGCCGCATCGATCGCGTTGCCGCCCTGCCTCAGAATCTCGAGGCCCGCTTGCGCGGCGAGCGGGTCACTCGTGGCGACGATGCCATGGCGCGCGAGAACTTCGGAGCGTCCCTGCGACGGCCAGCCTTGCGCACGTGACCCGGGAACAGCGGTGATAGCGGATCCAGGTTGGGGCGTCTCCGCGGACGGGCGTCCAAATGGATTCGGCGACTGAGCGTGCCCTCCGACTGCCCAGACGGCAATCGCGAAACCGACTGCGATGGAGCCAAATGTAGCGCGCCTGCCTGTCATGCGTGCCTCCCGGTTATGCAGAGGAGCTGTACCAAAAAGGACGACGTTGCCATTACGGAAACTGCGGGTCTTCTTCAGTTGGAGACCAACTCTGTTCTTCACTTGACGTGAACGAAGCCCACTTCGGGTCGTGTTTGTCGGCCCAGCTCATATCGCCGTTCGCGTCGGTATAGTAGGCGTCGAGCGAAACCTGATTGAACGCGCGAAGCTGGCGCATCGTCGGCGCGTGTTCTAGCTGCCGGGAATCATGATGTGGGCGCTCGTCGTGCCCGCATTCATGATCCACGCACCGCCTTGCTTGTTGTCATCGGGCAATCCTAGCGACTGCGCGGTGGCGCCGGGAACCGCAATCGTCGTGTGCGTGCGCGCGTTGGCACGGTCGGGACCGCTCATCGTGATAAACGTTGATCCGAACTCGGGCTTCACCCGGGTTCCATCTTTCTCGGCGGTCTCGAGCGCAGCCCGTCGCGCCGCGGCATCACTCATCGCTTCGAACTTCTTGTTCTGGGCGACGCGCTCGAGATTGCCGACGCTCGTGCACTGCACCGAGAACGGCTGTTCCGTGGGCTCGCCCGACTGGTCGTAGCACACCAAACGGTTGGTCCCTTTTCTGAGGGTGTCGTAGGTGCCATCCGGCTTCCACTTGATGACGGTGGCCCCTTCTTTCATCGCACGCGGCGCGGCCGCCAGCGCCCGCTCGATGGGATCGTCAGGTGTCTGTGCAAACGCGGCGGCCGAGATGGCCATCACGCCAAGCCCAAGCAGAACAATGCGCTTCATTGAGTGACCTCCAACCGCGACAGTATAGCCGTGCGCGTGTCAACGGCGTGATTCGTGCGGCTCGTCGTCGCATTCTGTCGATGGTGACGTCGGAGGTGGGCCGCATCCTCGCGGTCGGCATGCTCATTGGCGGTGCGGTCGCCTCCGCCACGAATCGCGGATTGCGCTCACTCCGTGTATCGCCTCGAACTCTACGACGGTGCAACGCTGCTCGTTGCCGCCGCGATCCTCGCCACAACGGGGACGCTCGCTACGATGCTGCCCGCGCGCGATGCCGCGACGATCGATCCGGTGCGGACACTCCGGGAATGAAGCGGGGCATAGGCGATCTCGCGATGTGGCAATGTGGCGATGTGATGTGTCGATGTGACGATGTCGCGATGTGTCTGTCGATGTAGCGATGTGATGTCGTGGATAGGTTAAGCGATGTGATGTCGTGGATAGGTTAGTTGAGTTGTCGTCCTTTCATCTCGCTCTTCAACGCTCGAAGAAAGTTGTAGGGCGCTCGGCGGCCTTCCCGTCAATATCGTAGATCAGACCGCCATCTTGGCCGGCTGACATGCACGATCAGAACCGCTCACCGAAACCTATTCGACCGGCGCCGTCCGCACGGTCCGGTCTGCCGCGCTCGCCGTGGCGGCGGCCGCGAGCTGCAGCAGCGCTGCCGGGACGAAGGCCAGCCCGATGCCAAGCGCGAGCAGGACCGCCCAGCCCATCGCCAGGATGGCGGCGGGCCAGTCGATCGCGGCCTGGGACCGGCCGGTGACCAGGTCCCACCCGGCCGGGAGTGCGGCGAGCACGACCGGGACGCCCAGCAGGACGGCCGCGAACCAGCCCGAGTCCCGGGTCGCTGCAAGGGCGAGCACAGCCGCGGCCACCACGGCGGCCCCAAGCGCCGCCGAGCGCAGCCACCGTGACCATCGACGCGCGGCCGGGCCGGCGGCGCGTCGGGCCGCCATGCCGGCCACCGTCACGAGCAGGGACGCGGCAATAACGAGTACTAGTAACATCGTCGGAACTTCCCGCTGGTGCCGTCAGAGTGCCGTCAGGGTCGGCTGGCTGTGCGTTGGCCCGGTCCGTGCTGTGCGTTGACCGGTCCGTGCAGAATCGAGCCACAAGGGTCGTATTCAGTTAACCGGGAGCCCTAATCGTTCCTATCGTCTCCTGTCTGGCATTCGATTGAGATGCCGTTGCTGCGCCAACCGTTCCGAATGTCGCCGTGATACATCCGAATCACCCAAGCCTATATTCCGAATGGCGGAAGTACCGTACGCCCGATCGGCTCGCGGAGTACATTTGTACGATGGGCTCCCAAGTCGTACTTGGGGTCAGCCGGTGTTTTGATCGTCGTTATCCGTAGCCTGTGGCGTCCTTACATCACCAGATCACTGATGTGATGTGGTGATGTGATGTGGCACCGTTGTGGAACCACATCACCACATCGCTAGACCCATCGTCACATCCTTACATCACCAGATCACATCGCCACATCACCACGTCACCACATCGCCACATCGGAACGCCCCACCCTCTCAGTGCTTCACAAATCGTCGAAAGAAGCTTTCCTTGTTCCACGCCGGTTTCGTCGGCCGGTTGGCCACGGCTTCGAGCAGCGCGAGGTAGACCTTGTTGAAGTCCTCGGCCGACTGGCGATCGATGGGCTGCGCGAGATCGTCTGAAGGCGCGTGGTAGCGCTCGGTCCGCCAGTGCTTCACCATCTCGTGCTCGGCTGAATCTTTCGTGAATCCGACTTTGAGCGAGATCGAAGGGACGCCGTTTCGAATGAAGCTGTATTGATCGCTTCGCACAAACGCGTTTCGCTCCGGCTCCGGATCCGAATAGATCTCAATACCCATCGGCCGCGCCGCCTTGCGCAGATCATCGGCGAGATCCGATTCCTCGAGTCCCTGCACGATCAGGCTTCGCAACGGAAAGAGCGGCAGGAACATGTCCGTATTGAGATCGGCAACGAGGGATGACGACGTGACTGTCGGTCGATTGGCGTAGTAACGCGACCCCAGCAACCCTTTCTCTTCCGCCGTCACCGCGAGGAAGATGATCGATCGCTTCAGCGTCTTGTTGGCTGCCGCCGCGGCTGCGGTCTCGATCAGCGTTGCCACGCCCGAGGCGTTGTCCATGGCACCGTTGTAGATCGCATCGCCGGTCATCGTGCCGACGCCGACATGATCGATGTGCGCCGACACGACCACGTACTCGTTCTTCAAGACCGGATCGACACCCGGCAGAATGCCAACGACGTTGTCGGAAGTCAGCGATTCAGTCGCGACCGCGACGGTCGCGCGGATCGAGGCAGGCACGGCGAATCGCGGCAGGACCTGTCCGGCGTTGGAAAGGCCGAGCAGCTCCTTAAAGGTGTGTCCGGTGCCCTCGAAGAATTTCTCCGCTGTCGCAGGATTCACCGTCACGGCAAGTTGCTGACCGGCAGTCTCGTCGAGCGCCGGATCGGCAATCGCCATCGATGGAAGGAAGCGCGCGAGCTTTGAACGCTCCCATGGGATGTCCTGCCCTTTCGGATTCTGAATCGACACGACGCCGATGGCTCCGGCCTGCTTCAGATACGACCAGCGTGTGTTCTGGTAATGCGCAAGCAACGGCCCCGGAATAGACGATGGTCCGCCGGTCAGCAGAAGAACGACCTTGCCTTTGAGATCGAGGCCGGCGAGATCGTCGTGCTTCGACTCGGGCACCTGCAGGCCATACCCGGCGAACACCAGCGGCGCCTCGACGCGCGGCGCAGGATCGATCCGCATGCTGAACGTCGCTTCGTCGCCGAGGACGACGGGCACGACGCTCGATCCACGAACGATCGCAAGGCTCGACTTCTCCTCGACGATTCTTCGCGACGTGAACGACACCGGCTGCAGGTAACCGTCGGTTCCGCCTGGCTTCAGGCCAGCGTCTTTGAAATGGCGGGCCACGTACTCCGCAGCCTCGCGATGCTCCGGACTGCCGGTCTCGCGTCCCTTCATGCGATCGGCGGCGAGAAAGCTGACGTGCTCCCACCAGCGCGCGGCAGGGGTTTGCGCGGCGACACCGGCCGCGCCGGACAGAAGCAGGACGACACCGACGAAACGCATGGGCAGCATAGAACGCAAATCATACGCGGCTTTCGGGCTTTCGCGCTTCGTCGGCAGAGTGCGTTCTGGCCGTCACTTCTGTTTGCGCGGCCTCGACGATTGCTGCTCCAGCAGCCTGTATCTTTGCTATGGTCCCGGAATGATTTGCCTACTGCTGGCTGCGATCCTCGGCGATCAGACCTCATCGTCCAGCCGGACAGAGCAAGCACAACTTTCGGTTTTTGCGGAAATGATCGCTGCCGTCAACGCCGGCGACGCTGCGCGCTATGCGCGTCTCTACGCGCAGGACGCTGTCATCAGAATCGTCGGGGGCGAGAACCTGGTGGGACGCGACGCAGTCGAGCGGCATGAAGTGGATCTCCTCCGGCAGTTCCCCGGCGCGCGTCTGGCGTTCTATTCCATTTGGCAGCATGGCCGCGAGGCCGTCGTTCACTACGGCGTGAACGGGCGAACCACCGCCGGGCAGGCGATGGGGCACGAAGGGCTGCTCTTCTACCGGTTTGCATCCTCGGGGTTGATCGAGGAGGAGCGTCGCTACAACGACAGTTTCACGCCAATGGTGCAGTTGGGTATGCCGGGCATTTTTTCCGCGCGCCCTTCGGCAACGTTGCCATCGCAATGGCGAGCCTTCGCCGCGCAACCGGCCAGCGAAGCTCATCCGAACGTCGCGCTCGTCTGGGCGCTGGTCGATGCATGGAATTCCGGCGACGAGCAGCGGTTTCTCGCGCAGCTCCCAGACGATGCCGTGCTCGACGATTTGATTTTTCCGCAACCTTTCGTCGGCAAGGGCAACGTCAAGACGTGGTTTGATACTTGGAAAGCGGCGATTCCCAACGCCCGATCGGAAATCACGACAATGCTCGCTGTCAGCGACTACGTGATTGCGGAGCACGTGGTGCGCGGCTCATTGACGGGGGCGCTAGGACGCCTCTCGGCCTCGAACAAGCCGCTTCTGCTGCATCGCGCGGCGGTGTTCGAAATCAACGCGGGGAAGATTGCCCGCATCCGGAGTTTCATGAACGGCAAGGAGTTGGCCGTTGCAGCGGGCCAGTGGCCGATGGGGAGGGAACACAAATGAAGCGAGCAGCTGTTCTCGGCGCGGTGATCGGTGTTGGCGTGTTGTCGATGGCTCTGGCGGCGTACCAAACGCCCGCGCAGGGGCCGTCGCCGCAAGCGCTCGAAGTTACGAAGATAGAAAAGGTCAAAGAGAACCTTTACATGATCACGGGGTCCACGCCCGCGCCGCGCGAGGCGTTCAGCGGCGGCAACGTGGGCGTGTTCATCACGGACAACGGAGTTGTCATCGTCGATACCAAGCTGGCCGGCTGGGGCCAGGTGATCCTCGACAAGATCAAAACGGTCACCGACAAGCCGGTAACGATGATCATCAACACACATACGCACGGCGATCACACGGGCAGTAACTCCATGTTCGCCCCCACGGTGGACATCGTGGCGCACGAGAACACCAAAACGAACATGGCGAAGATGGATGCGTTCAAGGGCGATAACGCGAAGTTCCTGCCGAAGCGCACCTATCAGGACAAATTAACGCTCGGCAGCGGCAAGGATCGGATCGATCTGTACTACTTCGGAAACGGTCACACGAACGGCGACACCTGGATTGTGTTTCCCGCGTTGCGCGTAATGCACACCGGAGACATGTTCGCGTGGAAGGACGCGCCGACCATCGATCGCAACAACGGCGGCAGCGGTCTCGAGTACGGCGCGACAGTCGGCAAAGCGCTCGCGGCCGCGAAAGATGTCGATACGCTCATCGTCGGTCATAGTCCGCTGCGCAAACCCGCGGAGCTGAAGGAATACCAGCAGTTCATGAACGACTTCGTCGAAGCCGTGAGAGCGGCTCACAAGGCGGGGAAAACAGTGGACGAAGCGGCGGCCGCCATCAATCTCAGCGACAAGTACCAGGGCTACAAAAACGAGCGTTATCCCGCGGCCGTGCAAGCCATCTACGACGAGTTGAAGCAATAGGACAGCGACGGTGCCACGTCACAGTGAACTTTCCAGTTCACTCGGCTCGACGCGCCGTCATCGGGTCGACGCGAGAGGCTCGCCGCGCCGGCAGAGCCGCCGCGATCATCCCGAAGGTCCTGCCGCAGGCTGTCCATGACGGCGCCATGCTACTCCGGCACGGCCAGCGGCAATGTAAAGGTCACGGTGGTGCCCTCGCCCAGCCGGCTTTCGGCGGTGACGTCGCCGCCGTGAGCGACCACAAGATTTCGCACGATCGCGAGGCCGAGGCCGGAGCCGCTCGAGTCGACGCCTTTGGCAAAACGATCGAATACCCGGGGCAGATCGTCGGGAGGAATGCCGGCGCCCGTGTCCTGCACACGAACGTGAATTCGATCACCGGCAAGCGTCGCGCTGACGTCGACGCCACCGCCGGGCGGCGTGTGCCGAAGGGCGTTGCCGATCAAGTTCGCGAGCACTTCACGAATGCGCAGGGGATCGATGTCGATCAGCGGGAGTTCGGCACCGGCGCCCGCGCTCAAGGCGATCCCCTGGGCCTCGGCAAGCGTGGCGAACCCGCGCATGACATCCTGGATCAGGACGCTCAGGTCGGTCGCTTCGCGCTGCAGCTTGAGCGTGCCACCTTCGGCGTGCGCAAGCGTTCGTAGATCCTCGACCAGACGCTCGAGATGCTTCGTCTCCTCGACGAGCTGCGTCAACGTTCGATCGTCGCGCGGGTAAACGCCGTCGACGAGGCCCTCCAGACGGCCGCGCATGATAGACAGCGGCGTGCGCAATTCGTGCGCGACGTCGGCCATGAGATCGCGGCGCTGGCGTTCGTGCGCTGCGAGCCTGGCCGTCATGGTGTTGAATGCGCGCGCCACGGTGCGCAGGAACGGCGGTCCGCGCTCGATCAACCGCGCCGAAAAATCACCGCTGCCGACCCGCTCCGCGGCCTCGACGATGTCGCCCAGCGGCATGCCGACACGGCGCATGCCGCGGAAGAAGAGCAAGACGACGCCAAACACCACCGCGAGCAGCGCGATGACGACGAGCTGCGGTGGCAGCACGATGCCGGCGCTGGCGGCGAGCGCGACGATAGCGCGAACCAGCCCGAAGGCGCCGAACACGAGCGCGAAAACGAGCACGCCGGCGGCGCGAAACAGAAAGAAGTGGCGGCGGCGCCGATGCCAATCGCGAGGCGGACCGTGGGGACGCATCACTCGGCGCAGCGATAGCCGATGCCGTAGACCGTTTCGATGTAGCGGGGATTGCGCGGGTCGAGCTCGAGTTTGCGTCTGATGTTCTTGATGTGGGCGTCGATAGCTCGGTCGAAGGCCTCGCCGTCGCCGCTGCGGACGCTGTCGAGCAGCTGCGCGCGCGTGAACACACGACCGGGCTGACGCGCCATCACGGCGAGGAGCTGAAATTCGGTGGCCGTGAGATCGATGGTCTGTCCCGCGCGCGTGACTTTCAGTCGCGGCACGTCGAGCACGAGATCCGCGACGCGGACGACATCCGTGGTCAGCGACGTGTTCACGGCGCGTCGCAGCACCGCTTGGACACGCGCCACCAGCTCGCGGGGGCTGAACGGCTTGGTCACGTAGTCGTCGGCGCCGAGCTCGAGCCCGAGCAGCCGGTCCGACTCCTCGACGCGCGCAGTGAGCATGATGATCGGCACGTTCGACTCGCGCCGCAGCGTGCGCGCGACGTCGAGCCCGTCGACGCGGGGAAGGCCGAGGTCGAGGACGATCAGATCGGGCCGGCGCTCGCGCGCGAGGCGCAGCGCGCTGACGCCGTCGCCGGCGACGGCCACGGCAAAGCCGGCGCGCTGCAGGTAATCGCCCGCGATCTGCGCGATCTGCCGCTCGTCCTCGACGATCAGAATGGTCCTCATTCCTTCGCGTTCATGCGATCATGCGCGCGTCGGTGCCATTCTTCCAGCTGATCGCTGTCGCGAGGCCCGCCAGAGTACCAAGGCCGCCACGGACGCCAGAAGAGCCCGCGCACCAACAGCAGCCAGCCGAAGAAGAACAAGGGAAAGAACAGGAAGCCAAACCCCCACGGACGATACCAGCCATATCCGTACGGGTACGGCGGCGGTGTCGCGGTCGCGGCGGACGCGCCCGCTTCGGCGACGCCATGCGACAAGCCGATGTTGTAGGCGACGGCGGCGGCGGCGACAGTGAGCAGTACGACAAGCAGGGCAATGGCCCAGCCGTATCGCCGGTTATCGTTCATTGCTGTTTCCTCCATGGCTCCACTGTGCCCGGGCAATGTGGAGGAATTATGAAGACCCGCGTTTGACTCGCATTTATACATGTTGTATAAAACGCGCCGTGGGCGTACGCGATTACGAAGGGGCGCTGCGGCACGCGCGCGAGGAGTATACGCGTCTGCTCGACCAGCGCGAGGAGCTCGACCTGCGGCTGGCGCGTCTGCGCCAGGCGATCGCCTCGCTCGCGGCGATCTGCGGGGAAGCGGTCGGGCAGGAGTCGCCGGGGTTGACCGAGGCGTGCCGATCGGTACTGAAAGCGGCCCAGGCGCCGCTTCCCGCAACCGCGCTCCGCGATCGAATCGCCGCCCTCGGACTCGACCTGTCCACCTATTCCAATCCGCTCGCCTCGATCCACGTCGTGCTGCGCCGTCTGGTGTATGCCGGCGAGGCGCGACTGGTGCCACGCCGCGGCGGCGCCCCGGCATTCGCGTGGCGGCCGCGCGTGCGCAGCGTGGTCATCACCGAGCGGCAGGCGGCAGCCCTGCGGCGAGGCGATCGCCGCATGCTGCGGCGGCTGGAGAAGCCGAAGTCATGACCGTCTCTGTCGTTCCGCTCGATATCTACCGTCGCGTCTTTGCCGAAGAAGTCGGCGCCGTCGCGAACCTGCAGACGCCTGGACTGGTGGACGCAATCGCGACCGTCGCACGCGAACACTTTCTTGGAGACGGTCCTTGGAAGGTTTTCCGGTCTGATAGTATCCCTGGTTCGCCTGGCAGCTACTCGGACACGCCCACCGCAGATCCGCGACACGTCTGTCACAACGTGCTCGTCGCCCTCGATGCGGCGCGCGGGATCAACAACGGGCAACCGTCGCTCATCACCTCGTGGATTGACGCCCTCCGCCTCTCGTCAGGTGAGCACGTCGTGCACATCGGTTGCGGCACGGGGTACTACAGCGCAATCATGGCGGCAGTCGTGGACCGGATTGGCGCCGTCACCGCGATCGAATCCGACGCTGCCCTCGCCGAGCGTGCACGCCGAACGCTCGCCGCCTATCCGACGGTCCATGTGGTCGAGGGCGACGGCGTGAGCGCAGCGGTCGAGAAAGCCGACGCCATCCTCGTCAACGCCGGCGTGTCCATGTTTCCTGCCGCCTGGCTGGATGGGTTGCGCGACAGCGGACGTCTGCTGCTGCCGTTGACGTTTTCACCAACAGCGGAGGCGATCGGCACCGGCGTCGCGGTGATCATTTCCCGGCACAAGGATGCTTACGCTGCCCGGCTGATTGGCGTGACGCAGATTTACTCCTGCGTCGGCGCCCGTGATTCAGAGGGCAACGGGGCGATTCAGCGGGCGCTTGCGCGTGGACGATGGCGCGAGGTGAAGAAACTGCGACGCGATGCGCACGAGGCCGGCGACATGTGCTGGTGCCACCTCGCGTCCGGATGTCTGAGTATGTGAGGACGGACTAAGGAATAAAAGTGAACTTGGTCTGGGTCGAACGGCCGCTCGTCCAGGGCCACAGCATTCCCCCGCTTTGCGGACGAACCTGGGCACGGATGCGAACGTAGTATTCGCGATTGGGTTCGAGGAGCGACGTGCGGAACAGCGCGATGCGATCGGCCGTCGTCATCAACTGCTTGACGATCGCATCGTCTTCGGTCACGCGCGTGTTTTCCACCCGGCCGTCGAGCGTGCGGACGACGGTGTGTCGCCGCGTCAAGTTGTCGAAGTGAACGCTCGTGGAGAGCACGGCCGATGCGATCACGCGGTCCATCCAGAGCGGCGCTTGCGCCCTGAGCTCAACGGTGTAGGTAATCGTCGTCTGCAAGCCGCTCTTGATCGCGTCGCGGACCTCGTTGGTGAACCCATCCGAAAGATCGAACGACACGAGCACTTTGTCTTCGCGGATGAGCGGGATCACTCGGAAGGGATCCGCCGCGTTCGCCGCCACGTCCATGAACACGACGAGCGCAAGTGCAACGATGGGAACAATTCGGCCGTGCAGGGCAGAGTGCTTTGTCACCAAACCGCACGTAAAGTATCACACTCTGTGGCGATTGCTGATAGCTGAAACCTCAGATCTCAACGACACTTGAACCCTGAATGTGGCAGCTGATACCTGCTATGATCCGGCCGAGGTTGGTGTGAAGGCTCCTGCTCGCGCATTCCGCGTCGCTGCGGCTGTTGTGGCCGGGACACTCGCGCTCCTGCAACAGCCGACGAATGCGCAAAACCTCGCGTTTTCGCTGTTCGAGCGTTACCTCGAGTCGTTGCGCCAGCAAGCCGGCATTCCGGGCCTTTCCGCGTTGATTGTGCAGGAGGGCCGCATCGGCTGGGAACGTGGATTCGGGTACCGCGACGTCGAAGCCTCGCTGCCTGCGATGTCCGACACGCCGTATCCGATCGCGGACCTGACGCAAACGTTCGCGTCTGTGCTGTTGATGCAATGCGAGGAGCGCGGCACGCTCGTGCTGGATCAGCCGTTGTCGCAATGGTCGGTGGGCTCCACGGCAACCGTCCGCCAGGTGCTGGCGCATGCCACGGCGCCGCCAGTCGACGGATTCAGATACGATCCGAACGCCTTCGCGCGGCTCACGCCGGCAATCGATGCGTGCGGCGATCAATCGGCTCGGCTGCGTGTGGTCAAGGAGGTGTTCGATCGCCTCGTCATGCATGATTCGGTGCCAGGCCGCGACCTTTCCGATGCTGACTCCCCGGCCCGCCCCGCGTTCGATGCGGCGCACCTCGAACGATACGCGGCGGTGCTCGGGAGAATGGCGACGCCGTACAAAGTAGACAGGCGCGGCAAGGCGTCGCGCGCCGAGTACACTTCGAAGCGCATCGATGCGTCAATAGGCCTGATTTCGTCAGCGCGTGATCTTGCGCGCTACGACGCCGCGATTGATGAGCGGATCCTGCTGCATGACGAAGCGGTGCAGGCGATGTGGTCGAACATGTCGTCGACGGGTGCCGCGCGCCCGATGGGGCTGGGATGGTTTGTGCAAAGCTACAACGGCGAGCGTATCGTGTGGCATTTCGGCTACATTCCCGACGCCTATTCGTCGCTGATTCTGAAGATTCCCTCGAAACGGCTCACGCTCATTCTTCTTGCCAACAGCGATGGCCTCAGCGCACCGTTCGATCTCGCGCAGGGCG
The DNA here is from genome assembly GCA_046726375.1 of Acidobacteriota bacterium. Lineage (GTDB taxonomy): Bacteria > Acidobacteriota > Vicinamibacteria > Vicinamibacterales > UBA2999 > DASPWV01. The sequence continues at coordinate 59,283 of JBKPAJ010000064.1, forward strand.
ACGTGACCAGCTCGATCTTTGCGATCACGTTCCTGCGAATGTTCCTCTGACACGCTTGTTCGATTGCAAGCACCGCGCCGGCAAGCGGTGGTACCTGATCGCGTTGGTTTCGGCTGTCACGATCTCGTCGCCGGCTGCGGCATCGGCCGACTGGTTCATTACACCGCTCATCGGTGTAAAGTTCAAAGGCACCACGAGCATCGTCAATCTCGATCAAGGCGCAAGCAACACGCGTCTGACCTTTGGTGTGTCGGCAACCATCTTGAGCGACGAGATCTTCGGCGTGGAAGGCGAATTCGGCTACTTCCCGCGTTTCTTCGAACGGTCGAGCGGCACTCTGGTGGCGCGCAGCAATGTACTCACCGTCACCGGAAACATCATTGCAGCGCTACCGAAAAGCATTACGCGCGAAGCGCTGCGCCCCTACGCGGTTGGAGGTGTGGGGCTGATGCACGTCGGCATTTCCGACGTCGCCGATTTGCTCCCGGTGGACAGCAATCTGCTCGGAGTCACGTTTGGCGGCGGGGCGATGGGTCGTCTGACGAATCGCACCAGCCTTCGCTTCGAGATGCGCCATTTCAGAAATCTGACACGCGAAGACCACGATGTGGTCAGTATCGGCCCGACACGTTTGAGTTTCTGGCGCGCTACTGTCGGGGTGGCGCTCCACGACCTATTCTGAGGCGGGTTTCTTCGTGTTTGGCTTCACGATCCGGCCGCTCTGACCGCCGGTGATGAACATCTGCACGGCGGTGCCGACAACTCCCACTACCACCCATGCGTAGGGAACCCAGCGTTGACCGGGCGCGGGTGTCATCGGATACGCGACCCAGATGTCTCCTGCGGCTGCGGCGTTGAGCGCGGTCTTGTCGCCCATCAGCGCCAGCGCGCCGACGATGATCGTCCAGGAACCCGCAAACGCGGTGCCCAGGATGATCACGTAGCGTTGCAGCCAGGTCGCCAAAAGCGCGCCGGCGACCGAGAACAACACCACAACGAACGGATGCGGATCGCCTTCGATCTGCGTCCAGATCAAATTGGCGATCAGCGCGCCGAGTCCGGCGCCGATGAGCGCAACACCGACGAAGTACGCCGCCAGTAGCAACAGCGCCCCAGCGAGACCTCCCACGAGCGCCGCAATCACCATCGGCGTCGTGTCGCTCGGTCCGAAAATGGAGCTCGCCGCCAGCGCGCCGAGGATGAAGCCGAAAATTCCGAGGACGAACTTGAAAAGACGATAACCGAAAAAACAGGAGACGAGACCACCGACGATGAGGAGGACTGCCGCCGGCAGTGTGTAAGCGCTCGGAAGCATCAAGGAGTTACAAGTTCAAAGTTCAAAGTTCAAAGTTAGTTCCGAAGTTGAGAAGTTGGCAAGTGTGTGCGACTTGGCGAACTCTGCGGGCGTATTGTAGCAACTTTCCGACGTTCAGCTTCGAACTCTCAACCGCGGACGCTCGACAATGAATTGACAACGTTTCAACTTACAACTCACCTTAAACTTTGAACTTTTTAAACTTTGAACTTTGAACTTTGAACGTGTAACTAG
>JBKPAJ010000065.1:0-74453 GCA_046726375.1 Acidobacteriota bacterium
GCCTCATTGAAGGCATCTTCGCCCGCCTCGATTCCTTGCGCCACTTCGAGATCGAACGGCCGACTGAAATACGCGAAAAGTTCGACGAGCTTCTGCGCGATGCCACGTTCAGCCACGCTTCGACTCTTGGACTGGAAGAGAAATACGATCTTCGACGGCTCAGGAGTGGCTGTTAGGCGTTCGGCCAGCATGCGCAGGAACGTTCGGTGAGACAGCAGAGCGTCAATCTCTTTCGTCCATACAACTGTCAGTTCAGGAAGACGCTTGAGATTCTTCACTTCCGAAGCGCGCGCAAGTCTCGGGCGGTAGCGGCGCAACGGGGGCGGAATCGTGGTCTCACCGGTTGGAGTGGTGACAATCGTCGAGGGATACTCGAGGCCGGCGGTCTTCATGCAACATAGTGTAGCCCTGATGTCAACCAGATGTCAACCGCGGCGCAGCATAGGCAAATGCGGCTGTCGCCGACTGTCTGGGTGTCAGCTCGCGGCTATTTCAACTGACGCTCTTCCTCATCCGGCCGATGTCCTCGAGTTGCCGCTTGAGTGCCATTTCGTCGAGCATGTCGAGACGCAAGCTCGTGAAGATCTTCAGACGCGCATCGAGCTCGCGGAATGCCTTGTTGAAGGCACGCGCCTTCTCGTCTTCGGTCCCTTCCACGGCCGCCGGATCGTGAATACCCCAATGCGCGGTCATCGGTTGGCCAGGCCAAACCGGACAGACTTCCTGCGCCGCGTTGTCACACACGGTGAACACGAAATCGAGCGGCGGCGCATCAGGTGTGGCGAACTCGTCCCAGCTCTTGCTGCGCACGTTCTCCGCGGGTATTCGATTCCGTCGCAGGACGTCTAGTGCCAGCGGATACACTTCGCCTTTCGGCTGGCTGCCGGCGCTGAACGCCTGAAACCGGCTTTTGCCCCAGAAATTCAACAGTGCTTCGGCCATGATGCTGCGCGCGGAATTTCCCGTGCACAGGAACAGAACGTTGAATCGTCGTTCCGCCATTGAGAGCTCCTTCTCTGTTCAGTGAGCGGCCGGCGCCCCAGCAACTTCCAGGTCCGTCGCGAACTCGTGCGGAAGATCGCTCGCACGAATGGCCGCTGTCACTTTCGCAAGGTCGTATTCGACTCGTACGAACTGAGCGTCAGCAGTCTTCGTGTCGAGGACGGCATAGCACGCCCGTCGATCGCCATCCTTCGGTTTGCCCACGGAACCGACGTTGAGAAACAGGACGCCATCGACCAGCTTGGTGTAAGGCTTGTGCGTATGGCCGTAGACCAGGATGTCGGCGTCCGACGACGCAGCCAGGCGTTGAAAACTGGAGATGGGCCGGTCCTCGAAGAGATACTCGTTGATCTTGCGCGGGCTCCCATGGACGAGGAGAACGCGCCGGCCATCGGACTCGAACCTGATCTCCGGCTTCAGTGTTCGGAGGAACGCCTTGTTCTCAGCGGTGACGTGAGCCTTGGTCCATGCCAGTGACCGATCACCGCGGCGTTTCTCCTCCTCCTCGCGGTATGCACAGCCGCAATCGTCGCGCTCGAAGCCCACGCCATCGTCGTAGTTGCCCATGATCGTGGGGATCGCTTGGAACCGGATGCGCTCGATGACCTCATTCGGGAATGGTGCGTATCCAACCAGGTCCCCGAGGCAGTACGTCGCGTCCACACGGCGCGCAGCGATGTCCGCGAGGACCGCGTCCAGCGCCGGGATGTTGCCGTGAATGTCACTGAAGATGGCGATACGCATGATTACCCTCGTCGCCGCATCTGCGTGTGCTCGCCCTCGTGTGGCACGACCACGCGATCGGCCACCGACGGAAGCGCCGGAACCAACCACCGAAACAGTGCGGTCGCGCCGATAGCGCCCACGGCCTGGCCGACCCAGAAACCAGGAACATCGGCCAGGCGAATGCCAGCGAATGTGTTGGTCATCGACCGGGCCAGCGTGACCGCGGGATTGGCGAAGGACGTCGACGCAGTAAACCAGTACGCGGCGGTTATGTAGGCCCCGACCGCGAACGGCACGGCATCAGGACGCCGGCGCACGCAGCCCCAGATCACGGAGAGCAGTCCAAAGGTCGCGACCGATTCGCTCAACACCTGCGGGAGGCCGGCGCGCGCATGCTGCGACCACGCGAAGAGAGGCTCTTCAAACATCAGGTCCGCCAATGCGACGCCGACAATCGCCCCAAGCGTTTGCGCCACCACGTAGCCGGCGACTTGCGACCAACCTAGGCCGCCCTGTGACGCGTCAGCGATCGACACAGCGGGATTGAAGTGCGCGCCGGAAATCGGCCTGAAGGTCAGGATCAACGCGACTAGCGCCGCGCTGGTGGCGATCGTGTTCGCGAGGAGCGCAATGGCGACGTTGCCATTTGCGAGCCGCTCACCCATGATTCCCGAGCCGACCACCGCGGCAAGAAGCAGCGCGGTGCCGACGAACTCCGCAACCAGAGGACGGCCGTTCCGCATCTAGTGAACCTCCTCCCAGCTGCGCCACTGCAACCGCTCCTTGAGGGCAGTCCCGGCCTTCATCCGTTTCTGTTCATTGGCCCCGCGATTCGCCTTCCAGGTCTCGCTCGCGATCTCCGTGAGGTCCGCAATCACTCGCTTCTTGACGGCATCACCGATCGGCGGCGTCAGCTCCGGTACGCCAAGCGCACGATTCCGTGCGGAGACCCACCGCACGAGCGCCGATGCTGCGGGCTCAACGCTTGCCGACACGTCGGGCGCAGCCGACGCGCCTTGTTGAATGGCCTGGCAAATCAGTTCGAGCCATCGGTTATTGCGAGAGGCTGCTTCCGCATACAACTCGCGCACTTGTTCCGATTGCTCCTTCGATTTGGCCTTGATCTCACGGAGGCCGTTTTCCGCAGCCTTCCGACGTCCGGCTCCCTCGGTCAGCGCTTTGTCAACGCTGGCAGCTGTCAAGAGGACGCCGCTGCCTGCCGTGACCAGGAGCGCCACAACGATGGTCCGGTGAAACGTCGTCTTCATCTCCACTCCTCCCGCAAGCGCATTCGCATAAGCGAATGCCGCACAGCCAAAAAAAGATCACGTTGGGCAACAACCACCGCGCTTCCGAACCGCCCGCGCTCTCGCTGCGTCGCCCGCCATTTCGGGGACATCACGAAAACAGCTGCCTAAACACTCGAGCAACTTCGTATGAAACGCAGACCGGGCTGGCGCGAGCTCGTAGTAGTTCCACGATCGCTCCTGCCGGACTTTGACCAGGCCGGCCCCTCGCAAGTACGACAAGTGCCTCGAGATCGTCGGTTGGGGCAGCTTGAGGACTTCCACGAGATCGCAGACGCACAGTTCGCCGGGCTGGATGAGGCTCAATATCCGAAGACGAATCGGGTCAGAGAACGCCCGGAACATCAAATCCACCTTCGTTTTGGGCGCCGATGGCATATTCGCGTAAGCGAATTACACTCGAACCGTTCCAGCCGGGTCAACGACAACGGTGTAAACAACCGCTTGACACGGGTAGAGGCAATCCGATATGGTTGTCAGTAACAACGATGTCGCGAACAGCATCCCAGGTCGCGGAACCGAAAGAGGCGGCGCTCGATCGTGACGCCGTGGCGTTGCAGCAAGCCGTCGCCGATCTGGTGCGCGTGTATCAATTCCGGGATCGCGATCGCATCTGCTGCCACGACGTCTCGGTGACGCAGTGCTACGCCTTGGAGACGTTGGTCGAGCACGGTCCCATGCGCGTGAGCGCCTTGGCGGAGCGCCTGTTTCTGGACAAGAGCACCACGAGCCGGGTGGTGAACACGCTGGTCCGGAAGGGGTACGTCGAGCAACGGGCGGACGCCACGGATGGCCGCGCCATGCTCATCAGTGCCACGCGCCAGGGCCAGCGGTTGTGCGGACGGATTACGTCCGATCTCGTCGAGCAGCAGAAGCAGCTGTTGGGGGATCTCGCCCCGGACATTCGTGCCGGTGTCATCCAGGTGATTCAGCGGCTCGCTCACGCTGCGGACGCACGATTCCGGTCGGGCGTGAGCGGTGGCTGCTGTGTACCGGGCGATCAGACCGCGACCTGCGGGTGATTTTTTTGTGGCTATTTAGTTGTTAGTGACAATCAGTATCGAAAAGGAGTTCGTGATGTCCACCACGCACGTTCAGGATGCCGTTCGGGAGAAGTACGGTGCGATCGCACGGTCAGTCGGCTCGTCAGGGTGTTGCGGCCCAAGCGCGTGCGGGTGTGCAGACCCGATCACATCGAACCTGTACTCGAATGCCGAGACCGCCGACCTCCCAGCGGAAGCGGTCGCCGTCTCTCTCGGGTGCGGAAACCCCACGGCCCTCATCGATCTGAAACCCGGCGAAACCGTGCTCGATCTCGGGTCGGGTGGCGGCATCGATGTGTTGCTCTCGGCCAAGCGTGTTGGGCCGGGTGGCAAAGTCTATGGGCTCGACATGACCGACGACATGCTGGCCCTCGCTCGCGAGAATCAGCAGAAAGCCGGGGTCAGGAATGTTGAATTCCTGAAGGGCACCATTGAAGCAATCCCGCTTCCCGACCAATCCGTGGACGTGATCATCTCCAACTGCGTGATCAATCTCTCTGTCGACAAAGACGCCGTCCTGCGCGAGGCGTTCCGCGTGCTCAAACCCGGTGGTCGCTTCGCCGTATCTGACGTCGTGATCCGCGGCGAGCTGCCGACGGAGGTCCAGCGCAGTTTGGAGCTGTGGGGCAGCTGCATCGCAGGGGCCCTTCGCGATGACGACTACCTCGCCAAGTTGCAAGCGGCTGGATTCGTCGATGCGGGGCTCGAACCGTGGCGTGTCTACCAAGTTGACGATGCGCGCGCGTTCCTTGCCGAGGCCGGTGTTGACGTGGAGCGGATCGCCCCCGAGATCGACGGCAAGGTCGCCAGTGCGTTCATCCGTGCACGCAAGCCGGAGGCGAAGACGTGCTGTGGACCAACCTGCTGTTCGTAAGGACAGTGACGCCTCGCTCAGAGATGCGCCGATGAGGGTGCACATCGAACGAGCATCCGAGGCCGATGGGCCGTCGATCCTGCAGCTGCTCCGGGATGCGAGACTGCCGATCGACGGCCTGGTCGGACATCTGAACACCGCGTTTGTCGCACGCGATGACGAGGCCATCGTCGGTTGCGCGGCGCTCGAGGTATATCCGGAGGGTGCGCTGTTGCGATCAGTCGTTATTGCACCAGCGGTACGTGGACAGGGTCTCGGAGAGCGGCTGACGGACGCGGCCATTACATTGGCAAAATCGCTGGGTACACCAGCCGTCTATCTGCTGACGACGACGGCGAAGTCGTATTTTCCCAGGTTCGGATTTGCCCGGATTAGGAGAGACCAGGTGCCGGCGAGCGTTCAGCAGTCAATCGAATTCCGTTCGGCCTGTCCGGCGAGTGCCGTCGTGATGCGGAGAACGCTGAACGCCAGCGCAACGGAGAAGCGGCATGCGTGACGAGCGCGAAACAAGTCAACGAGAGACGGAGAGAGACGGAATGTCCAACGCGAGTCAGTTTTCGCTCATGTCGTTCCGCGAGGCACAGCACATGGTCGTACGCGCGTGCGGCCGGCTCGTTCTGGGCCACGGCGCACACGAACGTCTCTGGGCGTTGCATCTCGAGCAGACCGCTGCAACCGATGTCGCGCTCGATTTGTCTTGCGTGAATGACGTCGACGCACGAGGGATCGGCGTTCTGGCAACGCTCGCTCGCCGCGCCCGACAACGTGGCACGACAGTGTCGGTGATTGCGGCGAGCAGCGTGGTGCAGCGCCTCGTGGAGGTGACGCGCTTGGATCGAGCAATTCCGGGAGCCTGGAATAAACGGATTGGACTTCTCAGCTGCGGTGCCGCTCGCCGGGCCCTGGCGAGGGTGCATTCTGTAGCACGAGACTCCAGTTACCGTGTCGGTGACAAGAGGTCGGCCGCTCCTTAGGAACTGCCAGGCGACTCTGCCTCGACGCGCTTCTGGTCGAGTGCGAGCGGGAAGATACCCTCCAACGTAGACTGAAGAGAGAGGAGACCATGCGCGACTTGCCAATTGTCTGCACACTGCAACCCGGAGAACTCAACGCGCGCGCCACCCAGCTCCTGCCAGGCGTTGTCGCGGCTGCGAAGGCGCGCCACGCGATTGAGAACGGCTTTCGATTCGAGTTTCAGGCCGACAGCGATGTCCTCTCGTCGATCGTTCGAATGATCGATGCCGAGAGGCAATGCTGTCAGTTCCTGCGGTTTCAACTCACGATCGAACCGGCAGGTGGACCTGTGGTGCTCGATGTGACGGGCCCGCCGGGTTCACAGGAGTTTCTCGGCGCGATGATCGAGCCGGTGTGACGCCGCTCTCGGCCTTCGGCCTCTTCGCCGTGACGGCCATGCTCGTGTGCTATGCACTCGAGCACCGGAGTCCGTGGTTCATCTTGGCGTTCGCCTTCTCGTGTGGCCTTGGCTCCGCGTACGGCTTCTTGCAGGGCGCCTGGCCGTTTGGACTTGTCGAAGCGGTCTGGGCCGGCGTCGCAATTCGACGGTGGTGGCGCGTCCATACCGGAGGGCGGAAACCAGCAACGCGGTGAGAACGGACCTCAGCGGCACTCGGGGAGTCGCGCCCTTTGACCTGCCAAGAACACGTTGACCCCGTAGCTAGGTCCGGGGTTTAGACTTGGCGTATGGGGGCGACTGAGGAGCGGCTGACGATTTGACGGCTCGCGCGGCTTGGCGGAGTTCATCTCGAAATGGTCCGCTACTACGAGCGGGAGGGTCTATTACCGGAGCCGCCACGTACGGCGTCGGGATATCGGATGTTTCCGCCCGACGCGGCGCGGCGTCTGCGATTCATCAAGCGAGCGCAGGACCTGGGATTCTCGCTCGGCGAGATTCGAGAGCTGCTGTCACTGCGATTAACCGCCAATACCCGTCGCGCAGACATTCGTTCTCGCGTGCAGGCGAAGATGGTGGATATTGACGAGAAAATCCGGACCCTTCAACGCATGAAGGGTGTGCTTCGCACGCTCACGCAGCGGTGTGAGGCCTGCGCGCCGACTGACTCGTGTCCGATTCTCCAGAGCCTCGAGGACGGCGAGGAGCAGGCATGAACCTGCGGCTTCAGCACACGACCGGTACACTTCCGGCGGTGGCGGCGGCGTTGATCCCGAAAGCCGTCTGCCCGCTCTGCTCCCCGGCGTATACAGCCCTGCTCTCGTCGATGGGGCTTCCATTTCTGGCGACCACGCGGTACTTGCTCCCGATAACCCTCGCGTTACTCGTGATCACGGTCGCCTCCTTGTTTCTTGCCGCAACGCGCCGCCGACACATGGGACCGTCCTGGTTGGGCCTTCTGGGCTCGGCACTGGTTCTCAGTGGCAGATTCTGGCTCGAATCGGCATGGGCCGTTGCTGCCGCCGTCGCACCGCTGATCGCCGCCTCGATCTGGAATGCAATGCCGAAACGCACCCCGTGTCCGGCCTGTCAACACAATATGTCAAACGAAGGAGCTTAGAGTCATGGCTGCGAGGCACACGATTGAGATTTACAGTGCGGGCTGCGCGACATGTCGAGACGCGATCGATCTGGTGAAGAGAGTCGCTGGATCAGACTACGACGTCAGGATTCATGACATGCAGCAGAGTGAAGCTGCCGCGCGAGCAAAGAGCCTTGGTATTCGCAGTGTGCCGGCCGTGCTGGTGGACGGGAAGCTGGCGAGCTGCTGTGCAGGCCGCGGACCGGACGAAGCCGTCCTTCGGGAAGCGCTTCGCTAACCCGCAAGAGTCGACGTCGCCGCGCACATGGCGCGGACTCCGCGGCCCACCTCGGCACTACGACTTGCTCCGAGGCCGCTGCTCGTCCGTGGTGAACCAAACTAATCGGGATGTCCAGGCACAGCGGTTGCGTCCCTGGACGGAAGGGAGGATTCCATGGCCCGAGCAGGCGACGTTCTCAGCCATCCCGATTTCGGAGCTCAGATCCGCTTCCTTCAAACCTCGCAAGACAGCAATGGGGAACTGCTGCGTGTCGAGGTGACACTGCCACCGCGATTCTCGATGCCCGAACACGTTCACCCTCGCCAGGAGGAACGACACGAGGTGGTTGCGGGCACATTGCAAGCACGCGTCGGGGGCCTGCAACGTGATTACGTTGCCGGCGAACGCTTGATCGGACCTCCCAACGTGCCCCATGCCTGGCGCAATCCCAGCGATCGAGAAGACTTGCACCTCGTGTCGGAGCACCGACCCGTTCTTCACATGGAGCAGATGCTCGAGAGCGGATTTGGAATCGCTGGCGATTTGTGGATGGACAAGCGCCACGCCATCCAACATCTCCTGCGTGCGGCCATTCTGATGGACGAGGTGAAAGACGACTTCCACTTCACTGGATTCTCGATGCGGGCAGTGACGGCCGCGTTCGTCGCGTTAGCCCCTGTTGGCCGGTGGTTCGGTTATCGAAGCGATCAAATCTCAGCGCGGTCCACGTACGTCAATCGCGGCTCCACTGCGGCCTGGGCCACCGGATTTGCCCTAGCTGGCGTAGCCGCCATGGCCTTCGCGGAGGTCTGGCGTCGCCGCTCCTGACAACGTCTGTTTCGAACGGTCGCTTCCCCATCGCATCACGTCGTGTGGACATTCACAATCCACGCGCGCGGCCCGTACCGGCCGCCGCGAAGAGTCATGACAACGACGTCCAAGACGAGCGAACGTCGCCTCGTTATCTTGGGCGGGTATGGATACGATTCAGCACGACACACACCTGGAGGAAGCTACCAGTCTGGATTCGGACGTGGCGACGTTCCGAGAGAATCTGCGGCACGCGTCGGACGTTGCCGCGCGGCTGCACGAACGACTCGACCGGACGAGGGTGACACCCGCCAAGAGCAGGAGTGAGATCGCCTCGGTGTTCGACGAGCCACTTCCCGAAGAGGCTCAGCCGATGGCCACCATCCTGCAGAACGTGGAGGAGCACATCTTTGCGAACTCCACCTTGTACTCGAACCCTCGTTTCTTCGGCTACATCAATGGCAGCGGCAATCAGGCGGCGGTGCTCGGCGATCTGCTCGCCGCCGCGGTCAACCAGATTTGCGCCAAGTGGCAGTTTTCTCAGGCGGCGTCGGAGGTCGAGCGTCGCGTCATCCAGTGGATCGCACAGTTCGTCGGGTATGGATCCGATGCCGGAGGGTGTCTGCTGAATGGCGGGTCGGCCGGCAACTTCGCGGGGGTCGCGGTGGCCCGGCAGCAGAAGGCGCCGTTCGACGCGAGCACGGCGGGCGGGTGGGGCGGCCCTCCGCTGACGTTGTACGTGTCGCAGGAGGGGCACGCGTCGATCGACAAGAGCATGGCGCTGCTCGGCATGGGCTCCGGTCAGTTGCGCAGGATCGCCGTCCGGGACGATTTCACCCTCGATCTCGAGGCGCTTGCGCAGCAGGTCACGGCAGACCGCGCGACCGGGTATCACCCGATCTGTGTGGTGGGCAATGCCGGCACCGTCAACACTGGGGCCGTGGATCCGCTTGCGACCCTGGCGGAGTTCTGCCGGTCGCAGGGGTTGTGGTTTCACGTCGACGCGGCGTATGGGGGTCCGGCGGCGCGAACCTCCGTCGCCGGCCCGCTCTTCCACGGCCTGGCCGAAGCCGATTCGGTTGTCGTCAACGCGCACAAGTGGCTGTACGTTCCGGTGGAGGCCTCGTGCATTCTGGTGCGGCAGCCGAGCGCGCTCCGAGACACCTTTCGCATCGTCGCTGACTATCTGCCGGACGACAGCGACCGGACGGACGACGGCGCAATCGACTTCAAAGATTACGGTCCACAGCTCTCGAGGAGTTTCCGCGCGCTGAAAGTGTGGATGACATTCAAAGCGTACGGCGCACGGAAACTACGGGCCGCGATCGAGAGCAACATCGCGGTGATGCGGTATCTGTCGGATCGCATCGACGCCTCATCGGACTTCGTGCGCCTTGCGCCCGTGCCATTGTCGGTGGTGTGTTTTCAGTACCGCACCTCAGACGTGTCCCGTCACGACGATCACGGATACCTGAACAGGTTGAACGGCTCTCTGGTGGACGCGCTGGCGCGAGACGGCCGTATGTTTCTCTCAGCGACGAAGATTCGCGGGAAGACGGCGCTCCGCGCGTGCAGCGTCAACCACCGGCTGCGACGGTGCGACGTGGACTTTTTGTTAGATGTCATCCGGGAGGTCGCGGCAACCAATGTATCAATGCGGTCCGCGACGAGGTGATTTCGCATGACACGCGGCATAGCTGCCAGGCGTCACGCCCCACGTGCTCTTGAAGCAGCGGGTGAGATGGCTCTGGTCGTAGAACCCGGTGCGGTACGTGACGTCCGAAAGCGCGGCGCCGGATCGCAGGAGCGTTCGTGCCCGGTTGACGCGCACAATCGTCTGATAGCGGTGCGGCGGCACGCCCACCTGCCTGTGAAACGCGCGCACCAGATAGTAGGGGCTCAGGCCGGCGAGATCGGCGAGCGAGCGGATCGACACGTTCTGTTCGGAATTCGCATCGAGCCACTCCTTGACGCGGGTGACGGCCGCATGTTCCCGCCCCGCGGCGGGCAAGGCGTGCCCGTCCACCAAGTGATGGGTGATCAGGCGCGCCACTACCGACAACAACAGCGACTCGTTCTTCAGCAACGAACCCGATTCAGTCAGGCGGGCGAAGGCACGAGCCAGTCTCGCCGCGAGGACTGTGTCCTTGACCAGCGAGGCCTTGAAGGTGACGTCCGAGGGCCCTCGCCACTCGACGCTGTGCAGCAGCCTGACCATGAGGGGCGTTTCGATGTGCAGGTTTCGATACATCCAGCCGACTCCACACGTCGCCCGACCGGTGTGCAGCTCGCCCGGCGCGATCAGGTTGCACGTGCCGGGCGTCGCATCGTGAACTTCATGCCGACAATCGAACGCACCACGTCCGCGATCGTTGAGGCTGACGGCGTAGAAGCCATGCATGTGTGGCGCGAACGAATGCTCGACCCATCTGGCGCTCATGACCTCGAGGCCCTCCAGCCGCGGGCAGCGGTCGTACTGAGCGAAGTCCCGGGGCTTCGGATCGCTTACCGAACGGTGACTCAGTTCTACCCGCATAAGCGAGACAGTAGTGACCGATTCAAGAATAGCGCGGCCTGGATAAATGGGTCTTGGACACAATTGCCCACGAGTGAACCGTAAATTCGTGTCACCTTCGCGGCAGCACTCGTGGCTTCTTGCTGGGATCGGTTGAGCATTGAGACGATTCGAATCGTGCGCATTGGCCGCTCCCTCGGACACCGCTAGATCAACGCGCGGCGGATCGTGTCGGGCACCCGGAGCGCCCCCGTTCCGCCTCTCTTCACGTGTTCCTGAGCGGACATCGTCCGCAGCAATCGGACTTCTGTAACAAATCGACAACGCCCCCGTAAGACCAAATAGAAAGGCGCCATGGAACTGCTGAAGCGCTTCAGGCAGGGAGATCCCGAAGCCTTCGAGGCACTGTTCCGGCAGTTTCAGGCTGAGGTATATGGGTGGATTGTCCGCATCGTTCGCGATCCCTCGGCGGCTGAAGACCTCACCGTCGAGACGTTCTGGCGGATTCACCGCGCGCGCGGTCGCTTCGATCCAGGTGCCTCCTTCGGCGCCTGGGCGCGGCGCATTGCCACGAATCTCGCGATCGACCATCTCCGCCAGACCCGTCGCGACGTGCGTCTTCGAGACGATCTGGCGCAGCCCGGCTCCGCAGACCCGATCGAGTCCGGCGAGACCCGTCGCCAGATCGCCGACGCCTTTCGCCGTCTGCCGTTGAAGCTTCGAGTGGCTGCGACACTCTCTCTCATCGAGGAGCAGTCGCCAAAAGAGATCGCCGAAGCCCTCGGCACATCGGAAGGCGCGATCCGGGTCAGAGTGTTTCGCGCAGTTCGCCTCTTACGACAACAACTGAGGCGAGTGGGTGTGAAGCGATGAGTGAAGAAGATCACGACGACATCCGGGGGCTTCTGCAAGACGTGTTTCCGCGTGTGAACGTCGAGCTCAGACGGGATCTCTGGCCGGCGATGTCGCGCGCGCTGGACACGCGAGCGCGACGAGTCGTGTGGTACGACTGGGCCCTGGCCGGGCTCGCGGGGAGCGTGATCGCAGCCTTTCCCGATTTGATCCTCGTGCTCTTCTACCACTTGTGAGCCGGAGAGAACCGTATGAACCATCCGTACGTGCGCGCCTACATGGCGGGGATTGTGGTGCCAACGGCTTTCCTGCTTGTGCCCATGACTGCCTTCACGCTTTTACGATTCGTGTTTGAGGTGCCGGTGCCGATTGAGCGCGTCGTCGTCTTCCCGATGGCTCTCATCCCGAACCTGTTTGGCCTCTGGAACATGTTGTACGTCCGCCTGAGATCTCGCAGCAGCCTATCGATCGGCGCACACGGTGCATTGCTGCCGCTTGTCCTCATCCCGTTGGGCCTGACGCTGGGGATGGTGCTCGGCGTCGTCAGCATCGATCAGGACGGAGTGCACGCCTTCCAGGCGGTCAGACTCCCGTACACCAGGGCCGTCTTCGTATTGCCCGTTGTTGTGGTCGTGTACTACCTCGTGTGGAAGTACATCGTCGGTTTCCTGAATGACCTCGTTGGAATCGAGTGATGCAGGGCCCGGCCACTGGCCATGGTCCCGCTTAATGCTGTGCTCACAGAACACCATGAAGTCCTTACTGTGGTTTGTCCCCCTATCGCTCCTCGTGCTGTCGATCGTCTGGATCTCCGGCGCTTTGAAGGCCGGTCTGTTCCTGCGAGGCGGCCACGCCCTTGCGTCGCACGTCGACGACAGCTCGATCGAAACCTTTTCGCGCGACAAGAAGTTCGTCGACGTTGCCGGATGGCGCGTCGCCTACCTCGACCGAGGATCCGGCGAGCCGATCGTGCTCTTACACGGCTGCCCGTTTCAGTCCTTCGAGTATTCGAAAGTGATTCCAACGTTGGCCCGTCACTATCGAGTCATCGCGCCGGATCTGCTCGGCCTCGGCGACACAGTCGTGCGGTTGGATGACGACTATCGGTTGCCGAACCAAGTGCGCATGGTCGTGGGATTGCTGGATCGGCTCGGCATTGGTCGCGCTCACTTCGTCGGTCATGACCATGGCGGCGCCATCGTGCAACTGATGATGAACTCGCACGCCGAGCGGATCGGCGCCGCGGTCCTCACGAACGCTGAAGCGTACGACCAATGGCCAAGCGATCCCGAACGTCTGGATGTCGAGCTGATCGTTCATCCGCTGTCGACGTCATTCTTTCGCGTCGCACTGGGCGTTCCCGCCGTTCAACGCCGCGTGCTCAGCATCGCCGTGCATCGGCCGGGCGCGCTGACCCAGGATGAGATCCGCAGCCTTCTGCGTCCCAGCATGGCGACACCAGCACGGTGGAAACGCCTGCGACGCTTTCTCGCCTGGCAATTGGACCGTGACCACAACCTGGAAACGATGCGTGCCGTCGAGGGCTTGCGTCGATTCGATCATCCCACCTTGCTGCTCTGGGGCCGGCACGACACCAATTTCGGGCCCGAGATCGCCGAACGCCTTGCGCACGACATTCCAGGCGTCGTCCGCATCGAATGGCTGACGAACTCCGCGCATTTGCCGATGCTGGAGGAGCCCGAGCACTACGCCAATGCCATCGCGCGCTTCCTCTCGGATGCGTCCAAGACGACCGCACCCAAAGTCGTCGGCATGGGAGGGTACGGGCAATGAGGTCACCTGTCAGCCGTCGCGAGTTCGTTGCCCTGAGCGGTGGCGTCATCGCAGCCGCCACGCTGACGCGCGCGACGTCACCGCACGACTGCGGGAGCCATCCGATTCCGCACTTCGACGTGCCGCTCCCGATCCCTCCTGTGTTGCAGCCGATCCGAATGGACGCAACCACCGACTACTACGAGATTGTGCAGCGCGAGGAGCGTGTGGAGATCGTGCCAGGCCGGCATACGACGATTTGGGGATACAACGGCACGTTTCCTGGACCCACGATCAAAGCCACGCGCGGCCGGAGCGTGATCGTTCGTCACGTCAATCGATTGGGCACGCCGACCGTCGTCCACCTGCACGGCGGCGTGACACCGCCAGAGTCGGATGGCTTTCCGATGGACCACGTCATGCCCGGGGAGGCACGCGCGTACGTGTACCCGAACATGCAGCGAGCGGCCACGCTCTGGTACCACGATCACGCAATGGATCGCGCGGGCAGAAATATCTACATGGGCCTCAGCGGGCTCTACGTGCTCGAGGATGACGACGAGCGATCGTTGGGCCTACCGGAGGGACCATACGATGTGCCACTGCTGATTCAGGATCGCCGCTTTGCGTCTGACGGATCCTTCCACTACGAGATGGTGAATCACCTGGGCGCGAAGAGCGGAACGCTGCTCGTGAACGGCGCGCCCTGGCCGCGGTTGGACGTGTCCACGCGAGCGTATCGATTTCGGATTGTGAACGGTTCGAATGCGACACCGCTGCGCCTCGCCCTCAGCTCGGGCGATCCTCTGATTCAGATCGCCACAGAGGGCGGGTTGCTCCCCGCTCCGGTTGTGTGCCGGGAGATCCCGCTCGCGATGGCCGAGCGCGTCGAGGTCATTGTTGATTTCTCACGGTATTCCGTGGGCACCAACATCGTGTTGCAGAACCTGAACACGCGTGGCGCAACCGGATCAATCTCGAATGAGATCATGCAGTTTCATATCGCGCGCATCGAGCGCGACGCTCGCGCCATCCCGGCGCGTCTCGCCGAGAGCGAGGCGTTGGACGCCTCTGCCGCGGTCCGCACGCGGCAGTTCGTCTTTTCGGTGCGGCCTTCCTTCGGTCCGCTCCCACATCCGAGTTGGCGGATCAACGGCCGGCCCTTCGAACCGGAGAGACCGATCGCGTCACCACGGTATGGCGACGTGGAGGTGTGGCGCTTCACCAACAAGAGATTCCTCGGAGTCCTTGGCATCGTGCATCCCGTCCACGTTCACCTCGTCACGTTCAAGGTGCTGGACCGGAACGGAGGACCGCCGCTGCCTTACGAAACGGGTTGGAAGGACACCGTGGCTGTCGATCGGGACGAAGACGTGAGCGTGATTGCCAGGTTCGAGGGCTATCGAGGTCGTTACCTCGTGCACTGCCACAATCTGGAGCATGAGGATCACAGCATGATGGCCCGGTTCGATGTCGTGTGACGGACTGCATATCCAGCGCGCCCGACCATGACGAAGAGCAACTCGGAGCTTGATGCGTTGATCGCCGGCGCAGGGCCAACCGGACTCGCGTTAGCGACCCAGCTTCAGACGTTCGGCGCACGGTTTCGGATCATCGACCGGCTCCTCGATCGCACACGTGAATCCCGTGCGCTCGGCGTCCAGGCGCGCACGCTGGAATTGCTGCAGATGCTCGGCCTTGGGGAACGGCTCGTGGCCCGAGGCAACAGGAGCACCCGCCTCAAGTTCTACCTCGAAGGCCGAGCGGTTGCGCCAGTGACGCTTGGTGATATCGGTGCGGTGGACACTCGTTTTCCGTTCATCCTGTTCGTCTCACAGGCAGAGACGGAGGAGGTTCTGAACGAATGGCTACGTGCATCAGGCGTGGTGATTGAGCGCGGCACTGAGCTGACATCGTTCGAACGCGAAGACAATGGCCTTCAGTGCCTGCTTCAACGAGACGATGGTCGGCAAGAGCGCCTTCACACACGGTTCTTGGTCGGGTGCGACGGGGCACATAGCGCCGTCAGAAAAGGGAGCGGGATTGCATTCGAAGGCGGACGTTATCCGCAGGATTTTGCGCTCGGCGACGTCGAAGCCGACGGGCCGCTCGAACCGAACGCGATCAACTCGTTTAGCGGGGGCGGTGGAGTGGCCATGTTCTTCCCGCTTGGGCGGCCGACGACGTGGCGCGTTGTCGCCATGGCTGCGGACAAACAGGCCGACGCTGAACCGGGGCGACCGTCGTCACCCGATATCGTGGGCGCCCTGCAGCTTTCGGAACTGCAGGACCTCGTGGACCCGCCGACGGCTGGAACGATTCGCCTCCGCGATCCTGCATGGCTGACCCGCTTTCATCTCCATCATCGCCAGATTGCGAGCTATCGAAGAAACAACGTCTTCCTCGCCGGCGATGCGGCGCACATCCACAGCCCCGTCGGCGCGCAGGGTATGAATACGGGCATTCAGGATGCGTGGAACCTTGGGTGGAAACTGGGCTTGGTTGCCCGCGGCGTTGCGCACATTCGTCTGCTGGATACGTACGACGGCGAACGCTGGCCGGTCGGCCAGTTCCTGCTTCGATACACGGACCGGCTGTTCAGCACGTTTACGCGTGTGATGTCCGGGCGTCCGCTGGCCACGTGGGCCAGACGCGTCGTGGTACCGCACGTGGTTCCCCACGCGTTTGAGTCGCGCTGGCTTCGGCGGACCGCGTTCAGTTTTGTGTCGGAGCTCGGTATCCGGTATCGGAAGAGTCCAGGGATCGCTGAAGGAGAACCCAGATTGCGAAAGGGACCTCGCGCTGGCGACCGCCTTCCCGATGCCGAGGTTCTCGTGAACGGGCGCTCCACATATCTTCAGGAGGCGCTCGCGGGTCCGCATCTCGCGCTGCTCCTGTGCGGAGACTCGCGCACTTGGAAATCACTGGAGTTGGACCGATTGCGAGAACAGTACAGGCGGGTGATCGCAACGCACTACCTCAGCGCCACTGGATCGGAGGGGTCACTGGTCGACGGGAAGGGGCACGCGTTTGCTCGGCTCGGAGTGCGGGATGCGGCGCAATACCTGGTGCGTCCGGACGGCTACATCGCCTTCCGATCTGCCGGACGGACGTTCGAGCAACTCGAACGATATCTGGCTGACTGGTACGTGGCGGCGCCGTGAGGTCGGACTGCGTGGGCGTGGGAAGTCGCGCTGCCTTCGACGACTTCAACAGCTGCATGCTGTCCACGGATTCGTCGTGACGTATCAGCGTAACTAGTGACCAGCAGCAGGAATCATCTACGCCAGATGGAGTCGAGTTGATAGCCGCATGGGGTTCTACCGAAACCATCTCTATCCACGACTCGTGAACGGATTGGGCGACCCAGCACCAATCCGGTATCGCCGGCGAGATGTGCTGCGTGAGGCACGGGGGACCGTGCTGGAGATTGGCGTAGGTTCGGGGGCGAACTTTCCCCATTACGACGCAGCACGCGTCGACAAAATCTATGCTCTCGAGCCAAATCCAGGGATGGTGCAACTGGCGGAACGACGCCTTCGCCGCATAGCTCTCACGGTCGAGTTCCTGGGTGTGCCCGGCGAACGTATTCCCCTCGTGGATGCGCGCGTTGATACGGTTGTGAGCACGTTCACGTTGTGTACGATTCCCGCGGTGGTGGATGCGCTTCGTGACGTCCAGCGTGTCATGAAGCCCGCCGGCAAGCTGATTTTTCTTGAGATCAGCGCGTCACCCGATCCGCGAGTGCGTCGGTGGCAGCGCCGATGGGAGCCGCTTCATCACGCGCTATTCGAGGGGCTGTTCCTCACCAGGGACATTCCATCGCTCTTGAAGGCCAGCGGGTTCTCGATCGAGAGTGTGAGTACCGGGTATATGGCTCGGTTCCCGAAGTCCTGGGCGCATTGCTGTTGGGGGAGCGCCGTTCTGGACTGATAGCGTTTTCGAGCTCTTCGGATGCGACGATGGGATGGGGTTCCTGGTGAAACGGGCAGAGGCCGATTTCAATCTCGCGGGAATCCCACGCTCGCCCCGAAGGTCGTGCGCACGAAGCCGCATGAGAGAGACAGCGAAAGGCGATTCGAGGATACTTCGGGCGAGACGCGTGGTCTTGGCCTGGGGCTGAGCCCAGCGTTTGCGCACCGCCCACGAACCGGGGATCTCCTCCGCACGGCGCTCATTGCGGGAACGCACAATGAGCGGATCTTCGCGCTAACGATGGGCGGCGGTCAGACGTAGTACGGGTTGTTCATGTCGAGCGAGAGCAAGCCGCGCACGGCACTAATCGTCGGAGCCGGGATCGGCGGACTCGCCGCGGGCATTGCGCTGCAGCGAGCCGGGTGGCGCGTGCGTGTGTTCGAGCGCGCGACCCACGCGCGCGAGCTGGGGTTTGCGCTGTTGCTCGCCCCGAATGCGCTTGCCTCGCTCGAGCACTTCGGCGTTGCAGACCGCGTCATCGCGGCGGGCTGCGAAATGACAGGCGGTGAAATCTGCGGCACGGGTGGGCGGGTGTTGCGTCGCTTTGATCTGACCTCACTTCGCGAACTGCTTCCCCAGCCTTCCGTGGTGGTCTTGCGGCCTGCTCTCCACGGCGTGCTGTTAGACGCATTCGGACCACAACAGGTGTCACTCGACAGCGAAGCAACTGGCGTCTCGTTCGAGGGGCTTACGCCGACGCTGCGACTGACCAACGGTCGCACTGTCGAGGGAAACGTCGTGATTGGCGCCGACGGTGTCGATTCGGTCATACGTCGCGTCCTTCACCCCGGTGAGCCTCCACCACGCCGCAGCGGATTGTGGGCGGTTCGCGGAGTAGCCCACGGAGGCGAGAGGTACATGTCGGGGCCCTCCGGAGCGCAGTACTTCGGGCGCGGCACTGAAGGCGGTATCGCGCGCGCCGGTCCAGAAGCCGTCTACTGGTACGTGTCAGTAACGGCGAAGCAGGTCGGCGATTCCCGCAACACCGAACGGATCGCGCGGCGTGCTGTCGCCCAGTTCGATCAGCGTTTCCGGGCAATCGTCTCTGCCACCAGCCCCATGGACATGAGGCTCGATGAACTCCTCGATCGCGAGCCGCTTTCGAAATGGGGCTGCGGCCTGGTCACTCTGCTCGGTGACGCGGCGCACCCGATGCTCCCACACGCCGGGCAGGGTGCGGCGCAGGCTCTCGAAGATGCTGCGGCCATCGGACGTGCTCTGGACGGAGTGGTCGACGTCCACGTGGCGTTGCGGGCGTACGAGCAGCTTCGGTCACGGCGCGTGCATCGCATTGCGCAGATCGCCCGCCGTAACGCCCGTTTTGGCTCCATGACGAGCTGGGTCGGACAGGCGCTCCACGATTTGTTCATTCGCCTCGTACCTGCGTCCGTGTTCACGAAGACCTATCTCGAGTTTGGGAGTCCGCCGGGGCTTGAATTCGGCAGTGACGTCCGCGCGTGGTAGCGGCCGAACAGCGGAGATCAACATTGAACCGCGCTTTTCTCACGAGCCCCCAGTTTCTCGAGGCCGCAGCGATCGAGGAGCCGCTGCGCGCGACGTTACGCATGCTGCGCAAGCTGACGCGCGAGCATGCCGTGGATGCGGACGACATTCGCGCGGTACTCGCTGCCGGCGTGTCACGCGAGCAGATCGAAGACGCACTCGCAGTGTCCCTCGTCTTCAACACCGTCGATCGGCTCTCGCGCGCCTTCGGGTTCGTTGTCGCGGATCCCCAGGCCTTCGACGCTGGCGCGAGGTTTTCAGTCGCGCGGGGCTACCGCTGACCGCACGCTGGGATCACAACCCACCTGGGACGGCCGCGTCCACGAGAATGCGCGCCGGTCGGTTGCTGTGTGCAGTGATCGCTGCGGCCCGCGTCCCCTCGTGCCATTCAAGCCGCCCAGCTCCCGCACGCCTCGGTGGTCCACATCGAGGCGTGAGATGGCGTCTGCGGTGTTACCCCGCTGTTACCCCGGCGCTTGAGCTAGTGGATTTGAATTTCGGCTCCAGCGAGACAACCGGCGTCCGCAGGCGATAGGGGCGGCCTCTAAGCGCTTTTAAACGCGCGAGATCTGATAGTGACCTATATGTGACCTATGAACTCGGAAAGTGGTCGGGGCGACTGGATTCGAACCAGCGACCCCCTGCGCCCAAGTGCCGCATCATGCGATTTCCCGAAACTCTCTGCAACAAGGCTCCTTCCAAGTCGTTGGATCTGCATCAATTCGTGGCGATGGCTGCCGCCAAGGCAAACGACGCCGGGCCTGGAACCCCTGGGTGCCAACTGGGACCCCTGCGCGCCAAGCAGGCCACGGAGCCCACGAATCGTCCCGATGCTGAAGGACCACGCTTGGAAATTGATTCCGTTCGCCCTCAGTAACGCACACCGACACGCATCAACGCACTGTCCATCAACGACTTCCCGCAGCAACGATGTGCATCGGAGTGTCCCCGTAAATCACGGTGTTTGCCCCGGGGTTTAGGGGGTATCTGAACAGGTCTGACACAAGCCGGACGCCAACTTGTCGCGACGCACATCAACGAACAACGTGTAATAAGCGGTCCTAGCGCTTCGACGCGATGATTCGGACGAGGCCGGGAATCCTTCAGTTCGTACGCGCCCTGTTGGTGATGAATCAGGCCGTTGCGTGTACCGCCGGCAGTCGATACGACCGTCCAGGATCGGGCTCTCCGCACCATACAGCGGCAAGGTCAGGTTGAAGGCTCGCGAGTAGCAGGCGGTCCCGCGAAGCGAGATTCGCGCAGAGTTTCTGTCTCTTACTTTTTCTTGGAGAACAGAGTCGAACGGGGTGGCACTACTTTCCTTCGTGGGGAGGAAGGTTGTTGCAACAGGCCCTTCAGCGCGTCAAGAAGCATTTGCGTGGTCTCCGGCGGACCAAACCTTTCGTCCAGAAAATAGAAACGTGACCAGCGCGTATCCCTGTCGGTGAACTTCAAGTATTCGAACGGCGGATCTGTATGGGTCGAGTCGGTCGCCTTGGTTCGGAAGCATCCATCATGGTGCTCGCATGAGACCGAATGAACTTCGAATGTCGCAGATGATTATCCAGCGCTACAACAAGCCGAGCACCGGATTCTGGTCAACGCGCTGACCCCCCGGATCGATCATCACCCAGGAACGGATCGACAAGATGAGCGATGGCACATTCGGCGAATCCGAGGTGCCGGAGGCCGCAGTCAAGACTCGGGAGAAGTTGCAGGCCGCAGTGAAGGGCGGCGCCTTCGCGCAGATGCTGACCACCATGATGCCGCTGGGCCGCCCCGGCTATCCCGACGAGATCGGCAAAGGCGGTGCTGTTCTTGGCATCCGACATGGCCAGCTACATCAGCGGCGCCAACCTGATCGTCGATGGCGCGCAGACCCTGCGGTAACGAACGCCTCACGCGTCACTGCGATTTGTGATCGTCGGCGACCTTAGCAGCGCCGTCGAGACGCGAGGCGTCGGACCAGGTCAACGCGATCGTGCGGATGATTCAACGAGCTATGCTCGGGACATGACGATTCGACGGATGGACAACGTCGGCATTGTTGTCGACGACCTCGCCGCGGCTATCGCGTTCTTTGTCGAACTTGGTCTCCACCTGGAGGGCGAGACGACAGTCGAGGGACCTTCGGTCGACCAAATGGTCGGGCTCGGCGACGTCCGAACGGACATCGCAATGATGCGGACCCCGGACGGCCACGGCCGCGTTGAGCTGATGAAGTTCCAGAGGCCGACGGCGGTCAGCGCTGAACCGAAAAACGCACCGGCGAACACGCTCGGGATACGTCGCATTATGTTCGCCGTTGACGACATCGACGACGTCGTTGCCCGCCTGCAGAAGCATGGCGCCGAACTCGTTGGCGAGGTGGCGCAGTACGAGGACAAGTATCGGCTCTGCTACGTTCGGGGCCCTGAGGGCATCCTCGTCGCGCTGGCCGAGCAGGTCCGCTAGCGGAGGTCCTCGAAGTGGAGTCCGCATTTGGCCCGATTGTGTCATTGGGCTATTGCACTCTCTCTCACGACATCCGCCTAGCGCCCGGTCTTGTGCTCGTAAGCGTCGCGTGTCCCAAGCCTTAAGCGAGAGCCGGCGCGCCACCACCAACGATTTGGACAAGCACGGCCGCAATTGAGGACAGAGGGAGCACGTAGTCCACGGCGCTCGTGTCGATGGCTGCCTGCGGCATTCCGTGGTACTCGGCGGTCGCCTTATCTTGGGCGATGACGACCCCTCCCATCTTCGATATTTCAAGAACACCCGAGACGTGAGGCGCGAGCCACTGGAGAAGCGGCGACAGCTGCTCGAGAAGAGGGTTCTTCCGAAACTGCTCGGTATCTCGACTTGTTGAAACCGCAACGGAAGCGGTACGAAGTGTTCGACACCGGAACCGGTCCGGTACTCGGCGTCGCTCGATGCGGATCTTCCCACTTTGATCCAATCAGTGAAGGTGCACGGGTTCGAAGGACTCGTCGCGAAACGTTGCGCGAGTCTCTATGAGCCAGGCCTTCGGTCAGGCGCGTGGATGAAGATGCGCGTGAACCGCGGCCAAAGAAACATCGGGAGGGTAGAAAAACCATGGCGACTGTCACTCTGACCGCTCGGTATCTCGACTTGTTGAAACCGCAACGGAAGCGGTACGAAGTGTTCGACACGATCGTGCCAGGCTTCGCGATCCGCGTGACGTCGGCGGGGCACAAGTCTTTCACGCAGTACTACCGCCATGGCCGACTACGGCGAGTCGGTTTGGGTCGCTATCCCGACGTGTTGTTGGGTCGTGCTTGGCTACAGCCAGTACAACTTCATCAACTCGCCCCAGGGTACCGCAGATTGTCGGAAAATTCCTCGCCGATTCGTTCACCAATCGCTGACCGGCGCAGCAGCAGCCTCGCAGAGGGCGCCGGATCGGACAAGAGCCGTCCAATGAGGAGCCGTTGCGCTACAGCCGGTCGATAATCGAGGCCGCGATACCCAAACGTTTTGATTCTGTTCTCGAACGACACTCGCCCTTGAACTAGCTTCACTAGTCTCGCCATTGTCGGCGTCGAACCGGAGCTCTTTCATGTTCGCGTGACGCGAACCTTTCAGGGTGTCTACTCGCGGCCATGCCGAAAGTTGGCCGAAGCAACTGTAGCGCCTAGAGGCGAAGGAATAACCTAAGGTAGCAGCCATGTCACATTCCGAAGGCCTATCCCGTCCCACCATTGGAGGACTAGAGGAACGAAAATCTATGAAACGAACCTTCGCTCTTATTCTCGGCGCCCTGGCTGCAGCCGCCCTGTTGGGGGGGCTTGTGCATGCCGTGCTGGTGGCCGCGCACCTTTCCGAGCCAGCCGCCACCACGGTTTACGGCCTGACCCCCCGGCGACTCTGGGCCACCACGGTCGCTGTACTGGCGCTGGTCGGCGTGGTCATCGGTGGGCTGGCTCTGGCCCGCCCCGCCAGTCGTTTCGGCACCGCCTCTGGGGGACTTGGAGCCATCGTGGCCCTGGTGGCGGGGCTAATCGCCGCGGTCAATGGCGGGCTGGTTTTGGCTATCGCCAACGGTGGTCCCGGCACCGGCAACGGAGTAGTCGGCGGCGCCGGGGCGTTGGTGCTGGGGCTGATCGGCATGGCCCTCGGCGGGCTGGCTCTGGCCCGCTCCCACCGTACGGCCTGACGGCGGTGCGCACGACGTGAGTTCCGTGAACGCGATGTCGAATCCCGCCGCGAGCTTCGAGCCGTACCGCCGGCGCCTGCTCGGTCTCGCCTACCGCATGCTCGGGTCGATGGCCGACGCCGAGGACGCGGTGCAGGAGGCGTACTTGCGCTGGCATTCGGCCAACCGCGACAACGTGTCGAACCCGAGAGCGTTTCTCATGACCACGACGACGCGGATTTGTCTCGACATGCTGACCTCGGCGCGTGCCCGGCGCGAGGAGTACGTCGGCCCGTGGCTGCCGGAGCCGGTTGTTGACACCGAAGCGCTCGCGCCCGACAGCCGCACGGAGCTGGCCGAGGATCTCTCCATCGCGCTGCTCTTGGCGCTCGACCGGCTGTCGCCACTCGAGCGGGCGGCCTTCCTGCTGCACGACGTGTTCGATTTCTCGTTCAACGAAGTGGCCACGGCACTGGAGCGGAGCGAGGCTGCATGCCGGCAGCTTGCCGCGCGCGCACGCGCAAACGTGCGCGCTGCGCGGCCACGCGGCGCGATCGCGCCGCCGGCGCGTTCGGGCCAGATCGATGCGAAACATGCGCAGCTCCTGTCTGCATTCGCGGCGGCAACCCAGTCGGGCGATCTGACTGCACTGACGCAGATGCTCGCGAGCGACGTGCGCGTGGTGACGGACGGCGGTGGCAAGGTGCGGGCGGCGCAGAACGTGATCGAGGGCGCCGATCGCGTGGCGCGGTTCCTGGTTGACGCCACACGCAAACGCCCAGGTGCCTGGTGGCGCGACGACTTCACGCTGCGCTTCGCGACCATCAACGGCCTGCCCGCTGTCATCGTGGACGGACCCGAAGGACCCGTGCAGACGGCGGCGTTCGAGATCGAGGGCGACGTGATACGAGCGCTGTACGTGGTGCGCAATCCGGACAAGTTGCGGCATTTGGCGGCCGCATCGGCGCCGCACGAGAGCGGTCGCGGCTGAACAAGCGGCCGTCACAACGTGGAGGAGCTCACGAGAATCGTGATCATCGAGATGCGCACGTATCGAGCGAAGCAAGGCATGCGCGACGAATTTTTACGTATCTTTCGCTCGAAGATGGTTCCGCCTCACGTCGAGAGCGGGATGAAGATCCTAGGTCCATTCCTGTCGATTGACGATCCGGACACATTCTTCTTTATGCGCGGGTTTCCTGACCGGAGTTCGCACGAGCCGATGAAGGCAAGGTTCCACGACGGAGACCTGTGGACGAACGAGCTGAAGCACCTCTTGGTGCCAATGCTCGACAACTACGACGTCGTCGTCGTGGAAGACGCGGACGGCGTCATTCGCTGGTAGGACGTGTTGCGTGGAAGAGGAGGCTCAGATGGCTCAGACAACCGAATCCGGAAGCGTAGAACGACACACGATCATCAAGAGCGTTCATGGCATTCGCTATCAAGTAAAAGATGTCGCTCGCGCGGTCGCGTTCTATACGCAGCACCTCGGATTCACAGTGGAACACCAGCAACTCCCGGCATTTGCGAGCGTCTCGCTGGGCGACACGCGGATGCTGCTCAGCGGTCCCGGTGCATCAGGCTCGCGGCCGATGCCGAACGGTGAGCCGCAGGAGCCGGGCGGTTGGAATCGGGTCGTCTTGAAGGTCTCCGATCTACCAGGGCTCATCGGTGAATTCAAGAAGGCGGGACTACGGTTTCGCAACGAGGTAGAGACCGGGCCTGGTGGTCGACAGGTCCAAATCGAGGATCCTGACGGGAATCCCATCGAGCTGTTCGAATCCGCTCGCTGACTCCCGTCTCACCGCGGTGACCAGTGCGGGCCGTCTGGGTATGCAAGTTTCGCGTACCACCCACCGCGCCCCTGCGGTGTGAGATCGAGAAGATTGTAGACGGGGGTCAGCAGGTCGATTCCCCGCTCTTTGACATCTTCGGCCATCCAGGGGTGTGCGGAGTAAGAGTGACGGAGCGTGCCGTCGCGATCCCGGGTAAAGACCGAGATGGTCGAGTCCTGCCTGCCTTCGGCATCCTCGCTGCGAAGGTCATATTTGAACGTGCTGTTCCCGCAACTGAGCAGCCGAAGGTTGCGCCACCCTCGAGCGCGAGCGTGCTGGCGCAGGGCAGGCGGATCCGCGGCGGCGGCGATGGCGAAGTCGACGTTCTGGGCGAGATGATGACTGACGCCGTTGTAGGCGTCGATCCACATCGTGCACATCGGGCAGGGATTGGTCTCACGCTTCCCGTACATCAAATGGTAGATGATCACTGACCGATCGGGCCCGCTGAACAGTTCGCTCAAGCGGACCGTCTGGATCGGGGTGTCCCCCGCATCGAGGTTCGACGGCCCTTCCTGAAACACATAGTCCTGGACGATCGCGCCCGCCGGAAGGCGACGGCGCATCGCAGCGACCCGTTCGCGCTGTCGCATCAACTCGATTTCCACCAGGCGGAGCTCTTCGCGTCGTGCGGCGTACTCGGCCGACTCGTTCGTCAGCCGGGTCAATTGCAGCGTACCGTTGATAGTCTCGATTGCCATAGGCCACTATGCGCCGCGACGATGGAGTCGTGTCAAGCTGTTCGATTGCGAGGCGTCAACGTTGTATGGTGATCTCAGATGCTTGAAGAACGGCTCCTTAGCATTGGTGTCGAGTGCTACGCCGGCCATCGTGGCGAGCAGACGCCACGCATACTGATCTTGGAGATCCGCGCATCGTCGTCGCGGAGGTGGTCGACGCGTGGCTGGCGGCCGACTACCGGTACTTCAAATTGAAAGGTGCCGACGGCAATACGTACCTCGGCCGCCACGATGAGCGATCCAATATCTGGGAACTAACGCCCTGGTCCATCCGCGTCGTTTTGCCCGATGCATTAGCGTGCAGACTGTCAGGACTGTTTTTCGGGCTCAGCCTGGTCCACGAAGCCTCCCTGCGGCGCCCTGTGAGGCAAAGACCAGCCGAAGTACACCTCGACATCGACGATGTGCTGGCCCCGAATGGTCAGAATCTCGGTGTTCCGAAATCGATGACCATTCGTATTGCGTCCTTCATAAGTGACGAACACGCGATCGGCGTCGGTGACGAGATTGATGAAGTCGAACCTCTCGATGACCTTGCTGTTTGGCCAGCACCGCCGGAAATACGTGTCCCGGTCGAGGCGATTGTCGAGAGGGCTCGTGAAATGAAAATCGCTGGCAAGGAGAGCCTCGAGGGCCGCTCGGTCCTTGGTCACGTAAGCGTCGTAGGCGGCTCGCGCAATCTCCACGTTGCTGGTTGTCGCATTCGCGGCAGTCTGCGTGGTCATGTAATCCTCCTTCGAGTTATGAATTGGCCGTGTCAGAGGCGTAAGCCACAATTCGTTGGTGCGATGAGCTTGGCTTTCGGGTTAGCCCAGTTCCCTGTTGAGGAGATGCCAGATTCAAACCAACGCTTCGACGGCAGGCCTTATTGTTCGGCCAGCTTCCTTGAGGTTGTCGTCTCGCGGGAGTCGCATTGAACGCTCTTCTCTATATTCAACATTCAAGTCCATCGCTTTGACCGCCGACGAACTCGACGTCACTGTCACGGCTGGCCGTCCAGTTGAATAGATAATGAACACAATGCGAACTGAACGAGAAAGCACTGGCGACTCAGCGCTGAACCTCTGGCGTTTGTCGTTGATGTCGACTGCGATGACGATGACCGCCGCGGTCGCGCACGTGATGGAGTTGCCGGCCAAGATGCGCTACGAACGGTCGCTGTGATTCAGACTACCGCACGTTGTACCCGAACTTCGGGCAGGACTGCGGGACTGGCTGAAGTGGCGCCGGTGATCTCAACCCATCTGCTCGCGTGGCGGACGCGGCGTGAGCGACGCGAGGCGTTCCGATCGACCGCTGTCGCGGCCGTGTGCCTCGCGGCCGCGCACGCCATCTTCCGGGGGGCCGTGCAGCACAGTCAAAGTCGAGGTGATGCGATGGCCGCCTGATGCGATTCCGCACGATTGGGAGAACCGGCGCGACCGCTGGGAATATGGTCACGCGATCCGCGCCGGGCTCGTGACCGCCGCTCTCGGAGCATTGGTGACGTCAATGCCATCGCCCGTCAAATCAATCGGGTGAGCAGATTGTCCGACCAGAATGGATCGTCCCGTATCCCGTACCACGCGTCCGCGCGACACCTCTGGCTATGACGCTCATCGATACACTCCGACTGAAGGAGAACGAGGAGGTGTGTAGAACTCGCAAGTAACTATGTTCTGGTGATTTTCCGCCCTTCAGCAGTTAGGTGTCCAAGATTTGCATACACTCGCCGGAACTACCGCGGCGAGTGCCGGAGGCCCACCTCCATGCGGTGATGAGGTGGGTCGACCCCTCAACGGCTCCGCCGCCTACGACGCGCTGAGGAACGCCCGGGCGCTGCGCTGGCCCGCCGCACGATGCCTCGGCGGCCAATTCGCCCAATGCGTTCGACGCGGAGACCGCGGCGTTCGCCTGATCGAGCACAAGGAGCACACGAACATGCAGCCAAAGAACACGATCTGCCTCTGGTTCGACAAGGACGCGCAGGAGGCGGCGCGCTTCTACGCCGCCACCTTTCCGGATAGTCAAGTGACCGCTGTTCACGAGGCGCCTGGTGACTACCCGGGCGGTAAGGAGGGCGATGTACTGACGGTGGAGTTCACTGTTCTGGGCATTCCCTGTCTCGGTCTCAACGGCGGCCCGGAGTTCAGGCACAGCGAGGCCTTTTCCTTCCAGATCGCGACGGACAATCAGGAAGAGACGGACCGCTACTGGAACGCGATCGTCGGCAATGGCGGCAAGGAAAGCCAGTGCGGTTGGTGCAAGGACCGCTGGGGCCTCTCCTGGCAGATCACCCCGCGCGCGCTCACCGAGGCGCTTGCGGCTGGTGGCGGTGAGGCAAAGCGTGCCTTCGAGGCGATGATGCCGATGAAGAAGATCGACATTGCCACCATCGAGGCAGCGCGGCGGGGCTGACGTGGACACGACGCGTCGCGCCATCTGACCGACGCTGGAATCCCACCGGCGCACCAGTCGCGCGTCTTCGACCCGCTCTAAAGGGCCGATGCGATGTGCACTGGATCGAGGGTGCGAACCGGTTCCACCGGAAACGAGCGCTTGACGCGTCGTCCGTGAGCATGTTCGCGAGTTCAGAGCTCGGCAGCTCGAAGAGTTCGATTGGATTGCCGTCTGTATAACTCCGGCGCATGAGAAAATCGACGGTCACCGCACCAGCGCGAGGCCGCGTAAATGTTGGGGTGACGTCGCATAACTGGCCGCCTGGCGCCAACTCTTTCCGCCGTCACCCGAGCGGTGTACGCCGCGCTCATCCGCGGCCCAGAACTCCCCGGTCTTCGCGTCTGCGCAGAGCAGAGGTGCGATTGTGCTGGCTGGCTCCGGCCAGCCCTCGTGCACCCGCTCCCAGCGATCGCGAGTGATGCGTCGATACAGCCGGCCATCCGAGCGGCCAGCTACGTACGCGGTGTACGGGCCGGACGACGCTGAAACCACAACGACCTCCGGTTGCTCCGGATTGATTGCCACGCTCCGCAAGTAGCCGACCTCGAGACCGGTGCTGGGCGAGTGCCACGTGGCGCCGGCATCGTAACTCTCGAAGTATCCATCGCCAGCGGAGACGCGCAGGGTGTCGGGAATCATGGGGTGAATGGCGAGCTCGTGGGTGTCCCACGGTCCACCCGGGACGCGATCGCGCCACGTCAGGCCGCCGTCGATCGTGGACACGAGCGCGCCGGCCTCTATCGCCACCCAGAGTCGTTCCGGCTCGAGCGGGTGGCACGCGATCCACCGAACGTGATGAGTGTCCGGTCTCGGCGGAAAGGACCATTCGGACGACGAGGACAGTGTGTCCAACCTGCTGGTCTGCTGCCACGTACTGCCGGCGTCTCCTGACCGCCATACTTCGCTCGGCTCGGTGCCCACCCAGACCACGTCCGGCTCCACGGGGCTCGCCGTGACCGCCATAATCAAACGCCCCGCGAGGCCGACCGACTGCCAGGACCTTCCACCATCATCGCTCCTGAACATGCCGTCGCGGTGGGTGCCACACCAGACACGCCAGCGAACCAGCGGGTCCGCCGCGAGGCACGTAGGACCGCCGCCGAGCCCGTGTGTCGGCGCGGAGGTGCCTCGCTCAACATCGATGACGAGGACCTCGCGGTCGGTGGCGACGAGTATCGGCATTGATCACTTCCTGTTGGAGTCATTGTCGCGCCGAATGGGGGAACGAGTTGAACAACGGACTCTCGCTCGGAATTTGAGATGGCTATTTGTTATGGCTATAATCGGACGACATGAAAGTCAGTGTCGCCGAAGCGAAGAATACGCTTCCTAAGCTGATTAAGGCCGTCGAAGACGGCCAGTCCGTAACGATCTACCGCCACGGAACGCCGGTGGTGGACATCGTCCGGACTACGAAGGCCGATCCAAAGAAGCCGAAGTTCGGGACATTGAAAGGAAAGGTGACCGCTCTCGACCCCGACTGGTGGAAGCCGATGACGGACGATGAGGTCGAAGCCCTCCTCGATGGCCGTTAACGCATGCGGCTCATTCTCGACACGGTCACCTTTATCTGGGCGATCAGCACTCCGGAGCGCCTGTCCCGTGCCGCGATGTCCGCTGTGCGAAAAGCGACTGCGATGCGCGAAATCAGCGTCGTTTCCCTGACCGAGATTGCCGTTAAACAGACCAGAGGGAGGCTGACGTTGAGCAAGGCGGACGCGATCGCAGGCGTCGCTGATCTGCGATTGCGGGTCTTGCCGTACGGGACGGAGCATGCTTTCCGCCTCTTCGATCTGCCCACACATCATGCCGATCCTTTCGACCGTCAAATCATCGCCCAGGCCCTCGTGGAAAAGATTCCGGTCGTCACGCCTGACGAATCCTTCAAGCTTTACGAGGGCCTGAAGGTCATATGGTGAGTGGACCGGTGGCGTAGAAGACGCGATCAGGATCGGCCTTGAAGGCCCGCCCGATCTTTTTCGACACAACGTGCGAGCGCGCTTGGCGTGGACCTGGCAGTGAATAGTTCCTATCGTCTCGCCTTCAGTGCGCAACGGAGGTCGTCGATCCCATGAAGTCGCTGGTAGTAGCAGCCGTGAGGACCGGCGATCAATGGAACCAGCGCTTTCCACAACATGAAGAGGAGCAGCCCGACCACGATTGAGACATTCACGGCGGTGGTCCTCTTTCCCCACCACGTGTCTGCCCACCAGGGGCCGTGCTTGCGAGCCATGACGTTTTGGTAGTTTACACATCTGAGGCGACACGCGCACGATGTCGAAGAATAGCGAACCGCACGAGGGAAACACTGCTGCGCAGGACGACCGTAATGCGTCTCCTGACGTGTCAATCGGTGGCGGCGAGACGGCTGCGGTTGTGGACGCGGTGCGCAATGGCAACGAGTCCGAATTTGCGGCGCTCGCGGAACGCTATCGGCGCCAGTTGCGCGTCCACTGCTATCGCATCCTGGGCTCGGTGGACGACGCCGAAGACCTCGTGCAGGACACGTTCTTGCGCGCATGGCGCGGTCGCGAGCAGTTCGAGGGGCGCTCGCTGTTCCGCACCTGGCTGTACCGCATTGCCACCAACGCGTGCCTCAATGTGCTCGAGCGGGCTCCGCGCCGCATCATGCCACAGGATGTGGCACCACCCGTGACCGCGGCCACGAACGCCTCGGAAGCGCGCGCTGAGCCGCCGTGGGCGCCGGAACTTCCATGGGTTCAGCCGTACCCTGACGAACTGCTCGAGCCCGCTGCGCCGACCGAGACGGCGCCCGACGCGATCATCGTTTCGCGCGAGACGATCGAGCTCGCATTCATTGTGGCGCTGCAACACCTCCCTGGAAGACAGCGGGCGATCTTGATCCTGCGCGACGTGCTTGGCTGGTCGGCGAGGGAGACAGCCGCGCTGCTCGACACGACTGTGCAGTCGGTGAATGCCGCGCTGCAGCGCGCACGTTCGACGCTGCGGACGCTCCGCCGCGGCGAGCGCCGCGACGCGGCAGCCACACGGACTGAACGCGAGCGTGACCTGCTCGAGCGGTTCATGACCGCGTGGGAGAACAAAGACGCCCACGCGCTCACAGTGCTTCTGCGCGACGACGCCCGCTGGTCGATGCCACCGGCGCCGCTGTGGTTCGACGGGCGCGCGGCAATCGAACGCCTGTTCGCGCTCTTCCCAATGGAGCGGCGCGGCGATTTTCGCATGTTGCCGACAGCAGCCAACCGCCAGCCCGCTGCTGCCGGGTATCTCCGCCCACATGGCCAGTCTTCGTTCCGCCTGACAGGAGTCGCGGTGCTGCGTGTGGAAGATGATCAGATTGCCGAAGTGATCTCGTTCTCGCCCGTGCTGGTCTCCCAATTCCGATTGCCGCCGATGCTCTAACCTCGACCGCCGGCGGCCGCCGCCTTTTCTGCTATTCGTTCCCGGCGTTCTTGCCCCTGGCGTGGCGCTGCGTCTGCCATGCCGGACCAGTGAGTTTTTCCTGCGTTCGGGTCTAGGCATACAGGAGGCGTCGATTCGACCGAGACGACACACATGTTCACAACGACTTGCCACGTGGCCGTAGGACTGTGCCTGACGGCAGGGTTGATTGCGTCGGCGCAATGGGACGTGTTCACACAGGGTGCGGAGGCCGAGGTGATGAAGAAGACGATGAAGGTGCCAGGGGGGAGCTTGTATTACGAGGTCCGCGGATCGGGGCCGGTACTGCTCATGATTCCGGGTGGGCCCGCCGATGCCGATGTATTCGCGGGCATCGCGCCGATTCTCGCTGAGCGGTATACCGTAGTCACGTACGATCCCCGGGGAAACTCGCGAAGCACCCTCGATGGGCCGCCCGACGAGTGGCGGGCTGAGGTCCATGCAGATGACGCCAATTTGCTGCTGAGGGCGTTGGGTACGCAGCCGGCGTACGTGTTCGGCAGCAGCGGCGGCGCCCTAGTTGGACTCGCACTCGCCACACGCCACGCGGACCGTGTTCAGACGCTCGTCGCGCACGAGCCACCGGCGACAGCGCTGCTGCCGGATCGCGAACGCCATCGCATCGCCAGCCAGGAGATTTACGAGGTGTACAAGCGAGATGGCGCTGGACCGGCGATGGCGAAGTTCCTCGCGCAGGCAGGACTCGAAGGCGTTCCGCGGGAAGGGGCAGGACCACAGGCCCAGCCCGGTCCCGAAATGGCGGCAATGATGGCCCGGATGGCGAACAACGTCGATCTTTTCCTTGCGCATACTTTGCGGCAGGTCGGCGAATGGATTCCGGATATCGCAGCACTCGGTGCCGGTCCAGTTCGTGTCATTGTCGCGGCCGGATCGGCATCGCGCGGGCAACTCGCACACGACACCACCGTTGCTTTAGCCGAGCGGCTCGGGACGCAGGTGGTTGACTTCCCTGGGGGCCACGGCGGTTTTGGTAGTCACGCCGCCGCGTTTGCCGAGAAGCTGAACGAAGTGCTTCGTCGCAGCGACAGCGCGAGCGGTGACGCCGTTCGCAAATGAACTGATAGTCAGCTTGGTGTTTATGGGGGGAACTCGAGCTGCGCCGACCAGGTGCGCCATCACCAGGGGCGTTCATCACGGCACTCGGCACCCTCGCATCCATTGGCTCCAAGTAGGCCCTAACCGTTATCAGGCGAATACGCACGCGCTTGACATATTCCTTAATGGGAATATGATGAACTCATGCCGCGCGCAGCGACGACGTCCGACGCTTTCAATGCGGTAGCCGAGCCCCGTCGCCGAGACATCCTGGGAGTTCCTCGTGCCC
Source organism: Acidobacteriota bacterium (assembly GCA_046726375.1). Classification (GTDB taxonomy): domain Bacteria; phylum Acidobacteriota; class Vicinamibacteria; order Vicinamibacterales; family UBA2999; genus DASPWV01. The sequence goes on from JBKPAJ010000065.1 coordinate 33,073, forward strand.
CGCGAACGAGCCGTCAACGATGTCGTCGCGGCATTGAAATCCCGGTTTTCTGACGTTGCGTAGACGGAGACATAGATGCTTGCCAACAACAAGGAGTGCGTATGTCCTCTACGAATACGAGCGCAGCATTGATGCTCGAAGGCAAAACTGCGATCGTTTTTGGCGCCGGCGGTACGCTCGGGAAAACCGTGGCCAGGGAGTTCGCGGCGCAGGGCGCACGGGTCTTCCTTTCCAGTCTGACCCAGTCCCGCGTCCAGGAAGGGGCGGACGCGATCAGGAGTGGCGGCGGGAAAGCCGCAGTTGCCGAGGTCAACGCGCTCGACGAAGCTGCCGTCAACACCTACGTCGACCAGGTGGCCGCCACTGCGGGGCACATCGACATTGTATTCAACGCCATGGGCCCGCAGCCGATCGAATACGCGAACGCGACGAGCACAATGGAACTGCCAGTCGAGAAATTCATGCTGCCAATCACGAGCATCGTGCGGTCGCAGTTCATCACAGCGCGCTCCGTCGCGAGACACATGATCAGACAAGCGTCAGGTGTCATTGTCTTCCTCACCGCAACCCCTTCGCGTGGAGTGTCACCAAACACGTCGGCCATAGGAGCCGCCTTCGGCGCGCTCGAATCCCTCACGAGGTCCCTCGCGACCGATCTCGGTCGCTTCGGCGTGCGAGTGATGTGTGTCCGATCTATGGGAATGGCCGAGACGCGCACCATGCAAGACCTATGACTTGGGCGGGCGTACCCTCGCAGTGCCGAAGGAGAAGATGGCAGAGATCGTCGCCTCTAAGACACTGCTTGGCCGCACGCCGTCGGCTCTCGAAACGGCAAAGGTCATCTCCTTTCTGGCCTCCGCGGGCGCGAATGCGGTAACCGGAGCGATCATCAACCAGTCATGCGGTCAGGTCCTCGACTGAGGGGTTTAAATGCGAATTTGAATCTTGCGAATGCGGTGGAGCTGGGCACACGGAACCCAATCGCCAGCCGTTGTCACCAGAAAACACCCTGTGCGCGAACAACTGGTTGGTGCGTCAGCAGTGCGAAACCTATCCGTCGTAGCTGCCCGAGCTCAGTTCTTTTTCCCAGCTGCTTTCAGGGCAAGGTGAGGGCGGCGCAGAACGTGATCGACGGCGCCGATCGCGTGGCGCGGTTCCTGGTTGACGCCAGGCATTGGGGCGCTCGCGGGCGGGCCACGGGTGCCAATAGCGCCGGGCAGGGACTCCTCGCAAGCAGTCCGTCCGCACCGAGCCGCGACCGCACCCTTTGATCGAGCCCTTCAAGGACCCTGAGGCGGTGGCCGCTGGTGTGAGCGATTTCGCGACAAAGATCGTCTCATGCATAACGGCCTCAAGTACGTCGACAGCTGGATCGACCCGACGTTCCACCGACCGTTGGCCGGCCGGCGCGACGCCAAAGGATTGAAGCTTCACAGGCGCAAAAGGCGCGTGAACTGAAACGCACAGCCGTTGTGACGCGCGTTCCACTGCGTCACGCCGATATCGCGGCCGACGGCCTCCGACTCGGTAACAATCAGCTGGAACTAGTTCGATTCTCTTCGAGGGTCCGGCTCGCCCTCGCTTAGTCGCAGCTATCCAGATACCGCAGTTCGTGTCTTCCGACTCCAGCGTGGGCTATTGGTAGTCGATCGTCTACGACGTCCGAAGCATTGCCACGGCGTCGACTCGCGTGGCTCGGCGCACAGGCAGGTACGAGGCGAGCGCGGACGCAGCAACGAGCAGCAGTGCAGCGCCAATCGTGGTCGACGGATCAAAGGGATCAACCTCGAACAGCATCCCCCGCAGTAGACGAGTAGTTGCCGCTGCTCCCGCCATACCGATCACCGCACCCAGACCGGCCAGTCGCACATTCTCCGCAAGCACGAAACGGCGTATCCGACTCGCGCCCGCGCCCAACGCCAAGCGGAGCGCGATCTCACGATCTCGCTGGCGCACATAAGCTGCCATGACCGCATAGAGGCCCACCGTCGAGAGTACGAGCGCGGCCACCCCGAAAATGCTGAGCAGGAAGGCGTTGAACCGCGGGCGAGCCAGCGGACGATTGAGCATCTCCGTGAACGGAACGACGCGCATCAGTCGCACGTCAGAGTCGATGGCGCGGATTCGATCGGCCGCCAGTGACGTCAGCAGCTCGAGCGGCGCTGTGGTGCGCAACACGAAGTTGGTCGCGGTCATTTGCAGCTGCGTAGCGGGAAGATAGAGCGTCGGTCGTGGCGTCGTCAACGTCCGGTAACGCGTCTGTGCTGCGACGCCAACCACCGTTCGCCATTCGGCGCGTGAGGCGACGCCTCCCATTTTTAGCCGCTTGCCGATGGGATCTTGTTGGGGCCACAGCGACGACGCGACGTCTTCGCTGACAATGGCCACCTCTGGGGAGTCCTCGCGGTCGGCGGCCGTGAACGCCCGGCCGCGCAGGATCGGGATTTGAAGCGTTTCGAAATAGTTCGGGTGAATCGACTCGAGGTTGAGCGACGGGTTTGCCGCCGCCTGCACCTCTCCCTGGCCTTCCGCCGAGATACGCGGGACGTCCCAGCCCCCGGTCTGAGAAGGGGACGATATTGACCGGAGTTGCCGCCGTGATCGCCGGGAGTGCCTCGAGCTGCGTCATCGCTTCGTCGAGGAACTGCGCGTGCTGATGCCGCTCAGCGACCTTCGCGGGCGGCATATAAAGATCCAGCAGCACGAGACGGTCCGCGGCCATTCCGAGATCGATGGATTGCAGCCGGAGCACGCTGCGAATCAGAAGGCCCGCTGCCGTGAGGACGGTGACGGCAAGCGCGACCTGCGCGACGACGAGTGTTCGGCGTCCACGATTTGCCGAGGTGCCGGTGATTCCCTGACCGCCGCTTCGCAACGGCGACAAGAGATCCGCACGAAGTGGTGACAGTGCGGGGATGAGCCCGGCGGCCAGCGCCGTGATGAACACGACGGCGATCGAGAACAGGACCACCATCCCATCGATGCGGATGGCTTCCACACGAGGCAAACCGTCGGGCACGATGCGGACGAGTCCCCGAACGCTCCACCACGCAAGCGCGAAACCAGTGATACCAGCCAGCACCGACAGGAGGATACTTTCCGCGAGCACCTGGCGCGCGATCCTGCCGCGCCCTGCGCCCAGTGCAGATCGCATGGCCAACTCGCCGCGCCGTCCTTCACCTCGCATCAACAGCAGGTTGGCCACGTTCGCGCTCGCGATCAGCAGCACGAGTCCAACCGCTCCGAACAGCGCGATGAGCGTGATGTGAACATCACCGACGACCACGTCCACGAAGGAGCGCAGGACGGGAATGAAGCCCCGTAGGGTGTTGGCTGGTGCTTCCGTTTCCAGCCGCTGGTTCAACGCTCTGAGTTCGCTCGCAGCCTGCTCAACGGTGACTCCGGGACGCAGCCGGCCAATCAGGTTCACCTCGCGCCGCGCGGCGTCACCAAACGGTCCGTCCGTCGGCACCGAGTTCGTCGTTCTCCAGATCTCGACGCCAGTCGGAAAGTCGAGGTCGGGCGGCATCACACCAACGATCGTGAAAGGCCGCTCGCCGATCAGCAGTTGCCGGCCAACAACGTTGCGCGATCCACCATAGCGACGCTGCCAAAAGCCGCTGCTGATCACGATGACGTTCTCCGCGCCGTCCTTATCGTCGTCAGTGGTGAACGTACGTCCGAGAATCGGCTGCACACCGAGCACGTCGAAGAAACCGCCGGTGACGAGCCCAACGTTCGCGTAGCTGGAGACACCGTTATCGGTCATGGCCGACCGACCTACTCCATTTCGTGTCACGCCGGCAGCGCTTTCAAGGAGCCGACTTGCTTCGGCGACTGCCTCGATCTCAATGGCGCCAAAGGGATAATTCGCAGAGCCCGAGATGGGCACTTCCCTCCATGCCAAGATGAGTCGGTCTTGCTCATGCACAGGCAACGGCCGGAGGAGTACGCCCTGAATCAACGCGAACATCAGCGTCGTACCCGCAATGCCGAGCGCGAGCGTCAGTACAGCGGCACTGCTGAAGCCTGGCGTGCGCAGCAGTGCCCGAGCTGCGTATCGGGCATCGAGCCACATCGTTTCGAGACGCACTGACAAATCGACATCTCGCGTGCGATCGCGAAGTACCACCGCGTTGCCGACTCGACGCACCGCCTCGCGCCGAGCATCAGCGGGCGTCATTCCGTCTCGCTCGTACTCGCGCGCCCGCATGTCAATGTGGAAGGCGAGCTCATCATCGATCTCGCGATCGAGACGACCGCGTCGAAACGTGTTGAGGATGCGCGTCAGTCGGGCCACGAACAAACCTCTCATACAAAACGCAGCACGCGGCCCACACCTTCGGTCAGCCGCTCCCAATTCGCTTGCTGTTCGACGAGACGCCGACGCCCACGGGCGGTGAGGGTGTAGTATCGGGCTCGCCGATTCGTTTCCGACGCCTGCCACTCCGACCGCAGCAACCCTTCCTGTTCCAGGCGATGAAGCGCGGGATAGAGCGATCCCTCCTCGACGCGCAGCAATTCGTCGGATGTTTGGTGCAACCGCACGGCAATGCCGTACCCATGGAGGGGCTCACGCGCGACGGTACGCAGAATGAGCAGCTCCAACGCAGCTTGCGGCAGAGCCGACGAGTTTTTGAGCGCCATACCTAGGACGCTAGGGTAAACCCTCGATACCTAGGTGTCAAGGTGTCGGCCTCTTCGCGTTCTGTCTGCGTGTGTTTGCGTATTGCGAAACGCAGGTCTCCTGCTGAGACGCGCCTTACGCGTTTCAACATGCGTCGGCTGATGCCCCGCGCGACTGGCGAACTCGCCTTGCGTCTAGCCGCGGGCCCACATTGTCCCGTGTCAAGGAGCGTTTCTGGCTGATGTGAACTCGAACCTCGGCCGAGATGGAATCGATGTAAGGGAGTACCTTCGATGAACGGATCGGAACGGCCGATGCTGATCGAGGGAGGCGATCGCGGCTTGGCGTCCTCGCACTCCGGACGGGCAGATACTCCCACATCCGGCCTGGGCCGATCTCGATGACGGCGGGCGAGAAGCCGCGTTCGAGGAGTCACTCGTGATGCGCGTTCTCGAAGCCGCACTGGATCCAGACTGCTATTCGACGACCGTGCGCGCGGTGGCGGCGGCCATCGCGGGAAATGACGATCTCCTCTACCTTCCGCGAAACGTCTCGGCGCTGCCCGGCGCGGTAAAGCTAATCGCGCGCTCGCCAACAGATCCAGAGACCTGGTACTCACCACGCATCTGGAGGAAATTCATCCCGGCGCCAAACGTGTACGCACCCATGCGCGTCGTCGTCACGTGGTTGACCGCAATATCAAGTGTGACTGCGAGCGAGTCATTGCGGCCAGTGATGACGATGCGACGTGGCCGAGCGCTGGAGTCCGCGTCGAATTCGTCGATGGACACGTTGGTGGAATAGCCGATCGGCCCTTGCGGTCCGAGCGCGACTAGAAAACCTGGCAGCCTGGCGCTGTCGGCGGCATCAGCCGGAGGGTAGACGCGGCCGTACACGAACGACAGCTCGTCGCCTTTCACTTGTCCCCACTGCCAGCGCACGCCTTCCCAGAAGCCCCAGTTGTGATCGTGATAGCCAGCGCCGCCGGTGAGATCGATTGTGTCGCGGCCGACCGCGATCGTGCCGCCAAGCTCGCCAGCCATCACCGGCACGACGTAGCCCATTAGCCAGCCGCGAGCACCGCGCATCGTGAAAGGCGGAAGCGATTGGCCCGGCATGGCACGCACTGTGATCTCGCCAGACGCGCGCGGGCCCGCGGATTCAGCTGGCAGATCGATCTTGATCTGATAGTCGGATCCGACGAGCCGCACGGTGTTCAGTCCAGCGCTGATGTCAGGCGCCGAGACGAGCTCTTCATCCGTGACCTCAGTGACGTGCGAGTACGACGTCATCGTGCCGCTTCGATCGAGCTGCAGTCGTACGTTGAGCGGTCGCATGCCGGAAGCGAGCCTCGAACCGGCGAGGAACGACAGATAGAAGCGGGTCGAGCCGGACTGGCCGTTGAAGTACAGCCACTCGATCCACGAGCTCGCTCGCTCAGGCACGTCCGGGATGTCGTGGAATCGATCCATCGTGCGCAGGATCTCTTCGTGTGACGGCGACAGCCATGCGCGATCGGATGACGTGTCCACCCAGGACTCAACGCCGCTCGTCTCGGGATCGCCCAACTCGCGCTCACGACTCGGAATGCCGCCGCGCGCGATGATTGCGGTGGTGCCTTTCCCGTCAATGAGATACAGATTCGACCGCACGTTCGGCGACGCAACCTTCACGCGGTCCCCAAGCGAGCCGCCGCTCAACGCGTTCGACAGGACGAACCGCGCGCTGCCTATCCGTCCCGTGGCGCTGCCGACGATCACGTCGCCGCCGCCGACGAGCGCGGGCGTTCGCGCCTGTTCGAGAATGACGCCGCCGATGCCCAGGAGCGCGGCCATCACCGCGACCCCCAAGCCGAACCCGCCGGCAAGCACCGCGCTTCGAATCGGACGCGCGAGCAACGACCGTAGCGCCAGGGTCAAAATCACTTGATCGTCTCCTCCACGATTGCGCCATCGCGCATGCGCAGCAGCCGGTGAGCACGGGACGCCACCGCCGGATCGTGCGTGACCACGACCACCGCCATCCCGTCGGCGTGTAGGCGATCGATCAACGAGATGATCTGCTCGCCTGTGCCCTGATCGAGCTCGCCCGTCGGCTCGTCGGCGAGCAGCAATCGGGGGCGGTTTGCGAGGGCGCGGGCGATCGCGACGCGCTGCATCTCTCCGCCCGAGAGCTCCGACGGACGATGGCCCGCCCGCGCGGCGAGGCCGACGTAGTCCAGCAACTCGCGCGTGCGCTCACGTCGCTCGGCGCGGCCAATGCCCGCTTCCGCTTGCGGCAGCTCCACGTTTTCCCACGCGGTGAGCATCGGCAGCAGGAAGAAGCGCTGAAAGACGAAGCCGATCTGGCGCAGTCGCAACCGGCTGCGTTCCGCGTCCGAGAGCGATCCGATCTCGCGCCCGTCGAACCACACGCTTCCAGTCGAAGGGACGTCGGACGACCCGAGCACATGCAGCAGCGTGGACTTGCCGCAGCCGGACGGTCCGACGACGGCGAGGTAGTCGCCGGGGGCGATGCGTAGCGACACGTCGCGCAGCGCGGCAACCGGCCCTGCCGCCATCGGAAACACTTTGGACACGTTGCGCGCTTCGACGATGGCGCCGTTCACGAGATCACCTCGCGTCGCAACGTGGCGGCGATCGGGAGTGCGGACACGATGCGCATCGGATACGCCGCTGCCGCGATTGATGCGCCGGCGAGCAGCGCGATGTAGAGCACGAGGGCGCGCGGCTCGAAGACAAAGAAGTGGAGGTCGGCAGGAATGCCGGGCAACGTGCGCAGGATCGCGTCCAGCCACATCGACAGCGCCAAACCGAGCGGCAGCGCGAGCATCCCTCCAATGCCGACGAGCATCATCGATTCCCACAGGACGCCAGCGGTCACGCGCGCCCGCGACAAACCGACAGCGCGCAACGCCGCAATCTCCGCCAGGCGCTGGTTCACCGACACGGTGAGGAGCACCGCGATCAGGAGAAAGCCGAAGAACAGCGTCACCGTCCCGAGCACCGTAGACATCTGGCGGAAGTACGAGAACTCGACGCGGCTGGATCGCTCGACGAGCTCCTCGTTGGTGACGACGCGGAGCTCGGGGTGGGCGGCGCGGATCGCGGCCGCCGCGCCGAGCGAGCCAACCTGGGGCGTCGATCGCACCAGGAGCATTTCGGACCGGTCGTGCTCGTCGTCTGCGCACAGCAGATTGGCATCGGCGAGCGTGCCCGCGACCGTGGAGGCCGTCACCGCATCAAAGGGAAAATGCGCGATGCCAGCGACCGTGAACCGTACGGCCGGGAGCGCACCGGACTCGTCGCCGCAGCGGCCACGCAACGAGAGAGTGGAACCGACGACAAGACCAAGGCGAGCAGCGAGTTGCCGGTTCACGACCACGACAGAGGTCGAGCTCGTCGTGTGCGGCAGGTCCTGTCCCTCGATCATCGTCCACATCGATCGCACGCCCCGGTCCGCGCCGATGAAGTCAACCACAGGACCGGTGGACTCGCCGTCCGACACGACTTCCGCATCGCGCACGCGCAGTTGAAGAACGGTCTCGACGCCCGGAAGCCCGCTCAACTCAGTGGCCAGGGCGGTGGCGCCGGTGAGTCGCGGTCCGGTCATCGGTGGCGCGTCGGACGCGAGCACGCGGATGTCGAAACCTGAGCGCTCGAGCAAGTCGGCAAACGACAACACCAGGCCGCGCGAGAGCAGGAGCATGTCGAAGAGCAACGCGCCGACAGCCGCGACGCCGCACACACCCAGCACCGAGCGTGCCGGCTGGCGCACCAGGCTCAACCACGCAAATCGAAAGGCGCGAAGCACTATCGGCCGACCAGCGTCAGAAGATGCCGGCGAAGAAGCGTCCACGAGGCGACGACGCTGGCGGCGATGCCGAGCGGCACAGCGATGGCCATCGACTGCCACATCACCGTTGAGGTGATCCTGATAAAGATCAGCGTCGTGTCGTAGCGCCACTGAAAAAAACGATTGAATAGCCCCTGCATGGCAAGCGCGAAGAGGATGCCCGCAGCGGCTCCGACCGTCGCGATCAGTGCGCCTTCGGCGAGAACCTGCATCAGGATGCGACGCCGCGTGAATCCGATCAGCCGCAGCGTCCCCACCGTGCCGCGACGCTCATCGACCACCATCACCATCAGCGCCAACAGAAACACCGCGCTGCCGACGACCGTGACGATCGCGATCGCGAGATGGAATCGCTCGATAACGAGGAACGTGGTCGTGCGATCGTTAGCTGCATCGGTCCGTCGCGCCGTAACGGTGGGCAGCCGAGCTGTGACGTCACGCACGAAGGCGTTGGCGTTTGCGGGATCGTCGAGGGCGATGTTGATGGATGTGATGGACTCGGCGGCCGCTGGATCTGAGGGATCGGCGGTCAGCGTCAACATGTCGGGCAGATGCAGGCGTACTTCGAGGCGGCGTTGAGCAAAGCGCATCGGATCTGGCGTTGGCTCGTAGATCCCAGCAATCCGAAATTGTCGCGCGTTCACTCCCGATGCATCATTCGACAGACGCACCGTGTCGCCGACGCCGAGGCGGCGGCTTTCGGCGAGTTGTCGGGAGATCAGGATAGAGGTTGCGTCCGGCGGTAGCGATTGTGTCGAAGTCGTGAGGGTGGCAATGAGCGCGATGAGAAGGAAGAGCCGGGCAGAGGGCCGGGGCATCCTGCAAGTCTACGCGCGAGGTCCGTCGGACCGAGGCTTGCTAGAATCTACGCCGCAAATGTCGCAGAACGACCCCGCCGCCCGCATGAAACCTTCGGTCGAAGTCGTGCAGGTCATGGCCGCGATCACCCGGGAAATGGCCGGCGATTTCAAGAGGCGTTGTGGCGTTTGGATCCTGAAACTGTGCGCAGGCTGGACAAATCGTCATGAATGCAGCGGCGCCGGGAATGGCGCCTACGTCACATCCGGCACTGCCAGTTTGATCGCGCGCCTCGCTCCAGCCCGCTCGATCGTCAGCGCACGCTCATGGCCGTCGCGGCGGAGCAAGCGTCGCAGTTGACAAGTTCATTCAGGTGACCGTCGACAACAACGTTTCGCATGGATGCCTCCACACTGACGAATGAAGCAGTCGGTCTACGTTGCTTGACCTTGGCGATTAGGGCGACAACAGGGCGATCACCGCGCGCGCCGCGTCGGTCAGCGCCTGCCCTTGAATCGCGGTCAGACGCCGGGAATGAACCAACGCGTTCACTTCATTGATGAACGCGGAGAGCTGGTTTTCGGCCAGTGCCCTCTTGTCCGCTTCGAGCGCGGCGCGCGCGGCGTTAAGCTTCGCGACCAGCGACGAGGCGGACCCGGTGTGCAGCGCGCCTGACACGGACAACCCATTCACATCCTCAATGAGTACATCGAGGAGTGCCAGCGGGTCGGCTGGGACTGTTTCGGCGCTGTAGCGGGCGATGCCAAAATCGGCGTCCGTCTCGGGCGGCCCGCCCGCCTGACCGACGGCGATGAGACGGCCGTCCGGCTGCACCGCCACCCCATGGGCCCGATCGACGCTGCCGCCGGCCGCAAAATCGGTCCTGATAATTCCGCCAATGCCGAAGGTCGGATCACGCGTGCCATCCATCGATCGCTGGAGCAGGAAGTCTTCGTCGAGGTTGGTTGGATCCAATGGATCGTGCCGGGTGGACCCGATGACCAGGAACGCGCCATCGGGCACGATCACGATCTTTGTGATCGTCTGATACGGGAGGACTGACAGAGGAGCGACTACGACGCCACCGGAGCCGAATTCAGGATCCGGTGTGCCGTCCGGGTTGAACCGCGCCACCACGCGCTGAGAGAGTGACCCAGTGGCGGCGGCGCCGGCGAGAATGTCTCCGTCGGGCTGGAGTGCAACCGCGTTGGCCTCGCTGCTGTCGCCGAGCGGCACCGTAGCGATCCCGTCCGTGCCGAACGACGTGTCGAGCGTACCATCGGCATTCACGCGAGCCACCATGAAGACGCTGATCGGGATGAACGGGTTGAGAGGGTCAACCCTCTGGGCGCCCGCAAGGATGATCTTGCCGTCCGGCTGCAGCGTGGCATCGCTGACCCGCCACGTTCTCAGAGGCCAGTGGAACGTACCGTCGGTGCTGCCATCCGGGTTGAACCTCGCGATCCAGACTTGACTGAGACAGGGGAACCTGCAGCCGATGTAAATCGGCTGAACCATTCCAATCAGTAGCACCTTTCCGTCCCCTGAAGGAGCACACGCGACAGCGACACGGGAACGGAGTTCGACGGGATGAACACCGTGCCACCAGTACCGAACGCCTGGTCGAGCATGCCATCCGCCGAAAGCCGCGCGCCCGTAATGTGCCGCAGCGCGGGAAAGAAGGACGTCGTCACCACGCCGCCGACAATGATTTTGCCGTCCGGCTGAATGACAACATCGCGGGCACCGTCGCTCGGTTTCAATGCCTGGAAGGCTGGGTCCAAACAACAGCGTCTTCCCTGCGCTGCCGAACATAGGATCGAGCAACCCCGTGGATGTCAAACGAATGACCGCGAAAGGCCCCTTGCTTTCGCCGGCAATGACAATGCGCCCATCGTCCTGGACGGCCACGGCGTAGGCGACGTCTCTGGTCGGCAGCGTTTCGGTGGACGCGAGATCGACGGTGACTTTGCCGGCCGCCCCAAATGTCGGATCGAGACCGGCATTGATGGTGTCGGCCTGGATCGCCGCCGCCGTCAGCAGCGCGGTCGCCAGACTCACAAGACGCAGCAGCCGGTGCGAGAGTGCGGGTCGCATGAGAACCCTGCGCAGTGACGAATGCAGCAGTTTGCGTGGACGTCGGGATCAGGATGCTAGCATGTCGATGGCGCGCTGGCGGCGTCAATGAGCGGTTGCGCGTGCGCCGACGTCAGGCGACGCGAGCGCACCAGGGCGTTCACTTCATTGACGAACGCCGACAGCTTCTTCACGGCCGGACCGTGCTTGTCCGCTTCCACCTGGCGGGCGTGCCGCCTCAAGCTTCGCGACCAGCGACCAGGCGGAGCCGGCGTGCAGCGCCCCCGACGCGGACAACGTGTTCACATCGCGGATCAGCACGTCGATGGCCGCCAGAGATGCATCAGGGAAGGCCGACAAGCGGTGCGACCACCCAAGCCGCGCTGCGCCTGTCTGCGTCACGCTGGAGGTCAGAACGATGAGCTAGCGAGTACGAGTGGAACCCTGGGGTTCGTCTGACACCATTCGGCGCCTGCGCGCCAGAACATTTGCGCAATCAATAGCTAGCGAGTATCGAGGCGCACAGAGTTGCAGAACATCGGAGAAAGGTGCACTTGGGCGCAGGGGGTCGCTGGTTCGAATCTCTGCGCGACTCCAATTCGCTAAGATATCCTCGCCCGTGATGCTCACGGCTTCGCTGTTGCCCCCGACTTGCCAGAATGGATCTCGATCTCAGTGTCAGGCGCATAGAGGAGGCCACTCGTACGATCGATCCGGTCTTCTTGAACACGCCGCAGTACGCCGACGAGCAGCTCAACGCCGCGCTTGCCCGCAACGTCGTCGTGAAGGTCGAGACCGCCAACCCCCTGCGGAGTTTCAAGGGGCGCGGCGCGGACTTCTTCATGGGACGAGTCGATCCGGGCTCGACGGTGGTGTGTTCATCGACGGGCAACTTCGGGCAGGCGATGGCCTATGCCGGCCGGCGCCGTGGCATTGCCGTGGAGGTGTTCGTCCCGGAGAATGTGAATCCCGTCAAGCTCGCTCGGATGCGAGCCTTCGGCGCGCGCGTCACGCCCGTGGGCGCCGATTCGGCAGCCAGCGAAGCGGTCGCCCGCGACTACGTCGCGGGGAGAGAGGGCTGCGTGTACGTCGAAGACGGGAAGGAGATGGCGATCGCCGAGGGAGCCGGCACCATCGGCGTTGAGCTGATCCAGGCTGGCCCGTTCGACGCGGTGGTGCTACCCGTCGGGGACGGTGCGCTGATCACAGGCGTCGCGCGCTGGATCAAAGATTGTGCGCCTCAGACCCGCATCATTGGGGTGTGCGCCAGCGGCGCGCCATGCATGGCCCTGAGCTGGCGAGCAAGAAAGCCTGTATCGACCGAACGTTCGGACACAATCGCAGAAGGCATCGAGGTCCGCGTGCCGGTGCCGGAATCGGTGGTCCGTCTCGTGGCGCTGGTCGACGACATGGTCCTTGTCGACGACAGGGACCTGCTCGAGGCGATGCAGCTTTCGGTTCAGACCTTGGGGCTCCTGTTGGAACCGTCGGGAGCGGCGGGGCTTGCCGCCATTCGGGTTCACAATCTAGCGGGCGATCGGTTGGCCACGGTTTTGACGGGGAGCAACCTCCGGCCTGAGCACCTTCACGGCCTGAGCACGAAGCCTTAGGGGCCCGTCAAGTCACTCACAATCGTCCGGGGCTGCCGGCAACTGGAACCAATCCGCCCCGCTTCGTGAGCGTCTGTTCGCTGAGGTCCGGCACATGTCGGCCCCTGCGCTTTTCATTCATGCGGAGAACGACTACTCGACGGCACCGGGAACAACGCTCGCGCCTGAGATGAAGCACCTAGGGGAACTCACGCGTTGAGCATCTACGCGCCGTTCGGTGCGAACACCTCCGCCGCTGAATACCGTTATGTCTTCGGTGGTGTGGTTGACATTTCCACGTCACCAAGCCGCTCGCAGTTTAGTGGCTTGTCTGACGCCGTCTGCGCCATGTGAGTCGATAGATCGCGTAGACGCCAGGAATCATCGGGAGCACAGCTGTGTACAGTCCAGGAAAGTAGTAGGTCCCTGTCGCCCCGACCCAATAGTTCGGCATGTCGCCGACCAGTCGCCCGTTCGACACGTAGGCGCTGATGTTCGTCGTCACCGTGGGACTCAACGCCGGCGTCAGCAGCGGGAAGATGAAGTGCGTGAATTCAGCGACGCCCGGGCCTATGAAGATGAACCACGCCATGAACCCCGCGATTGGGATCCGGTAATACAATCCGATCGCGGTTAATGCGTACAGCGACGGCCCAAGAAACGCGAAGATCAGCAGGAACGACCGCTCGGTCCATGAGATGTCGAACAGTCGACTCATTGCCGGTCCGAATCCCGTCAGGTATTCCTCGGCCATATGCACGTCGAGCGCCGCGACCGTCAGAAGGAACAACGGCAGAATCGCCGACGGATCCGTCGGCGATCGCAAGTACGTGTGCCACCAGATAGCCAGGGCGATCAGGCCCGACCCTCCGACGATGACGACGGGCGGCAATCCGATATTGACGAAGCCGGCCCACATCGCGAGGAGCACGAACGCCACGGCACCCACGGTGTTCAAGACGCGTGTCCGAGGTCGTGTCTCGCGCTGGGTGCGGTAGTCACTCGGCTCTACCTGGACGGCGCCTCGTGCGGGAGAACTCACGGTTAGCGGCTCGCGCTCTTGCAGGTGCGTTGTCATCTCCCTCGTCCTTTCCCGAGAAATGTGGGAGTTCCCCTCAGGACTTCACCATGCGTCAGAGCAAAGCGAGCGCCACACGCGCGCGCGAGGCATTGGGCGGTCAATCCGTGCGGCCTGCGTTCAGGAGCGTGTGCACGCGTGATCACTGTGCACCCATACACACACACACACACACACACACACACTTCGAGCGGGAAGATAAGCGCGCCGGCTCGCTGACAGCCCTCGCCGCGTGGTTTCCCGCGGTCCTTCTCTTGCGTGCTCGATGTGACCGACTACCGCTTCCGCTGAGCACACCGCCTGAGGACCGGGATATGGACCTGATCTTCCCGTGCGCGAGCACAGGTTCCCGCTCGAATTCGTGGAAATCCCCGTTCGAGACTTCCACGCTACCAGCCCTCCGCCTGTCTCATCGGGCAGGGGGGCGCCGACGCTGCTGATCATCGGTGACGGAGATACCGGACGCGAGGACGTATTTCATCTGATCGGGGTGGGCGCCTGGCAACGTGGATGCACCACCGTCATGGTCGACCTCCCAGGGCACAGATCGACCCCGCTCCGGCGGACTGCACTTTGCGACCGAGACCGAACGACCGATCAGCCCAATCGTTTTAGCGGGCGATCGTCCGCAGCTCAACCGACACTTGCTCGGCCGGGCATGGTCTCCGAGTTACGTCAAACGGTGGGCGCCGGTCGCCTTCGGCGTTCGCACTTCCGGCGCCACTCAGGCGGGAACACTCGAAGGATCGGACTGAGCATCAATGCGCAGTGCGTATGCGCCCAGGCTCACGCCTGACACATGCCGCCGAGCCCGTCTGCGACGCGCAGCGAGGCTGCCCAGATTTTCGCCACGAGCCAATGTCGGAAACGTGGCGTGCCTGTTGCCTCGCCGTGAATCAACCGTAGGAGAGGTCGCCAGTGCAACCACCCGGCGTAGCCGGCTCGCGCGCGGAGCGACGCGCCGCTCGGCGTGTTGGTGTTCCCCTGATCATAGGTGCGTCGCTCCGAACGGTTTCGTCGGGTGGATGCGACGACCCCAAGGAGAAGCGCAAGCACGTGATGCCAGTCGGCGCCGACGAGTCCCGAGCGCATGAAGCAGATGCGTGCGCGCTCATGGAGAAAGTGACGGAACCGCCCGCCTCGCTCACCATCAGCGAAGGCGAGGGGACCGTCACGTTCACCGAACCGGACGGCCGCTCGCGCACGTATCGCACGGATGGCCGCAAGGAGACGCATCAGGCCCGCGAACGCGACCGTCGAGACGCGCACGCGCTGAAAAGAAGGTGGCCTGGTCATCGAATCCGAACTCGGCGGCCTGAAGGCCGTCCATGCCTACCGCCGTCTCCGCCGATCCGCGCCAGCTCGTCGTTCTCCTGAAAATAGAGGGCGGGCGCGGCGTCGGCAGCGCCAACCGCCGCGCGCCGTCTACGACGACACGACCGCAGCCGCCCAGTCGCGGTGGGCCGATCAGGCTGACGCGGGCGCAGCCGCCGCGGCCTCGGCGGCGCCTGGCTGATACGAGCCTACCTCCGCGCGGAACGGGATCGCGAGGCGGTTCCAGCCGTTGATGGCGATGACGGCGAGCGTCAGGCCGACCAGCTCCGCTTCGGTGAAGTGCTCACGCGTGCGGGCGTAGAGCTCGTCCGGGACGTGGTGGGACGCGATCAGCGTCAGCGTCTCGGCCCACTCCAGCGCGGCACGCTCGCGGGGCGTGTAGAACGGCGTCTCCTGCCACGCCGACAAGCCGTACAGGCGCTGCTCGGTCTCGCCTTCCGCACGCGCATCCTTCGTGTGCATGTCGACGCAATACGCGCAGCCGTTGATCTGCGACACGCGCGTTTTGATCAGGTGCAGCAGCTTCCGCTCGATGCCGCGCTCGCGCGCGATCCGCTCTAAGCCATACATGGCCTTCAAAGCATCGGGGTACCTCGTCACGTCGATTCGTGTTGCCATGATGATGAGTCCTCCGCTCAGCGGCCGGGCGTCGTGCCCGGCGGCCTACCCAACAAGACGAGCGTGTGATGCTGGCGTGACAACCGCTGCAGGCGACGCCCGCGACACACGTCGATTCAGCATCGATCCGAGATCCGGCACGCATCAATCATGCCGGCCTGGGGCTACACGGATCCGCACTCCGCTGTAGTGCTGCAGGCACCACATCGCGTTCCGGAGATCGGGAAAGCGTCGGCCATCGATTCGCGGTTCCATGACCACTTCCTTTCTGGTGGGCGACGAGTGGCGAGTGCTCAACCGTCGTCATTTCGATTGAACAGGATGATCAATGGTCAGTGCAAGACGTCATCAATCTTGCCAGGGACGCGGCCGCACTTCCCGAAGCACGATAGAGTCGCGTGACTTGACCGGTGAGGTTGGCTTCGACGCGAGTACGATCAACCTTTATCATGGCGATCCTTCTCCGAAACGCTCACCGATTCCACTTTCGATGTTCACTCGCTTCTGCTCGAGCATATGCTTTCGGGCCTTTGCGAATTCCCGCACCAGCTCCGCCCCACGCGATCTGGCGTAGCGCAGCAGAAACTTGAGGTTTCGTGCTTTGCCGGTCTGAGTGTTGTTGAACGACGCGATTTCCCAGCCGCTGTCTCGTTGATCACGACCATCGTCATCAGGCCGTTAGGCGCGACATCGGTTTCCGTCTCTCCAGCGAAGAGAACGGCTCCGCTCGCGTGGACAAGGACCACATCCGACGTCAGCGCCTGCAGTTCCATGGTGTAGCGGCGACCGACGCGCGTGTTTTTGAAGAATGTGTCGAAGATCTTTCAGGTTGTTTTCGTCATCCACAGCTCGCAGCCGATGCCGTTGACCGCGATGTCGCCACGGCCGAACCGACTGCGTTTGGCCATCTCGGCAAGTTGTTCGTGCGTGTACGCGAGCTTCAGCAGCATGAACCGGAACGTCCACCGCGTCAGATGCTCGTTCAATCGAGACAGGTGCATGTTGCGCACCTCCGCATCGATCTCCTCGGGTGTGGCGTTCTTCCTCAAGTCGAAGATGGACGCTTGCCCTCCCGGTCTCAGGACGCGGTGCATTTCGTTAATCGCGCCCAGCGGATCGGTGAAGTTCTTGAACGCCGCCACGCAGACCGCATAATCGAACCACGCGTCTGCGAACGGCAGGTGTGCAGCATCTCCGTGCCGCACGTCGACGGATACACCCGCACGGATGGCGTTTTCCTGGGCGATGCGTACGAATGACTTGCTGATGTCCAGCGTGGTGACCGAATACCCACGCTTGGCGAGCTCGATGGCAAGGTAGCCGGGTCCGGGTGCGACCTCGAGCACGCGTGCGCCCGATGACAATCGTCGCGCCACGAGCGTGGCCGTGTCCTCGAAGCGCCTTCGTTCCCGACCAGTGTTGCGCGTGTACCACGTCGCAATGACACCCTCCATCGGCAGCCCTTTGTAGGCCTTTGCCGTCTTCACACGGACCTCCTCTTGTATTAACAATGGTCGCTAATTAGCTAACATTGTTAGCTTACGGCCAACGGCGTTGTCATGTCAACCGCGAGGTTGCTACGATGGATCCGACTCAATCGATGACTCTCGTTCCCCTTCGCAAGACGGAGCGCCGGCGCAAGCGCCGGCCCCTCGATCAGGCTCAGGTCGTTCGCGCGGCGCTTGGGCTGCTTGACGAGGTCGGACTCGACGACCTGACCATGCGCCGGTTGGCCGAGCATCTGGGCGTTAAGGCCGCGTCCCTGTACCGACACGTCCACAACAAGAGCGAACTGCTCGCGCTGCTCGGCGACGAAATCAGCGGCGAGATTCCGGTAGCGCGCGCGTCCGGCAGTTGGCAGGCACAGTTGAAGGAGATGGCGTGGAACGTACGGCGAGGCCTGCTTGCGCATCGCGACGCCGCGCGGGTCCTGGCGAATTCACCACCAGTCGGACCCCGGCGGCTGAAGCACATCGAGGCCGTGCTACGGATTCTGCGTACGGCAGGTCTCGCCGATCGGGATGCGGCGCGCGCGGCATATCACCTGAACAACTTCGTGACGGAGTTCGCGGCGGACGAGGCCAGATTTGCGGCCTACGCCTCGGCGCCCGGGTTCAGCCGCCGCAAGCTTCTCGTCGACGCGCGCAAACACTTCGCGTCGCTATCGAAGGACGAGTACCCGACGATTGTGGCGCTCGCCGATCACCTCACGGAAGATGCGCAGGACGAGCTCTTTCAATTCGGCGTAGACATGTGCCTGCGTGGGATCCAGGCGCTTTCCGCGCACGACCTCCAGGCAAGGAGTGGTCGTGGGTCGTCCGCACGCACGGCCGCCGACACCCAACGTCGGTAACGGTTGAGCCGGAGTCCTGGAGTGGGACTGCGAACACTGATGCGCCGGTGATCGGGATCCGCAGCGTCGCGATACGACTCCTACTCCGTCCAAAGGAATCGACTACCGCGGCGGCGGGACGCCTGCCTGGCGCGGGCGCCCCCGAGTGGCACCTCGGGTTCCGCGGCCCGATGTCACGTCATTTGCTGCACGCCGGTGCGCCGAACCGGCACGAGGTCAACGACTTGGCAGGAGTCAGCATTGCAGAGAGTTGTGGGAAATCGCATAATGCGCCACTTGGGCGCAGCGGGTCGCTGGTTCGAATCCAGTCGCCCCGACCACTTTCCGAGAGTTCGGGGTTCCACCGGGGTTCCGACGGCAAAAAATTCGGCGCCTGCACAAGCGGACCACTGCCCAAAACCACGACCTTGCCGCCCCTTTCTTGGCAGCAACGCTAAAGAAACCAACTCGTCTGTTCGGCAATTCGTTGAGGTCGTCATTGCTAGGCGTTCTGTACGAGGAGGAAGGCATGCCGGTTCCACCCGCAGCACACGATGTCGTTGTGGGGCTGATGGACGGATACATCCAGACGCAACTGCTGTATGTGGCAGCGCGCCTCCGGCTCGCCGATCTGCTCGCGAGCGGGCCTCAATCGGCTGAGGATTTGGCCGCTGCGGCAGGTGCTGATGCGTCCGTTCTTCATCGGATTCTGCGTGGCCTCGCGATCAACGGACTCATCAAGGAAGGCCAAGGAGTATTCAGTCTTACCGACGCGGGCCGCTACTTGCAGTCAGGCAGCGGGGATTCATTGCGAGGAGCCGTTCTCAGCCGTGGCGATCTGTACTATCGCGCCGCCTCAGGGCTGCTGGAGTCCGCTCAAAATGGAGGTGCCGCATTTCGGCACGTGTACGGAGCCGAGTTTTTCGATCACCTTACCGCCTCGCCGGACAGGCTCGTCGCCTTTCAAGAGTCCATGGTGGCTCGCTCTCAACTCGAAGTCGCGGAGGTCCTGCGTGCGTACGACTTCAGCCGGTATCACCATATCGTCGATGTCGGCGGAGGATTCGGGGTGACGCTTGCTGCCATTCTGAAGTCATACTCTGATCTCCACGGGACGCTCTTTGATCGTCCCGAAGTGGTGCGAGCGGCGCAGGAACGCCTGCAAGCTGCGGGCGTTACCGCCCGCTGCAAGGTCGTGGCGGGCGATGCGTTCGACGCGGTGCCGCGTGGTGGAGACCTGTATCTGCTCTCACGCGTCATCCACGACTGGAACGACGAGGATGCCGTGCGGATCCTCCGCTCCTGCCGCACTGCGATGAACCATGACGGCGGCCTCGTGCTGGTCGAAGCCGTCATCGCCGACCGCGTATCCGATCAGCCCGCGGCGATCCTCATGGACCTTCATATGTTGGTGCTCGGCCTTGGAAAGGAACGCACCGTCGGTGAGTTCAGCGGGTTGCTTGCGCGTGCTGGCTTCGCGCTGCGACTCGTCATCCCGACGCAAGGGCGCACCGGTGTCGACATTCTCGAAGCGCGTTGCGTGTAGTGCCGTGCCAGAATCAAGTGCTCGATCGCTCGCGGCGACCGGCGCAGTCGGGAGTAATTCGCGATTGTTGCTGAGGTCGAAGCCTTGAGGACTACTACAGTCTTTCTGATGTTCTGATGGGCTCAACCGAAAAATCCTGACAGCGCCTGGCTCGAGAACCGACAACAATCCTGCGGTTGTGATGTCAGCGCACTGGTTGACGGGATCGGTAGCGAACGGCGAGACGTGAATCTACCCCCTCAATTCACTTGGAGTTGATGATCGTGGCATTGAGCCGACCTCAAGATTCGGGCCGAAAGCGGCAGTATTCGAACGTTCAACGCCGTTGGCGCTGCGAACTGAAGTGAGCTTTGGGGTTAATGAGCCAGGACGTCTATTGCGATCGATCATGAAACCACCGCTCGCCCTTGTCTTTCTTGTTTTTCTTCACGGCGCTCAGTCGCCGGCGTCGGAGAACTTTCTCGCCGACTTGCGACGCATGACAGCGGCAGAAACCAACGACGACCGGTTCAACGCGCTGACGGCAATGCTTCGCGCGCGGAACCTGACGTACTCAGTTCAGCTCTTCACGCTCGATAAACCAATCCGTCGCGAGCCGCGCACGGAAGGACGCAACGTGATTGTGGCGATTGGCACCGGCACCGAGTCCATTGTCGTCGGCGCGCACTACGATGCCGTGCGGCTGTCGGATGGCACGTTGAGCCGCGGCGCTGTCGACAATGCCGCGTCCAGCGTCACTCTCGTGCGTCTGGCCGAGGCGTTGCGTGCGGACGATCTACCGCGGCAGGTAAAGGTGATCTGGTTTGATATGGAGGAACTGGGGCTGATTGGATCGCGGCGATATATCGACGCTTACGGGACGGATGGGCTGATTGCGATGCTCAACTTCGACGTGAACGGCTACGGCGACACGGTCCTCTACGGCCCGTCGGAGCGCGACGAGAGTCGCAACTTGCGCCGCCATCTAATGAGCGTGTGTGCTGCGGAAGCAAGAAGCTGTGTCGCATTCCCGCAGATGCCGCCCGGTGACGATCGATCCTTCGTCGGCGCAAAAATTCCGACGCTGTCGATCGGCGCCCTTCCGGCGATCGAGGCTCACCAACTGTGGTTGATGATAAACGCTGCGCAGGACTCCGGCTTAGCGCAGGGGCATACGCCGGCGATTCTCCGCACGATTCACACGTATGAAGACACAACGGCAAAGGTCGACGGCGAGACCATGACCTGGATGCTGCAGTTTGCACACGCGCTGGTTCGCGAGGTCGCGCGATCGTCTGCCAAGCCAGCCAATTGAATGTCAAGAGCTCGACGAAGGAACTCCCGAACACCGCCTTGCGGCTCGTGAGGAGCAGAAATGAGTGCGTCGCACCGTACCGCCCTTCAAAGAACTGAAAGAATCTGACAGCACTCGTTGCCGCCGCCCTGCTAGATTCGGCACTTAATCGTAGCCGGTGACGCCGCAGCGGGGTTCGACAATGAATCACAGCGTACGAAGCGCGTTTCGACGGTCCTTCCTTGTTGTCCTCACGTTGGTCTGCTCGGTGCACGCTCAACGTTCGCCGACCGATTCCACTTCCGACCCGGGAATTGTCCCAACCGGATTCGGCGAAGCCGTAGACCACGACGTGAGAGCGGTCAGGGTTGCGACCGAGTCGTTTACGGCTCTTGACAACGCGGTTGCCGCCGGTTACGAACGCGAGGTTTCGCAATGCGTCGAAGACCCGCGGCTGGGCGGTATGGGGTTTCACCACAAGAATCCCGCGCTGCGCGATGTCGACCTCGAAGTCGCCAAACCTGAGATTCTGCTGTACGAGCGCACGGAAGATGGCCGCTACATACTGACTGGCGTCGAGTACGTTGTCCCGATCTCCGCGTGGTCGCGAAGCGAGTCCCCCATCATCATGGGGCAGACCTTAAAGCGTAGCGACAGCCTCGGGATCTGGTATCTGCACGCGTGGAGTCGACCAAGGTTTCCATGCGTACCAGGAGCGATCAGATTCCGTGAGCAGGTTCTGCACTTGCTCGCGATGACCTGACACTGTCGCGTGTTCGCTTCGGTCGGAAGACCAGAACGCCCATTCGGTCGATGCGTCCGTGACTCCGATCTGGATAGCCTCGAAGAAGCGACCCTCGATCACACTCGTGACTGTCCACTTGAGGCGGATGACTTCGTCATCGGGGTTCTCGTTGCACGCGTCGCACCCGCAGCCCGGAAAGGTCACCGTGCACCAGCGTCCGAAGCGGACCCGAAGGCCAGGAAAGGCCGAGAACGCCACGGCCACAGCCGCGGCCGTGCCATCGCGCGGCGTCAACGTGACAGTCGGCCGCGCTAACCTGATTCCTCTTTCCACTTCCGGATCGATCCCGTAGCCCTCGCTGCGCTCAACGTCGAAGTCGCGCGCCAACTGCTGCAGCAACTGCGTCGCGACGTCATGCAGTACGGCGAACCGCTTGGGATTCGTGACGCGGCCGTACGCTTCGGGAGCACTCGACCCACTGCCATGTGCTGCGGGAGTTGGGTGACGCGACCACCCGTCGTCGTTGTCATCGTCCATCGTCGCCGAATCGTCGCCCGTTGCGGCCGGTCGCAATAGACGGACCCGATTGTCCGCCCTCGCCGAGTTGCTCGGACAATGATCGCATTAATTCAGTTGCCATCGTGAATGTGCTGTCAGCTGCGAACGACCACTGCTGGACGACGCGGGCATCCTGCGGGCTCGAGGAGAGAGTTTCTCAATCGCGAAAGCACGCGCCGAGGCGCCGAAGTCCTTCTTCGATGTCGTCAGTCGCGATCGCGCCATACCCAAGCATCACGCCGGCCCGCTGGGAGCGACCGACCGTGAACGACGACAACAGCTGGACGGCGACACCGACATCGGCGGCGCGCTGCGCAATACCTACTATTCGCGAGGGCGGCAATCTGGAGGCGACGGCAGTAACGTGCAGACCGGTACTTGACGGCACGAGCTCGAGGTGCTGCCTGAAGTCGCGGGATAGAGTGCTGACGATCAGCGCGTGCCGGGCACGATAGACGGTACCAACCCGTCTGATGTGCCGTGCGTAACTACCGTCATCGATGAAGCGAGCCAGAGCCGCCTGCACGAGGCCGGACGTATGCCAGTCGGAGACATACTTTGCCTTCTGAACCGCGGAGCGCAGTGATGAAGGTGCCACGATAAACCCGAGTCGCAGCGTCGGCAACATCGTCTTGGAAAATGACCCGATGTAAATCACGAGGCCAGACCCGTCGAGCGTCTGCAGTGCTTCGAGCGGCCGCCCACCGAATCGGAACTCGCTGTCATAGTCATCTTCGATGATCGCCGCCTTGTGCCGCTCGGCCCAACTGAGCAGCGCCTGACGGCGAGCCAGCGTCATCGGCACACCAAGTGGATACTGGTGCGACGGCGTCACGTAGACGGCCCGTACTCGACGTGGGATCGCTGTCACAACGAGTCCGTCGCGATCGACGGGAACTCCCACCACGCGAACACCCAGCGATTCGAGGAGAAGCCTGGCGGGTGGGTAACCGGGGTCTTCGACCGCGACTTGGTCCCCTGGCGCCAGCAAGACGCGAGCGAGGATGTCGAGGGCCTGCTGAGTGCCGTTCGTGACCGTGACCGCCTCTGGCGGCGTCAGCACGCCGCGGGAAATCGCGATATGGCGCGCAATCGCCGCGCGCAGCCCCGGATCCCCCGCCGGATGCTGATAGACGCCGGCGGCCACTTCACCCGAACGCATGGCTCGCGCCATCAGTCGACGCCACGCCCGATGCGGAAACAGCAAGGCATCCGGAAGGCCAGTCCGAAAATCATAGCGAGCAGGCCTGTCAAACGCGGTCGACAGCGGGATCGATTGCCAAACGGCTCGTGGCCGAAGGACGCTGCCTTGGAGCTTGACGAACGGTGAGCCTCGCCGCCTGGCATGTTCGCTGACAAACGTTCCGGCACCCACACGCGCGGTCACGAATCCTTCGGCGGCGAGCGTTTCGTACGCCACGCTGACGGTCATGCGCGACACCGACAGTCTGCGAGCCAGATGCCGTGTCGGCGGCAATGCGTCACCGGGGCCAAGCCGGCCGTCGGCAATCGCCTGGCGCAGCTGACGGCAGATCTCGCGGCAGAGATCCTTGCGGCCAACGAGGTTGACATGGAGATCCATCGCCATGGGCGGCTCGAATTGGACTGGTGAAATGGTACCAGATTGGCTCTGGAAGTCAGTCCTTTGGCACGTCTACCCTACCGAATCGCGAGTGCGCGACTGGGGAAGGATCGATTCGAGTGAGCCGGTGTGTCGACGCGCGACAACATTTGTGCTGGGCGGTGGAGCCGTCGCGGCGACGCTGAACATTCTGTACGCCTGGTTGTTCTGGCGGCTAAAGGCGGGCGTTTCGATGCAGCGCATTCTCCAGTCTGTCGCCGCCGGCGTTCTTGGCAGAAGCAGCTTCGACGGCGGCACCTCAACGGCGACGCTGGGATTGGTGCTGCACTACTTCATGGCGTCGGTCATGTCTGTTGGCTACTACCTCGCCACAGATCGCTGGCCGTTGCTGGTCGAACGTCCCGCGCTCTGCGGCGCGGCCTACGGACTGCTGCTGTACGCGGTGATGAACGCCATCGTCGCACCGTTGTCCGCAGCCGGTCAGGGACCTGCCGTTCGCCTGTGGATCGTCCTCAGCATTGTGGTGCACATGGTGTGCATCGGGACTCCCATTGGTCTTGCTGCGGAAAGGGCGCGGAGTGCCTGATCCACGCACATCTAGAGAAGTTACCTCACCTACCCGGTTGTTCGAATCCGCAAGTGGACTCGTCGAGCGAGTTGAATGCCGCAGCGCGCAGCCGGCCTTAATGGCTGAGGATTTCTCACCTGATTTCAAGGTCGCCTTCCCGTACCGCGGCGGCTTCGTGTGGCACGTCGGCGGTGAAGCCGTGGTCAGCGATCCTAATCAAGTTCTGTTCATCAGGCGCGGGGAGCCGTTTCGCATGGGCCGGCATCGGCCCGACGGTTTCGGCGAGGTGATCATCACGCCGGCGGAGTCCATCCTGCGAGCCGTCTCGGAGGCAACCGGATTCGATCTGGAGCGACATCCTCTTTTTGCGGCGCGGAGTCGGCGGGCCCCACCCATGCTGCAGCGGCGCTGCGCACAGTTCATCCATCAGGCCGTCAATGACGATCGCCCAACCGATCTCGATTTGGATCACGCGCTCATCTCGTTGCTGCGCGACGCGCTTCAGTTGGAGGCTCCCACGTCCGTCAGTTCACCTCAGATACGACGGCTGATTCGGCGCGCCAAGGAGTTTGTGAACGCCCATTTCACAGAGCGATTGCAGCTGTTCGATGTGGGTCGCGCCGTGGGTGCCTCGCCTGCCTATGTCACGGATGTTTTTCGTCGCTTCGAAGGGATTTCGTTGCAGCGCTACGTGACCCAACTGCGCCTCGCCCGCGCGCTCGTTGAACTGCCATACTCCACAGACATCACGTCACTGGCGCTCGATCTCGGCTTCTCGAGCCACAGCCATTTCACGCTGGCCTTCCGACGCGCGTTCGGCTGCACACCGTCTGAGTTCCGCCGAATTACTCGACATCGCCACGAATCAGCGGATTTCGAACACGGCGGCGTGCGATGACTCAGCGAAGGAACGTGACAGCGTATTTCCGCACGTTGCGCTCACGATGGACAAAAATGGTGCACCGTGCCAGCTGGCGACGGGTATGGCTCGGCGGGCCATCGTGCTTCGTGCTGGTCGTTTTCGTGAGCGTCGGCGTGCTCGCTGGAGATCGCGAGCCATTGAGTCTAGACACACACGAACGTAGCCGCTTGCCGGGCAAATTCATCGCACTCTCGCACGGGTATACGAGCTACGATGTCACCGGTCCGGCGGACGGCCGTGTGGTGCTGCTGATTCCCGGGATCTCCATTCCCAGGAGCGTGTTCCGACCTACTGCCGCATCCCTTGCACAAGCTGGCTACCGCGTCGTCACGTACGATCTGTACGGACGCGGGTTGTCGGATCGGCCGCGAGTGCGCTACGACGCGGCCCTGTTCAACCAACAGATCGATGAGCTGCTTACCGCGATCCAGATTACTGGGCCCATCACGCTCATGGGTGTGGCTTCGGGTGGGCTGCAGTCGATGCTCTATACGGAGTTTCGACCGACCCGCGTCGAACGCCTCGTCCTCATCTGCCCCGACGGAGTAAATGCGCCGGTCGACGGTTTTGTTCGACTGGTGCGAACCCCGGTGGTCGGCCAAATCGCCGGTCGCGTCATCTTGAATACGGTCGGTCAGCGGCAATGGGAGGAGCGGCTGCAGAACTATTCGTCTGACGGCCGCGTCGTCGAAGACGTCATCACGTCGTTCCGAAGTCAGCTCCGTTACCAGGGGTTCTGGCGTGCGCTGGCATCGTCAATTGCGAGCCTGCCCATCAGCGAGTCGAGCGATCTTTTCCGACGAGTGGAACGCCAAGGGCTGCCGACGCTGATCCTCTGGGGTACCCACGACGTGATTATTCCGGTTCGGCTTGCTCAGGAAGTGCGGAGACTGATGCCATCAGCGTCGTACGTCGAAATCCCGGCGGGCCATCTGCCGCAATACGAGCGTCCCGATCTCACGAACGAAGCGATACTTCGCTTTCTCGAGCAGACGCAAAAACGTCATGCCCGGTCCCTTCGCGGTGAGCTTGCGAAGGGTCCGGCTAACGATGAAGGTGCGGCGCCGTCCCACATGCCAGCGTCAGTGATGTATTGGCCATGAAAACCGAACGCAATATGGTGTGGCAGCCGCCCGACCTCGTTCTTCAAAGGACTCGGCATCCAGGACGAGCAGGAACGAAGTTCGTCTCTTTGCAGCAAAGACGACCGCGAGGATCACGCCGTGGTCCTCGCGAGAGCGGCGGGATTCAATTTCCAAGCGTGCTCCTTCAATCATTACACATGGGTCTCGGCGCGAATTCCCCTCGTCAGCTAAATTTACTTGGGTTCTGGCGCAGCAGACGAATGAATCCGTTCAGCGCCATCGATTTGCCTCCTGCTTCAGCCAGTACCGGATACCACGGCCGGCATATGGTTCTTGCGCAAACCGCGGGATGACGTGCATGTGTGCATGCATTACGTCCTGCCCGCCGGTAGCCGCGCAGTTCCAGCCGACGTTGTAGCCCTGTGGCTGGTACGTCGCGTCCATCCACCGCTTCACATCGGCGAGCAACTGAAATGACGTGCACACCTCGTCGAGCGTTAGATCGAATACGGTTTCAGCGTGACGAACCGGAATGATCACGCCGGAGCCGACCAGCGCACCTTGTTGCCTGGCGTTCTGCAGGAAAAGCGCCGAGTCGTTGCGACAAACGAGCCGCTGATCGGGATCGTCCGCCCAGTGGCACAGAGGACAGTCGCTCGGGATGACGTCTGGCATGTCGCGGTTCGCGGAGTTGAAGGTTCGAGCGGCGACTCGATGAGCCCGTGGCTGTCCTCGGGCGCGACTTGCGCGGAATCTTACGCAGGCGTTCTAGACTCTCGAACCTTTGCTCTTTGGTACCGAGTGCTTGGTGTTGTAAGCGATCGCCGCGCGCAGCAACGCCTTGAGCGCAGTCTTGTCTATCTTGTCTCCCTCGCGAAAGTCTATCGCCCGCCACGTGTTCCCCTCCAGGCCCGCGTTGAAGAGCTTCTTGGGATCAGGGAGCTCGGCTCCGTTGAAGAACGTGAGCTTCACCTTGTCCTTGTGGGCATTGGCGAGGGCGTACATCCCCTCGTGCGACCAGACGGGGCTCCCCATCCACTTCCATTCTTCGACTACCTCGGGGTCCGCCTCGCGGATGAGGGTCCGGATTTCGGCCAACCTCTCGCCTCTCCAATCCCCCAGGTCCGCGATTCTCTTGTCGATCCGCTCGGATGCGCTCATATGGTGTGATGACGTGGCGACCGCCTTGCGCGGTTTGGCCGCCTTCGCAGCGACCCGCTTGGCGGCGGCCTTCTTTGCGACCTTCGCCGACTTCGTGGACGTCTTGCCGGGCATTGTGTTCACTCCAGGACTGCGGTGACGTGCGAGGATCCCGGCCGGCGCTACGGGACCCAGCCGGGCAGGGCGGCCGCCTGCCGGATCCATGTTGCCATCTGCGCCTCGTCGAGCTGATCGTCCTCGCGGATGTAGAGGTAGCGTACTTCCTCGTGCTTGGACTCGCCAGGCGGAACGGGACGCAGCGACGTGCCGCGGAAGAACGCCACCTTGACGTAGTTCGTGAAGCAATGGAAGTTGAGGAACCAGCCCTGGCCCTCGACTCCGTAGAAGGGCGAGTTCCATTTGACCGCCTTGCGCACGCCGGGGACGGTGCGCACGATGAGTGCGTCGAGGCGGCGCCCGACGTCGCGTTTCCAGCCCGGCATGGCCGCGATGTAGTCCAGCACGGGGGCGTCGCCGTCGGCCTTCGCGATCTGAGGGTTGCCGCCCGAGAGTAGGACGGGGACCTTCTCGCCTTCTCGCACCTTGATCGGCTTGGCCTTACTCGCACCGGGCTTGGCCTTCGCCCCAGCCTTCGGCTTCTTGATTGACGCCTTCATCTGCCGCTGGATTCGTCGGTTTTGATTCGCCACGCTTCGTTCCTGTGTTCGAGCGGTCAGGCGCTCGCCGGCATGGCCTCCAGGCGGCGCCAAAAGAAGTACGAGAGCCCCCAGAGCACGCCGGTGCCCGCCGCAAAGCCCCAGGCCTCCGGGCCATCTCCCACCGAGAGGTGGGCGATGAGCGCAGAGCCAAGGGTGATCGCGAAGCCGGCGTACGCCCACTCCTTGAGCCGCGCCGGCACCGGCGCAAGCAGCAGCACCACGCCGAGGAGCTTGGCCCATGTGAGTTCCACCCGGAAGTAGTCGGGGAAGCCGAGGTGCGTGAACGCCTCCGCCACCTGCGGCAGGCGCAGTTGCGCGTAGGCGGTGAAGCCTATCTGCAGGCAGAAGAGCGCGGTGACGATCCAGAAACCGATGACGATTCCTTTGGAGCGGGGCAGGCTCAGGTCCATATGCGAGAGGGCGCCGCTGCCTTCTAATGTCACATTCATGTCGTCCTCCTTTCACCATGACGGATCGCACAGGGTGAATGTGACCGCTGCCCCCCGGCTTGGTCACATCAGCGACGTTTCGTCCGTCAGTTACCATGACGGAGCGCGACGGAGGAATGTGACCGATGCCCACACCTGAGTGGCTCGCTGAGCAATTCGAGGAGCACCGCCCTCATTTGCGCGCGGTGGCCTATCGGATGCTCGGGTCAGCGAGCGAGGCAGAGGATGCTGTTCAGGAAAGTTGGATTCGACTCGGCCGCACCGATGTCGGCGCGGTCGAAAACCTGCGAGCCTGGCTGACAACCGTCGTCGCGCGGGTGTGCCTCGACATGTTGCGGACGCGGACGAGGCGCCGGGAGGCCCCCTTGGACGTGCACGTGCCTGATCCGGTGATCACTAGCGCCGACGATCCGGAGTCCAACGCCATGCTCGCCGACTCGGTCGGTCTCGCGCTCCTCGTGGTGCTGGAGGCCCTCGAGCCGGCCGAGCGGCTCGCCTTCGTGCTGCACGACGTGTTCGGCATGACCTTCGATGAGATCGCGCCGATCGTGGAATGCTCGCCGGTCGCAGCGCGTCAGCTCGCAAGCCGTGCGCGTCGGCGCGTTCAGGGGAACGTTCCTGACGCAGACCGCGACCTGGAGCAGCAGCGGCGTGTCGTCGATGCGTTCCTCGCCGCCGCTCGCGAGGGCGATTTCGAACGCCTGATGACCGTGCTCGATCCGGACATCGTGTTGCGAGCGGATGGCGGTGCGCTCGCGAGCGCATCACGGTTTGTGCGAGGGGCCCAGGCGGTCGCCGGTCAGGCCGCGACGTTCTCGAGGCTCGGCTTGTCCAATCAGGTGGTCCTCGTGAATGGCAATGTCGGGCTTCTGTCGCGCCGGCCCGACGGCCGGCTGTTTTCCGTGATCGGCTTCACGATTGCCCGCGGCAGGATCGTTGCGATGCATATCCTGGCCGATCCAGAGCGTCTTAAGCGAGTCGATCTGTCGGGCATTGAAAGCTGAGCTCTGTCAGAAGCTCGTCAACGACGACCGTCAGCGGACGCCGCGATGGCCGTGTTGCGGGGAGCCGAGCGACGGCAGCGCGCGCCCGCAACGCGGCTGAACGTCCGCCCTACCCACGCAGCAGCTGCGTGACCTGAATGAGATTGCCGCAGGTGTCGTTCAGCATGGCGATCTTGGAGCCGGTCACGTCCGTGGGTGGCATGGTGAACTCGGCGCCGCGCGCTTTCATCCGCTCGTAATCGGCCTGCACGTCGTCGGTGAAGAACATGGCCGCGGGCTGGCTTTGCTGAAACATCGCCTGCTGGTAGGCTTTGGCCGCCGGGTTGCCGTTGAGCGCCAGCTGCAGCTCCGTGCCGTCAGGGTCCTCTGGTGAGGCCACCGTGAGCCAGCGATACGGCCCCTGGCTGAAGTCGGCCTTCTTCACGAAGCCCAGGACTTCGGTATAGAAGCGCAGGGCTTTCTGCTGTTCGTCGACGTACACGCTGGTCAGCTTGATCTTCATCGGTTCCCTCCTGATGTCACATTCGCGGGCGCTGCCGCTCCGCGTCACATTGTTTGTCGTTCGTCCGTCAACGCTATGACGGAAGGCGACGAGGAAGTGTGACCGATGAACGAACGCGATTATTTGGCCGAGCGATTCGAAGAGCATCGAACCCACCTGCGCGCCGTGGCTTACCGGATGCTCGGCTCGTTGAGCGAGGTGGACGACGCCGTTCAGGAAGCGTGGCTGCGACTGAGCCGCGCCGATACCACGGGCATCGACAACCTTGGCGGATGGTTGACCACGGTCGTCGCGCGCGTGTGCCTTGACATGCTGCGGTCGCGCACATCGCGGCGCGAGGAGCCGTTCATCCCGCACGCGCCGGAGCCGGTCGCGACCGGCACGAGCGGGAGCAGCCCCGAGCAGGAAGCGCTCCTCGCGGATTCGGTCGGGCTCGCGCTGCTCGTCGTGCTCGACAGGCTGACGCCGGCGGAACGCCTCGCCTTCGTGCTGCACGACATGTTCGCCGTGCCGTTCGAGGAGATCGCACCGATCGTCGGCCGTTCCGCAGAGGCAACGCGGCAGCTCGCCAGTCGCGCGCGGCACCGCGTGCGCGGCGGCGCGGCGGGGCCCGACTCCAATCTTGTTCGGCAGCGCGGGGTCGTCGATGCCTTTCTTGCGGCATTACGCAGCGGCGACTTCGAAGGCCTGCTCGCCGTCCTCGATCCGGATCTCGTGGTTCGCACGGACCTCACGGTCCCATCCGGCGCGCCGACCGAGGTCCGCGGCGCGGCGATCTGGGCGAAGCAGGCGGTCGCCTTCGGGCACCTCGCGCGACTCGTGCGCCCCGCGCTCGTGAATGGGGCCATCGGCGTCGTGATGGCGCCGCGGGGACGATTGTCCAGAGCGCTCACCTTCAAGATCGCGAACAGCAAGATCACCGAGATCGAGGTCATCGGCGATCCGGCGCGGCTCGGCGAGCTCGACGTGTCGATCGTCGACTGAGATATGCCGATCGACGTGCTCCGTCATCACGTCGCCACGCTCGATGTGACCGGTCGGGGTCGTGAAGTCGAACACGGTGCATATCGGCGTCGAGCGTGAACTCTCCGGTCACGTTCGTGTTACCTAGCCAGCCGAACTCGAGCGTTCCGGCAAAGTCATCGGTGATCGGTCGATGCCGACCTTCAGCGCCACTCCCACGATTGCGAAGGCGTTGATGGCACAGTCGCGGAGTGCCAGGTCGAGCGGCGTCCCCACAAAGCAGGACATCGTGATCTTGTCGAAGATGACCTCGCTGGCCTGGGGCTCGAGCTCCGGAACGAGCTGGAACGGCGGCGAGTCCCGGAGAAACGCCGGCTTCACCTGGTCGAGCCGCGTGACTCGTCTGCCACGCCATCGCGGTCCGCAGCTGAAACACGCCAGCCGCCTCGCTGGGCAGCGACATGTCCCGACTGGTGGCTCCGAGTCCAGCCGCGGGCTCCCTCTGGGTTCAAGACTGAACGAACGATTCTCCGGTGAAGGGATCCGATGCGGCCCTCTCACGCCGTGCGAGCCAGACGAACGGAATCGCGAGCGCCTGGGTCGCGGCGCTACAGGCGTACGACGCGGGATAGCCCCAGACGTCGGCGGCGCGGCCGAGAATCGGCTGTGCCACGACGCCGCCGCTCGAGCCCATCAGTGAGTCGAACGAGAGCACGGTGGCGCGTTGTTCGGACGGGATCAGATCGTTCACGTACGCCTGGCGCACCGGGCTGACGACGGCGAACACGAGACCCCAGACGACCAGGAGGGGCACCGCAATCCAGAATCGGGGCACCGCGGCGATCAGCGCGAGGCAGGCGGCACTCAGCATCACCGCGGCCAGCAGGACGCTGGTGCGCTGCGGAAACACGCGTGCGAGATGCGGCACGAGCACCCCGCCGCCGATCTGCGCGCCGCCGACGATCGCCGCCGCGAGCCCGGCGATGCCGTACGCCTTCGTGTCGCCGTACAGCTCGAGCAGGTACGGCTGCATCGCGTAGAACGCGTAGATCGACACGCCGTCGGTGAACATGTTGGCCAGCATCACCCAGCGCACGGGCGGATTGCGCAGGCCGTACTGGAGCGCGCGGCTCAGCACGCCGCGCACCTCCTGCAGAGGCCTGCCGGTGCGCTTCGGGGTGAACCCGACATCCTTCATCAGCACGAACGCCAGCACGAACGTGATCGCGAGGACGCCCGCGCGAAGGACGTACGGCGCTCCGAGGTTCGTCGCCTGGGCGAGATATCCGCCGGCGACGGATCCCGTGAGCATCGCGGCGCCCTCGACGATCTCCCCCTTCGCGAACACCGCGTCGAGCGATCCGTCGAACCCTGTCGCCTTCAGCGCGTCCACCAGCCACGCCTGGACCGCGCCGGAGAAGAACGTGAAGCCGAGGCCGAGCAGTACCGACGCGAGCGCCCACGCCCAGAAGGGCGCGGAGATGCGCCACATCAGCAGATACAGCAACGTCGAGATCGCCAGCGTCAGCGTGCCGAGCAGATAAGAGAGGCGGCGCCCGCGCACGTCGGCGACGACGCCCGTTGGCACCTCGAACAGAACGAGGCCCGCCGTGAAGAACGCGTTCGCGGCAAAGGCCTCGGTGTTGGTCAGTCCGCCATCGAGCAGGAAGAGCGTGTTGATGCCCCAGATGAATGACGCGGCCAACGTGTTGAGCAGGAGCAGCACGAGGTAGATCTTCTGAACCTGCTCGGCGCTGACGCTGGCGGCCATCGAGCGCTCTTACGCGGACTGCCGCCTTCGGCGACGGGTGGCTGCCGAACGTGCCTGCCGCGAGAGCGCCTTGTGCGACGCGGCGCGCCGGGGCTCGCGCTTCAGCCTTCGCAGCGACGCCCGCGATCGTTTCGCCGACGGCTTGCGGCGCCTGGAGCTCTGACCCCCCCGATACGCGCGCGCGGCTTCCTTGCGCGTGCGCGCGGATGCCTGTCCCTTCTTCGGCGGCTTCAGCTTCACGCCCGCGCGACGGGCCTTCGACAGTCCGATCGCGATCGCCTGCTTCGTCGAGCGGGCGCCATGCTTGCCTTCACGGATGTGCTCGATCTCCTCGCGCACGAACTCGCTGGCCTGCGTGGACGGCGACTTTCCTTCCCGCTTCGCCTGCCGCGCACGCTCCACGGTCTTACGTTCAGGCATACGTCACCTCCCGAATCGATGGTCGAGGGATGCACGCCGACGGCCAGTGACAAGCTCAGCCAGCGGCAACCGGTAGTTCGGACGGTCAAACAGACAAGGCCGATCGAGTGTTCAGACCCAGGTAGGACGGCGTTGTACGGGGTATCGCCGATCGGTCAGTCTTGTTCACCCTAGAAAGAACAGGACCATGAACAGACTCAGAACAGACTCAGTGCTTGCATCGCGTTTGCTACAAGAACAACTTCGCTCCCATACCTCGCGTTCCTGGGACCCAGGGAGTGATCCTAGCCGAGTTCGCGATTAGGATCGTCCGGCGACGGCGGTTAGCGTCTTCACGCTGCTGCAAACTCACGCCATGGCGGTGCTTCAGGTGAGCAACTTCACAACAACACGGCCAGCGATATCACCACTATCGGGCCCGGCGCCGACCTGACGATCAACAAGAGCCATTCGGGCAACTTTCTCCAGGGGCAGACCGGGGCAACCTACACCATCACGGTAACCAACTCCGGCACTGGGCCTACCAGCGGCCTGGTGACGGTCACCGACAGCGTTCCCGGCGGACTAGTCCCGACATCGACAGGGGGCGCCGGCTGGACTTGTAATTTCGTCGGGCAGGATGTGACCTGCACCCGGAGCGATCCTCTGCTGGTGGGACAGGGTTACCCAATCATACTCACGGTCACTGTCCAGCCTGGCGCTCCCAGTTCAGTGACGAACCAGGCAACTGTTGCGGGCGGCGCGGATGTTAATACGACGAACAACACCGCTAGCGATCCGACTACCATTATCCCCGGCGCCGACCTGACCATCACCAAGAGCCATACCGGAAACTTCACCCAGGGGCAGACGGGAGCGACCTACACCCTCACGCTGGCCAACGGCGGCGTCCCGACCAGCGGCGCCGTCATTCTTGCCGACAGCCTCCCGGCCGGCCTCGTTCCAACGGCGGCCAGTGGTACTGGTTGGACCTGCGGTGTCGCGGGCGCAACGGTCAATTGTTCTCGAAGCGACCCGCTGTCCCCGGCAGGAAGCTACGGCCCGATCACGGTCACGGTTGATGTGGCGATTAGCGCCCCGTCATCGGTGACCAACACAGCGACGATCGCCGGCGGCGGGGACGTCAATACAGCGAACAACACCGCAATGGACATCGCCACAGTGATTCCCGGGCCGGACCTCCTCCTCTCCAAGAGCCACGTGGGAAATTTCATGGCTGGACAGACCGGCGCACAGTTTACGGTGACCGTGACCAATAGCGGCGGCGCCCCGACCAGCGGGATGGTCACGGTGGTCGGCAGCACGCCGACTGGGCTGGTGCCGACAGCGGCGAGCGGAGCGGGTTGGACCTGCGGCGTCACCGGTTCCACGATCACGTGCTCCCGAAGCGACCCGCTGGCCCCGGGAGCAGGCTATGGCCCGATCACGGTCACGGTGGATGTGGCGATCAGCCCCCGTCATCAGTGACTAATACGGCGGCCGTCTCCGGGGGCGGCGATATCAATACGACGAACAACACCGCCACGGATTCGGTCACGATCCAGGCCACGACCGATCTCGCGATCACCAAGACGGATGGCCAGCCGACCTACGTGGCGGGCGCGGCGATCGCTTACACGATTACGGTGACTAATGCCGGACCGGCGACGGCGAGCGGGTTCAGCATCGCCGACAACGTGCCAACGACGATCGTTGGTGTCACAGCGGGCTCGCGGTTGTTGGTTCGGGCAGCTGCGGCACCAACAGTTCCGTCGGCAACAGTGTGAGCTTCGCCAATGCGAGTCTCGCGCCCGGCGCCGGTCACCAGCTCACTCTCACGATCACCGGCATGGTCGACCCCACCGCGACGGGCACCCTGGTGAACACCGCGACCGTCACACCAGGCGCCAACCAGACCGATCCCAACTCGGCCAACAACACAGCCACGGATACGAATACCCAAGCCACGCCAGCGACGATCGCGAGCATTACACCGGACACGGGTCCGCCCGCGGGCGGCACGCCAATCACGATCGTCGGCACCAACTTCACCGCGGGCGCGACGGTGACGATCGGTGGGCTCGCGGCCGCGAGCGTCGTGGTCGTCAACACGACGACGATCACCGCCGTGACGCCCGCGCATGCGGCGGGCACGGTGGATGTGACGGTCACGGTCGCGGGCCCGCGCAGCGTGACGCTCACAGGCGGATTCCAGTATCAGGTGACAGAGCGGCGGCTCACGCTCACGACGACGGGCGCCGGCACCGGGCGCATCATCAGTCTGCCTGCCGGCATCGCGTGCGGTGTGACGTGCTCGGCCCTCTTCCCGACCGACTCGCTGGTGGAATTGGTCGCGATTCCAGCGGCGGATGCGACGTTTGCCGGCTGGACGGGCGCCGCGGATTGCGCCGTCGGCCGCGTGACGCTGGCGACGGACACTGCATGCACGGCGCGCTTCGAGCTGATCAGCGACAAGACCCCGCTCGACTTCCATGGCGATGGCCTGGGCGATCTCGTCGCGTATGCGCCGCCGCCGCTTGGCGTGCCGTCCGGGAGCTTGTTCGGTGGGCGCGTCCTGCTGAGCGAATCCTCCGGCGTCCTCCGCGCGGGCGACTTCAACAGTGATGGCCGCAGCGACGTTCTCTCGTACGACCCGGTGAGCGGCGCCTGGAATGTGACTATCACGGGCGACGGCAGCTTCAGCGGCGTTGTCGCCGCGCGTCGCTCGCCGCTCACGATCGAGCTCGATGGCGATGGTCGCACCGATATCGCCCTCGTCGATCCGACAACAGGGGAAATCCAGCTGTGCTCGGCGACGACGTTCCCTGTCTGCGCTGCCACTGTGGCAGCACCGGCTGGCGCCGCGGTCTACCCGCTCGACGCCGACGGCAACGGCCGCGGCGACCTGCTCGCGTATGTGCCGGCGACCGGGCAGCTGCAGTTCCTCTTGAGTGGAGTGGCGGCAGCGATCGGCCCGAGCGGCGCAGACCTCACGGTGGCCGACGTCAATAGCGACGGCCGCAGCGATCTGATCTTCGTCAACGGTACGACCGGTGTCGCAACGCTCGCGATGAACCGACCAACTGGATTCACGTTCGGCAGCGCGACGGTGGGCACTGGATGGACGCTGCGGCGAGCTCGTTTGAACACCGACGCGTTCGATGATCTGGCCGCCTACCACGCGGCAACCGGCACCGTGCTGCGGCTGCTCAGCAACGGCGACGGTAGCTTTGCGGTGATCGCCGATATGATTGTGTCGAATCGCGAGCTCTCCGTTGCGGATCTGAACGGCGATGGCGTGAGCGACGGGTTCTTCTACGATCCGGCGACTGGGGTGAGTGGAATTGCTCTCTCGCTCGGCTCGAGCAGCTACGTTGGTGTGCCACTGCTCCTGCCGCAGGGATTGACGCTGCTGATGCAAGGAGGGTTCACGCCGTAGCCGCACGCAATCAAGTCGTGGCTCTCTGCCATTGCCGATGCGGAGTTCGCGGGGCGCGCGAAGCGCGAAAGCGCGTATAGTTGCCCGCCTCGCGTCTGAGACGCGACTGCCTCGTACTTCCAGCAGGCCCTCGCGCAGTAGCTGACGAGAGCCGCAATATCCGTCGTCAGCCATCGCCCAATGGCGTCGTCGAAGTGTGTACTGGGCCCACGTCCGCGGTCGCTCGCGCCGCCAACTCCGCTATTTGATAAGCGGATTCGTTGGGCTGAACACGCCAGCGGGGCTGTCCTTCCAGATCCATGCGTGCAACATCCAGCTCGTCTCTGTTGTGAAGCGGCCGCCGCGCGCCGTGCACTGTGGTGCCGTGAGATCGACCGAGGCACTATTGTCAGGCAGGACGCACACATTGTTGTGTTTGTGCCAGCTAGCCAACGTCTTTGGAAAAGGCGAGTTGGCAGGCTGCCCGTCGGTGTCGCTGGGGGCGACGAGAAGGTAGCTCACCCCAACCAGTCGCAGTCCGCCCTGTCCTGCAGGGTCTCGCTCGTAGAGCAGGA
The DNA here is from genome assembly GCA_046726375.1 of Acidobacteriota bacterium. Classification (GTDB taxonomy): domain Bacteria; phylum Acidobacteriota; class Vicinamibacteria; order Vicinamibacterales; family UBA2999; genus DASPWV01. Next base: position 70,600 of record JBKPAJ010000065.1, read on the forward strand.
TCGGCGGCTCCGTAATCGAGACTCTCTGATGATCGGCTTGACGAACGTAGTGAAGACCCATCCCAGGCACGTTCGGCCCGATCGCCCGGTAACCGGCTGCTTCGGCTGAGCGGACGTCCTGGTACTTTTCCGTCGCCTTACGGGCGGCGTCGAGCTGTTCTGCCGTGCGTTTCAGTTCAGCGAATGTGATCGCAGGCACCGTCCCGTGTGAATGGGTGCCTGCAGCTGCCATCGGCGGTGGTGCTGCCTGCCGGGCAGGGTCGGCGTGAGACGCTGGCATCGCCGAAGCCGATTGGTTGCCACGCGCAATCGCTTCGCTCATGGTCACGAGTAAGCCAATCGCGATAACAAGTGTCCTGTTGGGCTGCATGTCCGCACCTCGCTACAATATGTGTCGTATACGATACGTCGTATACGACACGTCGTACACGACACATACTATGGGAGGCCACAACCTGTCAACCGAAACCCGTGAAGGCCCAAGAGGCGTGCATCACATGAAAACATCGGTGAAGAGAGGTATCGCATCAGCACCTCGCCACGATCCAGCGCTCGTGCGACAAGCAGAGGAGATCCTGGCAACTGTGAGAGTCCTCTGGAAAGACCTGCTCCGCAACCCTTATGCAGACGCCGAACAACACGGGATGACAGGACCTCAGATCACGGTGATGGCGTGCCTCGTCACCAAGGGCCCCATGACGTTGACCGAGCTCAGTCGTTCGTTGGGAATGAGCCACAGCAGCGCATCGGGCATTGTCGACCGGCTGCAGGCGCGCGGACTCTTACGGCGTACCGAGGATGCGGTCGACCGCCGCCGTACATCAATTGCGGTCACGGAAGCCGTACACCGGTACGTGCGCGAACTGGAGGCCGGGCCCTCGGGGCGGCTGGTCGAGGCGTTAGCGAACGCCACAGCTGCACAGCGCGCAGCAATCAAAAAAGGGTTAGAGCTGCTGTGCGATCTTCTCGGCTCTCGGCGCAAGGCCGAACCGCAATAGTCCGTACGACTTCCTCGCCATTCTCCACGCGGCCACGGTCATCATCACGCTGCTGTGGCTGCCGTTCGGCAAGCTGTTTCATGTGTTCCAGCGTCCGGCGCAGCTCGGTGTGGGTTTCTACAAGGATGCCGGAGCCCGCGATCGACAAGCCTTGTGTCGTCGATGTGCACAGCCGTATGCGTCGCTGCCCATGGTTCGCGATCTGACAGTCGTGGAACAGGAGCTCGGGTTTCATTACGAGCTGGCAGATGGCGGGCACTATCAAGAGGTCTGTCCCAGATGTCGCCGCGCGCTTTTCGGATCGGCGCAGGGCGCGTTGTGGCGCGAGTTCCTCAACGCCCGTGATCAGCGAGAGGCAGGGTAGACGCGGTGGCGGACGTTCCGGTCGATCCGATTCGCATCATCGAACGCTTCGGACCGCATCTCTCGTCGATGACGGGCGCTCGGCTCTCGACCAGCGTTGAACCCGATCGACTGGTGAAGACCCACTGCTATTTTTGCGGCCAGCAGTGCGGCATCCAGCTCAAAGTCCGGGACAACGAGGTCATCGGTTTCGAGCCGTGGGAAGAGTTCCCGTTCAATCGCGGCATGCTATGCCCGAAAGGCGTCAAGCGCTACCTCCAGGGCTCACATCCCGATCGACTGACGACCGCTCTGCGGCGCGACACGTCGGCGCCTTCCGGCTTCAGTCCGCTGCCGTATGACGACGCGATCACGCGTGTCGCGAGCGAGATCACGCGCATTCAGCAAGCGTACGGACCGGGGGCGATGGCTGTGCTCGGCGGTGCCAGCCTGACGACCGAGAAGACCTATCTGCTCGGGAAGTTCGCTCGTGTCTGCCTCAAGACGCCGTTCATCGACTACAACGGCCGCCTCTGCATGGTGAGTGCCGGTGCCGCCAACAAAAAGGCGTTCGGCATCGATCGCACGACCAATCCGTGGTCAGACATGGTCGGTACCGACGTGATCTGGGTCGCCGGCTCGAACGTCGCTGAGTGCTCGCCGATTACGACGAACTACATCTGGCAGGCGCGCGAGCAGGGCGCGAAGGTGATCGTCCAGGACCCTCGCATAACGCCCGTCGCGCGCACGTGTGATCTGTACCTGCCCGGTGAAACCTGGCCGGGACGCCGCGCTCTTTGCGGGGGTGCTCCAGATCATGATCGAGCGTGACTGGCTCGATCACGAGTTCATCAGGGATTGCACCGTCGGCTTTGAGCAGGTCGCAGAGTATTGCCGGGAGTGGACTCTCGCACGGACGGCCGAGGTGACGGGCGTTCCCCAGCACGCACTCATGCAGGCGGCGGAATCGTGGGGCACGGCGAAAACCAGCTTCCTGTTTCATGCGCGGGGGATTGAACACCACTCGAACGGGGTGCAGAACGCGCTCGGTACGATCAACCTTGTGCTGGCGTCGGGATGGATCGGCAAGCCGAAGAGCGGCTACGGCACGATCGTCGGGCAGGCGAACGGGCAAGGCGGACGTGAGCACGGCCAGAAGTGCGATCAGCTGCCTGGCTGGCGCGACATCAGCAACCCGGAGCACCGCCGTTACATCGCCGATGTGTGGAGCATCAACGAGCAGGATCTGCCGGGTCCGGGTGTGGATGCCTACGAGCTGTTCCGCAAGATCGACCGCGGCGAGATCAAGGGCCTGCTGTCGATCTGCTTCAACCCGATGGTGTCCCTACCCGACAACAGGTTCGTCGGGCGCTGTCTCGAGAAGCTCGAATTCTACGTCGCCATCGATTTCTTTCTGAACGACACCGCGTGGTACGCCGACATCGTGCTGCCCGGGAGCCTTCACGAAGAAGACGAAGGGACGGTCACCCAGGTCGAAGGTCGGATCATCAAGATTAACAAGGCCGTCGAGTGCCCCGGCGACGCGCGTCAGGACTGGCGGATCATTCAGGACCTCGCGCATGCCCTCGGCAGGCCTGCGGGCTTCACCTTTACCAGTCCGCGCGACATCTTTGAGGAGCTGCGTATTGCCAGCAAAGGCGGCGTGGCGGACTATTCCGGAGTTACCTACGAAAAGATCACGCAGCAACTTGGCGTGTTCTGGCCCTGCTACAGCCAGGATCCGAGAACCGGCGCACCGATTGACGATCATCCGGGAACACCACGGCTCTTCGAGCGCGGAAGTTTCAACCCGGTCGCGAAAGGAAACGGCCCGTTCTATTTCCCGGATGGGCGCGCGCGATTCAACATTGCCGAGTATCGGGCGCCGGTCGACGACGCGAATGAAGAGTACCCGATTTATTTGACCACGGGCCGTGTCGTCAGCCAGTTCCTGTCCGGCACGCAGACGCGCCGCATCGGTCCGCTCGTCCGGCAGTACGCTGAACCGCGGATCGAAATGCATCCACGGCTTGCGGCGAAGCTGGGCATCGCGGACGGCGATTGGGCGACGGCCGAGACCCGGCGCGGGACGCTGACGCTGAGAGCGCAGGTCGTCACGACGATTCGACCGGACACGATATTCATCCCGTATCACTGGGCCGGCCGTAAGAGCGCCAACCAGCTGACCGTGGCGGCGCAGGATCCGATCAGCAAGATTCCGCAATACAAGGTGTGTGGCTGCCGCGTACGCAAGGCGGACGCGGCGCCCGAGTACGTGGCGATCCTGGAGCCGCAGCAATAGAACGACGGCCGTATGCCCAAGCCGGATTATCTGCACTTCTTCATCGACCCGAACCGCTGCATCGGCTGTCAGGCGTGCCTGCAGGCCTGCACGGAATGCGACACGCATCGAGGCGAATCGATGATTCACCTCGAGTACGTCAGCAGGGCGGAGAGCGTGCAGACCGTGCCGGTCGTCTGCATGCACTGCGAGCAGCCGACGTGCGCCGAGGT
>JBKPAJ010000066.1:0-39520 GCA_046726375.1 Acidobacteriota bacterium
TCAGGCGAAGTCTGCGTGTCGATCCAGCGGCGTCAATGTGGACCTGTGTGCCGATCGGCCAGTTGGTCAGCATTGGCAGTCCGGCGCGAAACGTTGAAGATCTGACGGCCGCAGTGGAATCGCTGGTCGCGATGAGCGAGCGCCAATCGTGCGGCAATCCGGGGCGCTCATCCGGGCGTTGGCATTGCGGACAGGGCCCGCCCGGGACCAGGGCAGTCACCGTGCGGCCACGGTTGACCGAGATGTTCTTCACATGTGAACCGCTGGTCACCGCAAAATGGGCACGGCATGACTCAAGGTAATCGCAGCTGCTTCAACATGTCTCGCAAGAGTTCGCCGCTTATTTCTCTGCCGACGTGGCGGACCGTTGGCCGCCGCAGTGGGTTCCACGTCGCCAGCGCCCACGCCCGCTTCTCCCCCGCCGCGCGGCGCCGTAAAAACCCCCTACTACATGACGACGGCAGTCTCGACCGGCACGCTGCGGCCGACGTAGTTCACCGCGCGCACCCGGACGTGGTACGTTCCAGTCGGTACGTTCTCGATGGTCACGGACGTCCCGCCTACCGCCTGCTGATACACGTCCGCAAGGCCCAGCGCCGATCCGGCCTCGATCTGAAAGTGCGTGGTGTTGCCCGGGTCAGCCCAGGACAGTGTGACGCGGTGGCCCTGAACGTCGCTCGTCACCGCGCGCGGTGCTGCCGGTACCGTCGCCATCGTCATCGGGAACTCACACCATTCGCGTGCCGGGAAGAGTGATGCCAAGTCGGCAGCCGCAAGCAACTGGCCCGAAGTGGCGTCGCGAGATTCGAGCGGCGCCGACACGCAATTCGAGGCGAAGAACAGCAACGGCGAGTCCGTTCTTGCTCCGCGAGCCAAGGATGGTCCACCAGCCGGTCGCCAGGTCCATCTCGTCCCAGCTCGCGCCGTGGACCTCGCTGCCACGCTGATACGGGGCCGTGCATCGGTGGATGTTTCGTGGCGGCATCACGTTTCGCGATTAGTCAGCATACCGATGACGGGCGTGCGGTGCAGAAGAGCCATTCGCATCGGAATCGGCGACGACCACACGGACCGTGGGAGCAACAGCACCGGGCCAAATAATTTGGTCGCTAGAGAAGGATAGGCGCGTCAGGTCCAAGCGCTAGAGTTACTATCGGCTGCTGTGGTTCGGCTATGCGCTGGCCGCCCAACCTCCAAGAGACGCCAGTCGGGCCGATTTCGGGCCCGTTGGAGGGGACTGATGACGAACCTGCGAGCAGAAATCAGAATCTGCCTTGCCGTCGCATCGCGCATCATCGGTGCGCTCACGCGCATCGCCAAACGCCTTCGTTCAAACGGCTCTATCGGCAGTGACTCGGCGGATGACCGTCGCCTGCTCGCGAGGCATCTTGCGCCGAGTCACTCCCGATAGAGTCATATCGTTTATGGGGAGCAACCTTCAGCGTTCACCAGCGGCGGTTCGAGCGGCGCGGCGGGGGCGACCCGCAGTGGCAATCGCCGCAGCTGCCGCAAGCTTGTGTTTGGCCCGCCAAGGCGGCCCGATCGATCGGCCCATCGCGTACAGGAAAGCGTCGATATCCTCGCGGCCGAGCGCCGCCGCCGCGTCGAGAAATACCCGCTCGCGGTCGTACCAGTGCACGGACCAGCCGCGCGCCTCCGCTGCGGTCGCGAGCGCCTCGCGATACATGACAGAGTCGGCGACGGTTTGCGCACGATTGTCAGCGATCCGCTCTTCGGTCGTCGGCGGAAGCTTGGGACACAGGCGGATCGCGATGCTCGCAATTGGCACGGGCACCGCCGCGGCCAGGGCCTCGAGGCCCTCACGCGCGCCGCGCGCGGCGGACGCGCGCACGCGCTCGACGAGCGCCACAGCCTCGGCGAGCGAAAGCGTGCGCGCGCCCGGGATGTTGAGGTACCGACCTACAGCCCATGACCCTTCATGGTGATGCGGGTGCGTTGGCAGACCGCGACTGGTGAGGTCAATGCGCCGGCGATCGAGGAGCTCGCCGCCGGGCATGACAGTGACGAGCTCCGCCGAGTTACTCTGCTCGGCGACGCCGACGGTCGCGGCTCGCTGCGTTCGCTCTCTCGCCATGTCTTCTCTCGCCCGGATAGCGCTGCGTAGGTGGAGGGCAGCAATCGCTGGTTCCTGTCACGAAGGACGTCTTCCCAGCGCCGACGCGCTCCATCCGTCGGCCGCAATTGTCCTGCGCCGCCGGAGGACCGTCAACTCTTTCGACCAGACGCCGCCGCACAATGTGCGCGCATTCCAGCCGACGGATTGGCGTTGGCGAGACCAGCACCAGGCACGAGTCACCACCGAGCTGACGTAGACTCTCGCCGATGGAACCTGAGGCTAAGGACGGAGCGCGACGGCCGGCCGGACTCTGGCTGCTGACGGTTGTGCTGCTGACCAGCCCGGTGTTTCATCTCTTGGCGCTGTTGTTCGACACGCGTTGGCTCAATTTCGGCAGCCACCAACGCTGGGACGCGTTCGTCTATTTCGTCGTTGCACCGGTGGTGGGTGCGTTGATGCTACGCCGTCACGAGCGGGCGCGATTCTCGGCCTACGTCTTTCTCTCTTGCGAGATGCTTCGTGCGATCCGAATCCACTCCGGGCTTCTGGGTCTCTTGGCGGCGCTCTCCATCCTGTACCTGCAGCTTCCCGCGGCGCGTCGGTTCCATCCGGCGGTGGACCCGCGAAAAGTGATGGCGCGGCTGCGCTTCAGGCCTCCCACCTCCTGAGGAAGGCGCTATGTGGCAGGTTCATCTCGGGATTATCAGCCGACTCAGGTGATCCGCAGCGACATGTTCTAACCCCTCAGTTCACTTGTGTTGACAATCGCGGCGTCGTGGGCCCCGCGCAATTTTGGGGCGTGATAGCAGCACCGTTCGGGCGGTATCGCGCCGTTGGCGTTGTAGACACAAGTGAATTCTGGGGCTCGTGGCAACGAAACCCGTGGCGTGCAGATTACAAAGCTTCTCTTCGCACCGGACCGGCTTTTCGTAACCGGACGCCAGTCGGGATTCGCTCCGAGTGTCGTTAGTATTGAGGAAGCCAGAGATCCGGGAACAGATTCGGGGCGATCCGGTGTTCCGCTGTTCGCATCTGCCCGTCAGCGGCCCAACCGGAATGCGCGCGATCAGTCGCCATCGGCTGGCGAAATGCCGGACCGGCCCCACCGTCTCAGCACGTATGCTGGGCTCCAGCGCGCTTGCGCAGTGCTACTTTGACCGTCTCGGGAGGCACATGCGACTTGCAATCATCACGGCTGGATGCGCGGCTCTGCTGTCGGTGCCCGTCGCGAACGCTACCGACGTGACAAGCAGGATTCTCGAAGGCGACGTTTACTATCGCCTGTCTCTTCACCCGTGCGAGATTCCCGCAGCAGTGATGCGGATCGCGAGGGCCGCACAGATCCCGACCGGAATCGAGAAGCTACCGGACGATTGCCCCGCATCCTGGCGACCCACGGCTTCAGAACCGGAACGAGACAAGGTGTATCTGACCCGCAAACGAGTTGGCAAGGCACTGAATGAGTTGGTCGCCGCCGATCCTCGTTATAAATGGATCGAATCGGACGGCGTGATCGTGATACGACCAGTGGCAGCCTGGGCGAACCGACAGCACTTCCTGCACCGGACCATCCGTTCCTTTACGGTCGTACAGCAGCACGCTGGCGTTGCGTTCCAGGAGTGGCGTCAGGCCGTGTGGGAGGACACACATCGTCCGTTGCGTTCGGCCGGCCGTCTTCGGTCGGAAGAAGGCAATCGACCGCTCACGGTGACGATTGCACGCGAATCTAGCGCCCTCAGCGCCTTGGAACAAATCGTCCGCGCTCATGGGCGGCTCGTTTGGGAGGTGCACTATAGGCAGCCGCTTGCAGAGTGCAGGTTCGCCACGCTTGTCTTTCGGACGACGGAGCACCTGTTGAATGACCCGCGCGGCGTACAATGGGACTCGCGATCATATCTCTCGATGGAGAGACGATTGGGCCCGGTCATCGATGAGTGTAAGAGCAACTGAATTTCACTCACACGTGACGCGCTCAACGCGGCCAATCCGGTCGGCGTCGCACTACTCTGACTGCTCTTCGTCTTCTCACCTGATGTGGCTGTGAACATTGCCTCCGCCGGATCGGCGTTTGTCGCGAGAGATCCTGCGCTCACCTGGCTGACGCGAAAGACACGCCATCTAAGCCGCAGGCATGTGGCCGACTGGAAGTGCTGACTGCAGACATTGGGCTTGCTGGATTGGCGCGACCGGCTACACGAGGCTCGCAGTTTTCCGTCTAATCGATCATCGTCCTGTGTAAGCCAACGATGGCCTCGTATTCCAGCGCGCGAAGCCCCTCGGCGTGTGCGGAGATCGCCGACACGGCATTAAGGAAGAGCGACAGAACGCGAGCCCGAAGGAGCTGCTCCTTCGTGGCAAGACCGGACGCCAGCTCTTCGGCGATCGTTTCCAGCCCACCAGCGACATGCCGCGCGTTGAGGGGACGAAGCGAACCTTCATCTGATACATTGCAATTCTGCATCTCGCACAAGGGGAACTTTGTCATGCACGAGTTGCGACCTGTTTGGCGTGCGCTGTTTGCTATCGCGCTATTGTCAATCCTCAGCCTGCGGGCTGAACCGCTCAACGCACATCACGGGTGGGCCGGGTATCTCGACGCCGAGTTCGAACTGACCGGCACACTCGAAACGCCCGTGTCGCTCGCAAACCCGCATGCGTCGATGAAGCTTCGCGTCGATAACCAGATTTGGGACGCCGTCCTGGCGCCGCCCCAACGGACCGCGAGTGCCGGATTGCGCGAGGGCGTGATCCCAATCGGCGACCGGGTGACGGTGCACGGCCATCGCCATCGCGATCCCAAGCGGTTCGAGATCAAAACGGAGCGCGTGATCTGGCGCGATCGAACGTTCAACGTCTATCCCGACCGTCAGTAATCGCAGGCGCGCGCGCCCGCGCGCGCTTGCAACTCGAACGGAAACACCACGCCCGCGGTGAAGCGGGCGATGTTGGCGCCGCGTTCGACGAAGACGCGGATGGAGTCGCCACCAAACCGCAAACCGACTCGAATCGCTCATGGCGATGTTCACGCCGCCGCCGAGCATCATGCCGAACTCCGTGGATGAGTCCGAGGTCTCGACCGTGGTCGTCTGCCCCCCAATCCGTCGTAGTACCAGAGACCGACGCCGAGCCGCGTATGCCACTAGCAGGAATTGCGCGAACGGGACAACGCGCGGGTTGCGACGGGTCAGGAGGCGCACACCGCCGATGAAGGTGTGAATGCTCACGTCAGCTTCGACGTCGATGGTGGAAATGCCGGTGGTCGAGTGCGTTTCGATCTGCTTATAGCCGCCGGACACGACACCCGCGAGCGCAATCGATGTCGCCACATCGCGCAAAACATCGACAAACCATCCCACCGCGATCGTTTCGCCTTCGGGAGCGGAGCAACTGATAACGCGCGCCCAATTCGGTGACAGCGCCACCCTGCGCCGCAAGCCGTGCGGGCACGGTCAACATCAGTACGGTCGCGCCAACCAGCGTGGCTTGTCGGCAAAGGTCGTTCACGTAACGCGGGAGTATAGCGTTATACCTGACACGTGACGCCTGACACCTGGTACTCACAAACAACAACTAGCGACGATACCCGATACCTGACACCTGATACGTGACGATGTCTTCCCTCACGGCCGCGCGGTTGCAGATGGAGCTCTCACTGGGCTTCCATATGATCTTCGCCGCGATCGGCATGGCGATGCCGGTGATGATGCTCATCGCGGAGCGTCGATGGATACGCTATCGCGATGACGAAGCGCTGGCATTGGCCCGCGTGTGGGCGAAGCTGACCGCGGTCACCTTCGCGATCGGCGCCGTTTCAGGCACGGCGCTCTCTTTCGAGCTGGGACTGCTTTGGCCGCGCTTCATGGTGTTTGCCGGTCCGCTCATCGGTCCTGCCTTTGCGCTCGAGGGATACGCGTTTTTCATCGAGGCGATCTTTCTCGGGCTATATCTCTACAGCTGGGATCGCCTCTCACCGCTGCAACACTGGTTGTGCGGGTGGGCGGTGGCGGTGAGTGGCGTGCTTTCCGGGATTCTTGTGCTCGCCGCAAACGCGTGGATGCAGAACCCGGTCGGCTTTCGAGTCGGGGCCGACGGTCTCCCAATCGATGTCGACGCCTTCGCCGTGCTCTTCAATCCGGCGTGGCCGGTCATGGCGGCACACTCCGCGCTTTCGACGTATCAGGCGGTTGGCTTTGCTGCCGCCGGCCGTTATGCGTGGGTATTAATCCGCGGCATGGAAAATGGGAGATACGCGCGACTCGGGCTCGCCATCGCCATGACGATCGGCGGCGTAGCCGCGGTGACACAACCAATCCTCGGCGACGCTCTCGCCAAGCGCGCGCATGTGCACCAGCCAGCGAAACTCGCGGCAATGGAAGGGCAGTTCGTGACCGAACGCGGCGCACCACTGCGGATCGGCGGCCTGCCCGATCCGGAGCGTCGCGACACCCGCTATGCCATTGAAATCCCCGGCGGGTTGAGTTTTCTGGCGACGTTCGACCCCAACGCCGAAGTGGTGGGCCTCGATCGCTTTGCGCGCGAGGAATGGCCAAACGTCGTGGTCACGCATCTCGCGTTTCAGATCATGATTGGCGGCGGCGTGGTGACGCTGCTGGCGGCCGCCTGGTATTGGGGGACGCGGTGGCGCCATCGCTCGCGTGGACTGAATGCGCCGTTGCCGCGGGGGATGCTTGCGGCGCTCGTGATCTGCGCACCGCTCGGCTTTCTCGCACTCGAAGCCGGTTGGGTTGTCACCGAGGCCGGGCGTCAGCCGTGGACGATTTACGAGGTCATGCGAACGGCAGACGCCGTCACGCCAGTGGCGAACGTCTGGGGCTCGCTCGCGCTCTTCACCGCGCTGTACGCCGGCCTCCTTGTGATGCTCACTCTCTTCTTGCGACGGTTGGCCACACGCCCTGGCGACATTGCCAAGGCACAAGGGCATCGATGACACTCGCAGCGTTTCTCGCTTTCGTTATGTTGGCGGCGCTCGTTGCGTACGCCGTGCTTGCCGGTGCGGACTTCGGCGCCGGCATCTGGGATCTGCTCAGTGCCGGCCCACGCGGGCTCGCGCATCGCCGCGCGCTGGCAGCGGCGATCGGCCCAGTGTGGGAAGCAAATCACGTTTGGCTGATATTCCTCATCGTCCTGCTCTTCACGTGCTTCCCGGCAGCGTATGCGGCTGCGAGCGTCGAGTTGTTCTGGCTGCTCCATTTCGTCTTGATCGGGATCGTGCTGCGGGGTGTGGCATTCGTTTTTCGAGCATATGCAGCAGAGAGCGCCATCGCCGAAGCGCTGTGGGGTCGCGTCTTCGGCGCCTCCAGCGCCGTCACGCCCATGCTTCTCGGCATGTCACTCGGCGCGATCTCGGCCGAGCGTCTCGGATGGATCGATCGCTTTCCCGTTGTCGTGGGTCTGCTGGCGTTGCTGATTTGCGCGTACCTCGCCGCGGTCTATCTCGCGTGGGAAACTGATGACGTGCAAATCAAAGAGGACTTTCGGCGCCGCGCGATCGCGTGTTGGTTGGTGGCGGGAGTCGTGTCGCTGCTCACCCTCCTGCTGACGCGCGATGACGCGCCGCGGCTCTGGAGTCGGCTCACATCGTGGCCGGCTGGCCTCTTCGTGATGAGCGGCGCGCTGCTGGCTCCGCTCTCGTTTGCCGCTCTCTATGGCCGGCGATTCTCGCGCGCACGTCGGTTAGGCGCCGCCCAGGTTGTTGCGTTGCTGCTGGGATGGGGCATGGCGCAGTGGCCGTACCTGATCTACCCGAACGTGACAGTTGCCGCCGCGGCCGCACCTCCGTCAACGCTCGCGCTCACAGCGCTAACGTTGCCGCTCGGCGTGGCGGCGCTGGCGCCGTCCCTCTGGTTCCTCTTCGTCGTCTTCAAATCACGCCGCGGCTAACTGCGACGTGCACTCGGGGCACCGCTTTGCTTTGATCGAAATCGTCGAGGCGCAGAATGGGCACTCCTTCGTGCTCGCTTCAGGCGCTGCGGGCTTATCGACGGCGCTTTTGATGCGATTCACCTGCTTCACGATCACGAACACGGCGAGCGCGATGATGACAAAGCTGATCACGTCGTTGACCAATTGGCCGAATGCAATGATGGGAATGCCTTGGGCCTTCGCTTCGGCGAGCGAGGCTGGGATCCCCTTCGACCTGTCGAGCACGAAAAACAAGCTCGCGAAATCGACGCGCCCGAGCGCGAGACCAATCGGCGGCATGAGAATGCCCTCGACGAGCGTCGTGACGATCTTGCCGAACGCCGCGCCGATGATGACACCAACGGCGAGGTCCATCACATTGCCGCGAGCGATGAAATTCCGAAATTCGGTCCACATCGGCTTCCCTCCCCATCACCATGAAGGAGTTTATGCGACCTCCCCGCCCGCGGCTCAAGACACGTGCACGCGCACCTGTGGCGGGAACGCGGTCGCCGCCTCGCCCGTGATGTGCCGGCAGTCGTCGAACGAGACCTCTTGCAACCGCGGCAGCTGCGCCAGTAACGCGGCGCCCGCGTTGGTGATCCCCGCGCAGTTCCAGAACTCCAGTTTTTCGAGCGACGGCATGCGTCCGAGGATGTGGAGACTGCGGTCGGTGATCTTCGTTTGATCCGCGTAATACGTCCGTAGCTTGGACAAGCCGGCAATATGCTCGGTCGCAACATCCGTCGTATCGCGGCAATACATGCACCAAAGGCGTTCGAGCTGGTGGCGCTGGCCGAGGTGACGAAATCCGGCGTCGGTTACGTCCATCGGCAGCAGTTCGCGCAAAGCAGGGAACCGCGGCAGCGCTGCCAGAGAGGCAGCGACAGCCCTCTGTGCTTTTTGCCGGTCAGTTGACCCGTCGGCTGCTGCTCCGTCCGACAGGCCGCCGCGCGATGTGCGTATGCAGACCAGGCACACTTCGTGCGCGAGTGCCGCGAGATCTCGGGCGCGCCGCCGGGCGCGCATCTGCTGCGCCACGCCCAGCTCACCGGCTTTTTCCTCGACTGATCAGCGCATCTTCGTGAACAGAAACGATTCACCGCGCGAACCGCCATCGCTGATGCGCGCCTCGAGCGTGCCGCCCGGCTTCAGCGAGTAACGAATCATCTTGGGAAAGTCGTGCGCGCGGTTCTCGAACGTCGCAGTCTGGCCAGCGAGCGACGTGAGCACGAATTCGGTTGGCGGCCGGCCGTTCGGCTGCGCGATGTAGACCAATCCGCCGTCGCGTTCGACAATACGCAGGAATTCAAACGCCACCATGCGCTCGCCCTTGATCGTGCGTGACAGGGCGAGCATGGCGCCGCCCGCAGCCGGCGTCCAGCGCTCCTCAACCACTACCGGCTGTCCATCGCCGCCCCAGTTGCCAGCGAGCCATGCCATATCTGAAATGCCGGCGCGAGCTGGTAGTTTGCGGTCCTGGGCAACGATAGTGATGCAGTACAGCACGGCAACAGCGACAATTGAGCTTTGGGGTTAAGAAGCACGTGCGATTCACTCCGATGCTTGTCTGGGCTCTCCTTCTCGCGACGACGGCGTCGGCCCAGGAACGTCCGCTGCCGGACGCGCAAACATTCGTTCAGGAAGTCCGCCAGCGTCTGCAGACCGACGAAGAACGGCAAAGCGGCTACATGTACTTGGAAAGTCGACGCGAGCGATCGCTCGATAAAGATGGCAAACCCACGCGCGAAACAGTGAAGGTCTACGAGAGCTATCCCGCGCTCCCGGGAGAAATACGCTGGCGCCGCCTCATTTCTGTTGATGGGAAGCCGGTCCCCGCATCTGAATTGGACAAACAGGATCGCGAACGTCAGAAGAAGGTGCTGGAGTACGTGCGCAAGCTTGAAAAGCAGACCGATCGCGACCGTGCGGCACAAGCGCGCGAGCGGGAGAAGGAGCGGCGCGAGAACGTCGCGCTGGTGGACGATGTGTTTCGTGTTTACGACGTTCGCATGCTCGGGCGCGAAGCGCTGGAGGGCCACGACACGATCGTCTTTTCGCTGACGCCGAAGCGCGGCGTGAAAGCGCTCACGCGCGACGGCGGCGAACTGCGGCACTTCGCGGCGAAAGCCTGGGTGAGTGAAACTGAATACGAACTGGTGCGACTCGAGGTCGAGGCGCTCGACAATGTGTCCTACGGTCTCGGCCTGTTCGCGCGTGTGCACAAAGGCTCACATGGCGCGTTTCAACGACGCAAGGTCAATGGTGAAGAGTGGCTGCCGGCGAGCGCGAGTTACACCGCGAGCGCGCGGTTGCTGTTGGTAAAGGCCATGCGCGTGGACGTTGACGCCGAATACTCGAACTATCGCAAATTCACCGTGGCAACCGAAACGACATATGGACGTCCGAAGTAGCGTCAAAGCCGCGAAGGCAGGAGCGCGTGTCGCGGCGATTTGCTTCGCCTCGTGGCGCAGATTTCGACGCACGGGTCCCCGACGCCGAGCGCGACCGTCGCGGAGATGTACTGCATCAACGCTTCGCCAGCTTCACCACCGCGCGACGGGTGCGGCGAAACGCACACCGAACCCGCCTCGCGACCCGATAAAACGCGCTTCCGGCCATGGCGGTCGCGACCAGCATGATGGCTTGCGCCACTGTCTCGTAGCGGGTTGCGAAATCCGGGTGGATCCACCGGATCTGCGCGTTTTTTGGCAGTCCTGAAGCGGGTCGCTCGGAGGGTTCGGTGCATGTTCCGCCGCACCCGTTACGCGCGCAAACAGTTGGCGATATTTACAGCGCGCCATGCGTCGAAGCGCGTAACGAATCTGCCCCGCGCCGGCAAAATGGGGCCACGACGGCGCTCAACCGTGTGGGAGCCTCGGAACCTTTCTCCGTTAGAAGTGTTCGGCTGCGAACTTCTTTGATTCTCCGTCGACTCGTTCGAGCGCCCCGGCGCCGTTGAGAATCATCACGCGATACCGGAACGTCGCAGACTTGCCGGGCTCCAGAATCAAATTGAGCTCCTCGTTGCCATCGCCCAGCGCCTTCTGGCCGAGCGGATTGGCGGCAAACAATCCATAGCCGCGCGCATGCCAGTGCGTGGGGTAGCCGAAATTCGACGGATGGTCCAGAATCGCAATCGAAATTGCTTCGGATCCGATGCGGCCACCAATGAGCGTCCACCGGCCGCGCGTGCCCCACACTGCGTCACCCTTTTTTCCTTCGCTGCTCACATACTCGCCCGTGACGCCGGTGTTATCCAGCACTGGCACAGTGGTCGCCTTGCCAGATGCGTCGGTGAACACTTCCGGCTGATTCGACGGCTGCTCCAGCTCGCGCGCGAGACGCATCCCAAGCGTGCTTTCTTTGTTGTCGCGCAAGACTACTTTCTGACCGAGTGCCGTGAGCGTGGTGTAGCGGTCGATCACGCGCGTGTCGGAGGTCCCTCGAAAGACGAATTGCGTTTGCTCGCGCAGCAACGCTTTGCCGTCGCCACCCACCCACTCGGCTTCGACGCTGAGTTCGCCGCGATCGTCGCCGCTTTTTGCGTTGACGATGCGTTTGTGGTGGATGGTCCCCATTTTCACCGCCTGGTCCTTGGCGATCGCGTCGGAGTTGTTCCAGAAGTCGAACCCATTCACGTCGCCGTGATTGAACCAGAGCCCGACGTGATGTGGGTGATCGACGCGCTCGCCTTTGCGCGGGTCGAGCGGAAACCCGCGCGTCACGAGCGTGCCCGTGGCGGTGCGCAGCGGGTACAGCACCGGCTTCATGATCGTCGCCGGCCAGATGTACGAGGTGAACGGCTTCCCGTCGATGGTTACCTCCACCCGGCGCGCCGACTCGTTCGCGACGAGCCGAATCCGAGGGTCGGCCGCCTGCAGCGTCGCCGCCACAACGGACAGCAGTATGGCTCCCACCAGCGCGCGCATGGTTCGCAACTCCTTTGTGGCGAAGGACCTTAGCACAACCTGACCGATCGCTGGACGAACAACCCGTTCCCTCATTAACATCGCGCGGAGGTGTTGATGCCGCGCATTCTGATGCTGGCTCTGCTGTTTCTTGGCGCAACTCCCGCCGCCCAACAATCACCACAACTGCTCGTTCTGAACAAGGAAGACGCAACGCTCTCGATCCTCGATGCCGCGTCGGGCAAGCTCCTCGGTAGCGTGCCAACCGGCGCAGGCCCACACGAAGTCGTGGTGTCGGACGACGGCAGAACCGCGTATGTCAGCAACTACGGCACCGGCCCAGCGCCCGGTAACACGATTTCCGTGATCGACATCGACGCACGAAAAGAGGTTCGACGAGTGGACGTCGCACCGCTCGCGCGGCCGCATGGTCTCTGGTTCACGAACGGCAAGCTGTACTTCACCGCCGAGACCAACCGACGCGTCGTTCGCTACGATCCGGCTTCCAACAACATCGAGTGGCAGTTCGAGACGGGTCAAAATGGCACGCACATGCTTCTCGTCACCAAGGACGCGAAGACGATCTTCGCGTCGAACATTGGATCCGACAGCGTCTCGGCGATTCAGCAAGCCAACGACGGCACGTGGACACAAACGTTGATTCCTGTTGGCAAGGGACCGGAGGGCATCGATGTGTCACCCGACGGCAGACACATCTGGAGCGCTCACTCGCGGGATGGCGGAGTTTCGGTGATTGACGTCGCGTCGAAGAAGGTGCTTCACACGATCGATATCGGGACCAAACGATCCAACCGCATCAAGCTGACACCAGACGGGAAGTTTGCCCTCGTCTCGGATCTGGATGCCGGCGAGGTCATCGTGCTCGACACGACCGCACGAAAGGAACTCAAGCGCCTTCCGCTTGGCCGCATGGTGGAAGGCATCCTGATCCCCGACAACTCACGGGCGTTTGTAGCGGTGAACGGCGAGAACTACGTAGCGGAAATCGATCTGAAGACGTGGGAAGTGAAACGGAAGATGCCCGCTGGCAAAGGGCCCGATGGATTGGCGTGGAAAAGATAGGTTCCTAGGTTCCGGGGTTCCGGGGTTCTTAGGTTCCTAAGTTCCGGAGTTCCTGGGTTCCGGGGTGTCAGGGTTCGAACTTCGCAACCTCGGCACCTCGGAACCTCGTTTTTAGTGTGGCCGAACCACAACTGTCGCGATGTATTCCCCGCTGTTATCCGGCAAGTGATCGTCGTTGACGCCGAGATAGAGCTGCCCGCTGACGGGCCAACTCATCGCAACACCCTGTCCCACGACTTGCGGCGCCTCGTTCCCGACCTTCGCGAGCAGCGCGCCCGCAGGTGCCTCACGCACCGGCGCATTGTTGGCGCGACGGCCCGTAGACGATCCGGCCGGCGTCGCCGTGTCGTTGCCATTTGTGCTCATCTGGATCGTGCCGCTGGCATTGATCGTGACGACGTCACCGGCGCGCACGAAG
The DNA here is from genome assembly GCA_046726375.1 of Acidobacteriota bacterium. Lineage (GTDB taxonomy): Bacteria > Acidobacteriota > Vicinamibacteria > Vicinamibacterales > UBA2999 > DASPWV01. The sequence goes on from JBKPAJ010000066.1 coordinate 13,412, forward strand.
ATGCCGGTATCGTTCCACGCCGTGCGCGAGTCCACGCGAACCCTGCGGCTGGCGCCATCATCGTTGCGCGTCCGCACCGCGTCGTTCGTCGGACTTCCCGCCACATTGAACTCCCGACGCGTCAGCACGCCGTCGCGATTGGTGTCGCGCGCCTCGAAGCTGCGGCGCGACCAGTGCCACTCATCCGGTGACAGCGTTCCATTGCGGTTGTAGTCGAGACTATTGAACTGGTCGTTGTTAGCGCGCCCGGCGTTGGTTGTGCCCACGACCTCGCTGCGGCTCAGCATGCGATCGTTATTGCGATCGAGCCATTCGAACGCGTCGTCGGTCCCATGCCATTCGGCACGCTCGATGCGGCCGTTGTTGTTGGTATCGAGATCTTCAAACCGATCGCCGCGGTCATCATCGTAGCCGGCGCGGCCGAGAAATTCGGCGCGGCTGATCATGTTGTCGCGGTTTTCGTCAACGCGCCGGAAGGAATCGATGTTGTAGTGCCACTCCGATCGCGAGATTCGGCCATCGCGGTTGTGATCGAGGTTCTGGAACGACGCCGCGGTCCAGTTTGTCGGTTCAGAGGCGGTGACTTGATCGAAGTCCTCGTCTTCCCAACGCCCGTTGCGCCAACCGCCAGGACGCAATTCATCGCCCGACAGGACGCCATCGCGATTCCAGTCGTGCACGCGGAACGACTGCGCACTGCCGCGCCATTCTTCGCGCGTGATCCTGCCGTCGTTATTGACATCCATCGATCGGAAGCGGGCGGCCTCCTGTGCCGTCGTCTGAGTTTCCGCCGTGACAATTACGGCAAGTGGCGCAAACGGAAGAGTCAAACACATGAGTATCGCCAACCGAGCAGCAGACATAAATCCCTCCACTGTCGGATTAGCAAGCAAGGTTCCAAGGAGAACGAAGAACGAAGAACTTGGAACGCCGGAACTTAGGAACCTCGGAACCCCGGAACTTCGGAACCGTGGACGCTCTGGTGTGCAGGTTGCATGAGGAAAGAGGACAACGCCGTCTGCTGCAAAGGAGGAAGCTGATGTTTGGTGTGCTGGGTTGGATTCTGTTCGGCCTGGTGGCGGGAGTGATTGCCAAACTCCTGATGCCCGGCAGGGACCCTGGCGGTTTCATCGTGACGATACTGCTTGGGATCGCGGGCGCGCTCCTCGGCGGCTTTCTCGGCCGTGTGCTGGGTCTTTACGGCGAGGGCGAAGGCGCAGGCATACTGATGTCGATTCTCGGCGCCGTCATTCTGCTCGCGCTTTACCGGGTACTCATGAAGCCCGGCGCGGCACGACCATGAGCCCGAACGTCTCGAACGTGTAGCCAAATTGGCGAACGCGATTCCACCGAAAGTCTAACCACTGACGCCGCTCTGCTGAAAGGATCTGCTTCACACGGGCGGCGTCAACGGCCTGCCACTCGACGCCGCGAACGGCACCGAGAATCGCCATAGACGAATTGGCGTATCGCTTCGAGCAGGGACGACGCCGCCACTGCCGTGGTGCTGGACGACACAACGCGTCCGGCCTGGCTCGTCGAAAACCGGGTCAGACGCACCAACACCAGGAGGTGGACCGAAAACGATGCGGTGCACGCATTCACCGTGTTTCCTCATGGCGATCGCAGGCATTAGAAACCGGCAAACGCCGTCAGACGACGCGTGCCCGCGGTCCGCTACAATCTCGCGGTGCCTCAGCCGCTGTTAAAAGTCCTGAAATTTGGCGGTTCCTCTGTTGCTACACCGGAGCGAATCAAAACTGTCGGCCGCATTGTCCTCGGCCAGGCGAAACGTCACCGTGTCGTTCTCGTCGTCTCCGCCTTTGGCGGCGTCACGAATCGGCTGCTCGAAAGCGCGCGGCTTGCGGAGAGCGGCGGCGCTGGATACGAACGCCTCTACGGAGAGCTCGCGAAGCGACACCACGACGCGGTCGAAGCATTGCTGCCGCGCAGGGACCGCGCGGAGGTTCAAAGTGGCGTCGACATGCTCCTTACCGAGCTGCGTGACGCGTTGCACGGCACGTCCTTGCTGCGCCACGCGCCGCCGCGCGCCCTCGACGTCATCGGCAGCTTCGGCGAGCGGCTCTCCGCGCTCATCATCTCGTCCTACCTTGGCCGGTTCAACCTGGCGCCATTCGCGGACGCACGCGAATTCATCGTCACCAATGATCGCTTTACCAACGCCGCCGTCGATTTTGCCGCCACGAACCGGAAGACACGTGCGTGGTACGGGCGGCTCTCACGCGGCGCGGGAAAAGAAGCCGTCCCCGTGGTCACGGGTTTCATTGCCGCCACCGCCGACGGCGTGACGACGACGATTGGCAGAAACGGCTCTGACTATACGGCGGCCATCGTCGGGGCTGCGCTCGACGCCTCTATCATCGAGATCTGGACCGACGTCGATGGTGTCCTGAGTGCGGATCCAAACGCGGTGAAGTCGGCGTTCGTGCTCCCGCAGGTGAGCTACGAAGAAGCGATGGAGCTTTCCTATTTCGGCGCGAAGGTCCTGCACTCCGCCACGATCGCCCCTGCCGTCGCGAAGGGGATCCCGATTCACATCAAGAACACGCTCAAACCGCAGGCGCGCGGCACCGTGATCTCGTCCGAGCCGGGCAATTGGGGCGGGATCGCGAAAGGGATTACTTCGGTCGACGACATCACTCTGCTCACCCTGCGCGGGCTCAGCATGGTCGGCGTGCCGGGCACCGCCGAGCGTTTGTTCCGCGCGCTCGCCTCGGCACGCGTCAACGTGATTCTGATTTCTCAGGCCTCCTCTGAGCACACCATTTGCTTCGCCGTCGCGCGCGCGGACGCGACAACCGCCATGGATGCGGTGCGTGGGGAATTCCGGCTGGAATTGCAGCAGAAGCTGACGTCGCTCGACGAGAAGCCGAAGCAGACGATCATCGCGATCGTCGGCGAGGGCATGAAAGGGCATCCCGGTGTGTCGGGGGAAGTGTTTGGCGCGCTGGGCCGTCACAACATCAACATCAGCGCCATCGCGCAGGGTGCCTCTGAACGGAACATCTCGTTCGTCATCGACGCGGCGAACCAGCCGCGCGCGCTCAACGTCATTCACGACGCATTTTTCGAGAAGCGAAAGAAGCTGTCGCTTGCGGTGGTCGGCGTCGGCAATATCGGCACGGAGCTGCTCCGCCAGCTCGCACAGCAGCGATCGTACCTCCTGTCACGCGGCTTCGACGTCCGGACGGTTGCCATTGCCGACAGCAAGCGATTCATCGCCGACGCGGGCGGTATCGATCTCTCCAGCTGGCGCAGCGCGCTCGAATCATCGTCGCAGCGGATGAGCACGTCCGCGCTCGCACGTACGCTCAAAGGGATGGAGCTTGCCGATGCAGCGCTGGTGGATTGCACTGCCAGCGAGACCGTCGTGGACGGCTATCGTGAGTACATCGAAGCAGACCTGCACATCATCACGCCCAACAAGCGCGCCAATGTGCTGCCGTGGACGCGCTACGCGGCGCTGATGGAACTCGTGCGCACGCGACGAAAGTACTTCTTATGCGAGGCCAACGTTGGGGCCGGTCTGCCGGTGATCTCGACGCTGCAGGATCTGGTCGCCAGCGGCGATACCGTCATCAAAGTCGAAGGGATCCTGTCCGGGACGCTCAGCTACTTGTTCAATACCTTCACGCCTGGCGCATCATTCAGCGCGCTGGTGCGCGAAGCGCATGGCATGGGACTTACGGAACCGGATCCGCGCGCCGATTTGTCGGGCGAGGATGTCGCGCGCAAGCTGCTCATTCTTGGACGCCTGGTCGGCCTCAAGATGAACCTTTCCGACATCACGGTGGAGAGCCTTGTCCCACGCTCGCTCGAACGCGGCGCGTTTTCGGATCGGTTCTTCACTGCCTACGCGAGGCAGGATACTGCGCTGAGCCAGCGCGTCGCGGCTGCGCATGCCAAAGGCGCCGTGCTGCGCTACACGGGCGTGCTGGAGAACGGCAAAGCCGTGGCCGGCCTCAACACATATCCGCGCGATCATCCGCTCGCGTCGACGCAGGGGGCCGACAACGTCATCGTCTTTTCCACCAAGCGATACGCGACGACACCGCTCGTGATCAAGGGCCCGGGTGCGGGCGGCGAAGTCACCGCGATGGGTGTGTTCTCCGACATCCTGAAGCTGCTGCACTACTTGCGTGCATAATGACGAGCGCATGACTCTTGCGCTCCCGTTCATTCTTCTACTGTTCATCGGCAGCGGCGCTGCCGCGCTCGTGTACGAAATCGTCTGGTTTCAGGTTCTTACCCTCGTTATCGGCTCCTCCGCGGTTTCGGTCGGCGTTCTGCTCGCCACCTTCATGGGCGGCATGTGCCTCGGCAGCTATCTCCTGCCCCGGCTCGTCTCGCCTCGTCATCATCCCCTTCGCGTCTACGCGGCGCTCGAACTCGCTATCGGTGCATGCGGGCTGCTGCTTCTGGTCGTCATGCCGCTCGCCGGACGCGTCTACACGGCGTGGGGCGGTTACGGCGTCACCGGGTTCCTGCTTCGCGGTCTTGTCGCGAGCGTGTGCCTGCTGCCGCCGACGCTCGCCATGGGCGCGACGCTGCCCGCCGTGTCGCGATGGATCGAAACGTCGCCGCGCGGTGTGGCGTGGCTCGGGTTCTTTTATGCGGGCAACATTGCCGGCGCCGTCGCAGGGTCGCTGCTCGCAGGGTTTTACCTGCTTCGTGTCTACGACGTTGCGGTTGCCACGTATGTGGCCGCGGCCATCAACGCCGCCGTTGGTGCCCTCGCCCTCGTTCTCGCGCGCACGGTGAGCTATGTTCCGCAGACAGATGCCGCGGTCGCCGTCGTCGAGGACGCCGTCGCGACACCGGGCGCACCAGCTGCCGAAAGACGATTGATCTACGTCGCGCTCGCGCTCTCGGGCGCATGTGCACTTGCAGCGCAGGTGATTTGGACACGGCAACTGGCGCTGCTGCTGGGCGCAACGGTCTACACCTTTTCGCTCGTGCTCGCCGTGTTCCTGATCGGCCTCGGTGCAGGCAGCAGCGTGGGGTCCATCCTTGCGCGCAACACGGGCAATCCGCATCGCGCCTTCGGCTGGTGCCAGGTGTTGACCGTCGTGGCCATGGCGTGGTCTGCCTACATGCTCAACGCCTCGCTTCCCTTCTGGCCGGTGAACGTCGAGCTCTCGAATGACATCTGGCGCACGTTTCATCTCGATCTCGCGCGGACGTTTTGGGCCGTGCTGCCCGCGCCGATCTTGTGGGGTGCGAGCTTTCCGCTTGCGCTTGCGGCGGTCGTGCAGCAAGGACAGGATTCAGGCCGAGTGGTTGGCGGACTCTATGCCGCAAATACGCTCGGCGCGATCGCGGGATCGCTTGGCGCGAGCCTGTTGATTGTCGCGTGGATCGGGACCGTTCACGCGCAGCAGGTGCTGATGGTCCTCGCAGCCGTATCGGGGTTGATCGTGATTGCGCCGCCGCTTCTCGCGTGGGCGGTCAAACGCAACGGCCTGATCTGGTTGACCGCCGCACTCCCGCTGATGGCGATCGCCGCAACCACCGCCATGCTCGTACGCTCTGTCCCGACGCTGCCTGGTCTCCTGGTGGCGTATGGGCGCAAGACGGCGACCATGATCTCCGCTCCGCCGTCCATTCTGTACGTCGGTGAAGGACTCAATTCGTCGGTGGCAGTGTCGCAGTTCTCCGATGGCACAACCAGCTATCACAACGCCGGCAAGATTCAGGCATCGAGCCTTCCGCAGGATATGCGGCTGCAGCGGATGCTCGGACACCTCACGACGCTGTCCCCGCGGCAAGCGGACTCCGTATTGGTGATTGGATGCGGCGCCGGTGTGACCGCCGGCGCCGTCAGCGTCGACCCGACGGTGAAGAAACTCACGATTGCCGAAATCGAGCCCCTCGTTCCTCAGATTGTCTCGACGTACTTCGGCGAGTTCAATCACAACGTCATTCTCAATGCAAAGACGCACATCGTGATCGACGACGCGCGCCATTTTCTGTTGACGACGAACGAGAAGTTCGACGCAATCACGTCGGATCCGCTCGATCCCTGGGTCAAGGGCGCTGCCGCCCTCTACACGAAAGAGTTCTGGCAGCTGGCGAAGCAGCGGCTCAACCCCGGCGGCGTCGTCACCGTGTTCGTGCAGTTGTACGAAAGCAGTCCCGAGTCGGTGAAGAGCGAGATCGCGACCTTCTTCGAGGTCTTTCCTGACGGCGTGATTTTCGGCAACGAGTATCTCGGCGAGGGCTACGATACCGTCCTGCTCGGCCAGGTCGAACCGGGCCCAATCGACATCAGTGCGATCGAGAAACGCATGCAAGCGCCGGAGTTTGAAACGCTGCGCCAATCCCTGCAGGGGATCGGCTTCCCGACCGCGTTCGAGCTCTACGGATCGTACGCCGGCCGCGCCACAGAGATGACTGACTACCTCCGCGATGCGCCGATCAACTCCGACCGGAATTTGCGGCTGCAGTATCTCGCCGGATTGGGTCTGAATCAGCGTGCCGCCGCCGCCATCTATAACGACATCACGAGGACGCGCCGATATCCTGAAGGCCTTTTCCTGGGAACGGACACCCAGCTTCAATACTTGCGGAGTCTCATCGGCAGTTGGCAAGGAGTCGGACAACCGTGAGATACGCGATCGTTGCCGTGATCGTCGTTGCGTTCGTCTGTTTCGGTTCGCCGACGTTCGCGGTTGCGCAGGACAACCAAAGCAGCAGCACGCCACGTACGTTGCGAATCGTGCAGTTGCTCGGGGACACCGGACTCAATTACGAGAAGCGCTCGCCCACGTCGCGGATGGCGCGGTTCAAGGGATCAGCCGGCGACGACATCCTGGTCTTCGTGGCGCCAGCTTCGGGCGGACGTGAACTAGTCTCTGAATGGCCCGACGTTGAAGGAGCTCTCGACGAGCTTGCCACCGGGAGTAGCCCGCTACGCCTGCTCTTTTCGAAGCATCGCAAACGGTAGAGCTCCGTGCTACTCACTTCCCTCGCCCACCTCGACGTGTTCGGGGTGACCCTGAGCCTCGAAAGCGTCAAGGCAGCCCGTCGGCACAGTTCGTGCGTCATGTGCGGCTATGGCCTTACGCCGTCCGCCAATCATCATTCTGCTCTGCCTCGCGCTGGCGGTCGGCACGCTTGCCTGTAGCCGCCCAATCCACTCCACCCTGGCGCACCCTCCACTGCCCGACCAGATGGCGCAATTCTGGGTCGACACGCCGACTGAAACGCGCGATTTGTTCGTCGGCCCCGGTGATCCCACGGTTCCTCCCAAAGCAAACGCGGTCCTTTCGTTTGTCCGAGACGACACCACCGGCTTCAGCCGCAAGGTCATCGTCAAGGATGAGGAGGGGACTGAGTGGCACGTGAAGCTCGGCCCCGAAGCCCAGCCCGAGGTTGTCTCGTCGCGACTCATCTGGGCACTCGGTTACCACCAGCTCCCCCAATACGTCGTCGGCCGCTGGATTATGCGCGGCGGCGAGCTCGGCGGCACCATGCCGGCGGGACGATTCCGCCGTGACGAGCCCGGCTACAAAAACGTAGACGAGTGGTCGTGGCATGAGAACCCGTTTGTCGGCACGCGCCCGTACCGCGGGCTGCTCGCGCTGATGGTGATGCTGAACAACTCGGACATGAAGCCCGCCCAGAATCGCGTCTATGAGGTGACCGGTCCGCGCGAGCGCGTGCGCCGCCTCTATGTGGTCTCCGACCTGGGCCTGTCGTGGGGCGAGTCGGGGATCGACAACCCCAAGCGCGGCGACATCGACGCGTTCGAACGGCAAGGATTCATCAAGCGCATCGAGGGCGACCGGATCGTGTTCGATCAAAAAAATCTGCGCGCCGAGCTGTTCGATCAGATCACGCTCGCCGATCTGCGCTGGATCTCCGAACGGATGGCCCGACTCTCCGACAAGCAGTGGCGCGATGCGTTTCGGGCGGGCGGCTACGACGATCCCGCGCTCGTCAATCGCTTCATCGCGCGCATGAAGCAGAAGATCAACCAGGGGCTTCGCGCGCAGGCGGACGCGAATTAGCGCACACCGGTCAGCTATCAGCTATCGGCTATGATGCCGGGATGAAGAGGATCCTTCTCCCGGCATTTTTGTTGGCGCTCGCGTCGACTCCATCGGGTCAGGACGCGAGTGCGACGCTCAAAGACGCGGCTGCAGCGATGGGCGCGGAGCCGTTGAACTCCATCCAGTACTCAGGCAGCGGATCCACCTACTTCTTCGGCCAGGCCGTCAACGCGACGACCGGTTGGCCGCGGATGGTTCTCAAGAACTATGTCGCCGACGTGCACTACGACAATGCGGCGATGCGACAGGAGCTCTATCGCACGCAGCCTGACGGAAGCGTGCCGTTCGGCGGCAACCGCCAGATTCAGGTTGTCAACGGCAGCGACGCCTGGAACGTCGGCGCCAACGATCAGCCTGCGCCCGCGCCGGCGGCGGCGCTCGAACGTCGGGTGCAGATCGTGCTGACGCCGCATGGATTCATCAAGGCGGCGCAGGCGAATAACGCCACTGTGACCAGCAAAGGCGCCAGCCAAATCGTCACGTTCACCGGTCCGAATCGTCTGCGTTTTACCGGCGTGCTCAACTCGCAACACTTGCTCGAGCGTATCGACACGCAAATCGACAACGTCGTGTTGGGCGACATGCCGGTTGAAGTCACGTTTGCCAACTATCAAACGTTCGGCAATATCAAGTTCCCGACGTCCATCACGCAGAAGCAGGGCGGCTACCCGACGCTCGAGCTCACGGTGAACAGCGTGAAGCCGAACGCGGCAGCAGCGCTGACGGTGCCCGCCAACGTGCGAGACGCGACTCCGGCTCCCGTGCGCGTCGAGTCGCAGAAGCTCGGCGACGGCGTGTGGCACCTGGCCGGCGGATCGCATCACAGCGTGCTCGTCGAGTTCCGCGATCACGTTGCCGTGATCGAGGCACCGCAGAACGAAGAGCGATCGGTCGCCGTGATTGGCGAAGTGCGAAAGCTCGTGCCGAGCAAGCCGATTCGCTACGTGGTTAACACGCATCAGCACTTCGATCACTCGGGCGGTCTCCGTACCTACGTCGCGGAAGGCGCCACCATCGTGACGGCGGCGATCTACAAACCGTATTACGAAAAGGTCTTGGCGGCGCCGCGTACGATCAACCCGGATCTCATGGCGAAGTCAGGAAAGAAGCCAGTGGTCGAAGGCGTGAGCGGCAGGCGTGTGCTGACCGACGGCACGCGGTCGGTGGAGCTTCATATCCTCCAGGACTCGCCCCACAACGAGGGCTTGCTGGTGGCATATTTGCCGAAAGAAAAAACCATCGTGGAGGCGGATGTGTTCACCCCGCCGCCGCCCAATGCGCCTGCGCCGGCGACGGTGGATCCGGCGGCGCTGAATCTGCATGACAACATTCAGCGCTTGAAGCTGGACGTGGCGCAGATCGCACCGATTCATGGACGCGTGGCGCCGATCGACGAACTGCGCCGGGCGATTGCTAAATAATTCGCAGACATGATTCCGGCCCGCGCTTATTTCGAGCCGCCGGCGATCTTCGCCCCCGCTAACAACGCGACGGCACCGCCCGTCGTTTGCGCAGCGTTCAGACCCAGTCGGAAGTCTTTATCCGAGAACGTCGCGAACACGTCGATCGGCTGATGCCAGGTCGGGTTCCACCCCGCCCCGGTGTGCATTCCGCGCTCGTTCTCGCGCAGGCTGATCGCCGGGACGAGATCCATGAACGGCGTCGAATCGGTGTTGGTCATGTGCGGGCCTACGGCGGCCGGGTAATCCGTCGCGAACTTCTCATTCGCCTCGCGGAAGAAGAACGCGAGCTTCATCGCCTCGTCCGCCTTCTTGGCCGTCGACTGGAACTCGATGTTCACGTCCGCTTCGGGGCGCTGCTCAGGATTCCAGGTGCCGTCCCCACGCGGCATGCCGTGATCCCAGAGCATCATGTCGTGCTGCACCATCGCGAGCCACCTGGGTTCGGGATATCTTCCCGATCCAGGCGGATCCTCTTTGCCCTGCAGCGGCGCGCGCTGCTCGACATAAGCACGGGCGCCGTTCAACCCGGTCTCTTCGTTGTTCCATAATGCAAAACGGATCGATCGCTCGGTCTGCACATCCGGCATGCTGAAGATCCGCGCCAGTTCGATCACGAGCGCGGTTCCCGATCCGTCATCGTTGGCGGCCTCGCCCCAGCCATGTCCGTCCATGTGCGCACCGACGATGTATATCTCGTCGGGACGCGTGGTGCCGACTTTGGTGCAGTAGACCTCTTCGCGCGGTCCGTCGGTGGCCGGCTCGCGATTGAGCTCGCGAAGTTTTTCATCCGGCTGTGCGTCGGGATTGGTGTTGACGCCCGTGCGCCGCGTGATCCCGCGATAGCGCGAGCCGCCTGGCCCGGAGCGCACTTCGCCGCTGGCAATCACGGGATTCGGCGGCGTCTGCGCACCCCCGCGACCTTCACCCGCGCCGCGACCTTGACCGGCGCCGCGCCCCTGACCAGCGCCAACTGCCTCAGCGGCGCCTCCACCCTGATTGGTCGTGGGCGGATTTGCCTTGTATTCGTATTTGATGCGGCCGGTCGGGCAGCCATAGCTTTTGAGCTGCGCTTCGATCCAGTCCACCGCTTTGCGATTGCGTTCGGTGCCCTGCCGGCGATCGCCGAACTGCGTCAGGCCCTTAATCGTCGCCTTGTATTTCTCGAGGTCGAGCCGGCCGATGAGCGTCTTCACCATTTCGTCCTGCGGGTTCGGTGCGGCTTGACCTCCCCGTCCCTGCGCAGCGACGTGTCCACTAGTCACGAGCGCAGCAACAACGGCCGCGCCAAAAAGCATCCGTTTCATGGCGCTAGTATATGGCCGATGCGAATCACTACAACTGCCCTGCTCGCGGCCGCGATCGTCACGACCGGTTGCACTCAACAGCCTCGGGGCCCTCGAATTTATGTCACCAACGAACGCTCCGGCGATCTCACGGTGATCGATGTCGCGACGCGTTCGGTGGTCGCGACCGTGCCGCTCGGCAAGCGTCCTCGCGGCATCCGCGTCGGTCCGGGTGGCAAGACGCTGTATGTCGCGTTGAGCGGATCGCCGATCGCGCCTCCCGGCGTGGACGAGAAGACGCTTCCCCCACCCGATCGTGCCGCCGACGGTATTGGCGTATTCGATACCGCTGCGATGAAGCTGGTGAAGATCATTCATGCCGGCACCGACCCCGAGCAATTAGCCGTGAGCAAGGACGGCGCACGGTTATTCGTGGCCAACGAAGACGCGGCCACGGCCAGCATCGTGGACGTCAACAGCGGCAAAGTGATCTCTGCGGTCAAGGTCGGCGGCGAACCGGAAGGTGTGGAGCTGAATCCGAGCGGCAGCCATGTCTACGTCACGTCAGAAGAAGACAGTGAGGTGTTCGCGATCGACGCGGACAGTGGTGCGATCGCTGGGCAGTTCAAGACCTCGCCCCGGCCGCGATCGAGCGGCTTCCTGCCTGATGGATTGCGCGCCTACATCACGTGCGAGAACGGCAACGCGATCGAGGTCGTGGACACGCGCAGTCACCGCGTCATCAAAACCATCAAGATGCCGAGCGACGCCCTGCGTCCTATGGGCGTTGCGGTGGCGCCCGACGGTAGCCGTGTGTATGTCACCACCGGTCGCGGCAGGCAGCTCGTCATCCTCGATACGAGCAGCGACGAACTCGTTGGCTCGATCGAAGTCGGGCAACGGCCCTGGGGGATCGCCATCGCTCCAGACGGGCGCACGGCGTTCACGGCGAACGGACCTTCAAACGACGTCGCCATCGTCGATCTGGTCAGCCGGAGCGTTGTCGCCCGCGTGCAAGCCGGCGACAGTCCCTGGGGCGTCGCCTACGTCCCGTGAGATGATCAGCTCATGCCGTCCCCTCATCGCGTCAACGGCCTTCACCACATCACCGCCATCTCTGGCCCGGCCCAGGAGAATCTCGATTTCTACGCAGGAATCCTCGGCATGCGGCTGGTGAAGCGATCCGTCAATCAAGACGATCCCGGGACGTATCACTTGTTCTACGCGGATGCGGAGGGACACCCCGGATCGGATCTGACGTTCTTTCCCTGGGCGCATATGGCGCCGCCGCGCATCGGCCACGGGCTGGCGGTTGAGGTCGCGCTCGAAGTGCCGGTTGGCAGTCTCGACTACTGGGCATCAAGGCTCGACCAGTACTCGACGCCGCTTGGCGCGATCGAGAATCGCTTCGGCGACAAAGTGCTGCCGCTCGTCGATCCGCACGGAATGAAGTTGGCACTCGTGGAGCCAGGCAAGGTGCCGCAGCGGGCCTTTACACCATGGGACGGCGGTCCCGTATCAGGCGAGCGTCAGGTGCGCGGTCTCTATGGCGCGCAAGTCTGGGAGCGTGACGCATCGGCAACCACCACGTTCTTGACGGACGTGCTCGGCTTCGAGCACCTGGGCAGCGCAAACGGCTGGACACGGTATGGCTTCCGCGATGTCGCGGGTGTGATCGATCTTCGCGAAACACCGGAAGGGCGGCGCGGCGCGTGGGGCGTTGGCGCCATCCATCACCTTGCGTGGCGTGTGGACGATGAGAGGCATCAGCAGGAAGTGCGTGCACGTGTCGAGGCAGTGGGCGCGCACGCGACGCCGGTGATCGATCGCTTCTGGTTCAAGTCGGTGTATTTCAAAGAGCCGGGCGGCGTGCTGTTCGAACTGGCCACGGATGGTCCCGGTTTCGCCGTTGACGAAGACGCGGCGCACCTTGGTGAAGCGCTCGTGCTGCCGCCATGGTTGGAAACAGAGCGGGCGCGCATTGAGCAGCTGTTGCCGCCGCTAACGCCAGCGGTGGCACGGGCCTGATCGCGGCCCTACAGGTAAGCGCTACATACGCAGGGCCTGATCGCGGGGTTGAAGGCCATACATAGATGCGCACGCAGCGCGGACCTTCAGGTCCGCGACCGCGATCACGGTTTGATCCACCTGAGAAACCAATCGAGGTTCCGCTGCATCGATTCGCGCTCGGCGACTGGCTGATACTGCACGTGTCCTCCGCGTGGGAAGATGTCGAATTCGACGGTTCGTTCTAACGCCTTCAGCGCTTCATAGAACTTGCGCGCGCTCGCAATCGGGACGCGCGGATCGTTTTCGCCATGCTGCAGCAGCAGCGGAGTCTGCACCCGTTCCACGAACGTAATCGGCGAGTGCGCTGTGTACGAGTCGCGGTTCTCCCAGGGTTTCTTGAAGTACTCGTCCATCACGGCGCCCGCATCCGCCAGGTAATAAAGGTCTGTCAGATCGCTGATGCTCGCGCTCGACGACGCGGCCTTGAAGCGATTCGTCTGCGTCACGATCCAGTTGGTCATGAAGCCACCGTAGGACGCGCCCATGACACCAAGCCGATCGGGGTCGGCCAGCCCGGTCGCGATCAAGTGATCGACGCCGGCCATGATGTCGCGGTAATCTGCCTCACCCCACGCGTTGACGATCGCGCGATGGCCGGCCTCCCCGTAACCCGATCCGCCGCGTGGCATCGGCATCAGCACCGCGTATCCCGCGCTCGCCAATGCCTCAACCGGATACGGATCGATCTGGCCGGGCACATGCATGAACTGCGGAAAGATGCCGTGTGTGATGCCGCCAATCGGCCCGCCGTGGCAATACACGATGAGCGGCAGCTGGCGTTGACCGTTGAAACCTGGTGGCGTGACGAGCAGGCCCCAGATCTCCATGCCGTCAAACGACGGCCACTTGACGGGTTTGACATCGGCGAGCGCGAACTCCCCGAGCTCAGGATTGACGTTTGTGAGTTTCGTCGTGCGCGCCGATGCAACGTCGCGGACGACGACCTCGCCCATTGAGCGTGGTTCGACTTCGCGGTACGCGATCGTGCGGCCGTCGCGGCTCACGCTCACGGAATAGTTGACGATTGCGCCGGAAACGACGCGCTCCGCTTTGCCGGACTCGATCCACACGCGGACGATCGGCATCTCGAACATGTGCGCGCCGGCCGCGAACGTCCCTTCGTTCATCAGCACGTACATCGACTGACTGTCCGGTGCCCACGTCATCTCACCGATCCAGGCGCCGTTCATCGGATAAGTCCGGATGCGGCGTTGATGAAGATCGACCACCGCAAGTCCACGCGGCGCGAGCAGACCGACACGCTCGTTGGTCGTGACAAACGCGACCCGCGTGCCATCCGGCCCGAATTGCGGCGTGGTGTTCATTCCCGGCCGATCGACGAGGACGTCTGGGTTTCCGCCGCGCGCCGGGACGCGATAGAGCCGCGTGTAATACGGCGCAGTGAACCCGGACACCAGCGCCGCCGCATATACCAACGAGCCGCCGTCTGGCGCCCATGAGAACCCGTCGATCAACGCAGCCGATGCAACTTGTATCGGGTCCTCATCTGCCGCTTTCACGAAAAGCCGCGTCGCAGGCGGCGGGTCGTGCACACGGATCGCCGGTGAGGGTGGCGCCGCGTCACGCGCGGTGTAGGCGAGACGCTTTCCATCGGCCGCCCACTCGTACGCGATCACGCCCTGCGGCGCAGAGGTGATCTGATTCGGTAGGCCGCCCTCGACCCGTGTGGAAAACACTTGCGGCCGCCCCTCGGCGAGCGCGAGAAACGACAAGCGCGTGCTATCCGGCAGCCATCGAACCCTCACCGCCGGCAGCGCGGGCGTGAAGAGACGCGCAGTGGCCGCAAGTTGCAAAGGCGTGCCACCCGCAACCGGGACGACGAAAAGTTCCGGCTCGTGTGCGTTGCGCGCGACGGAAGGTTGTGACACGACGTAGGCCACGCGGCTTCCATCGGGAGAGATCTTGACGTCGACGATCGTGCGCAGCCGCATCAGGTCGTCCACTGTCATCTGGCGCGTGCCCTCTCGCGCGGCAAGCGACGCGCCGATCACACACAACAGCACAAGCCGAACGCTGAGTTTCACGCGGTAAGCCTACAATAGGCGGTCATGCAGGACCTCACCACCGGGTCGGTCTCCCGCCATCTGCTCAAGACCATGAGTTTCATGCTCGTGAGCATGGTGTTTCAGACGCTTTACGTTCTGGTCGATCTGTATTGGGTCGGCCGCCTGGGTACCGAAGCCGTCGCTGCTGTCGCGATCAGTGGCAACCTGTTGTTTGTCGTCCTCGCCGTCACGCAGATGCTCGGCGTCGGCACCACGACGCTGATTTCGCATGCGGCGGGCGCCAAGAACCGCGAGCGTGCGCTGCTCATCTTCAATCAGTCGCAGGTGCTGTCGATGGTCGTCGGCGTGATCTTTCTCGCGATCACGATGGCGGTCCGGCCGATCTATGCCCGCAGCATGAGCGCCGATGCGTTGACGGCGCAACTCGTATCCGATTACCTGCTCTGGTTCGTCCCCGCCATGGGCCTGCAGTTCGGGCTCGTCGCCATGGGAGCGGCGCTGCGGGGGATCGGTCTCTTCAAGCCGGGAATGGTGGTTCAGACCGGCACGATCATCATCAACATCGTGCTCGCGCCGATCTTCATCTTTGGATGGGGGATTGGGCATGCGTTTGGTGTCGCCGGTGCCGCCATTGCCACGCTGATCGCGATCGCTGCAGGAACCGTGTGGATACTCGCCTACTTCAAGCCGAGCGCATACCTGCACTTCATGATTGCGGATTGGAAGCCGCGCCTTGGGTTGTGGCGCGATATGTTGAAAATCGGATTGCCCGCCGGCGCGGAGTTCGCGTTGATGGCGGTCTATCTTGGAATTGTCTATGCGGTGACGCGGCCGTTTGGCGCGTCCGCGCAGGCAGGGTTCGGTATCGGACTGCGAATCGTGCAATCCGCGTTTCTACCGGTTGTCGCTCTCGGCTTTGCGGTCGCGCCGGTGGCCGGTCAGAATTACGGTGCCCGCCGTGGCGAGCGCGTGCGCGAAACGTTTAAAACCGCGGCGCTGATGTCCATCGGCGTGATGCTGCTTGTCATCGCCATTACGCACCTCGTTCCCGGCGCGCTGATCCGCGTGTTCTCGGCCGACCCCGCGGTTATCTCGGTCGGCGAGGTTTATCTCCGCATCGTTTCGTGGAACTTTGTTGCTTCGGGGCTGGTCTTTGTCAGCTCGAGCATGTTCCAGGCGATGGGTAACACGCTGCCCTCGCTCGCGACGTCGTTTACCCGCATCATCGTTGTTGCCGGTCCGTTGCTGCTGCTGTCGAAGCTGCCCGGATTCAAGCTGGAGTGGATTTGGTGGCTGTCGGTTGCCGCCGTCACGCTGCAGATGATCCTCAACTTGCTGCTGCTGCGCCGCGAGTTCGATCGCCGCCTGCGCTTCGAGCCGATCGCCGCCTGACTCGTCGACGGTCACGCGCTCGGCGTGCACGACGAATCGCTTTGGCGCGGCGCCGACGTAATAAAACGGGTAGCACGTGATGAGCGTCAGCGTGTGTTCCGGCGTTTGTTCGAGCACCGAGAGGTCGGTCGACCGCACGATGTGCGTATCCCTGACGCGATAGCGCAACTCGCCTCGCGGCGTGCGCACGAGCACGTCATCACCGACGCGGATGTGACGGAGCGGGCGAAACAGGCCGTCACGATGCGCCGCGATCGCGCTGTTGCCTGCTTCCCACGGACGCGGCGTGTCGGGCAGATGTCCGGCGGTGGCGCGCAGCGCCACGCTGTCGTCCCCTTCCACGACGGGCGTCGACAAACCGAGCCGGGGAATCTCGAGCAGCCCTACCAGATTGCTTCCGACGACCGCATTGACCGGATCGGGCGCGGGCTCTGAGATCACAGGTGCGGGTGCGGGTGCAGCCTGCTCGAGCGCACGCTCCAGAGCGGCCCGCGCTTCCTGTTGCGTGTAGGCGGCATCTGCCGTGGCAAGCGCGTACAACCCCAGGCACGACAGGCCGACAATCAGGAGCGCACGCTCGAGCAGACGCATCATGATCCAGGCCTTGCCACATACCCGCCGCGTGTGCGCGCGTTGAACGTCCGCCCTTCCCTGGTGCGCACGCTGACACGGAGCTTCCGCAACGCACGCTCGTCGAGCGAGGCCGCTGGCGCAAATCCAATCGTGTACGCGCTGCAAATGTCGCGGGCAATGTGCTCGAGGGTTTCCGGCAGATCCTCGAGCCGATCCGGCTCGAACGCCTCGCCGCCGGTTTCCGCGGCAAGTCTTTTCAGAAGCTTGGGGTTGCCTTCGTTGTTGATCGGATCCTTCAACATGACGGTGAAGATTGCGGCATCTGCGCTTCGTATGCGGGTGAGCGCGTTTTCCATCGTCGCCGTGCTTGCGTTGTCGCCGCCGTCGCTCAGCACCACCAACACCCGACGCGCGTGCTTGCCTCGACTCAATCGATCCAGGCCCGACGTCAACGCGTCGTACAAGGCGGTTTTGCCGCGCGCCGCGATGCCGCCCAGCAACGTGGCCCTGAGCGAAACCATGTTGCTGAGACCAATGACCCGCGGCTGCCAAATCTCGGTGACCTGTTCGTTGAACGCGAGCACGAACATCTCGTCCTCGGGGTTGCTCAGCTCGGTGAAGCCAACAGCTGCAGCGACGACCATGTCGCGCTTGTTGGTCATGCTCGTGCTGTTGTCGATGATCAAGCCGACGGTTGCCGGCGTGTCGGCGGCGGAAAAAAACTGCACTTCCTGCGGCTTGCCGTCATCGAGCACGGTAAACGCATCCTGTCGAAGTCCGCTGATATAGGTGCCTTTACGATCCTCGACGGTCACGTGCAGGACGACGAGCTCCGAGCGGGTAGAAAAGGTGGGCTTGTCCTGTCGCCCGGAAAGCGGAGACACGAACGGCGTTGAAAGGGCGAGGCAAAATGCGGCGCGACGTATCATGACCAGAGGGCCTGGAAGGTGGGGCCATCTGATGAAAGCCACCAGGCATCCCCACCGACCAGACCGAGCAGACGTTCTAACCCCAGAGCCCACTTGAGTTGCTGGCGCCAACGGCGCAAGAAACGCTCGAGCACTGCCGTTCTCAGCCACTATCCTCGTCTTGCCTTGATGCCACGCTTGGTCCACTCAAGTGAATTGAGCGGCCAAGACTACCGGCTTGCGCGGCGGCCCACTTTGAGGGCCGCGGCAGCCGTCAGCGATCCGAGACCGAACAGCACGAGCAGCGGAATGTAGCTTGCGCTGTGGGGCAATTCGGTGCGCGTTGTCCGAACGCTCTCAGTACTCGTTGTCGGCGCGCCCGTCGTGGTCTGAACCGGCCGCTGCGTGACGGCGGTGCTCTGCGGAACCGTCGTGGGCGCTGATTTGGGGGGCGGTGGCGTAGTCACGGCAACCTCCCTCTCCGCCTCCGTCCGGCCCGCGATGCGTGTGCCGCTCACTTCTCTCGCCTGCGCCTCCGTGGTCACCTGCGCGGTTTCGCCGGCTTCGCTGATGCGCGCGAGTTCGGCTTCGCGCATCGTTTCGGTGGTGTTCGCGTCGCTGGCTACTGTCAGGACCGAAGAGTTGGCGCCGCGCGCGAGCCGCATCGCCTGTTCTTTCGGATAGATGAACTCGTGGCCGATGGTTCGGCCTGGGAACCACCACGTGCGAATCGCAGGCGGCTGATTGGCCGCGACCTCCATGAACCGCACTTCAGGATCATCGGAGGGTGCCATGCGCTGCGCCGGAATCGCGAGCACCGTCGCAAAGATTTCCTTTTCATCCTTATCGAACACCTGAACAACGTGACGGTTGCTCGGGCTATCGACGAGCCTGAACAGATAGGTACCGGCCGGCAACGTCTTGCCTGGGAGTTCGAACGGAGCACTGAAGGTGAAGTAGGTTCGTTGATTCGAGTTACTGTCCTGGGCGGCAGCCGTTCCGAGCACGAGCGCGGAAAAGACCCCCAGCGCACAGACGATGAAGAATGACTTGCGCAGCATGTAAAAACGCCCTCCTACTGCGGGCGCGAAGGCGGTCCGCAGGTTCAACCGCTTGGGAGTTAGCAAGGTTTCGGCCAGCGGTAATACGCTCGAGCGTGGCAGGCCACGACCGAATCCATGCGCTGCGCTACCCGAATATATGCGCACTTTGCCGCTGATCAGAACACAGCCGTAGCGAGGCTCATCTGGTGATTCTCAGCGCCGGGGGGGCGCCGATGGCCCGCGTGGCTCAGTTGCGGCGAACGTCACGGTAATCGAACACGCCCATGGGTTCCACCGGGAACGATCGTGATGAGCGCTTCTTTCACCGCGAGCCCGTTGCGACGGTGCACCTCGTCGCGCGTGAATGTGCGAAGCGGCTCGCGCCACAAAGTTGAATACGCGGTCTTGACGACCGCGTCAGGATCTTTTTCGAGCGTGCTGTTCCCGACAGTGGTGCTTGGGCGTTCAAGTCCACGCTGGATCCACGCAAACGTCAATGAAAAGCGGTAGATGTAGAGGGGTTGATACGGTTTACAAACGCGGACGGCGCGCGTCTGACGCGGACCGCGCAGATCTGAATTATTCCGTCGACCGACGACGTGTCAATTCGCGGCGGCGCAATCGCCGAGATACTTCGACGACTTCAGCCAGTTCTCATCCGGATAGTACGAGAACACGAGGCCGCCACCCTTTACCGTGTCGATCACTTCGCGCGCGATGTTTTCACGCAGCGCGGGGCACCCCCAGCTGCGTCCGAGCCGGCCCTGCGTCCGGATAAACGACGTGTTCACGTAGGGCGCGCCGTGCATCACGATCGCCCGCTCCCGCGCGCGATCGTTGAAGCCTTCGTCCAGCCCGCTCAAACGCAGCGAGTAACCGTTCCGACCGACATAGGTGTCTTCAGTGACGAAGAGACCAATGCTCGTGCGATGTGTGTCCGGCGCGTTGGAAAAATGCGTCGCGAAGTTGTCGCCGCTGCCTTGGCCGTGCGCAACGAGCTCCTTGTAAATGAGCTGGCGCGCGCGCAGGTCGTACACCCACAGACGATCGGCCGTAGACGGACGCGAGTAATCGATCACAGTCAGCGTCGCGGGATCGGTGACGTTGCCGCTCTTGATCGCGCAGCGCGTGGCGCCGAGAGCCAGCTCGAAGACGTCACGATCGACACCGCCCAGCGCTTTCTTTTCCCAGCCAGACAGCCTCAACGCCTCGATTGTGTTCGTGTCCGAACCGACCGGCGCTACCCCAACCGCTGACGCCGTCGCGGTGTTCGCACCAAGTGGCTCGGCCGGCGGGGCGCCGCCCGCCTGTGTTGGCGAGACCGCAAAGCTCGGCAGGACCATCAGGAGAAGGGCAACCAGCCCGACCCTGGAGCATGGGACACACATACTCTCTTTGGAAGTCTTGTGCATTCTATGTTGTAAGGGTTGCGGACGGCCCCGCCCGCGTTTCTTATAGTAGCAAGGGTGGCGCGTCCGAACAAACTGAGCGGTCGGCCAACGGGCTGCCCCGCAGGCAGCGGTGGGGACGAGTTCCCTAGCGGAGACGAAGGTTGCTAGCAGGGACGGCGGTCGGCTATCGCGACCTCACTCACTCGCCTGTTTCGCGTCGTAACCGTAAATATCGGGCTGGAAGTGCAGGCCGCCGTTCTCGTCGACCCACGAGGTGAAGTAGGTGATGTGAACCGGAATCGTTTCCTTCAGCCTGACGTGCTCCTCCTCACCAGAATGCATCGCTTGAATAATGCGCGAGTTGTCCCATTCGGGATAGTCACGCAGCACGTAGTTGGCCAGCACTTCGGGCTCTTCGACCCGGATGCATCCGTGGCTGAATGCCCGTCCCACCCGGCCGAACAGTGAGTCTGCCGGCGTGTCGTGCAGGTAGACATCAAAGCCGTTCGGGAACAGGAACTTCACATGGCCCAGCGCGTTGTTCGCGCCTGGCCGCTGGCGAAACGTGAACTCCCGAAGCACGCCTGGATCGCTCCAATCGATGCTCGCTGGATCGACGCGCCGCGAGCCGCGAAGCACTTCGATGTTGTTGCGATCGAGATACGCGGGATCGCGCGCCACTGCGGGCGCCGTTTCGCCCTGCTTGATCGAATCCGGAATGTTCCAGAACGGGCTGAAGACCACGGTCTCCATTTCATCGCTGAAGATCGGCGTCTCGTTGCCGCGTTTGCCGACCACGACGCGGATGTCCATCACTGGCTTGCCGCGCTCGCGCGCGATGAGATGAAACGACGGTATGTTCACCATCAGATGCCGCTCGCCGAGATGGTCTGGCATCCATCGCCACCGTTCGAGGTTCAGCGCAACCTGTCGCAGCCGTTCATCGATCGGGACGTTCATGGCGGCGCGCGTGTTGGCATCGACGATTCCGGTCGCCTTGATGCCGTGAAGTTCCTGAAACGCTTTGACCGCCGCCGCGACGGCGTCATCGAACATCGGAGATTGATCCGCGCCCGCGCCTGTGAGCTGTCCGCTGGCGACGAGACGCTGCCGCAGCGCAACGACGGCAGGACTCGACTTGCCTTGTTTGAGGGCGCCGGCAGGAATCATCGTCCAGCCGCCCTTTTCCTTTTGGCCGAGAAGATCCAGGTACGCTTTTGCGAGCGCCGCATATTCGGGATGCGGCGGACGCATCATCTCGATCCATTTGGTGACGTCGTCATCAACCGCACCCACGAGTGTACCGACCAAGTCCGGTGCTTCGCGTCGCGCCTTCCAGCGGGCGTCCAACGCCGTTGGTCGAGTACGACCAAGCGCGACGTCGTGACCGAGCGCCAGAAGGCTCGTCGTCGTCCGAACCTCGAACTCGGCCAATCGCTGCGGACGATCGGGCGCGTTCTTGTCGGCCTTCATCACGGCGTCGTGGAGCTGCACGATGTTCGACTCGCCGTATTCCTCCGGATCGAATCCGTGCTCGCGCGCGGATCGCAGCGCCACCAGCGCCGATGCTGCATCCTTCGAGGTATATTCATCACCCACCCACGCTGGTTCGCCTTGCCGCTGTTCGTAGAACGCACGCACGTCCTTCCACACGGCAGCCGAAATGCCTGCAGGCGGCTTACCGGCAAGCGCGGATTGCAGCGCCGTCACTACCCGCGGCGGTTTGTCGGTTTTGCTGCAGCCACATGCAAGAAGCGCTGCGATGGCCACCGGGAGGAGGAGAAGGTGCACAAGCCGCATGGCGATGACTCAGGCAAAGGATGTGCCGCCAAATTTTCGGCGGGTTTTTCCCTGTCATCCGTCCCGGATGCCTTCGACACGATTCGGCGACGGTCCCAGAGCAAGCGCGGGCATCAGAAATGGAACAGCCTTGCCTGATCGCGGTCGAGCTTTGGCGCTCGAATTGCTTCACGGGCGGCCGACCTGCCTGCTGTCGGGAGGGCTTTGTGACCCACACGCTGATCTGTCTTCTGTGGCTCGCATCTGCGCCAACGGCGGTACAACCCGTTCCGTTTGGCTGGTACGAACGCGACAGCGCCGCGCGGATTGAGGTGAAGCCGAAACAGACCGAGGTGTACGTCGACGGGTATCTCGTAGGAACGGCCGACGACTTCGACAGCTTCACACAACGGTTGCGGCTCCCATCAGGTGAACACCAGATTGAGCTCTATCTCGAAGGACATCGCAGCATTCGCGAGAAGGTTGTGTTTCAACCGGGTGAGACGTACCGCTTTCGCCACACGATGGAATCGCTCGCCGCAGGTGAGGCCGCGCCGGCGCGTCCGCAACCGGATCCAAACGCACCTGCTACGGCGCCACGCGGTCCGCGACACGACCCGTTCGGCGCGCCAATGCCGCCGCGGGCTGCCGAGGACCAGGCCGGATCGCTTTCAATCCGCGTTCAACCGTCAGACGCGGTCGTATTGATCGACGGAGAGCGATGGCACAACTCCGACCCGGGCGCGCGTCTCGTCGTTCACGTAACCGAAGGGACTCACCGTGTGGAGGTTCGTAAGGAAGGCTACAAGCCGTTCGTCACCACGATCGATGTGCGTCGCGGCGAAGTGAATACGCTCAACGTCAGTCTGTCACAGTAGTCGAGCAGCGGATGGTGAATTGGGAGATGTAGAAAGCTGGTGAATTTGCTGAGGCGGAGAGTTGGAGATGTGGAGCAAATTTGGATATTTGAGGATCTCCAGATTTGGAGATCACAAATTTAACAATTTGCTTCACATCTCCAACTCTCTGCATCACGAAATTCCCGCGCGCTTAATTTGCACGCGCGTAATCTTGCCCACGCCGCTATCGGCGAGCCACAACTCGTCTTGCGGCGATGCCACCATGTGCCGCACCGTGCCGCCGCCGCCCGGAATCGCCCACGTCAACATCTTCTTTGTTTCAGGGTTGAAGCGGACGAGCATGTTTTTGTCTTCGACTCCCGTCTCGACGTACCACACCGCGCCGTCCGACGTGATCGCGATTCCGTACGGGCGGCTCGCTCCACCGCCGGGGGACGCGAATTCCTGAACCTGACCGGTCTTCGGATCGAGACGGCCGAGGAAGCCGCGGCCGTAGTCGGTGTAATACACGGTGTCGTCGCGCGCGATCTCAATCCGGCGTGGCCGCGCCTTGGGATCGGGCAAGGGATACTCGGTGATCTGCATCGTCCCTGGATCGATCCTGCCGATCTTGTTGGTGCCGAACAAATCGAAGAACGGGACGCCCTTCGAGTTGATTTTGATGCCGTAGGGACGCGAGTTGGGTGTCGGCGCTTCGGCAAGCGTGACAGCGCCGCTCTTGGAATCGATCTTGCCCACGAAGTTTCCGCCCTGCACGGTGAACCACAACGTACCGTTCCGATCGAAGGTCGGCGTGTGCGGATCGCGCGCTTTCGGATCGGGCATCTTGTACTCAGTCACCTTGCCCGTCTTCGGATCGAGTTTGCCGACGTGAGCGGCGGCGTTGCCCGTATACCAGATGTTGCCCTCTTTGTCGGCGACGAGTCCGTGCGGTCCTGAGTTGGGCGTGGGGAGCGGGAATTCCTTGAATGTGCCGCTCTTCGGATCGAGACGGCCGAGCGTGTTGGCGCGCTGTGCCGTATACCACACCGAGCCGTCTGGCGCGTACTCAGGATCGTGCGGAAAAGGCGGCGTGCTCGGCGTCATCCAGTCCGTGAACGCCACGTCGACGTTATCCGAGATTGGCGGCGGCGTCGCGGAGTGCAGCGCAACCGTTGCCGCGCAGATCACCAGTCCTCCATACGTTCCACGCAGGATCGAAGTGAACATGCCTATACTCCTTCAGTGCGACCTTTGATCGCTATTATCCTCGGGCTGGCAGCGGCGCCGCTCGCCCTCGTCGCCTACAAGGATGGTCCGGTGCCGGGCAGAACCGGCGGTTTCGGCGGGCCCACCTGCCACGCCTGTCACCAGGACAATCCGTTGAACGCTCCGGGCGGCGAGGTGACGATTACCGGACTTCCCGACCGCTATACGCCGGGCGAAACCTACCCGATTACCGTTCGGCTGAAGAAACCGGAACTGGTACGCGGCGGCTTCTCGATTGCCGCGCGGTTTGTGTCCGGCGAAAATGCCCGCCGCCAAGCCGGCGAGTGGCAAGCCGACGATCGCGTCGTGTTTGCTGTCGACGCGCAAACCGGTGTCCGCTATGCGCAGCACTCGCCGGCCGGCTCGCGCTCAGCGGCGCCCGGATCGATTTCGTGGGAGCTGCAATGGAAAGCCCCGCTCGAGGCGGGGCCGATTCAGTTCAACGTCGCCGCCAACGCTGCAAACGATGATGCGTCGCCGCTTGGCGATTTCATCTACGTGAAAGAGCTTACGGTGTCACCGCAATCAGCTCTGCGATTTCGGGGCGCTCCTGACGCGGCCCTCGCCCGCCCGGCGCCATGACGGTCAGTACCGGGCACCTGGCCTGGCGCACGACGTGATTGGTGGTCGATCCGAAGAGCATCATGTCGATCGGGTTCCGGCCATACACGCCGATAACGATGAGGTCGGCTGAGTCGAGCTCTGCAAAGCGCAAAATCTCCCGGTACGGCTTGCCACCGGCGACAAGTGTTGTCGGTTCAGACCACTCGTGGGCGTCGGGAGGAACGAGCGCCTGCAATGCAGTGCCAGGGTCATGGTTCGAGCCGTCGAGGACGTACAGCAGCGAGATGTGCGCATCCGATTCGCGCGCGATCTCAAAGGCGACGCGCACGGCTGCGATTGACGCGTCCGAGAAATCCACTGGACACAAAAGCCGTTTGAAGGGAAGGCGCGATGTGGCCTGCGCGCGCGGAGGACCTGCGCGCGCGGACGAACTGTTAACACCGGACAGTTGGCCTTGCGCAGCACCTTTTCAGTGACCGAGCCGACCATGAAATGCTCGAATCCCGACAAGCCGTGCGTACCCATCACGATCACGTCGGCGTGGTTCGCGTGCGCGTGCTCGAGGATCCGTGCCGCGGCCTGGCCCTCGTCCACCACGACCGCGACGGACACATCGCCGGGCGGCTGCACGCACGAATTCGCGGACTTCGGCGAACAAGCGATCCGCCTCGGCCCGGTCGAAGACGATTTGTGTCGTGGCACCCACAACCGCAGGCGTCGGCTCGGACAGGTAAAGCGGCGTGTGGACGTGCAGCACGGTGACCGGCGCCGAATACCATCGCGCGAGGACAATCGCGTGATCCAGTGCATGCCGCGACGCCTCGGATAAATCAGTCGGACAAAGAATGCGTTCGACCCGGAACATGGCGGCCTCTCGGCAAATCTCATAGGCACGTTCCAGGCCAGCAGGAAGGGACGGCTTTACCGCCCATTCCTGTGTCGTGTTCGCTGAATTGCCAGAGAACCGGTGTTTCTCGCCGGTCTACCGGCGCTGGCTACCGGCGCTCGCCGCTCGCCTGGCCGACCTGACAAGTAGCGCCGGTCGGGGTAATCGATGCGACGTTCAACCGCTCGACCTGCAGTTCGATCTCTTCTTTCGACTCGATGGCGGGCGTGACCCGGTCGCCGCGGCTCTTGGTCGCGGTTCCCTCCGTCTTTTCTTTCGCTTCGATGTTCATATCGGCACCGCGGCCCTCACGAACGCCCTTGACAACCACTTCTTTACCGACGTACTGCTGCAAATCGTTGCCGCCTACAAGCTGATAGTGGTAGGTCTCCGCTTCACCGGCGCCCGCGCGGTTGCTCAGAGAGGTCAACGCTGTGGAATTGGCCGTCAGGACAAACTGGTTGGTGTCGGCGTTGGCGGTTAGACAACCGGTCACTTCAATCTGATCTTTGTCCGACGTGTCGCGCGCCATTGTCGCGTCGCGATC
>JBKPAJ010000067.1:0-19828 GCA_046726375.1 Acidobacteriota bacterium
GTCGCCGTGCCGATTGTGCAAATCAAGGTCGACGCTATTTCGTGGGTGGAGAACGTAAACGGGACCATCCTGGCGAGGGCCACTGGCATAGGGCAATCCACTGGTATCGGTGACGTTGCCGTGTTCGGCAAGTTCCGCCTCCTGCAGTTCGGTGGCGAACCGCCGCCCGATGCGCCCGTGACACCCGATCCGGGCGGGCTTGCAGTGCTCGTCACGCAGCGCCTACCGACCGGGAGCGTCGAGAACCTTCGCGGCCTGGGCATTTACAGGACCCTGGGTTCGCTGGTGTTCTCAGCGGGCAAGGGCAAGTTCCGTCCTCATGCACAGGTCGGCTACGAATGGTGGAGCAAGGGCGTTGACGTGGCGTCGGTGTTCGACCCCCTTGTGACCGCGCGACATTCGTTTCAATGGGCGGCAGGCATCGAGGTGGAGGCTGCGCCAAAGCTCACGCTGGTCGCGGACTTTCTCAGCCGTCAAATCAACGGCGGCGGCAAGGTCGGGTTGACTACGGAGACCGATCCGGCCTTCTTGTCCCCTGGCGTGACCTCGTTGACGTACACCTTTGGATTGCCCGAAGGCATTTTGAAGCAGGCCGTCGTGCCGGGCTTGAAATGGAATCTCAAAGGAAAGTTTCTGCTCAATCTCAACGCGATCATCTCGGTCAGAGATAACGGCCTGCATGACAAGTTCACGCCCGTCGTCGGTCTCGATTTCACGTTTTGAGGGCATGTCGAGTGCGCGAGACCTATATGCATAAGCCGGTCTTCGTCGGTCTGGTGCTCATGGCGCTGCTGGTGGCCTGCGATACGAAGAGCCCCACAGGGCCCAGCACCGTGACCGTCGAAACGCCAAGCCCGCCGACGACCACGACGGCTCCTCCGGGGCCGGGAACCACGACCGCGCCGCCAACGTCGACGTCGACGAGCACGAGCGTCGCGGTGGTGTTGTCGCGTACGTACGTGGCGTTCGGCCCGGTGCCGCCAACAGTGCCCAGCCAACTCACAGTGGTGCTGCAGCAGCGCAGCGCGGTCGCGTCGTTCTTCGAGAGCCTCCCGTTCTTCGAAAAGCAGGCCGACCCGGTGTTCACGGTGATAGGGTTCTATGTCACGCCGGGCGGCGGCAGAGGGCAAGTGACCGGTGAGCTCGTTGGAACGCTCGACGCTGGCACGTATAACGGCACGCTGACGGCGGAAACACCGGAGTGCGTCGCAGAGCGAGAGTACGGCGGCACTCTCGACCCGCAGTTCCTGCGCTGGACCGGGGGGCAAACCTTGCGTGACTGCAAAGGCAGTCCGCTATCGTTCAATTCGCTCGTGATGCTCGCCACCAACGCGCCGCTTCCGACCACCACCGCGGCTTCCAGCAGCACCACGACGACGCCGCTGCAGTGCAGCTTTTCGCTGAGCGCGAGCGGCACGTCGTTTGGGCCGACGGGCGGGCAGGCTACCGTAGGATTGACCACGGGTCCAACCTGCGGTTGGACGGTGCAGAACTTTGCGGATTGGATCACCGTGCAGCCGCAGAGCGGTTCCGGGTCCGCCACGATCGCGCTGAGCGTCGCTCCGGGCCCGCCGCGAAGCGCCACGGTTGTGATTGCGGGGCAGCCCTTCGTAGTCAACCAAACTCTAGCGACAACCACGACGACCACCAGCCCGACGACTTCAACAAGCACGACATCGTCGACTACGACAACAAGCACCACGACGTCGATTCCACCGTTGCCAGACTTGATTCCAACGACGCCGCCGGGTATGACGTTCTGCCGCGGATCATTCAGCACACTCTTCGTTCAAGTAACGAACGTTGGAGCGGTGGCGTCTGCGCAATCCGCGACACGCGTTTCTTTCAACGGCGTTGCCGCACCAGACCAAAACACGCCCCCTCTGGGGCCAAATCAAGCGTCGCCTGACATGACATTCGTCGTCCCCCCCGCTTGCCAGGTGTCGAATTGCACTGTTTTGATCGTGGCCGATGCAACCGGCCTGATACCCGAGTCGCAAGAAGGGAATAACAGCTTTCAGACTACATGCGACTTCGAACCCCCCAGCACGTCGAAGCTTAGGGCACCGCGGCGCGAGTGACGTTCCACTCGGAATGAATCGACGAATGGAGTCCTCGGCGTCTAGACGCGCGCTCGTCGCCATTGCTCTCGTTGCGGCCCTCGTCGCCTGCGATACGAAGAGCCCGGTTGGCCCGAGCGGGGTCACCGTCACCAGTGTGCCGCCGACGACCACTACCATTCAACAAGGCGGCGGCGGGGGCGGCGGCACGTCAACGTCCACCACGAGTTCGACGACATCGGTCGCTATCGTGACGAACCGCACGTTCGTCTCCGTTGGCCAGGTGGCACCAACGGTGCCGAGTCTTCTCACCATAGTGTTGACGCCGCTTGCCGGACGATCGTCGGTGACATCGTTCCTCGACGGCTTGCCGTTCTTCGGCAAACAGGCAGACCCGCTGGTTTGGACAGTGCTCGGGTTCTACGTGACGGGGGCCGGCGGTCACGGCGCTGTGAAGGGCGAGCTCATTGGTACGTTGGACGAGGGATCCTTTACGGGCTCGTTGACTTCCGAAACGCCGGAATGCATCGCGGAGCGCGAGTTCGGAGGCACTCTTGATCCGCAGTTCCTCCGCTGGACGGGCGGGCGTACGTTGGCCGATTGCAAGGGCAGCCCGCTGGGATTCGACACGCTGGTAATGCTCAAAACGGATGCCCCGCCGCCCACGAGTACGGCGATCTCCAGCAGTACGACGACGGTACCGCTGCAGTGCAGCTACTCCTTGAGTGCCAATGGCGTATCCGTGGAGGCCGCAGGCGGGCCGAGCAGCGTTGGCCTCACGACAGGGCCGTCGTGCGGTTGGACGACTCAGATTTTCGTCAACTGGATTACTGTCCAGCCCACGGCTGGATCCGGACCGGCATCGATAAACCTCACCATCGCGCCGAACCCGGGACAGCCGCGCACCGCCACGCTCGTGATTGCAGGCCTGCCCTTCGTCGTCAACCAGGCCGGTGAACCAACACCGAGGGTGCCGACCACGACCTCAACGACCTCCTCGTCGACGACGTCCACATCAACGACGACTTCCTCCACGTCGACGACGAGCTCCAGTACGTCGACGACATCGTCAACGACTTCCAGCACAACATCGTCGACGTCGAGCTCCACGACCTCGACGACAACCTCTGTGCAGCCGCCTCCGAAGTTTGCGGACAGAAAACAAGGGGGATGGTAAGTGCACTGCTGACGATCGCGAATTCAGAACGTCAGTTTGAACGTTCAATTCATTCGGTCCCAGACTGTTCGAGCACGAAGACTTTCTCGGGAAAACCGTCGTACAACAGTCGCCAACTCGGTGGCGGCTGCAACAAACACGGAAGACGTGTGACCGTCTCCTGGATCACCGGAGCAGACAATCCCTCCCATCCCGCATTGGACCGGGTCAGCACGATGCCGTTCGTGAGCTCATCGCACCGTGTGTAGTTGGCGAACGCCATGATGCGGACGCGCTCGACACCAAGCGGATTCAGCCAGAAATCGAAGAAACAAAGATCGCCGGGATCGCCAACGATTGTGCGCACGTCCGGTGGCAGATGATTTCGGATCCGCACGTAAGTCGTCTTCACCTGGTGGAACGAGTTAAACGCGACTCGTTCGGCTTGCCAGTTGTTAGACAGATGAAGAAGCAACACTCCGAGCACCACCGCCGCGAAACGCCAGCGCGCGAGGGTGAATCGCCACGAGGGTATGGCTGCGGCAATCAGAGCACACGCGGCAACCGTGGCGAACACCGCGCCAGGAGCGTATACGACCAGATGCCGGGACAGCCGATGCATCGGGACGAATTGGGTCACGCTTTGTGACCCGAATTGGTGATACAGGAGCGGCCACACGAACCAGAAGGCGCCAACAGTGAATCCCGCGATCGTCCGCCTGGGCACTGAAACTCTCGCGAAGATGAAAGCCAGAGTTGCCAGAATGAGGCCGCCGAGCGCGAAACAGAAGATCAGCCCGTGATACGCCTGGTCCTGATTGAAGTGCCACCAGCCGCCCTGACGCGACCAGAGCAGAGGTGGAAAGATGCTGAACGGTATTGTGTTGGAGTTCGTGTTCAGCCCCCACTGGCCGATCGACTGCAGCGTGCCGTAATGACGATTGACAACGTGCAAACGGTGCAGGAAGTCGCCGACTGCCCAGAAGTAAGCCAATCCCTCGACAGCCTGAACGCTCAGCCACCCTGCGAGATACGCGACCGTCGCGCGCGCGATCGCGCGAACGCTCTCGCCTTTCCACTGTCTCGCAAACACCATCACACCGAAAACGCCGATCGGCAGAAGGAGCGCGCCGTTTGAGCGGATGAGATGACAGAACCCCATCGCGATTCCCGCCGCCGCCAAGCTCCAGTGCTTCCGATCGGATGGGCCGGCGTAAGCAAAGACAATCAGAGAGATCGAGAATGCGACCCACCCGGCCTGGATGGCATCCGGCATGACCACGGTAGAGAAAAACACGTCGCCTGGATAAGTTGCGTAGAGCAACCCGGCGAGCAAACCGAAGCCGCGTCCAAACAGGATTCCCGCGGCAGCGGCCACCGATGCGACTCCTAGTAATGAACAAAACAGCGGCCAAAGTGTAAGAGCGAATTCGGTCTTGCCGAGCACCCCCAACGGCACCGCGACGGGAAGGTAGGTGCCGATGTTCAAGCCAGTGATGTAATCGCGAGCGTGGTAATTCCCGACTGCGGCGTAGACGGCGTCAGTGACGTACCCCGGCGCGTCTTCGGTGTAGTACCCGTTCCAGTAGATCACCCGCCAGGCAAGCCAGAGGCCGAAGAGCGCGAGCAACGCCAGCCTGAACGGCCAGTCTCGAAACCGGCGTAAGTCGCGGAATCGCACGTTGTTCGACAGCGCACGTTGGCCACCCTTCAGGAACAGCTCTTCCCATTCGACAATCCGCTTCACGTCGAGGCCGTGTTCGGCGGCGGCCTTCTCCGCGGTTGTGTGGCCTCGCAGGATGCTGAGTACCAGCTCGGTGCGCCGACGCCCATTCCTCCATGGATCCGGGATGCCCATGCTCAACCGAGTGCGGCCTACTGCGTCGATTCCGTCTCGAGAAACTTCATCGGACTATCGAAGGGGAAGCCGAACATGCGAGGGTTCTCGCCGATGACGGCCGCCGACACGATATAGAACACGTAGTTGTAGGTCTCGGCCGGGATACGTTCCCTGTATCGCTCCAGCAGCTTCCAGAAGTTCCGATCTTTCGGGTTCGGCGAAAGACTGCGAATCAGATTGATGACCCGCTGCTCACCCCAGTTGTAACCCGCCATCACGAGGAGTCCCGACGCCTGCGCGTCCGTGGCGTAGATGTCCTTGATGTAGCGTGCAGCCGCCCCGGTGGCCTTGTCCCACTTGTGACGATCGTCGCCGGCGTCGGGCTGAGCGACCGATGCCAGCGGACCGATCGTCAACCCGTATCGCTTTCCTGTCTCCGGGATGAACTGCCACATCCCCTTGGCGATGCCGTAATTCGTCGGAGGACCACTCGCAAAAGCGTTGAAGTCGCTCTCCTGCATCGCGAGATAGAAAAACTGCGGCGGCAGGTTCTGCGCGATGAATTCCTGCGCAATCCGCCTTGTGTAGCCCTTTTCCTCAGCCAGCATGACGCCGCGCGCAAACCTGCCGGATGACTGCCACTTCTTGATGTAGCTGGAGACTTCGTCCAGGTATTCGGGTGGAGCCGCGATCTCGCACTCGCCGAACAGGCGCGTCACACGCAGAATCACTCGCTCGGGTTCCGTCAGCTTTCGGTTGTAGACGTTGAGGCTGGCCAACAGGCGATCGTAGTTCTGTTCCATTTCGCGCCTGCGCACTTGCGCGACTTTGATTTGATCTTGCGATTGCCGGTCGCCGGATGCGGACACGCGACGCTCGAGGTCGGCGATATTCACGTCGAGCGACTTGATTTGATAGAAGAGGTCCTCGACGAACGTTCGCTGCAACTGCATCTGCCGGTAGGCGTAAACGGCATATCCGGCCGCACTCACGCCAAGCAACGAGATCGCCGCCACGACCCAGGCATACTTCCGCTGCTGCTTCTTTTGCACGTTCTCAAAGGCCTTGCGGATCATCATGGTCTGGCGACCCACGGGGGCGTCGTCTTTTGACCGGCCGAAGTAACGCTGCGCGAGATCTTCAAGCGCGACCGTTTCGTCGACGCGAGGCGATTCGTACTCGGTTCGGTGGCGATCGGCGGCGGCGGTGCCTTCCACTTCCAAGGTCAGACTCGGTCCTTCCCGTCCGAGGGTGATCTTGAGACTTCGACTGATGTTGGCTGTCTCGAGGCGGTGCCCTTCCGCGAAGACACCGTTCGCGCTGCGAAGATCCTGGAACGACCAATAGCCGCGATCGCACGACACCAGCACATGCCGGCGGCTCACCTTTGAGTCGTCGATGCGAACTTCGCACTCCTCGCCACGTCCGATGTGGAATGCCTGCGAGAAGCGCAGCACACGGCCGTCCGGCGTTCGGACACGCAACACCGGCGCCGCGGACGGGAGGGACGGATGCGATGCGGGGTTCATGCGCGCACCGCTTTCATGCTCGCACATCCATTGACCGAAAACCGTTGCATGGCGCATTTCAACCGCTTATGCTCGTCCGCGAAAAACATGGCGAGATACCCCAGGAGACGCGAATGCCCGTGATTAAAGTTCACCGACTTCTGGTTACGTGCGTCACGGTTTTCGCGTTTCTAGGCCTCGCCGCCGACGCCTCCAGTCAGACCATTGGGGCGCCGCAAGTTACCGTACGGCCGGACGGCTCGGTCCTGCTCACCTATGCCGCACCGTCCACGCCGCCGAGCAGCACGTTTCTGGCCGTGACGTACAACGGAGCTCCCCTCGGGAACATTCCGATTGGCACCGCCACGACCCTGGCCACACCCGGACGTGTTCCAGCTGGACTGTATACGGTGCAAGTCGTCTGGCCAACCTCCTCTTCCGACGTCGTCGGGTTCGTCGTCGGCAGCGGAAGTGGGACGACGCCAGGAACGACCGTGCTGCATTCGCCCGTTATCACCGGCAATACCGTCTTCCTGAGCTGGGATCCCATACCGAACGCGACGGAATACCAGGTCGAGGCATTCGTCTTCGCAAACGGCGCTCGCGTGCGGATTCCGGTTTCGTCCACCAGCATCACTGTCCCAGGCGTTCCACCCGGCAACTATGCCGTGCGTGTGCGTGGGATCAACTCGGTTGGGTTCGGCGGGTTCTCAAATACGGTGCTGGCGGCCGTCCAGACGGGGTTCCGGTTGCGTGACATGGAGGTCACGCTCACGTGGAATACAGAGGCGGACATCGACCTGCACGTGATTGAACCGAACGGCGCTCACGTCTGGTGGAAGAGCCGAAGCGGGACGACGGTAGTTCTGGATCGAGACGACACAACGGGCTTCGGACCCGAAACGGCATCGATCAACATCGGAGGCTCGTCTCCTGGGGTTTACCAGGTGTTCATCGTGCATTACGCGAGTGACTTTCCAACGACATCGACGGTCGCGATTACGCTCGGTGTGGGTACAGCGAACCCGCTCACCAAAGTGTTTACTCGTTTCACAGAGGAGGCCGATGCCTCGACGGGCATCAACGTCGCGCTGGTGGACGTGCAAAGCGGCATGATCGGTGAACAAACGGGCACGCGCCCAACGGCGCCCGCGGACGAGGGGGTTCCCGAGCGGAAGCCATAACCGACGCGCCCGTTTCCTCGTAGCGCGGCTATAATCCGCGACGTGCTGAAGAAGGTTGTCCTCGGCTTCTTCGTACTTTTCGTCGCCGGGAGCGCTGCCTTGTTCTTCTGGGCGCGCGCGGTCTTCACGCACGACAACGCACGCGCGCAACTGGCCGCGGAGCTGTCCGAAGCGCTTGGCCAACCGGTCACGATTGCCAGCATTGCCGCGACGATCTATCCGCGCGTAACAGTAAAGCTCGGCGATGTCGTCATTGGCCAGCCCGCGGGCGTGCAGATTGCGTCGCTCGATGTCGGCACCGACTTTCGCGCGTTGCTTTCGCGCCGCATCAAGCATGCAACGGCGAAGATCCACGGCGCGAAGATTCAGCTTCCGCTGATCCCACTCGGGAAGTCGACCACGTCCACCCAGCCGGCGCCAGAGACGGCATCAGGATCGTCGTCATCGCCGGTCGAACTGGTGTCGATCGACGAGATCGTCATTTCCAACGTCGAAGTCCTCAGCCGCGGCCGCACGCTGCGCGGCGACATCGAAGCGGTGCCCGAAACCGACGGCACAGTCACCCTTCGACGCGTGTCGCTGCACGCCGACGATGCCAGCATCGAGGCGACAGGACGACTGACGAATCTCAGCGGCCCAACCGGTGATGTGACGATCACAGCCGGCGAGCTCAACTTGGATCGGCTCATCGCGTTCTTCGACGACTTTTCCGTCACTCCACCGGCCAGCACCGGAGCCGCGCGTGCCCCTGAGCCGCGCACTGCGAAACCGGATTTGAACGTCGCGATCGAGGCAAAGCGCGCGTACCTGGCCGGACTCACGCTTGATGCGGTTTCGGCAAAGGCGCACGTGACCGAAAACGACGTGCTGCTGAAGCCGATGGCTTTCGGACTGTTCGGCGGAAAGTACAACGGCTCGTTCGACGTTCGAACCGTCACAGGAGCGCCTGCGTTTACGTTCGCCGGCCAGATCGAAAGCGTCGACGTCGCGGCGATCTCGCGATTTGCCGGCGGCGGTGAACCGATCACCGGGCGACTGTCAGCACAACTCAATCTGATGGGTACAGGCGCCGATGCGGCCGCGGCGCTCGGCAGCCTGCGGGGAACCGCTCGCGTGAATGTGATCCGCGGGGTCGTGAAGAACCTCGGGCTTGTGCGCGCAATCGTTGTGGCTACGTCGATGCGCGGCACCTCGTCGACGGTTCTCGGCGCGAGCACGGCGGCTTCGTCCGAGGCGCAGACATCACGCGACGAACCGTTCGAAGCAATCCGCGCAACGCTCGCGATCGGCGGCCGCACTGCCACCACTGAGGATCTGGAATTTCTCGGACAGAACGTGACGATGAACGCGCGCGGGTCGGTCGCGTTGAACGGCAGCGCCGTGAATCTCACGGGGCGCGTGCGATTGTCGGAGGAGCTCACCAAGCAGGCCGGCACCGATCTGGTGCGCTATACGCGAGACGAGACCGGACGCGTCACGCTGCCGGTGTCGGTGACAGGACCCGTACAGGCGCTGAGCGTTCACGTCGACGTTGGCAATCTCATAAAGCGCGCGATCCAGAACCGGATCGAAGACGAGGCGCAGAAAGCCATCATGAAGGGGCTCGGAGGCCTGTTCAAGAAGCCGAAGTGAGCCCGCCGCCGGTGAAGGCGGCTTCGGCGCGGTCCGCCATCGCTCGCGTGGATACCCAAGCGAGCGGACGCGGATGCCTCGGGTGCGTACCTGAGGTACGATACCGCGCCACATGAGACAGAGCCGCCTCGTCGTCCTCACCCTGCTCGTCATCTCCATTGCGCTGTTAATTCCGGGCCTGTTTCTGCCGGTGCTCACCATTCGCGGTGTGCTCACGCGCGAAGGCGTCGCGCAGATGGCGCCCTCGATGCTCGAAAAAGGACTTGATCCGGACACCGTCAAGGTCCTCACCGCGATGATGAATCCCGCAACCGTCGGCATGGTGCAGGCGCTTGGCGGCGACATCCGCAAGATGTTGCTCGACAAGCTCACGCCGCAAGTGACGGCGGCGCTCAAGAAGGGCATGGGCGACGTCGAGGTCTACCTGCAAACGCGCAGCATCGTTGGATCCGTGCGCAATCTCTATGACGTCGGCAGCCCCGTGCCGGCAACGCTGATCCTATTGTTCAGCGTGATCGTGCCCGTGACGAAGGCAGTGCTGGTGGCGTGGGCGTTCTTCCTGGCGGGACCTGATGTGCGCGCGCGCACGTTGCGCTTCGTGGAGACGATCGCCAAGTGGTCAATGGCCGACGTCTTCGTCGTCGCCTTGTTCATCGCGTATCTTGCGGCACAGGCGACGCAAACCCCGCCGGGCAAACCCGATGCGGCGCCGTTCGTCAAGTTCGACGCTTACTTCGGGCCAGGGTTTTACTGGTTCGCGACGTATTGTCTCTTCTCTCTCGCGTCGCAACAATTCACGGCGCGCCTCGCCGCACGCGCGATACCTTAGCACCACCCCCGTTGCATTTTGGCGCAGACGATGGCATCGTCGTCGTCATGAGCGAACGTTTTGACGTGGACACATACCTGGCGGGGCCGGAGGATTTGCGCCGCCGTGAGCTCGTATGGGGTGTTGTGCGTGAGCCGCCGGCGCCGAAATACAGTCATCAATCAGTGGTGACGCGCGCCACAGTGATGCTCGATCAACATGTGCGCGCGCGACAGCTCGGCGTTGTCTGCGTGTCGCCGATTGACGTCGTGCTCGACGAAAAGAAGGCCCTCATCGTGCAGCCCGACGTCGTGTTTTTATCAAACGAACGACTGTCGATCCTGCGCGATCAGCTCTGGGGCGCTCCGGACCTCGTTGTCGAGGTCGCATCGCGCGGCACGGCTCGCTACGATCGCCACACGAAAATCCGGTGGTATCGCGATTACGGCGTGAGAGAGTGCTGGTTGCTTGATTTTGCGCGGCGGCTTGTTACCGTTGTCGATCTTCGCGTCGAGGGTCCAGGCGCGTGGCAGCGATTCTCCGGTGATCAGCGTCTGCGGTCCACTGTGTTGACGGAGTTCACGACCGAGGCGGCGGCGTTCTTCGCGTAAGGCATCTTCGGCGCGTCTCACCGTTCCATCTGGACGCGCGCCGTCAGCTCCACACCATCCGCGGTTTGCACTGAGCTTGCGAGAACGGCGGCGCGGATTTCGTAGCGCTTGAGGACGTCGCGCGTGAGCTCCGGCGGCCACGGCACCTCGCGCGTTTGCTGCATCCCGACCAGAGTGCGTGCGACGCCAAGCACTTTCACGTTCGTATCGACAATCTCCTCGGCCCGTACCCGGAGCTCGGCACGGTCGATCATCACGACCACTCGACTGTAATCGATAACCGGACGCAGAAGGCTGGCTGACTCAACGAGCAGAACACGGGAATTGACCACGGCCGCGACCCGCGCTTTGGGCAGCGTCACGAGTTGCCCACCGACTTCGTCGATGAGCGTCGCCAGTGCTGACGGATGCAGCACCGTGCCTCGCGGATGGCGCGGCTTCCGTTGCTCCTGGGCGCTGAGCGCCGCCGAGAGCATGGCCAGAGCCACAACCGGGATCAACGGTCGCATGGAACCTCCCCGCTATCGACCGAAGTGAACGACGATGCCGGCGGCGGCGCGCAGATTGTGCACGGCGCCGAAATCGACGCGTGTCTCAACGCCGGTGGTGGGATCGGCCACATCAATGTCGATGGGTGATCCGTGAACATGGTCCGAGACCTCGAGACGAACGCCGAGGCTGCCGCCGCCGACCGGCACGCGAAAGTCCGAGCCGACGCCGAAATGAAATGCGAACTGCGTCTCGATTCCGAGCTCGTCGATCGCAATGAGCAGTGGATCGGGCGGGTGTGCCACGACCACGGCCGGCGGTGTCCCGCCTGACGCCGGGCGCTCGATGAAGTTGAGCGGAGGGCTGACCGTACGATCGAGGTTGTAGGTGACGCCACCAAGGCCGAAAAAGAAATAGGGCCAGACCAGGCGTCCCGGACGGTAGTCAATCAGCCCGATGGCGCCGCCGATGTCGTAAACGTACTGATCCACGTCCACTGTGTTGCCGGCCGTCCGCAGGCTGAAATCGCTGCACGCGCGCCCGACGCCAAGACACGAGTTGCCAAACCCGGCACGGGCGCGAAAGCCGTAGCGGCCCTCCCAATACGTCACGGCGACATCGAACACAGGGCCTGGATCGACCTGCAGGTCGCGCACGAGCACCTGTTCGAGCGCGCCGGTGATCGGCGACACCGAGCCGAGAAGAACGAGATCGCTCCAATCACTGGAGAGCAGAATGCCGGTGGACCCGCTCAAATCGAGGTGCCGCGGTCCGGGGGGAATGTTGAACGGATCGCGCTGAGCGGATACCGCAGCGGGAGTTGCGAGCGCGACGAGCGTGACGGCGAGCGAGCAGAAGGCAAGGGAGTTCGTGCGCATGGGACCTCCCGCGAATATTCGCGTCAGAGATAACGCATTTACGCTCCTGCTACAAGCTCGGCCGTCGCAAAGCGACCATTGTCATGCCATGCCGCGCGCGGAGCGTGATCAGCGGTTGCGGTTCCACAGGGTGACCGGGGACTAGACGCAGTTTCCAGTGCTGCGCGATTGTCGCCAGCACCAGGGCTGCCTCCATGAGGGCAAACTGATCGCCGATGCATTTGCGGGCGCCGCCGCCGAAGGGGAAGTAAGCAAACGGCGGAAGCGACGCCTTGAATTCGGGAGTCCAGCGATCGGGGTTGAAGCGGTCGGCGTCGTCATAGAAGCGCGAATCGCGTTGCATGATGTACGGACTCATGAACACGAGCGCGCGCGGCGGCACGACGTAATCACCCACCCTGTGCTCGGCGATCGCGCGACGCCCGATCACCCACGCCGGCGGATAAAGGCGCAGCACTTCGCTGACCACCCGTTCCACATACGGCAAGCGCGGAAGATCGTCCATTGTCGGGAGACGCCCTCCCAGCACACGATCGAGTTCCTCGTGTAACTTCACTTCGGCCTCGGGATGCTGGCTGAGTAAATACCAGGTCCACGTGAGCGCGTTGGCCGTCGTTTCGTGGCCGGCGAGCAGAAGCGTCATCGACTCGTCGCGAACCTGTTGATCAGAGAGCCCGCCCGTCCCATCCTCGTCGCGCGTCTCGAGCAGCGTCGAGAGGAGATCTCCGCGATCCGCAGCACTGCGGCGGCGCTCCGCGATCATCTCGTAGATGAGCGCGTCGAGACGTTCTCGTGCCGCACGGGCGCGACGCAGCGCGGGAATCGGCAGCTTCTCGATGAAATCGGCGCCCGGCAGCAAGTTGAGGAAAAACGTGGACATTACCTGCGTCAACGCCACGCCTACTTCATCTGCTTTTGATTCCACGTCGGTGCTGAACAGCGTCTGACCGACGATCGCGAGCGTGACGCGCATCATTTCCTTCGCCGCGTCAAATGTCTGATCGTCCTGCCAGCGTCTGCGCATCTGGTCGGCGCGCTGCACCATCACGGCCGCGTAGCTCCCAATGCGTTCGCGATGGAACATCGGCTGCAGGAGCCGGCGCGAGCGGAGATGCGACGTGCCTTCGCTCGTCAGCAATCCCTCGCCCAGGAGTTTCCTGGCGCGCTCGAGACCGCGGCTCTTGGTGAAGTTGCGCTGATTGGTCACCAGCACGTCGCGTATGAACTGCGGCTCATTGACGAAATAGGCCTGCTCACCCGACAGCTTGAAAAACACCACATCGCCGTAGGTGCGCGCCATGCGCGTGAACAGCGCGAGCGGATCGCGGCCGGGCGTGATCAGCGTCCCGAGAATTGGCCGTCGTGGACCTGGAGGGAGACGCCGGGATGAAGCGACCGCGGCTTCCATCATCTCGATTGTAGATCGCGCAGCAGCGGCGTGACGCGCTGCAGGAGGTCCTGCGCGCGACTGACGCCCGCGCTCGTCAAATCAACGGACTTGCGATGCGGATTTGTGACCAGCAATCCGGCGTCGGACAGCATATCCAGCGTCTCCATCCGCATTGTCTTGTAGGAGACGCGGCTGCCCTTTCCCTCTTCCCAGGAGCCAAGGAACAACAACAGCAATGTGAGATCCGAGAGCAGCCGGTCTTCCGGTGTCAACTCATCTTGCGGAATCGCCACCGCGCGGTGACCTCGAAGCTGCTCGCGCAAGCGGCGGTTGGCCTCGTCCACCTCGAACCCGGCGCCTTCGCCGTCGACGCATTCGATTCGATAGGGCGCGCTCGAGTGCTCACCGACGACGCTGATGTCGACGCGATGTTCGGCGCCGAAGTCGTAAGTGTACTCGAACGTGCGATCCTTTTTGACGGCGTTCGCCACCGTGATGCGCTCGTCGTCTCCCGCCCAATGCAGCGAGACCTCCTCCTCGTCCGGCTCTGGGCCGTACTCGCGGCCCGCCACATCGAACACGTGCGGATGCACATCGTCCCATTGCATCAACGCTTGAATCACGCAATGTAGATCAGCGAGCGAGAGATCAGCGGGCACACGCACGCAGCGCGACACGCGCGGCGTGGCGCCGCGAAGCTGGAGGTGCAGATCGTAGATACGCGCCATGGTGCGATTTAAACACCGCAAATGGCCGCTAACGAGTTTGGCGCGGCATGTACCGAAATAACACAACTCGTCCGTAGTGTTGTGTCCACCCTGTCAGGTCGAGTACTTGGCTGGCACGCTCGCACGGTCGTGCCGAACCGGCACATTTCTCGCACTCGGCAATAACGAGCAATGCCGTGATACCGCTCAAACTGCTCATCATCGAGGACAACGAAGACGATGCCGCGCTCGTGACGCGCGCGTTGACGCGCGCGGGCTACGAGGTCTTCGCCCTGCGCGTCGAAACGGCTGACGCCCTCCGGCACGCGCTCGAAACTTCGTCCTGGGACCTGGCGATCGCCGACCACACGATGCCGCGGTTCAGCGGCACCAAGGCGCTCGCGATGATTCGCGATCACGGCATCGATCTGCCCTTCATCTTCGTGTCCGGCACCATCGGCGAAGAGGCTGCCGTCGCGGCCATGAAAGAAGGCGCGCACGATTACATCGTCAAAGGCAACCTTGCGCGACTGGCCCCGGCCGTGGCGCGCGAATTGCGCGAGGCAACCGTGCGCCGCGAGCGGACGCGCGCCAACGAACGCGTGGCGTATCTCGCCTACCACGACCCACTGACCGATCTCCCCAACCGCTCGCTTTTGAACGAGCGCCTGCAACAGGCGGTTCTCACGTCGCGACGTGAAAACAAACCGCTCACGCTGCTGCTGCTGGATCTGGACGGCTTCAAGGAAATCAACGATGCGTTCGGCCATCACGCCGGCGATCGCGTGCTGCAGCAGTTTGCGGCGCGCCTGCGGCGGACGCTGCGCGAATCGGATACGGTGGCGCGTTTCGGCGGCGACGAGTTCGCGATCCTGCTGCCGTTGACGGATAGCGATGGAGGGGAACGCACGGCCCGTAAGGTCCTGCAGGATCTCGATCAGCCCTTCATCCTCGACAGCCGGCCGCTGAAGGTTCACGCCAGCATCGGCGTCGCGGGCTTTCCCACGCACGCGGGGAGCGTTCACGAGCTGCTCAAGAAAGCCGATGCGTCGATGTATCTCGCGAAGAGCAATCGTTCGGGGTATGTCGTCGCCAGCATGGGCACGGATCGCAAGACCGAGCGGCGGCTCGCACTTGCCACGTCATTGCGATACGGCATCGATCACGACCAGTTCCGGCTGGATTACCAGCCGATCGTGAACCTGCGCACGGGAGCCGTCGAGAGCGTTGAAGCGCTGCTTCGCTGGCAACATCCCGAGCAGGGCCGCCTCATGCCGGATGACTTCATCCGCCTCGCCGAGCAGACCGGCCTCATCACGGCGCTGACCGAGTTCTGCATCAACCGTGCGCTCGCGGAATGGCACGACGCGCCCGGCGCGAGCAAGACCGCTATCTCCTCGAATCTGTCGCCGCAGACACTACACGATCCGACGCTGCCGGACCGCATGCGGCACGCGCTCGGCAAACACCGCGCGGATCCATCGGCACTGACGTTGGAGATCACCGAGAACGTG
The DNA here is from genome assembly GCA_046726375.1 of Acidobacteriota bacterium. Taxonomy (GTDB): domain Bacteria; phylum Acidobacteriota; class Vicinamibacteria; order Vicinamibacterales; family UBA2999; genus DASPWV01. The sequence goes on from JBKPAJ010000067.1 coordinate 15,778, forward strand.
ATCATCTCGGACCCGCAGCGTTCGACGAGCGTGCTGAAGGAGCTGCACGACATGGGCGTGTGGATCAGCGTTGACGACTTCGGAACGGGATACTCGTCGCTCAGTTACCTGCGGCAGCTGCCGGTCGACGAGCTCAAGATCGATAAGTCGTTCGTCATCGGGATGGCGCACGGTGAAGACGATGCGCTGGTCAGGGGGATTATCGATCTCGCGCACAACCTGCGGCTGCGAGTAGTGGCAGAAGGCGTCGAATCCGAGGAGGTCTGCAATCGACTGCGCGCGTTGGGATGTGATGCGGCGCAGGGGTATTTCATCCATCGGCCCGCGCCTCTGGTGAATGTCGCGAATTGGATGGGGAAGAGGCTAAGCCGCTACGCGATCGATTTCGGTGCGCAAGCGGGTTAAGGCCGCGCCGATTTCTCCGAGCTCCTTCTCCAGGCCGGCCAGCTTTTCGTGTTCGGCACGGACGAAGCGGGTGTACGGCGCCACCGCGTCGAGCACGCCGCGCACGCTGCGATCGACTTCGCGCTCGAACTGCGCGCGCAGGTTTGTCATCAGCTGCTCGCGCATCTCCTCGATACGGCGGCGCAGATCCGCCTTGGCCTGTGCGCGCTTGGAAGGGATCACGAACATCCCGAGGATGGCGATCGCGCTGGCCGCGATGATGCCGGTGACGTCGGCCGCCGTGCTCGTCGCCAGGATCGTCACAAGCGTGCCAACCGAGACCGCGCCAGCTTGCGCCAGCGCGGCGCCCGCAACCGCGGTGCGGACACCGTCCGCCATCGCCGACGCTTCCCGCTCTTTGTCGTAGGTCGAGACCGCGGTTTGCGCGGCGCGTCCGACGGTGTTGATCAACCTCGCGCGATCGTAGGTAAATGCGTTCGCGTCGGTGCCGCCAACCACCCGCCCGGCATGCGCGGCGCGACGTTTGGTGACGTGGTCGTTCACCGCCTGCCACTGACGCAGCTCGCTCGCCACCATCCAGTCGATCACGTCGTGGACCTGCTTTTCGATCTGCTGCGGCACGTCGGCAACGACGGTGCGCTCGAATTCGCGCTGGAGACGCGCCTTGTTCAGAAGATCCGGGATGCGTCCCACGCGGAGCGTGTCGTCGAAGAACGTCATGCCGCGGTTTTCGAACTGGTGCAGGATGTTGTCGACGTCGGAGAGGCGGAACTCGAACTCGCGCGACAAGTCCGTACGGTAGACGCCAAGCTGGCTGTCGATGTCGTTGATGGTTTGAAGATCCTCGGCGAGCAACTCGAGACGGCTCTTGATCGCCTGGCGCGTCGTGTCGGCGAGGCGTGAACCGATGCCAAGTGGATTCAGCAGCTTCAGACGCAAACGCTCCTGCTGATCGAGCGTCGCGGCAATGTAGTGTTCAAGCTCGTCGAACTGATCGCCTGGAACAGGCAACGGCGGAGCTAAAGCCGCGCCACGGCGCAATTCCTTGGCGCGTAAGGCATCGCGCGAAGACACGACGAACACTTCGGGTTTCGTGCCGAGGAGTGTCTGTGCGTGCTCGGTGACAAAGCGCTTCACCTGGTCGCGATCGTCCGGCCGCTCGAGCACGTCGATCTTGTTGACCACGAACACGATCTTCTTGCCCCAGTCGCGGATGTTCTGCAGGAACGCGCGCTCGCTTTCGGTGAACGGGCGATCAGCAGACGTCACGAACAACACCAGGTCGGCCTGCGGCACGAAGTCGTTGGTGAGCCGCTCGTGTGCGCGGAAGATCGCGTTCGTGCCGGGCGTGTCGACGATGTCGAGATCGCGCAGGAGCGCGACCGGCGCGGTCACCACGTCCACCGATTCCTGTTCGATGTGACGCCCGGGCGTCTCGCCGTAACGGAGGATCTGGAGACGAGTCGTGGTGGGCGTGGGGCCCTCGTCGAGCACGCGCGACCCGGCCAGCGCGTTGACGAACGCGCTCTTGCCGGCGTTGAACTCGCCGATGATGACCAGAAGGAAGAGGCGATCGAGTTGTGCGATGGAGCGCGCGAGCGTTGTCTGATCAGCGGCGTTGGCGTCGAATTTGGCGAGCGCGCGCTGCAGCTTGCCGAGCCACTCCCGCTCGTCGCTGATGAGGTGCTTCGTGCGATCAGGGATGAGGCGCCCGAACACGCTTCGGGTCATGCATTCACGGTGCCAGGGACAGGTTGAGGTTCCGGGTTCCGGCTCGGGTTCCGCGGTTCCAGGGTTCCGGGTTCCGGGGTTCCGAGGTTCCGGGGTTTTCGGTGTTCGGAGGTTCCGGAGGTTCAGCGTTCGGAGTTCGGGTTCTGGTTGCCGTCTCAGAACTCGATCAGCACATCCGCTGAGGGCAACAGTGGGAACACGCGTTCCGTGATCCCTGTCACCACACGCGTTGCAGGATTCAGGTCGCCGACGCTGGTCCGACCATTGTCCCGGTTCAGCACGTTGATGACTTCGACGAACAATGTGAGGCGGCGCTTTCGATATGTAAACGCGCGGTCGGCGCGCAGATCCAGCCGTGGTAGCCGGGAAGACGCGCGACATTGCGTTGTGAGGAGAGCGTCAACCGATCACCGCTCGGTTCGAAATAGCCGGTGATGGGAAAGTTATTCGGCGACGTGAACACACGATTGATCCGCCGCCCGCGCAGCGATTGCGACTGCGTGCCAATGTCGATGCCATGCGCCGCTGACGGTCTCCAAGGGCCCCGCGTCATGTGACATCGCGGTCCCATAATCGTGGTGGCTATTGTCACATCGAACGTCAACCGCATCGTTGCACCCGTTGCGGCTGGCAGATCGCGGAGATTGGGAAGATCGGGCGGTTCAGTGAGATCAGGGGATAGAATTCCGCTCTATGCGGAATGCGTTGGTCGCTGCTTTTTTCTGTGCGTGGTGTCTCGTTCCGGCGGCGCAGACCGTCAGCTATCCGGACCCGTCCGACCGTGTCCTCACCCATCGCGAGCAGGCGCCGCTCGTCAAGAGCTGGATAGTCAAGCGTCTCGATACGGTGCTGCCGGTGCTGATGGGGCGCGAGGGCATCGATATGTGGATCATCGTGTCGCGCGAGTACAACGACGACCCCGTGTTCCGCTCGATGGCGCCTCTTACGACGTTCTCGTCGCGGCGCCGAACCATTCTGGCGTTTTACAACCCTGGTAATGGCAACCTGGTCGAACGCGTCTCGATTGGACGCTTTGACTACGAGGGCGTCTTCACGCTTGTCGCGACCGCCAACGATGCGCAGTACGAAGGGCTGAGAAAATTCGTCGAAGCGCGCGATCCGAAGGTCATCGGGATCGACGAGTCCGACGCGTGGAATCACGCCGATGGCCTGACCGCCAACGAGAAGCGGCGACTCTCAGAGGCGCTTGGACCCAAGTACGCCGGCCGGATGAAGTCGGCCGAGATGCTCGCGGTCGGCTGGCTCGAGACAAAAATTCCGGAGGAGCTCGAGGCCTATCGCCATGTGATGAAGGTTGCGCATCTCGTCATTCGAGAGGCGTTCTCCAACAAAGTCATCACGCCCGGCAAAACAACGAACGAAGACGTCGCGTGGTGGATGCGTCAGCGCGTGGCGGAGCTGGGCCTGGGCAGCTGGTTTCATCCGTCGATCACGATTTATCGGCAGGGCAGCACGTCCGTAGGCAACGACACGATTCAGCGTGGCGACATGCTGCACACCGACTTTGGTCTCGTCTATCTTGGCCTCTCCACCGATACGCAGCACAACGCGTATGTCCTGAAAGCCGGCGAGAGCGACGCGCCAAAGGGGCTGAAGGACGGCTTGAAGGCCGCGAATCGCCTGCAGGATCTCACAATGCAGTTCGCGCAGCTTGGGCGCACCGGCAATCAGGCGCTCGCCGACGCGCGCGCGGAGGCGATGAAAGAAGGCCTGGTGCCATCGATCTATTGCCACCCCATCGGCTATCACGGCCACGCCGCGGGTCCGCCGATTGGAATGACCGATTATCAGCAGGGCGTGCCCGTGCGTGGCGACTACGTGTTTCGTCCCAACACGTGGCACTCGATCGAGCTGAACGCGACGCACAAAGTGGCCGAATGGGGCGGTCAGGCGG
>JBKPAJ010000068.1:0-19648 GCA_046726375.1 Acidobacteriota bacterium
GTTGTGCACGGCTCATCGTGATCGAGGAGGGCGAGGTAGCGGTAAGCGCGGCAGTGGACGCAAACGCACCGCCACCGATTCCACCGGGCTACCGCCGGCCAGTGGCCGCGCGACGTGAAGCCTTCAGCCTCGCCTCCTTTGATCGCTTGCGGGTATTGACTACGGAGCTGAAGCGCTTGATTGCAGCTGGCGCTCCAGTGGCGCTGCGCCTGGGCGTCGGACCGCCACTCGACGAGTCGCGACTCGCGTCTGCGCTGTGGTGGGTGTGATGCCAGCCACCATTCTCCACGCGGACCTCGATGCCTTTTATGCATCGGTCGAACAGCTGCTTGACCCTCGCCTGCGCGGCAAGCCGATTGCGGTCGGCGGCGGCGTCGTTCTCGCGGCCTCGTACGAAGCGCGGGCCTTCGGCGTACGAAGCGGCATGCCTGGACGCCGCGCGCGGCAACTCTGTCCCGACCTCGTGTTTGTCGGCGGACATTTTGATGAATACCAACGGCTCGGCGACGCCGCCATCGGCGTCCTGAGCGATTTCACCCCTTCCATCGAGCGCATCTCCATCGACGAGGCCTTCGCCGACGTCGCCGGGTGCACGCATCTCTTCGGTTCGCCCGCAGAGATCGCAAGGACGGTTCGCGCTCGCGTGCGCGCCGAGCTTGGCTTGCCGATATCAATCGGCGTGGCGCGTACCAAGCACCTGGCGAAGATCGCATCGCAGGTCGCGAAGCCGGATGGATTGTTCGTCGTCGATCCGGATTCTGAACTCGAGTTCCTTCACAAACTGCCCGTGGCGCTCATGTGGGGCGTGGGCCCCGCCACCGAGGCGCGGCTCGCCAAGCTCGGCATCACCACCATCGGTCAATTGGCTCAGAGCTCTCCTCAATCCGTGGAGCGATTGCTTGGGCACGCGGCGGGAAGAAAGTTGACGGCACTCGCGTGGAACCGCGATCCGCGGCGGATCCAGACGCGCCGGCGCGCGCGCTCTGCCGGCGCACAATCGGCGCTGGGACGACGGCCTGCCATCGAGCGGGTCTTCAAACCGACGCTCCATCATCTCGCCGACCGCATCGGCGCGCGACTTCGCGCCAAATCGCTGGCGGGCTGGACAATCACGGTCCGCGTGCGCTTCGCCGATTTGCGCTCGGCCACGCGCTCGCTCACGCTGTCAGCGCCAATTTCTGCAACCAGGGCTCTCGCTGAGATCGCGGAGGACTTGGTGCGCGGCGTCCTTGCGGATCACCGTGACGAGAGGACGATCTCGCTGCTGGCGATTTCAGTCTCAAATCTTGAAGCGCATGCGATCGTGCAACTGGAGCTGCCGCTTGGACTTCACGACGAAGGACGCCGTCCTGGCACAAGAAAGGGCATTGCGCGATCGCGCGCAGACCGGGCCGTCGATGCGATCCGCAAGCGCTTCGGCGGAAGAGCGGTGGATTATGGGTCGGCATCGCGGGTCGCGCGTTCCGTCCCCGACGAGTTCCGCCGCCTTACTGAAAGAGAGCTCTGATTATCGCCTCACTAGACCACACTCATCCCGAGCGGCGCAGTTGACTGCCACTCGTCACCCCCATGCAACCCGCCGAACGCCACGGAGCCGAATCTCAGTAGGCTCACGCGCGACCTCCTGCGCAACGAACAGTGCGCCGCGCGACGTTGCGCGACTATGCACGACCTCCTGTGTGCAAGCCGGAAACCACGCGTTTTCCGGCGATTTTCTGCACTCTCCGATTGGTCCTAACTCTCTGCCGGTGCTAGGGTTCGAGGTGCGCGCAAGGTGCGAGTGGTTGCGCGTCGCGCACGACGACGCTCCGAAGTTCGGGAATTTGACGAGATCAAAGAACTCGGGTTTAGAGCGCCTTCATAAACGCAATCAGGTCGGACTTCTCCTGAGCGCTCAGGCCGATGTTGAAGCGCCCGTTGTAGAACTCGACCACCTCGGCCAGCGTCGCCGCGAATCCGTTGTGGAAGTAGGGAGCACGCGCGGCCAGGCCCCGTAGAATCGGCCCCTTGAACAGTGACATGTGCTCCCACTTGCCCGTGATCAACGCGCGTCCCGGATCCGTCGTCTGAATGACTTCGCGAGTCTTTTTGTTTCGGAACGTGTAGAGCGGCATGTCGGGTGTTCGAACAGCGGCAGTGGTCAACCCGAGGTCGAGCGGGAGGGACGTCGAATGGTTGCCGACGTTCGGTGTGTCGTGACAAGTCGTGCACGTGCCCGGAAGCGCACTAACGCCGAGCGCATCGTTCACGCCTCGGACGTTTGCGATGGTGAAGCCGCGTGTATTGAAGATTTCCTGCCCTCGCGCCACGGCTGCGCGAGCATTTGTATAGGGATCGCTGTCGGAGCCAGCCAGGTTCCGCCAGGCGTCGAACAGCGTGAACGCACGCTGATCGAACCCGGGACTCAACACATCGTTGATGCCAATGTAGAAGGGCTGCGTCGACAGCGCTACTGGTCCACCAGCCGCGCCCCGCGCATTCAACACACCGGCGGCGGTGTCGCTGGACTGGGCCGTAAATAGACCCATCTCGAAATTCACGATTGCGGCCCGCTGCGCCTCTGTGAGTGGATTGATGGCGGCCGCATGCCCCAGCGTGGCGCCGTTGGCTTGGTCGCTCAGGTCGAAATGAATCGACTCCCCAGGAAACGTCTGGCGGCCATCCCACATCACCGTGGCGAGAAACGGCAGATTCGTGGCAGGCAGCGGACGACGAAACAGCGACAGCTCGGTGGCCGAGGCGTAGCCGTACGGATCGTCGACGTCAATCAGCGCGAACTCTGCGTTTGGTGGCATGCCGATGCCGACGCGAATAAGCCCTTTCGTGAGCAACATACTGTAGGCGGATCGTCTGGCCTCGACGGTTGACACGTCGGCGTGCGGTGAGTTCGATCCGTCATTGGTGCGAAAGATTGGATCCTCGCCGTCTGTCGCCTCGAAGCGCGCCTGAACATGCGATGGAACGACCGTCCAACCTTCGGCAGGCTGATGGCACGAGCCGCACGAGCGACCGTTTGTGCCGAGTGACTGGAAGAAGGCGTTGTCGAAATCCACAGCCCCGTTGACGTTGTACGTTCGATGGATGCCGGTCGGATTGGCGAATCCGAACATGTTCGGGCCGTTGCCCTGTGCCGCGGCCTTGGCAACAATCCCCGCCGCCGCGCCAAGCGTGCAAACGACAATGCACGCGCGAACCGATCGTGCTGACTGCATGGTAAATCCCGTATTTCCCAGTTTGTTTAGTCGCCGGCTTCTTCGCGCTTGTCGGGGCAGGGAGTGCCTCGTCATGGACCTGGACACTTGCTTTCAGATGTTCGGGCCGTCCGCGTCGAATGCCTGTAATCCATTCCGCGTAGATTCGGTTTCGAGGACTCTCTCACCACCTCAGAGAGGCGAGCGGACGAGAGTACGGCCTTGTACGCCGCCTTACCGTTGGTGTCAATGGAGAAATCGACCTCGTCGGTGCCAACGTAATGCCACGAGTCGCCGGGCAGCGATCGTCTCCTACTAACCTTGCGAGGCAGCCGCTTCCGACCATGAACGGTCTCATAACCCTTGTCGCGAAGCGATGCGGGAGCGCGTACTGCGGTAAATCCGGATGCTGCGTGCGACGCGGCGGGGGCTGGAGACGGAGTTACGGCGGCCACTACCCGGGCACGAAGGGGGAAACCCCGGCTACTGACAAGGAGTTGCCTAGGGATTACCGCGCCAGTCCCCGACCCTACCACCGCACGAGACCAGCGAACGAACGTTGACTGTGCGCCGACGCCTGATGGTGAAATTCGAGAGGCGCTCTAACGTTAGAATGCACCGCAAGTAGATCGCACCGCACCAGCGGCCGCACCAACTCCCTGCGAATGGAGACAGGAGGCGACATGGGACGCTCTCTTCCACTTTGGCTTGTTCTCTTCATGGCGCTCGCCACAGCGCCCATCGCCTTCGCGCAAACCGCGACGACGGGCACGGTGGTCGGCACAGTGTCCGATCAAAGCGGCGCCCGGCTGCCAGGTGCGACCGTCGAAGCGCTTGATCTCGCCACCAACACGATCGTGAACGTCGTCTCGAACGAGGCCGGGCAGTTCATCATGCCGAATCTGCGACCGGGTGACTATCGAATCACCGTCAGCTTGAGCGGATTTCGCACGACTGTCATGAACGTCAAGGTGGAAGTGGCGAAGTCAGTATTGGCCAATGCCACGTTGGGCCTGGGGCAGCTCGCCGAGACGGTGGAAGTCAAAGGCGAAGCGCGCATGGATCTGCAAACCCTCGATGCCTCGATAGGCAATGTCGTCGGAGGCGAGGCGATGGTCCGATTGCCAACGGTTCAGCGTCGCGCCTCTGAATTGCTGTATCTGCAGGTTGGTGCCCAACCACTCTTCGGCGGATCGACGTCGCGCGGTGGCGGTGTCGCGGGTGCGCGCTCCGATCAGAACGTGTTCACGCTCGATGGCATCGACATCTCCGAGCCGGAGATGGGTGGAATTACCGGTCAGATCGGACCGGGCATGATGGTGCCGATCGACGCGATCGAAGAGTTCCGCGCGACGTCGACGAACGCGAACGCGAGCTTTGGGCGTTCCGGTGGCGGCCAGTTCACCTTCGCAACGCGCCGGGGATCGAATCGATTGAACGGCGCGGCGTATTGGTACCACCAGAACGACAGCCTGCAGGCGAACACGTGGACGCGTAATCGTCTCGGTCAGCCGCCACCGCCGCTTCGCGACAATCGCGGTGGCGCCCGCCTCGGCGGCCCTATTTTGCGCAATAAGACCTTCTTTTTCGGCTTCTACGAAGGACGCCGCTTTCCCCAGTCGACGGACGTCGTGAGGCTCGTGCCCACCGATTCATTTCGTCAGGGCATTCTTCGCTTCCGCGACGGCGCCGGCAACATCGTGAGCTACGACGTCCGTTCGTCGACGCTCTGTGGACCGACCAACGCCAACGCGTGCGACCCACGTGGCATCGGCATGAGCCCTGTGATTCGCGAGCTCATGGAGCATTATCCGCAGGGGAACTCGCCATCCGACGGCGACGGTCTCAATACCGACGGCTTCCGCGGGCCGGATGACACGTCGCAGAACAACGATCTGGCGCTCGCGCGCGTCGACCACAACCTCTCCACGAACTGGCGGCTGTACGGCTCTCTGCTCTGGCAGCGTGAGCGCGTCGGCAACACGGCGAAGGTCGAGTTCGATCCGGCGATCACGAAGGGTCAGGCGTTTCTGCCGCTGTCGAGCTCTCCCTCCGACCCACGCAATGTGGCCGTGGTGTTGAGCGGACAGCTTCGCTCGACGATGTTCAACGAAGCGCGGATGGGATGGGCACAGACCGGCGTGCCGCTCGCGCGTGCGCTACCGCGTATTCAGGTGGCTGCGGCCGGCGCACCGATTGATTTCGCGGGAACGCTGCTTGGCGAACCCGGTGACCCGACAGGGCTGGGGCCGCAGTTCTCGCGTTCGCGTGTCTGGCAATGGGCCGACACGCTCACGTGGACGAAGGGAACTCACACGGTCCAGAGCGGCGTGACGATGCTGCGCGTCAATTTCAAGCATCGCCGCAACGACAAGTCAGGACTCCTGACGACCCCCTTTGCGCTGATTGGCTCCGGATCGTTCCTCACGCCCTCGCCGCTGAACCGGCCGCCAACGTGTGTGGGAACGCAGACCAACTGCCTGCGATCGGCTGACGTCGCGCGCTGGGACAACCTGTACGCGGCGATGCTCGGCATGCTCGACAACTATTCAGGTTTTCTCGCGCGCGATACGAAAGGCAACGCGTTGCCGATTGGCACCCCCCTCGAAAACGATGTTTACGCGTGGCACAACGAGTTGTATGCCTCCGATACCTGGCGCCTGGGCGAGGCGTTCACACTCAACTACGGACTGAACTTCGTCATCGAAACGCCGGCGCATGACATTGCCGATCGGCAGGCGTTCGTCATCGACATGTCGACGGGAGAACCGCTCAAGCCTAAGGAGTACATCGGCGCGAAAGCGGAAGCGGCCCGACAAGGAAGACCCTATAACCCGCTTGTCGGATTCGTGCCGCTCGCTAGCTCCGACGATAACATCTACCCAACGCAGCGGAAACCCTCTCCGCGTGTCGCCGCCACATGGCAGCCACAGGAAGACAGCGGATTGATGGGCCGTTTGTTCGGCGATCGGCGCAGCGTGATTCGCGGCGGATACAGCCTGACGTTCGATCGCCTCAGTATTGGCCGCCCGGTGGAAACGCCGATGACGGGCAACGAGAATTTCGCGCAGACGATCACGATCCAGGGACCACGCAACGCCAACGGCGATTTCTATCGCGTCGGCGTCGACGGGCCGATTCCGCAGCTGACGATTCCACCGCAGCTCACGTTCCCCTTCGTGCCGACGCCACGCAACCCCAACGCAGGCATCGGTTATCCGATCCTCACCGGCCGTGCATTCGATCCGGAATACAGCATCGGGCACTCGCACAACTTCACGGCGACGGTCCAGCGCGAGGTGCCAGGCAACATGATCGTCGAAGTCGGCTGGATTGGGCGGCATGGACGCAACCTGCCGGCATCGCTCAACATCAACCCGGTGCCTTACTTCATCGCCGACATGAGCGGTCAATCCAGGCAGACGTTTGCCGACGCGTTCAATGCCGTGGCCGGCGAGCTCAGGTCCGGCGTTGCGGCTGCGCGCGTCACGCCGCAACCGTGGTTCGAGAACAATCTCGGGAGTGGCGGCACCGCCACGCTGGCGAGCGCCGCGACCGCGAACTTCGTGTCGGGCCAGGTCGGCACACTCTTCTCGAACCAGATCGATGCGCGATTGATGGCGCGCGGCCTGCAGCCGGTCACGAACCTGCAGTTCCAGCGCTTCGACTACCTTACGTTCGGTGGTCGATCGGACTACAACGCCGTGTTCTTCAGTGTCGCCAAGCGGCCGACGCGCGGGCTCACGTTCAACGCGACCTACACGTGGTCGCACTTCAAGGACCAGGGTGGTCTCCCACAGGACAGCGGCGGTGGACGCATCACCGATTCGTTCAATTGGGATTACGACTACGCTGATGCGCTGAGCGATCGGTGGCACTCGCTGACGGTGTATGGCACTTACGAGTTACCGTTCGCACGCTCGAACCCATTGCTCGGTGGGTGGTACTTGTCCTTAATCGGCCTCGCCTACAGCGGCCTGCCGATTGCGGTTGGACAGGGCGGGCAGAACTTCGGCTTTGGCGGTAACGAAACCGCACCGATGATCAACGAGCAGACCTACAACGGCGGAAAACATTACGGTGTAGAAGGCTCGGGCGGCGTCGCATCGTCAGGCAATCCTGCCACTGACGGTACCGGGGTGAACCTGTTCGAAAACCCCGAAGAAGTGTTCCGCAACTTCCGGCACGTGCTGATCGGAGTCGACAATCGCACTAATCGTGGCAGCGTGCGCGGTTTTCCGATCTGGAATGTGGATCTCTCAATTGGCAAGTCGCTCACGCTGGGGCGGACAAAGGCGAGCTTCTCGGCCGATTTCTTCAATGTCTTCAATGCTGTGATGTTTGCGGATCCGAGTCTGTCGATTCTCGATCCGGCGGGCTGGGGCGTCACGACGCGACAGACAGGCAGTCCGACGAGCGGAGATTTCTCGGGGCCGCGTCGTATCCAGCTCGGGCTACGCTTCGAGTTTTGATCGGGAGAATACGATGGCGCGCACATGGCGGCTCGCGCTCGCAGTAATCGCGGCGATCACATTCGCGGCTGACGGCGGGGGTGAAGCCCGAACCGGCGGCACTTCGGCCGCTAAAGCTATGGCGGACGAGAAAGCGCCGCCACTACACGAGTCGCGTAGTGGCGCCGCTTTAGCGGCGCCGGCTCTGGCAGCAACCCAAACCCCGCCATTACGTACCGCGCAAACTGCGCGGGCTGGCGATCCAGTCGACGCGCGGCTGCTCGACTCGCTGCGTTTCAGATTGATCGGCCCCAACGCACCGGCGGGGCGCGCGTGGCAGGTCGTTGGCGTGCCCGGGCAGCCGAACGTGTTTTACGTCTGCACCGCGCAAGGTGGCGTGTGGCGCTCAACGAACTTCGGCGCCACCGTGGAAGCAATCTTCGACGAGGAAAACGGCGCATCCTGCGGCGCCGTCGCCATCGCGCCGTCGGATCGGAACGTGATCTGGGTCGGGAGCGGCGAGCCGGCGGCGCGGCAGTCGAACGCCCTCGGACATGGCGCGTGGAAATCTCTGGACGGCGGCAAGACGTGGCAGCACGTTGGCCTCGAGGCGACCGAACAGATCGCGGCCGTCGTCATTCACCCGCGCGATCCGAATACCGTCTACATCGGCGCGATGGGCCACCTGTGGGGCCGCAACGCCGAACGCGGCGTGTTCCGAACGCGCGACGCCGGTAAGACGTGGCAGAAGGTCTTGTACGTCGATGACATGACCGGTTGCATCGACCTCGCGATCGATCCGCGCAACCCGAACGTGTTGTATGCCTCGACGTGGCAGCGCATGCGATCGGGCGGGGCAATCATGCGCGAATCGGGTCCCGGGAGTGGCATCTTCAAGACGACCGATGGGGGCGACCACTGGACGCGGCTGACCGGAGGCCTTCCCTCCGAGCCGCTCAGCAAGATCGAGCTGGAGATCGCGCAGAGCGCACCTGATACGGTCTTCGCCTACGTTCTTTCGGGAGAGCCGCAACGAGGAGGTCGCACGAGTACCGCCGGCGGCGTTTTTCGATCCGACGACGGCGGCTCCACATGGCAGCGCGTCAATCCGCGGCTCGCGTCCCGCACTTACTACACACACCTCAAGATCGATCCCGGCAACGACAAACGATTGTGGATACTCGATCTCAATCTGTTCCGGTCAGAGGACGGCGGGATGACGTGGGCGCAGCACAACACGACGCACGTGCACGCCGATCTGCACGGGCTATGGATCGATCCGCGCGATTCAGATCGGCTGGTCCTGGCCGGTGATGGCGGCGTCCATACTTCTGTCGACGGTGGCCGCACCTGGATTCAAACCGTGTTGCCCATCGGCCAGTTCTACGAGCTGGACGTCGACGATCAGGACCCGTACTGGGTGTACGGCGGCATGCAGGACACGGCGTCGTGGATTGGCCCAAGTCGCACGTATGACAACGAGGGGATCACGGATCACGACTGGTTGAAGGTGCGCTCGACCGGCGACGGCATGGCGATACATCCCGACCCACGCAATCCGAACATCATTTGGATGGCGCAAAACGGCGGGAACACGTCGCGCCTCGATCTCGCGACCTGGGTTCGCGCGGAGTTCCAGCCGACGCAGGCCGAAGCGAAGCAGCTCGGACTTACGCCGCTGCGATGGAACTGGACGCCGCCGCTGATCATTTCAGCCACCGATCCGGATGTGATCTATCTCGGCGCTCAATACGTGTTCCGCTGTCGTGTGCTCGGCGCGGGTGAGTTCGACGAAGTCGCCCATCGATGCGAGGCGGTGAGCGGCGATCTCACGCGTCAGCAGGACCGGCCGTTCCCTGCGGTGGGTGAGGGGTATCACGCCTACGGGTCGCTCTTCTCGATTGCACAGTCGCGAACGGATTCGAACGTCATCTGGGCGGGGTCGGATGACGGCTGGATTCACGTCTCGCGCGATGGCGCGCGCACGTGGACGCGCGTGGACGTCCACCTGCCGAGCGGCCCGCATCAGGAAGGCTTCGTCTCGCGCATCGAGCCATCACGTACCGGCGCAGGCACCGCGTACGTCGCGTTCGACCTTCATTACCACGACGACCCGCGGCCGTATCTCTTCAAAACCACGGACTTCGGCAAAACGTGGACGAACATCACGAGCGATCTGCCGGCCTGGGGCTCCACGTACACGATCCGGGAGGATCCGCACAATACTCGCGTGCTCTATGTCGGCACTGAAAGCGGCCTGTTCGTGTCGCTCGATCAAGGCGGGCACTGGATGCGGTGGAGGAGCAACCTGCCGCATACCGGCGTGCGCTCGTTGGCAATCCAGTCCCGCGACCGCGAGCTCGTCGTCGGCACGTTCGGCCGATCGATCTGGGTTGTGGACGTCGCACCAGTCGAGCAGCTTGCGGACGCGATCGCGCAGCCGGCTGTCCTCTTCGATGTAAAGCCTGCCACTGCATACAACATCCGCTACACGTATGGCACCGGCGTCGAGGAGATCAACGGCGACCTCTTCTTCAGAGGCGAGAATCCGCCGTACGGCACGATGCTGACGTACTACTTAAAGCAGTCGGCCGGCGGCAACATCGCGCTCATGATCAAGGACGCAAAGGGAGCCGTGGTGCGCACGTTGAGCGGACCAGGGACGCCCGGATTGCATCAAGTGCAATGGGATCTCGAGACGGACGCGGCGAAAGCGGGCGCGCAATCGCCCGGCGCATTCGCGGATGGCGACGGACTGACGCCGAGCGCTCGTCAGCGTCGCCGGCGTGTATCACCAGGCAATTACACAGCCACGTTGCAGATTGGCGCGACGTCGCTGACCAAGCCGATCGTCGTCAGGAAGGAAACCGAAGGAACGAAGCGCGTGCTACCGCGCCTCTAGTAGCGCGAAAGACATCCGCGAAATCACGCAATAGGTGAATCGCTATGATGGTACGTTGGACGCGAACGATGGATCGACGGACGCTTCTCAAGACCTGCGGCTTGGCGGTCCTCGGATGGAGCGTTGGCGGTTGCGCCACGCGTGCGGGCTCCAGCGAGATCGGGACTCGGACAGGCGCCCGGCCATCGATCAATCTTGCGCCGGTGTACGCGTCCTGGGATCGCGTCATTCGGACGACCGTCGGGCTGCGGCCACACCGCGATTCCGGCTTCGTGCTCAAGCCGGAACCGTTCGATGCCAAGAGCGTTATTCACAATTACGGACATGGCGGCGCCGGTATGCCGCTCGCATGGGGCACCGGCGCGATGGCGGCGGAGCTCGCGTTGCAGCAGCCCGACCGCCGCCTTGCGGTGATTGGATGTGGATCGGTCGGCCTCACTGCGGCGCGACAGGCACAACGGCGAGGCTTCGACGTCACGATTTACACGATGACCGTGCCTGTAGGGTGCACAAACCCGTTTCGGCTTATGCGGCGCGCGCAAGCCCCGCCGAGATGGTCGCGCCGTTTGACAGGAAGCGTTCGCGGATTGGTCTGCTTCGCCGGCGCCGGCCGGCGGTTGGGCGGCGCGAGGTCCAAGCTGCGCTGAGGCCGATGACCGTTGTAATGATCAACGAACACCGTGAGCACGCGCTCGAGATGGCGGCGGTTGACGATGAGCAACCAGTCGAGGCACTCGGAGCGAATGGTCCGCACAAATCGCTCGGCAATGCCATTCGCCTCGGGGACTTGAATCGGCGTGCGGATGATGCGGATACCTTGCGCGCCAAACACCGCGTCGAAGCTACCCGTGAACTTCTGATCGTGATCGCGAATCAGAAAACGCATGCGCTCTGAGCGCTCGGCAATCGTCCATGCAACCTGTCGCGCCTGTTGTGTCACCCACGCTCCGACGGGATGTGAGGTGCAGCCGGCGAAGTGCACCCGCCGACTCGCGACCTCGATAAAGAACAACACGTACAACCGCTGAAGTCCCAAGGTCTCGACAGAAAGGAAATCGACGGCGATCAGGCTGCGGGCTTGCGACCGAATGAATTCGCGCCAGGTCGGCCCCGAGCGTTTGCGGGTTGGGCCTACCTTGTCGCGCAGGATCTTGCGGACGGTCGTCGCGGAGACCGTCATGCCGAGTCCCTTGAGCTCGCCGACAATCCGCTGATAGCCCCACCGCGGATTCTCCCGCGCCAAGCGCAGGATGAACTCACGAGTGGCAGAGTTGACCGGCGGACGACCGACTCGCCGCGCGTACGTCCAGCGGCGCGTCACGAGGCAGCGATGCCAACGCAAGAGCGTTGCGGGCGTGACCATGAACGCGGTCCAGCGGTCACGCGGCAAGAGCCGGCTCCCGGCGGCCAACAAGGCACGGTCGACGCTGGTGAACCGTGGTCCCGCGGTACGGCGGCGCAACACCGCGAGTTCATGCCGGAGCACGATGATCTCCAATTTCCTTGAACTCGCTTGCGCGAAACCGAAGCACGATGCCGTGTAACACGCATTGCAGTACGAGGTAACACAGCGAGAGAATCACGACGCCTCCGACCGTAGGTTCAGGACGGCGCCATTCTATTTCCATCAGCTGAAACTGAAGGGCATTCGAAAGCAGCTCTGCGGCTCGTGATCTCGCGGAGTGGTTGAAAACGGCGCCGCCGGAGGAGTAGTGCAATCAATTGCACCGGTCGTCCAGCGAGCTGAAACCGATTCGTCAAGGGAAATTGATCGCTATGAAGAAGTTCTGTCTCGTAATGTTGTCCAGCGCCGAGCATCACCCGGACCGCAGATAGGGATGAACGGCACGATGCACGGCAGCCTTCAGGCTGTAGGTGATTGCGTCGCGTGTTGTGATCGATCCAACTTTTGCCTCGGCCACAACGCGCGGCTTCCAGCGACCGGCCGATAACTTCTCGATGATAGCGAAATCAGTCTGAAACGAGATCACCTCAGTCTCTACGTCTCCTGTCGCTGGATGTTCAGAAACACGAGTGCCGCCCGTTCTGGGAATTTGCGATCGGCGAACGCGTGCACGGCGAAGTGAAAGACATCGAAGTCTCCGAGCCTCTGTGCTTTCAATGCCGTTTCGGTCGCCTGATCGCCGGTTAACGCGACACTCGTCGGCCCGAGCAGTCGTGCTGCCGTCACAACTTCACCCTGCGCAGTCGGGAGCAGGGCAATTTCGTTGGATACGAGGCGTGACTTCGTCAGAACTCGTCCCGGTTGATTTTCGCCCTGACGCCCAGCCACCATCGACGCATGCTGGAGCTTCTCATCGTGATCGGTCGCGCGCTGGCGTTGGCGTTCCGCGGCCATCGGGAAGTGGTCCTCGAGAACCTGGCGCTGCGGCAGCAGCTGACGGCGCCTGAAACGCACGACCAAGCGCCCGCACTTCCAGACGCGCGACCGACTGTTTTGGATCGCCTTCGCTCGCATCTGGCCGAATTGGCGCACGGCGATGGTCCGTGTGCAGCCGGACACGGTCGTGCGGTGGCATCGCGACTGGCTCCGCCACCGATGGACCCGACGTTCGAAACCCGATGGGACGGGCGGCCACCGACTTGGATTGAAGTCCAAGTCGAAGCAATAAGGGCTGGCACGCGATGCGCCCGAGGCGTCTTCTGGCGTTGGCTCACCGAGTTCTCGACAACAGCTAGCGCACAAGAACCCGGAAGAACAACTGTCGATCTCAGTTGGCCCCCTGAAACGTAGCCAGTAGAATCAACGTGTCCTGCTCCGCGAGTGATGGCCCTGACTTCGGGCACCAGACTCGGCCCATACGAAATCACCGCTCCGCTTGGCGTCGGCGGCATGGGTGAGGTGTACCGCGCCCGCGATATGAAACTTCGCCGCGACGTGGCGATTAAAGTCCTGCCCGAGGCCGTCGCTGCCGATCCCTCACGAATCGCCCGCTTTCAGCGCGAAGCGGAACTTCTGGCAACGCTGAACCATCCGAATATTGCGGCGGTGTACGGCCTCGAAGAGGCCGCCGCGCCGACCGGAGCGTCCGCCACATCAGCGATCGTGATGGAGCTCGTGGAGGGCGAAACACTGTGGACGCGCATCAGCCGGGGACCGATCGATCTCGACGAGACCCTCGCGATCGCGCGCCAGATCGCCGACGCGCTCGAAGGCGCCCACGAGCGCGGCGTCGTGCATCGCGACCTCAAGCCGGCGAACGTCAAAGTCACGCCAGACGGCAAAGTCAAAGTGCTCGATTTCGGCCTCGCCAAGATGACCGAGAAGGACGCGCCGGCCGTCGGGTCGTCGGTGTCGCCGACGGTGACCGTCCAGGCGACACATGCCGGCGTGGTGCTCGGCACGGCGGCTTACATGAGTCCGGAGCAGGCCCGCGGCAAGAGCGTCGACCGCCGTACCGATATCTGGGCCTTCGGCTGTGTGCTCTACGAGATGCTCACCGGCCGCAAGACGTTCGACGAAGGCGACAGTGTCTCAGACGCAGTCGCCGCCATTCTCAAGACCGAGCCCGACTGGCGCGCGATTCCCGCCAACACACCGCCGCACATCTGGCGGCTGCTCGGGCGATGCTTACAGAAGGATCCGCAGAAGCGACTGCCTCACATCGGCCTCGCCCGGCTCGAAATCGACGAAGCGCAGGCTGATGCATCGTCAGCGCACCCGGTGGCGCCCTCGATCGTCGTTCGAGCCCAAGGCTGGAAGCGCGCATTAGCGGTGACTGTGCTCGCGCTCGCCGCCGGCGGACTTGGAGCTTGGGTGAGCTGGTATGCAACCCGCACAGAACGGCCCGGTGTCGTCCGGTTTGCGGTTGCGCTCGGGGCCGAGCAGACCATTACCGGCCAAGGTCGCCGGCAGATTGCGATCTCTCCAGACGGGACCGCAATTGCGTTCGTGGTCGATCGCAATCTCGTTCGCCGTTCGCTATCAGATGTCGATCCGCACCTCGTCGTGACCGCCAACCCCACCGGCGGAGGAATCACCAATCCAGCGTTTTCACCTGATGGTCGATCGATCGCGTACGTGTTAGCGCAGGACATAACGCTCAGACGGGTGGCGGTCGACGGCGGCACACCGGTCACGATCTGTTCGCTCGACGCTCTGCCCTACGGCGTGAGCTGGGACGCGAGCGGCATCGTCTTCGAGTCCGATGGAGCGATTATGCGGGTGTCGCCAGATGGTGGAAAGACCGAAACGCTCGTCGCGAGGCGCACGAGCGATCGGCTTCGCAGTCCGCACATGCTGCCGGATGGACGGACTGTCCTGTTCACCGTGGTCGATGCAACCGCCAACACGAGGAACGTGACCGGTCCGGCATATCCGTCGCGCATCGTCGCGCAGTCGCTGGCCTCGAGCGAACTGCAGGTGCTGATCGAGAACGGCATGGAACCCAGATACCTGCCGACGGGACACCTAGCCTACGTCAGTCGCGGGGTGCTGTTCGCCGTCCCATTCGATGCGCGAGCGCTCAAAGTGACCGGCGGACCGGTGCCGTTGATCGAAGGTGTTCGATCTGACGGCGGGACCGCCTATTACGCTGTATCGCCAGCAGGATCGCTCGTCTACCTGCCAGGAACCGAGAGCGGCACCGCAGGCGAACAGCGTCTCGCGTTGATCGATCGAACGGGCAAGATCGAGTTGCTGACGCTTCCGCCCGCAACGTTCCGCTACCCCCGCCTGTCACCCGACGGCCGATACGTCGCCGTCGAAATCGACGCCGGCAATGACGCGAATATTTGGATCTACGAACTATCAGGTGCGACGGCGTTGCGGCGGCTGACCTTTGGCGGACGCAACCGCGTTCCCGCCTGGTCGGCCGACGGCCAGCAGATCGCGTTTCAGTCGGATCGCGACGGCGATCTGGCGATCTTCGCGCAGCGAGCCGACGGGATCGGGCCCGCCGAGCGGCTCACGACGCCGGAAAGCGGCGCTGCGCACGTGGCCGAGTCGTGGTCGGCGAAAGGTGATCTGCTGTTCACTGCGACGAAAGGCCCGGACACAACGCTCTGGACCTACTCAGCCCGCGATCGCACCAGCCGTCCCTTTGCCGCAGTCCGTTCGTCGCGGCAGCCAACAAATGCCGCGTTTTCGCCGAACGGCGCGTGGGTCGCCTATCAGTCCAACGAGACCGGCACGTCAGCGATCTACGTTCAGCCTTTCCCGCCTACCGGCTCGCGATTCCAGGCGTCAGTGAGCGCGGCGCAAGACGATCCTCATCACCCGCTCTGGTCTCGCGACGGCACTGAGCTGTTCTACGTCGCGGGAGTGAATCGCTTCGTTGCGATGCCTGTGACCGAGCGGTCCGG
This sequence comes from Acidobacteriota bacterium, assembly GCA_046726375.1. Taxonomy (GTDB): domain Bacteria; phylum Acidobacteriota; class Vicinamibacteria; order Vicinamibacterales; family UBA2999; genus DASPWV01. The sequence continues at coordinate 15,870 of JBKPAJ010000068.1, forward strand.
TCTGTCATTCAGCAACCCGGTGCCGATTCAGATTGGAGCGTGGAAGAATACGTTTGGCGGCCCGACGACCATCAGAAACTACGATGTGTCGAGCGATGGCAAGCGGTTCATTGGCGTCGTGGCGTCCGCGGTCACCGATAGTGGAGAGTTGCGTGCACCACAGATTCAGGTCGTACTCAACTGGCTAGAAGAGCTGAAGCAGCGCGTGCCCACGCGCTGACGTCAGCTCGCGAAAACCCATGAAAATCACTGACGTCGTTGCGAGAATCGTGAACCCCTTTTTTTCCCTACCATGCCTTTTGAGCTACTGTCAAGCATCTAATATGCGTCCGTATCACTCAAATATGTCACGGAAGCTGAGCTTTGAGGTCTGACAGGAACCGAATAAAGGGACACCGTTTAGAACTGCTTCCGGTCTGAAGGCTGTCTGGGCCGCCGAGAGATAGCGCGCGCCGCGAAAAAGGGAAACGCCCGACCGCTCGAGGCGAGTGGCCTCGAGGCTGGGCGTTTCACGGCGTGGGAAACCACGCTTCCTGGCGAGGGCCAGGATTCAACGATCGACGATGTTCAGTTGTCCTTGACGCGCATCAGCGATGGGCCACTGACACGCAGTCCATCAGCGATGCGCGCCACGAGCCCGGTGGTTCCTCCATAAGAACCTCCACGTCTCCGCGTCACGTGGTACTACTACCGATACGATCGTCCTCGCTTCGCTGTCAAGCCTAGCCATTTCAGATGACTCGCGCTCAGATCGTCTTTTCGCAACCAGGTTGAGACGAACGAGTCGTGCTGAACCGCCGGCTGCATCGTGCCGCCAGTTACAGCGCTAGAATCGTCGTGAGGACACGCGTGCCATGGGCATCTCACGCGAGCACCCGTTGCGGCAACTGTTCGGCGAGCTGGTGCGAAGGCATTTCTTCCGCGGGGTCCAATTGCATGACCCTGATGTTGCGGAGTACGTCACCGGAGTCCTGACCGACTTCACCCACGTCGACAATCTGTATCGCATCAGAAACGCGCGAGGCCGGCGGATCGAGGAAGTCGCCGAAATGCTCGTCGAGTCGAATCCGCTCCTCGAAGCGTCATCCTTCGATCGCGAGCGAGAAGTCCGCAAACACGTGGGGGATTTCACGCTGTTTTTCACGGGGCTTTTCCCGGAAGCCGTCGCCTCGCTCCCAAGGCTTCGGCCGCTCTCCATCGACACGTTCGTCGACTACGTGAGTGCCGGCAAGAAGTCCTACGCCGTCGTGGCGGCCTTCAACCTGTTCGAGTACCGGCAAGAAGCGCCACTCTTTCGTCGCCTGTCCGATCGATTCGAAGAGTGCGTGTTCGGATTGAACCTGGTGAAGCGGGAGATCGAGGAAGTACAGGGCGGCGCCTATCGACAATTGCGTTCTGAGCTCGGGCTCGACTCGTAAACAAGCGAGAACATGGCCCGCGCGAGCCGCTATTCGGGTCACCCCTCGTCAGAGGCAGCGATTCTGTGTTAATCGTAGTGTGAGGAGGTCTCTCGCCATGAGCACGATGAACTATTACGTTGTGCTCGGCATCGCAGAGGATGCAGACAACGAAACGATCCGGAGCGCATTTCGAGCATTGGCACGGCGCTACCATCCCGACGCGGGCGCCGGATCCTCGACCGCTGAATTCCGACGAGCACTCGAAGCGTACGAGACACTGAGCGACCCTGCACGTCGACGGCTTTACGACCGGGACTTGCGGGGATCGCGAGTGAGGCCGACCATCATCGCGGAACCGCTCGGCTCGAGGTCTGTGGCCGAACCTCTCTTTACGTCGCCAACTGTTTCCTTTGGTTTCCCGGACAGGCGAGTGACGATCACTAGGTCGATACTCTTCGACGAATTGTTCGACGAGCTTTTCAGCTCAATGCACGATGACTGGTTCTGGCGTTGGCGCGTGCGCTGAGACTAGAATGGGGCCCCTCAAGGCCGATCTTCTGCCCCGCTGACGATCTCGTAACATATTGAAAATACAGGTCTCCATGGTTCTGTGCGATGGCTATGACCACCGACCCGCTCACAGCTCATCCAGAATGTGACTTATATTCACTCAAGATACTTGACACATACATAGGCATGTCGTATATAGCTTCCCAGGAGGTTTTCAGCAAGGAGGTTTACGCCATGTTTGGTCTGACCCGTTGGAGCCCATTCGAGGACGTGTTCAACTTCCAGCGGGAGGTAGATCGCCTCTTCAACCAATTCTGGAGCGATCTGCCGACCCGCACCGCGACCGCGAGCGCGACCGGTTCGTCACCCTCGTTCCAGGTGAATACCACTGACGACGGCTGGCGGATCGACGTACCCATGCCCGGCATCGATCCGAAGGACGTTACCCTGGATGTCGCCGGCAACACGCTGAGCATTCGCGCCGAGGTCCCGAGCGACGAGAAAGACAAGAACCCCACGCGTTACGAACAGCAGTTCAACATCCCGCAGTTCCTGGATCTCGAAAAACTCACCGCGTCGCATCGACACGGCATGCTGCGGTTGACCGTGCCACTCAAGGAGAGCGTCAAGCCGCGTCGCATCCAGATTGAGACGGAGGTCGAGGACCAGAAGCGACTGGTGGGTGCGCGGTAACGCAGCTCCAAGGGGTTGACGCATTCGCCGAGGTTGCGGGCAGGCACGTAGCGGGCTGACAGGTCCAACGCCGACGTCCTCAGCTGCCAGACTCGACGGGGCTCAACACCTCTGAGCCCCGTCGAGGCGCGTCGGCGCCTGATTCATGGAGACGGCCTCTGGGACACCTGCCGCGGTCAGGACCTGGTGGTATCCAGGCAAGCGGACTGGATACGACTTCATTTACCCGAAGGAACAGGCGTCGCCTGGCCACGGCCGCCAGTCAGCCCGTGCTGACGACAGACGCGCAAACGACGACAACGGAACAGACCAACACCGCCGACCTGTCGCGGGTAGCGTCGGGCGGACAGGAAACCGACGTGAATGCCAGTGCCGCTCCCACAGCGGCGACGCCCACCGGAAACACGCAGGAGGGGCAAATCGCCTCGTCGTCGCTATCCCTTCCGACGCCGTCGATTCCGGTCGCCGGCAGCGCGCCGGCGGTGACGCAAACAGCATCAGCGCAGACCGCGTCATCTCAGAGCGGTTCCGCGCACCTACACGCACGCAGCTGCCTCGGACCGCGACCCAGCTTCCGCTCGTCGCCATGGTGGGAACACTCGCGCTCTTGAGCGCAGCGACGTTGTGGTACTGGCGTACGCGACTGCGGTAACACGTCTTCAGGGCGAGCGTCGATCGTCCGGTCACGTTCGCCCTGAGCCCTGCTACTTGAGTGTCATGCGCGGAGAGTGGTTGATTCCTCCACTTGCGCTGCTGGTGGTCATGACGGTCTCTGGCCAGGACGCCGGCCGACCAGCGCAACCGGCGGTCGACCAACGCCCACTCTTCTCCTCGGCCGCCGAGCTCGTGGTCGTGCACGCGACCGTCACGGACCGGCAAGGCGCTTACGTGACTGGCCTGTCGCGTGATGCCTTCAGGATCGTCGAGGATGGCACACCGCAGCGGATCGATCTTTTTACTGGGGAGGATTCGCCCGCCACGGTTGGTTTGCTGATCGACAGCAGCGGCAGCATGCGGCAGGGCCGAGAACGCGTGATCGCCGCGGCCACGGCGTTTGCCGAGGGAAGCCAGCCCAGCGACGAGATATTTGGCTTGGCCTTCAACGAACACGTTCGTGCCGCGCTTCCCCCTTCGACGCCTTTCACTAACGATCCACGTGTGTTCCGCGTCGCGTTG
>JBKPAJ010000069.1:0-31986 GCA_046726375.1 Acidobacteriota bacterium
GCACAAGCTCCCTGATCTCCTTTATCTCACTGACGTCGCTTTGCTCAACCTACCTGATCTCCTTGATCTCCCTGATCTCCCTGACCTCTCTGTGCTCAACCTCCTGATCTCCCTGACCTCCCTGACCTCCCTGTGCTCAACCTCCCTGATCTCCTTGATCTCCCTGTGCTCACTTCCTCTGCTTGCAGTGAGGACAATCCTTGCCGTCAACCGTGGCGCATCCGACGAACTCCTGCAGGAACTGATTGCCCTTATAGCGAAGCTCCTGGTGAATGCCGATCTCGGAGGTGTAATAGCCGAGAATCGTCGCGTGTTTGGTCGTGACGAAAAACGCCTCGAGCGGGGTTTGCGGGTCGCGCTCGTTGGCGCTGATGGTTGACAGCAGCGCGTCGCGTTGGGCTGATGTCAGGCGGACGAAGGGCTCGCCAAAGTGCGACACCGCTGCGGCGTTGAGAGCCGAGAGGCCCCCCATCCACTCCAGCGTCACCTCGGCGTCGCTTTCACTGAGCAGCAGATCGATATAGTCGGCGACGCGCGCTTCTCTCGCCCCAGGCGAGCGATCGTCGGCCGGAATAATCGTCTCCACCAGCTCTTCCAGAGTCGCGAAGTCGGGTGCGGAAAGCACCTTCGGGCCTGGCGGCGCCGCGGCCGTCTGGATTCGCCCGAAGGCGAGCAACCCTTCGGTCGAGAGCGGAGGCAGGAGCACGACGGCGCTGGTGCCGAACGCTTTGAGGGCAGTGCGCCTGGTGACGCCGGACGGCGAAGCCTTCGACATTGGCGCATCCTCCCTTATGATTGGCGTCGCGTCAAACAATCCGTGAAGTTGGTCGCCACGGCCTTCCTGCTGCTGCTGGTCAACAGCGCCTATCTCGCCGCATTTGCGGACGCGTCGAGCTTTTACTACGCCAATGTCGCGATTCATGTGCTGTTGGGCCTGCTGCTCGTCGGCTTCATCGTTGCGCGGCGCAGCCCCCGCGCGTTGTTCAGCGGATCGATATTGATCTGGTTCGCAGCTATCCTGCTCGGGATCGCGGCCGTTCTTGGCATCGCGTTGATGTTCACGGGAGCCACGCTGCGCTTCAGATGGCTCTTGCAGGCGCATATCACAACGGCAACGGTCGGCACTGTTGTGGTACTTGCATCGGTTGCGCTCGCAAGAGGGGTCAGCCCCGTGTTGCGCGCCACGGCGGTCTTGGTCCTGATTACCGGCGTGGCCGCGGCGATTGCGGCGACAACGCACGAGAGCCGCCGGCGCACTGCCTATCGCATTGTCAACCCCGACGTCGTGCCCTCGAGCATGGACGACGAAGGCGCCGGCGCCGAGAGCCCGTTTTTCCCATCATCGGCGAATACCAACACCAACGCCCTCATTCCCGCGAACTTCTTCCTCACGAGCGCCAGCTGCGGCCGCTGCCATCGCGACATTTACGAGCAGTGGAACAGCTCGATGCACCACTTCTCGTCGTTCAACAATCAGTGGTATCGCAAGTCGATCGAGTACATGCAGGACGTCGTCGGTACGCGTCCGTCCAAGTGGTGCGCCGGCTGTCACGATCACGCGGTCTTCTTCAACGGGCGCTTCGACCGGCCGATCCGCGAGCAGCTCGACACGCCTGAAGCGCAGGCGGGTCTTGCGTGCACGTCGTGCCACGCCATCACGCACGTCAACAGCACGATGGGGCAGGGCGATTTCGTGGTCGAGTATCCGCCGCTCCACGATCTCGCGACCAGCGAGAACCGCTTGCTGCGGTTTGCGCACGATCAGCTGCTCTATCTCGATCCACAGCCGCACCGCGAGACGTTCCTCAAGCCATTTCATCGCGAGCAGACGCCGGAGTTCTGCTCCACGTGCCACAAGGTGCACCTCGACGTGCCGGTCAATTCGTACCGGTGGTTCCGCGGCTTCAACGATTACGACAACTGGCAGGCATCGGGCGTGTCGGGCGAAGGCGCACGATCGTTTTACTACCCGGCCACGCCGCAGCGCTGCGCCGACTGTCATATGCCACTGGTCGCCTCGAGCGATCCGGCCGCGAAGAATGGCATGGTGCGATCACATCGCTTCGCTGCGGCCAACACGGCGGTGCCGTTCGTCAACGGCGATCACACGCAGCTCGGCGAAGTGCAGAAGTTTCTGCGCGACGGTCAGATCACGATCGACATCTTCGGCATCACGCGCGAGCCGGTGTCGGCGCCGAGCGCGTCGGTGCGCGCCGTGTCCGATCCACAGCTCGCGAGCACTTTCGCCACGGGTGAGGAGTCGGTGAACTTCGGCGCGGCCCAGGCCGTGATTCGCCCGGCCGCCGAGGTGCTGGCGCCGCTCGATAAGATCGCCGCAGCCGTGCGGCCTGGAGGGTCGGTGCGGGTGGAAGTGGTCGTGCGCACCCGCAAGGTCGGACACTTTTTCCCGGGCGGCACGGTGGATGCCTTCGATACCTGGGTGGAATTCGACGCGGTGGACGATCAGGGCCGCGTGCTCGTCCACAGCGGACGGCTCGACACAGCCGGCGGCCCCGTCGAGCGCGGCGCACATTTCTATCGCAGCCTGCTGCTCGACGACCACGGCAATCCGATCAACAAGCGAAACGCGTGGGCGGCGCGTTCGGTGGCGTACGTGCGGTTGATTCCGCCGGGCGCGGCCGACACCGTGCACTACCGCCTCGATGTTCCGAGGGACGCGAGCGGACCCATCCGCCTGCGCGCGCGTGTCCAGCATCGCAAATTCGCCTGGTGGAACACGCAGTGGGCATACGCGGGCGTGCGGGACCCGTCGCAGCCGTTATTTGCGCTCGGGCCCGGGCATGACGATGGACGATTCGTGTTCACAGGCGACACGTCTGGCGTGTCGGGGCCGATGAAGAAGATCCCGGACTTGCCGATTACGACGATGGCGGAGGCCACGGCGACGTTGCGCGTTGATCCTGCCGCGCAGCATCAGCCGGGGCCAGCGGTCCTCGATGCGAGCGCGCGCGAACGATGGAACGACTACGGTATCGGCCTGCTGCTGCAAGGCGATCTGAAGGGTGCGGAGGCGGCGTTCCTCAAGGTGACCGCGATCGATCCCACCTACGCCGACGGGTGGGTCAACGTCGGCCGCGCGCGGCTACAGGAGGGCAATCTCGCGGGAGCCGAAGACGTGCTGCGGCGCGCGCTTGCGGTCGATCCGCATCTCGCGAAGACGCATTTCTTCCTCGGCACGGTGCTGAGGAATGCCGGGCGCTACGACGAAAGCCTCGATCACCTGCGCACTGCCGCGAATCGTTATCCGCGCGATCGCGTCGTCCGCAATCAGATCGGCCGGGTGCTGTTCCTGCAACGAAAGTTCGCGGATGCGATTGTCGAATTTCGCGAGGTGCTGCAGATCGATCCGGAAGATCTGCAGGCGCACTACAACCTGATGCTGTGCTATCAGGGTATGGGCCGCCAGGTCGAGGCTGAACGCGAGCGCACGCTTTACTTCCGCTTCAAGGCGGACGAGGCGTCACAGGCGATTACCGGGCCGTTTCGACAGCTGCATCCCGACGACAACAACGAACGCCAGGCCATTCACGAACACAAATGAGATTCGCCGTGCTCCTGCTGGCGGCGGTCGCATCGGCCAGCGCCGCCACCGATCCAACGTTCACCGACATCACCCAGGCCGCCGGCATCCGCTTTCGTCACGACAACGGCGCGTTCGGGCGCAAGTACCTGCCGGAAACGATGGGATCGGGCGTGGCCGTTTTCGACGCCGACGGCGATGCGTGGCAGGACATCTTCCTGGTGAACTCCACGACCTGGCCGAGTCGCCCCGCGCGCCGCGCGCGCCACGCGCTCTACCGCAACAACCACGACGGCACGTTTGCCGACGTCACGGCATCGTCCGGCCTCGGCGTCGAGATGTATGGGATGGGCGTGGCCGCCGCCGACTACGACAACGACGGACTGATGGATCTGTACATCACGGGCCTCGGCGGCAATCGGCTGTTTCGTGGATCCGGCAAGGGCCGCTTCGTGGACGTGACGGCCGCCGCCGGGGTGGGCGCGTCCGGCTTTTCGACGAGCGCCGCGTGGGTTGATTACGATCGCGACGGCAAGCTCGATCTCTTCGTCGCGCGCTACGTGCAATGGTCAATCGAAAAAGATCTGCACTGCACGCTCGACGGGAAGACCAAGTCATACTGCACGCCGGAGTCGTACACCGGCGAGAGTCCGATTCTGTTTCGCAATGGCGGCAATGGAACCTTCGCAGATGTCACGCGCGCAGCCGGGCTCCATGATCCCACGGCGAAATCGCTGGGTGTCGCGCTGATCGATTACGACAACGATGGCTGGATCGACCTTTTTGTCGCCAACGACACGCAGCCCAATCGTCTCTATCGCAACCGCGGCAACGGCACGTTCAGCGACGTGGCCGCCACCGCGGGCGTCGCGTTCAACGAGGCCGGTGTCGCGCGTGCCGGAATGGGTGTCGACGCCGCTGATTATGATCGCTCGGGCCGCGCCAGTCTCGTCATCGGCAACTTCTCCAACGAGATGATGGCGCTCTACACGAACGAAGGGAATGGGTTGTTCATCGACGAGGCCCCGGCGTCCACGATCGGCAGGACGTCGCTGCTGTCGCTCACCTTCGGCTGCTTCTTCTTCGACTACGACCTCGATGGCTGGCTCGACATCTTCGCCGCCAACGGACACGTGGCCGACGATATCCAGGCGGTGCAGACGCATGTCTCGTACGCGCAGCGTCCGCATCTGTTCCGCAATCGTGGCAGCCGCCGCTTCGAGGCGGTGACCGATCGCGCTGGCGCCGCGCTCCAGGTCGCCAGCGTGGCTCGCGGCGCCGCGTACGGCGACATCGACCTCGACGGCGATCCCGATCTGATCGTCACGGCGAACAACGGACCCGCGCGCCTGCTGCGCAACGACGGCGGCGCTCATCGCGCGCTGCGCGTCACGCTGCGCGGCACGCGCGCCAACCGCGACGGCATCGGCGCACGCGTGACGCTGACGCTCAGCGACGGCAGCCGGCGCTGGCAGATGGTCAAGAGCGGCAGCAGCTATCTGTCACAGAGTGAGCTGCCGTTGACGTTCGGCCTTGGCGTGTCCGACAGTGTCCGCCGCCTCGAGATCGCCTGGCCGGGCGGAGCAATTGAGACCGTCGACGGTGCGAACGCCGACGAGATGCTCACGATCGAAGAGGGCCGCGGCATCGTGACGCGCTCGGCGCTGACCCGTCATGACTAGAACGCGCGGGGTGCTGGTGATTGCGACCCTGCTGTCGCTCGGAACGGGCGCGGCGCAGCGTGCGCCGTCGAGCGATTCGCGCGAGGATGCGTACCGCGAGAACAACGTCGGCGTCGCCCAGCTGGAACGCTACGACTTTGCTGGTGCCGCGGCGTCGTTTCGCCGCGCCCTCGAGCTCGATCCGCGCCTCGCGATGGCGCGGCTCAATCTCGCGATTGCTGTTCGGCACGGCGGACAGATCGACGCCGCGCAACGCGAAGCCAAGGTGGCGGCGCAGGCCATGCCCAACGCTCCGCAGGCGCTGTACGGGCTGGGTCTCGTCGCCCGCGCTGCGGATCGCGGCGAGCAGGCGATCGCGCAGTTCCGGCGCGTGGTCGCACTCGATCCGACCGACGTCGGCAGCCGCGTGCAGCTCGAGCAGATCCTTCTTGCCCGGCAGCAATACGAGGAGGCGATTGAGTTGTTCGACGCCGCGCTGCGGCTCGAACCGTTCAATGATGGAGCAGCGCGCCGCCGCTTGCCGACAGCACGAACAGCCGCCTGGGCCGATCTCGATCACGACGGCGATCTCGACATCGTTACGGGCGCGCCGCAGCTCCTCCGAAACAACGGCAATCGGCGTGACATCGACGTGCGTGTGTCGCCAACCTCGCCGTGGAAGCTGATGCCCGGCCGCTACACACGCGAAGGCGACGTGCGACCGCTGCTCGCCGCTGTCGACAATCGATTTGTGATCGGCGCGCCGGGCGACGAAATCGCGCTCTCGTTCAACGCCGCGGATGTGCCGCGGCCACCCGCGGGCTGGACGACAACGTTCTTCGTGTTCGTCGGCGGCTTCAGTAAGGAGAGGAATCTGCGCCCGGGCAGCCCGGATCGCCTCGAGCCGCTGCCGTTTCATGGGATGAGTGGCTATCCCTACGAGCCACCCGAACACTATCCGGACTCGCCCGAGTACCAGGAATATCGCCAGAGTTACAACACGCGTGTCGTTGCCGCGCGGCGGAGTCATTAGTGGACGCTCGCATCCGCGCGCTGGCCGAAACTGTCTGGAACTACCACCAGCTCAATCATCGCTTCGTCCGGGCCGATGCGATCCTCGTGCTGTGCAGTCACGATCTCGCGGTCGCCGAGCGCGGCGCAGAATTGTTTCTCGAAGGGTGGGCGCCGCTGCTCATCTTTGCCGGCGGAGCTGGATCGATCACGCAGCGTCTGTGGCAGGAGCCGGAAGCCGATCGTTTTGCCGCGATTGCAATCGTCATGGGTGTCCCGCAGGACCGGATCGTCGTCGAGAACCGGTCGACGAATACCGGCGAGAACGTGCTCTTCACCCGGCAGCTGCTCACCGCCAAACAGATCGACCCCGCTCGATTCATCGTGGTGCAGAAGCCGTACATGGAACGCCGGAGCTATGCGACGTTCAAGAAGCACTGGCCTGAGAAGGACATCGTGGTGACGTCGCCGCGCGCCTCGCTGGACGAGTATCTGTATCGTTACTCAAATCGCGCGCTCTCGAGCGACGAGGTGATCAGCATCATGGTGGGCGACCTGCAGCGGATCCGGGCCTATCCCGCAAGAGGGTTCCAGATTCCTCAGGAGATCCCGGAGGACGTGTGGGACGCTTTCGAGCAGCTGGTTGCGGCCGGTTACAACAAACACCTGGTGGAAGGCTGACATGAAGTATCGTGCCGTCGTTGGCCTCGTGTGCAGCGTCGCCATCGTTGCGGATGTTTCGCTGCGTGCGCGCGACGTGTCAATCCAGATCGACACGCGCATGACTCCGCCCCGCTGGGCGGTACTCGAGCGCAAACTGCTGGCCGACAACGTCCCGGCCTGCCGCGAGTTCTTCAACAAGTACTTCGACGACCGGGGCTACCTGCAATGCTTCGTGCGTTGGGGCGCCAACGACGGGCCTGACGACGCCTTCGAAAACTTCAATCGCTGGCCCGAGCTGCACGCGCTTGGTGCGGACGACGAAATTCTCCGCATGTTTTCCAAGGGTCACGAGGGGCTGATCACGCAGTACACCGAGGCGAAGACGACCGATGTGCCGATTGCGCGCAACGGCATGTACTACAAGGAATTCATCGTCCAGTCCGACTGGATGCATCACGGCGAGGGGCTGCAGCTCTTCAATCGCATGGGGTTGTCCATCCCGATGGATCCGACCTATCAAGAACGCGCACGCCGGTTCGCCGGGCTCTATATGGGCGAGGACCCGGACGCGCCAAACTACGACCCCGTCCACAAGATCATTCGCAGCATGCAGAACGGCAGCCGTGGTCCGATGCTGCGCAAGGCGACGTCGATCGATTGGGTTGGCGATCCATTCGATGTCAAGCAGTTCGACGCCGAGCATGGAGAGTCGACCTTCGAGCAGTTCCTGGCGCACTACCAGGAGTACACGGACGTCGTGGGCGATCACTTTCTCAACCTGGCGGCCACGACGCTGCCGACCAACGCGTACCTCCTCACCGGCGAGCCGAAGTACAAGGCGTGGATCACGGAATACATGGACGCCTGGCTGGATCGAATGAAGCGCAACGGCGGCATTATTCCGAGCTTCGTCGATCTCGATGGCACGACCGGCGGGCGAGAAGGAAAGTGGTGGGGCAACGCCTACGGCTGGGGATTCAGTCCGGTCAATCCCGTCACCGGCACGCGCGAGGATCGCAACCGAATTCAGTGGGCGCTCGCCGGCTTCAACAACGCGCTGCTCGTCACGGGCGACCAGAAATATGTCGATGCGTGGCGCACCATGATCGACGCAGTGAATTCACATGCCGAAACGCGTGCTGGACGAAAGCTGTATCCGACGATGTACGGCGCGAGTGGTTGGTACGGCTGGCGCGACACGCCCTGGGACGTCGGGGCGCTCGAGGTGTGGTACTGGTCGCAACAGCCGCGCGATCTCGAGCGTGTGCGGGGAGGCTGGATCGATTTTCTGCGCGGGCGAAATCCCAATTATCCTGAGCAGGCGCTCGAGCGTGATCTCAACGCGCTGAGCGAGCGGCTTGCGGCGATGCGTGGCGACACCACACCGCCGGAACGCCGGCTCGCCGACAACATGCTGGAGTACAACCCGGCAGCCACCGAATCGCTGGTGCAATTGATGTGGGGCGCGCTCATGCCTGGTCGCTCCGGCGGTCTGCTCAATGCCCGCCTGCGATATTTCGACCCTCAGCGCAAACGCAGCGGCGTGCCGGAAGATGTCGCCGCACTCGTCTCAGAACTCGCAGACACGCGCGTCACCGTGACACTCATCAACCTCAGTGCCTCCCAGGCTCGAACGCTGATTGTGCAGGGCGGCGGCTACGGGGAACATCAGCTCGTGAGCGTGACCCGCGGAGGCCAAACGACACCAATCGATGCGCCGGTCGTGACGCTGACACTGGAGCCTGGCTGCGGTGACAAGCTCGTATTTGCGATGAAGCGGTATGCGAATGCGCCGACGGCGCGGCATCCCGGGCAGCGTGCGGCGCGCTGACCGGACGCCGCCGAAAGGATACCAATCGCGATGTTCCTCTCAGAAGTCGAGCAAAGCCCTCCGGATGGACCGTATCGTGCGGTCATAAACGACCTGCAGGCGGCGGGCCGTCCTGTTCCGGGGATCATGCATCTCTTTGCGTACAAGCGCGACCGCACGGCGTTTCTCTCGCAGTTCACGCACGGCGTCATGCGCGGCCCGTCGCCGCTGTCGCCAGGGTTGCGTGAGTTGATCGCCGCGTTTACCTCGCGGCGCAATGACTGCGCGTTTTGAATCGGCGCGCACGCCGCGGTCGCGGCGCTGCTGTTGGGAGATCGCGCGCTCGTCGACGCCGTCCTGCGAGACTACCGGACGGCGCCGATCAGCCCGGCCGAGAGGCTGTTGTTCGAGTTCATCGAAAAGATGAATCGGGAACCGAACCGGCTGCAGCAGGCCGACGTCGACCGGCTGACCGCGGCGGGATGGACCCACGAAGCCATCTACGACGCGATTACGGTTTGTGCGCTCTTCAATTTCTATAACAAGTGGGTGGACGCCACGGGCGTGAGCGACATGTCGGCGGCGGCGTACATGGCATCAGGACAACGGCTCGCCACGTTTGGTTATCTACCGCCCGAGCCGGCGCGATGAGGCAAATGCGGTGGAAGCGGAGCCAGGATGAGCGGCGCAACGCTGTCGATGCTTATCGGTCTGGCGCAATTTAGCCAGACCAATACCGGCGAGCTGCATCTGTCGACGAATCTAGCCTGGGTGTTGCAGCGGTCGTTGAGGTTGCCAACGTCGCTCAGCAGTACAAGGCGACCTATACAACTAACCCGGACGGTCGTTTGGTGGTGCGCCGGCTCGCGTTTGGCACTTACCATCTCACGCTCTCCGCGCCTGGCTTCACGATGGCGGTCGCGGCTGTGGCCGTGTTGACCGATCCCGGCGCCTTCGATGAGTCCATCGCCGATGCGTTCACGTTTGCCGACGCACAGCCCGATCGCGAACACGCGTTGTTCGTGCAGGACGAGATCCGTGCCGGCGCGTGGACGATCAACACGGGACTGCGCTGGGATGGCTATCGACTCGTCGAGGCCGACAACGCGCTCAGCCCGCGGATAGGTGTAGCGTGGGCGCGACCGTCAATCGATCTCGTTCTTCGTGGATCGTACGACCGCGTGTTTCAAACCCCGGCGTTCGAAAATCTGCTCCTCGCCAGCTCACCCGCGCTCGACGCCGTCAACGACACCGTGCTGCGTTTGCCGGTCCGCCCGTCACGCGGCAACTTTTTCGAAGCTGGATTCACCAAGGGCCTCTTCGACATCGCGCGATTCGACATGACGCAGTTCTATCGCGAAGCCGGTGACGCCGCGGACGACGACGTCCTGCTCAATACTGGCGTGAGCTTTCCGATCGCCTTCCGCCAAAGTGACATCGTCGGAACGGAGGTAAAGCTGGACATTCCACGTTGGCGTGCGATCGGCGCATTCCTCGTTTACGGTTACCTGCGCGGCTTTGCCGAACTGCCGATCACAGGCGGATTGTTTCTCGAGCCCGATACGCAGGAGCTTCTCGAGTCGAACGAGCGGTTCCCGATTTCGCAGGATCAACGCCACACTGTGCGCGCACGGGCCACGTATTACCTCGGCACGCGCGGCTGGATTGGCGTCGCGGGCGAGTACAACAGCGGCCTGCCGGTGGAGTTTTCAGGCGAGATCGACGAAGCGATCGAACAGTATGGCGCGCGCATCGTCGCACAAGTCGACTTCGAGAACGAGCGCGTGCGTCCGTGGTGGTCGATCGATCTGTCGTCAGGCGTGGTGCTGCGGCAGGGCAGAGGAGAGCTGCGCGTGCAAGGCGACGTCCGCAACGTGGCGAACCGGCTGAATGTGATCAACTTCGCTGGCTTGTTTTCTGGAACCGCGCTCGCGCCGCCGCGTAGCGTCGCCATCCGGGTTCAGGCGTCGTTTTGAACGATAGGCGCTATTTGCCCATGAGGTCTCGCCAAAAACCAACCAACCGCCACACTTCGATGGCGGCAGCGCTTTTGTCAACTTCCGCGTGCGTGATAAGGCCGCTCAGCACCGCGTGCACCTCCGTCTTGCCGCGCAAGTAGTTCGTCAGCAGCACGGTCTCGACCGACGGGATCACATTGTCTTCAGCGCCATGCAAGAGGAACACCGGGGCCGCTGGCGGCACGCCGCGCTCAGGCGAGAGTGCCGGCGTGGAGAACTCCTCATGGTAGCGATCGAGAAACGGCAGCAACACCGGCCCCAGTTTGTCGACGGCGCGCTCGTTCACATATCGCATGTAGGTGCGCGCCGGTTCCGGCAGCGTCTGTTCGTATTCGCGCGCGCGCTTGAATTCGGCATCGGCTTGCGACCGATCGACGAGCGTGAGCGACGAAGCTTTGAGAAAGCTGTAAACGCCATCACGGAGCGCCGCCGCCTGAGCGACGGGCACCACGCCGCGATCGGCTAACACCAATAACGTCACCGCGACGCCGTAATCGTGCGGCGGCTTGATCGTGACGTGCTCCACTCCCGCGACGTCCTTGACGCCGTCGCCCAAGGCCGGCATCGCCGGCGCGTTCCCGGAACAGAGATATTTCATCACGCGCGCAAGATCGCCGTGGCCGCCGAACGACATCACGAACGCCACCTTGTCGCGCAGATCCTTGCGCCCGGCGGCGACAACCGAGAGTCCGCCCGAGAAGCTGATGCCGAGCATCCCAACTTTCGCACCGTTGTGGCGGCCGGCCAGCCACGTCGCGGCATCTTCGATGATGTCGGTGTTGCGAGGCGTGATCATGAAGCGCTGCAGATCCGGTGGAGCGACGGTGAGCACTTCGTAACCCGCACCGGCCAGGTCCTCGGCCATGCCCACCAGTCGCGTCTCGCGAATGCCGTCCATGTGGACGCCGGGGACGAGCGTTACCGGCCGGCGAACCGCTCCGCTCGCCGGCCGATAAATCCGTCCCTCGACTTCGCCGTAGCGCGTCGGAATTTTCTGAATCGGTTCGGTCACAACCGGCCGCGCGCGCCACTCGCCGATTTCACCGACCGTCCCCTGCAGGCCCGCCGCGCGCGCGATGAAGGCGAGCGCGTCGACGTAGGGTAGACCGACAAACGCGAGTGCTGCCAAGCTGACCGACGTGATGACGACGACCTTACGCAGTCTGCGCATCGGCTGATGGTACACTCCACGAAGGTTCCTTACGAAGGTTCTTGACGGGTGTTCCTGACGCACGTTCACGCGGTTCGAACTCGTTGCAGGAACCGATGGCGAACCGCCGTGAGAAACTGCCGGCAGGAACCCACGTGCGCAACCCACGTAAGTTGATTATCGCCATCGATGGTCCGTCAGGCGCGGGCAAGGGAACGCTCGCGCGCGCGGTCGCGCAAGCCCTCAACTACGATCACATCGATACCGGAGCTATGTATCGCGGCGTGGCGTGGAAAGCGGTTGCGGAGGGCGTTCCACTCGAAGACGAAGAGCGCGTCGTCGAACTCGCCGCGCGGGCGCAATTCGAGCTCGCCGACGGCCGCACGTTCATCGACGGACGCGAGATCACGCGCGACATTCGCACACCCGCGATCGATAAAGCGGCCACCGCGGTGGCGCGTCTCCCGCGCGTCCGTTCAATTCTGGTCGAGCGTCAGCGCAAGCTTGGCGAACGCGGGGGCGTGGTCATGGAAGGGCGCGACATCACAACGGTGGTGTTCCCGAACGCCGACGTCAAGGTGTACGTCGACGCATCTCCCGAAGAGCGCGCGCGTCGCCGCGCGCAAGATCCCGCACACACCGGTGGTCAGCAGTCGGGTGTTGCCGGCGTGCAGCACGAAATGCAAGCGCGCGATCGATCCGACAGCACGCGATCGATCGCGCCTCTCGCGCTCGCGCCGGATGCGACGTATATCGATACGACCGGGATGGCGATTGAGCAGGTTGTGGAAAAAGTGATGGGGATCGTGAGGGACAAGCTGGGATCGTGACATCTGTCGATCTCGCGACGTGGCGATGTGGCGATGTGACGTGGTGATGTTGGGATGTTGGAATGTTGGGATGTGAGTGACGATGTGATGATGTGATGTCTCACATCGTCACATCGCTAGACACATCGCTCCATCGCTCCATGGTCAGATGACATCGCTACATCGACACGTCGCTACATCGACACGTCGCGACATCGACAGATTATTCGCGGTCATCGAAGTCATCGGAAGAAGCCGGGTCCAGCTCCCACCGCTTGCGATCGCGCTCGACAATCTCGTCTCCGCCCTGCAGTTCCTCGCCATCGTCATACTCGACGCCGAGCGCTCTGCCGATGTCATCCACGACGTCCTGATCGGGTGTGGGATTGTCGCCCCCTGGCGCTTCGTCGCCGACCGTTTCGGCCGCTTCCCAATCCGCATCGACGTCACCAGCGGTCATCGCCGGGCTGGTCGAGGTGTGTTCGCGCACGCGTTCGTTCAGTTCGGCACGCCCGGTCCGCGCCGCTGACGCCGATCGGTCCAGGTTGAGCGAGGAGGGCGGCGTCGGTACGAGTTCCGTCTCGGCGACGGTGCGACGCGCGCGATCGAGTGTCGGTGCCCGGCGGGCGCCCGCTGCGGCCTTCCTCGGCCGGGCCGCTGGTTTTCGGGCACTTGACCGCCTCGCCGACGCCTTTCTGGCACCCAGGCTCGAACTCCGTCGAGAGGCCTTACGCGACCCCTTCTTGGCGGCTCGTGCCGATTTGCGTGATGTGGCTCCGCGTCGCGCCGTAGATTTGGCGCCACGGGCCGATTTCCCCCTCGACTTTGTGGCGCCCTTCTTTGCTCGTCCGCGCGTTGCCTTCTTCTTGGCCATGGCGATCCCTTTCGCGCTAAAGTCCCGCGCTCCAACTATTTACCTTGACAGAAGCGGCTGACTCGCGTAACGTTGATAGGTTACGCGAACACCCAATTTCGCGAATATCTGCGGAGCGCCGGCCTCCGCTATCAAACGCCCGGAAAATCGAGAAGTCAGGAGGACGCGCATCGCGATGGTTCAAAACGAACATAACCCGGCTGTGGAGCCGCAAAGCGCGTCGGCCCCCACGGTCACTCAGCCCAGGGGCCGGCAAACGCAGAAAACCACATCCCCTTGGGGTCATGCAGATCGGGACGAAGATCCGCAGGAATATGCCCGCCTACTCGACCTTTACGATAACAGCTTCCGAAATATAGCGGAAGGTGAAGTCGTCAAGGGCACCGTTCTGAAAGTCACCGAATCGGAAGTTGTTGTCGACGTGGGTTACAAGTCCGAGGGCGTCATCCCTGTTGACGAGTTCCTCGACGAAACCGGTCAGGTCACCGTCCAGGCCGGCGATGTCGTGGACGTGCTGCTCGAGCGCACCGAAGATCGAGATGGCCACATCGTGCTGTCGCGCGAGAAGGCCGAGAAGATGAAGATTTGGGACGAGGTCGAGCGCGCCTTCGCTGAAAAGAAGGTGGTCATCGGCCGCGTCATCGAGCGCATCAAGGGCGGCCTCGCGGTCGACATCGGCGTGCGCGCCTTCCTGCCCGGCAGCCAGATCGACGTGCGGCCCGTTCGCAATCTCGACGCGTTGAAGGGGCAGGAGCTCCGCATGCGCGTCATCAAAGTCAACAAGAAGCGCGGCAACATCGTGCTCTCGCGCAAAGTGCTCCTGGAAGAGGAAAACGCCGAGAAGAAGAAGACCACGCTCGAAACGCTGGCCGAGGGCAAGGTACTGCGCGGCGTCGTGAAGAACATCACCGACTACGGCGCGTTCATCGATCTCGGCGGCATCGACGGTCTGCTGCACATCACCGACATGTCGTGGGGCCGCGTCGGACATCCGTCCGAGCTGTTCAAAGTCAACGATGAGATCGACGTCGTCGTGCTGAAGTACGACGCCGCCACCGAGCGGGTGTCGCTGGGACACAAGCAGCTGATTGCGGACCCGTGGACCACCGCGATGGATCGGTTCCCGGTTGGCGCGCGCACGTCCGGTAAGGTGGTCAGCCTCACCGACTACGGCGCGTTCGTGGAGCTCGAGCCCGGTGTGGAGGGCCTCATTCACGTCAGCGAAATGTCGTGGAGCAAGCGCGTCAAGCACCCGTCGAAGATTCTGAACGTGGGTGACACCGTCGAGGCGATGGTGCTCGGGGTCGATCCGGCCGCGCGGCGCATCTCGCTCGGTCTGAAACAGGTGGAGAGCAACCCGTGGAGCGAGCTGGCTGAGAAATATCCGGTCGGCACGCGCATCAAGGGCAAGGTTCGCAACCTCACCGAGTTCGGCGCGTTCGTCGAGGTCGAGGAGGACATCGACGGGCTCATTCACATCTCGGATATGTCGTGGAGCAAGCGGATCAAGCATCCGAGCGAAGTCCTGAAGAAGGGCGACGTGGTTGAAGCGATGGTGCTGAGCATCGACGCGGAAAACCAGCGCCTTTCACTCGGGCTGAAGCAGCTTGCGACCGATATCTGGGAAGATTTCTTCTCGCGTCACAAGGTCGGCGACACGATCGAAGGCAAGATCGTCCGTCTCACCAACTTCGGTGCGTTCGTCGAACTCGACGAAGGCATCGAAGGGTTGATTCACGTGAGCGAATTCGACGATTCGCAGGGCGGCGAGAAGATCAATCTCGAGGTCGAAAAATCGTACCCGATGAAGATCATCAAGCTGAGTCATGCGGAGCGGAAGATTGGGCTCAGCATCCGTGCGCTCAAGTCGGATGAATATCGCACGGACTGGGAGAGCTACGCATCAACTCAGGGTGACGGTAGTGCCACTCTGGGCGAACACCTGAAACATAAGTAGGCAGGTAGGTAGGGCAGGTCAGACAGGTCGGGCGGGCGGGGATGGCGCAGATTCAATCCGCGTCCCGACCCTCCCGACCCGCCCCCGCCAGCCCGACCCGCCCGAGAGTGCAGATGGACAGAATGACGAAAGCGGAACTCGTCGAAGAGGTCTCCCGCGTCTCCGACCTCACGAAAAAGCACTCCGAGGTCATCGTCGACACGGTGTTCAAGAGCATCATCGATGCCCTGCACCGCGGCGAGAAAATCGAGTTGCGCGGCTTTGGCAGTTTTCGTCTGCGCAAGCGCGAGCCGCGCAAAGGGCGGAATCCGAAAACCGGCGACAAGGTCGATGTCCCGCCGAAGCGCGTGCCGTACTTCAAGCCAGGCAAGGAACTGAAGGACCTGATTAATAAGGAAGCGGAGGAAGCGGAGACCCCGTCGGCGTCGCAGCAGCCAGACTCCGCTACCTCGTGAACTGATAACTTGTAGCGCGGATCTTGAGTCCGCGTCGACCAGGCGGACCTGGAGGTCCGCCCCTACAAAGTTGGTTTCGTGGATCGGCTTTTCTCCCCGTGGCGACATACCTACGTGACGCGCAGCGAAGATCGTACTGACTGCGTGTTCTGCCGCGCGCTCGACACGGAGGAAGGTCGCAGCCTCACCGTCTTCGACGGTTCCAACTGTTACGTCATCCTCAATCTCTATCCGTATAACAGCGGGCATCTCATGGTGGTGCCGCGCCGTCATGTCGCCACACTCGCCGGGCTCACGCAGCCGGAGCTGGTGGAGCTTGCGGAGCTGACGCGGCGCGCCGAGATGACGCTCGTCGAAGTGTACTCGCCGCAGGGCATCAATCTTGGGATGAACCTTGGCCGGCCTGCAGGCGCCGGCATCGTCGATCACCTCCACGTGCATCTCGTCCCGCGCTGGACCGGCGACACCAACTTCATGTCGGTCCTAGGCAAGGTGCGCGTGCTGCCGGAGGAGTTGCCGGTCACCGCGGCTCGGCTGCGCCCGGTCTTTGAACGCTTGTCGCAGTCATGACGTTCGAGTTGTCCCCGGAACAGCACGCGATTCAGAAAGCAGCGCAAGCGTTTGCGCGCGAACGTCTTTCCACGATGGCGGACGGCATTGACGAAACCGCCGCGATCTCGCACGACCTGCTTCGCGAGGTGCAAGCAGTCGCGGCGGGTGCTGGAACGGATGCCGTCGCGCTGGTCACGGTGGTCGAGGAACTCGCGACCGCGAGCGCGGCTGCCGCAGCGGCAAGCGCGCTGCCGCCGCCGACGAGCGCCACCGCAGCGATACTGTCGGGACTGCGCGGGTTTGGTGCGCCCCGCATGGCCGATCCGCGCGCGCGCCTAGTGATGGCCGCGGTTGCGCTTGGGATCGGGCGTGCGGCGATCACGGCGGCGCTTGAAAACTTGCGTGAAAGCGCGCGCCGCTCCGAAGATCAGGAGAAGCCGCATTGGGCCGTCGCTGACGCAGCCACCGAAGTGGCTGCAGCGTTGATGCTTACGCTCCAAGCGGCGCAGGCGATGAACCAGGACACGGCATCAGGCGGACATGTCGCCATCGCCAAGCTCGCGGCGACGCGCGCGGCGAAAGAGGCGGTCGATGTGGCGCTGCGCGTCACCGGACCGGACGCATTGATCAAGGGCACGTTGCTCGAGCGGCTGGCGCGCGACGTCCGGGCTGTGTCGCTCATCGCCGGCAGCGAAGAAGAGCTTCGCGCTGCGGCTGCCGAAGCCGTCCTTCCGCGCTAAACTGCCATCGACGGTCGACAGTCGACAGTCGACAGTCGAGGGGACGTCATCATGGATCAACTCACGCTAACGGTAACAGGGATGTCGTGCGGCGGTTGCGAGAACGCGATCAAACGTGTGCTGTCGACGCTCGACGGCGTGTCGGACGTGTCCGCCTCGCACCACGACAACCGTGTTTCGCTCACCTACGACCCGGCGAAAGTCGATCGCGCCGCGATCGCGCAGCGAATCGAGAACGCGGGTTATGAGGTGCAGCTCGCCGAGGTGTAGGTCTGCAATCACCGATGCCGGGCCGTGACGACGCGCAACGGCGCGTCAATCAGATACGTGCGTTCCGCGGCGAGCTCGAGGCACTCAAAGCCGCTGGCGCGTCGCCGCTGACTCCGGCACAAGAAGCTGAACTCACTGCCTATCACGAGCAACTGCTGCAGCGTCTCGCGGCGCAGTACGACGTCGATCGCTCGGACAGCGCCGGACGACTCTCGCGCGGCATGCGGCTGCTCTCGTTCTTCGGGGCGGTGGCGCTCAGCGCAGCGATCTATTCGCTGGCCGAACGCTACTGGGGACGGCTCGATCTGCGACAGCAGGCAACCCTTCTCACGGCGTTTCCCTTGATGGCGCTCGTCGGTGTGGAGCTGTCCGCGCGGCGTGAACGCACGCTCTATGTGGCATCGCTCTTCGCGCTTGTCGCCTACGCCACGTTCTGGCTCGCCGTTGCCGCGCTCAGCTGGACGCTGAACATTCCCGTCACGCCGGTGTTCATCTGGGCGGGCGCCCTGTTTGGGCTGGCGCTGGCGATCCCTTATGGCTTTCGTGTCGTGCTCGCGGCGGCGCTCGTCGCTCTTCCGATCGCGATGGCAGGTTCGGTGTTCCAGGCCGCGGGAATCCCGTGGTCGGTGGCGCTTGAACGTTTCGATCTGCTCACGGCGGCCGCGTTTTCCATGCTCGTGCTCACGATTCCGCTCGGGCGCATCGATGCAGGGTTTCCCGCGGTGACCCGTCTCGTCGCGCTGGCCGTGGGCCTTGGTGGCCTGCTGCTGCTTTCGACCACCGCCAGCGCCAGCCTCATGACCGTCGACAACCGCGTCGTCGAGGGCCTGTACCAGGCCGCGATGCTCGTCGTCTCGATCGCCATCCTTGTCCTCGCGATTCGCCGCCGATGGAACGAGACGGTGAATCTCGTTTCAGTGTTTCTCGCGCTGTTTCTCTTGATCCGATTCGTCGACTGGTTCTGGGATCTGTTGCCGCGCTACGTGTTCTTTCTCGCGCTTGCCGTTCTTTCGTTCATCTGGCTCTTTGTCCTGCGGCGGATCCGCGGGCGACTCGTGGTGCCGGTGTGAAGCGCCTGCTGGTTCCAGGCGTCATCGCGCTCGCCGTTGTCATAAGTCTGCTCGCGCTTGCCGGCTGGAACCGCAGCGATGCGCCCCAGCTGCGTATCACGCTCAGCGAACGTGAACTGCCGGCGTCGGCGCCCGCGCCGAGTTCGGGTGACGATCGGGGAGTGCAACTTCGCGTCGCGTTTCAAAACCGCACCGATGCGCTCGACGCGCGAAATTGGCTGACGGAAGACCGGCTGCGCGCGCTCGGGTTTGTCCTCGACGTGATGCCCGGCGCACCCGAAGCGATGAGCACTTACAATCGCCCCTTGCCGCGGGTGGCGTGGGTGGCCTTTGAGTTCAACGGCAACGCGTGGCGCGAGATCGAGCGCCGGCGCGCGCTCGAATCCAATCCCTCCGAAGCGCCCGAGCGTCGCTTCATGACGACGGCGGGGTCTCGGCTCGTCCCAGTCGACGCCAGTTCCGATCTAGAGACGCTGCTCGCGCGGTATCCGACCGGTCACTTGATCCTGCGCGCGGTGATTGCGCTTGGCTACGTGCCGCCCTCTCGCAGCGGTCCGTTTGTCTACGGCTGGATTCGGGAGCTCATTCCGGGCGGTATCACCGTGCCGCGTGAGCTACGTGGACGATTGATGGGCGGGAACTACGACGTGGATCTCGCACTTGGGCGGCTTGCGATTCCGTATGTGACTGACATCCGTGCGCGTCAGTAAGTCTGACGAGGTAGGAACGAGTAACGAGAGTGTCGAGTAGCGAGTAACGCGTAGCGAGCGTGTCAACCGTCCCCTCGCTATCCGCTACTCGCTACTACACGAGTCATCCAAGCAGATGCTTGGCAATCGTCATCAACTGCATATTCGACGTGCCTTCATAGATCTGCCCGATCTTGGCGTCGCGATAGAGCTTTTCGACGGGGTAATCGCGGACGAAACCGTAGCCGCCATACAGGTTGACCGCCTGCGATGTCACCCGCTCCGCCATCTCAGAAGAGAACACCTTACAGATTGCCGCTTCATGAAGAAACGGCTGACCTTGGTCGCGCAGCCGCGCCGCGTTGTAGACAAGAAGCCGCGCCGCCTCGATGTCGATCGCCATTCGCGCCAATTGAAACTGCACGCCCTGGAAGTCGGCGATGGGCTTGCCGAACTGTTTCCGTTCCTTTGTGTACTTGATCGTGTGGTCGAGCGCGCCCTGCGCGAGGCCGATCATCTGGGCTCCGATGCCGATGCGGCCTTCGTTGAGGGTTTCAATGGCGACCTTGTAACCCCTACCGATCTCGCCCAACACACTGTCTCGAGAGACGACGCAGTCCTCGAACAGCAGCTCGCAGGTGCTGCTGGCGCGAATTCCCAGCTTGTCTTCTTTCTTGCCGATGACAAATCCTGGCGTGCCACGCTCGACGACGAATGCCGTGATGCCGCGGTATGCTGCGTCCGGATTGACATTTGCAAACACCAGGAACACGTCGGCTTCGTTGCCGTTGGTGATCCAGAGTTTGCGTCCGCTGACGCGATATCCTTCGGCCACCTCGACAGCGCGCGTTTGCAGGGCAAAGGCGTCGCTTCCCGATCCGGCTTCCGACAGGCAATAGGCGCCCACGGCGTGGGACGCGAGTCTGGGAAAGTAACGCCGTTTGATGTCATCGTTCCCCCACCGCCCCAGGGCGTTGATGACGAGGGTGTTCTGGACGTCGACCAGCACGCCGATTGAGGGATCGACGCGCGACACGGCTTCCACCGCGAGGACGGCATGAAAAAACGACGCGCCGGCGCCGCCGAAGGTTTCCGGCACCTCGATCCCCATGATGCCGAGGGCGAACAGCTTGTCGATCAGATGGCGCGAGATTTTGGCCTGTTCGTCCATTTCGCGGACGAGCGGGCGAATCTCGCGATCGGCGAACTCGTAGACGCTGTCACGAAAGATGATTTCGTCTTCGGCCAGGCGGGTGAGGGCTGGTGCGGCATTGAGCGTCGAGTGGGTCATTGGAACGCTGAATGTTATCATCCGAGGTGCAGACGGGCCACCGCAGAGGACCTCCCATGAAAGACCGCATTTGCCGTTTCGTCGGCGCGACCCTCGTCAGCCTCGGTATGGCGATCGGCGTTGCTGCGTCATCTCCCTTCGACTCGGGTGCGCTCGCTCAGGGCGGGCAGGAACAAACGCCGCCGAAGCCACCTGCCGAGCAGCAGAAACCCGCCGAACAGCCTCCGCCGCAGCAACCGCAGCAGCCGACGTTCCGCACCGGCATCAACTTCGTGCGCGTCGACGTCATCGTGTCGGACAAGACCGGCGCGCCGGTGTCGGACTTGAAGCAGACCGACTTCGAGGTGCTCGAGGACGGCAAGCCGCAGACGATCGAACAGTTTCGATTGATCAAGATCGACAACTCGGCGCCCGTCGAAACGACGCGCGCGATTCGATCGCGGGCGGACGAAGAAGCCGCGGCGGCCGACGAAGATGCGCGCATCTTCGTGTTCTTCCTCGACGACTACCACGTCCGCCTCGGCAACAGCATGGCGGCCCGCAAGCCGATGTCGGAGTTCATTCAGAACAATCTGAGCCCGCGCGACCTGGTCGCGGTGATGTATCCGCTCACGCCGATCGACGCGGTGACGCTCACGCGCGATCATCAGTCGGTGATTCGGGCGTTGGAGCATTTCGAGGGACGCAAGTTCAATTACGAGCCGCGCAATTCGATTGAAGAACGCTACGCGCTCTATCCGGCCGAAGTGGTCGAGCGCATTCGCCGGCAGGTGGCTCTGTCGGCCGTCGAAGGACTCTCGGTCAAGCTGGGCGCGCTGCGCGAGGGACGCAAGGCGATCATCATGATCAGCGAAGGCTTCACGTCGGTGCTTCCGCCGCAGCTGCGCGATCCCGTAGCCAGCATGCCCGGCATGGGCAATCCGAATCGCCGCAATCCAATGGCCGGTGTTGGCAATGTCAACGAGGACCGCGCCGACTTCATGGGCCAGGTCGACATTCAGCAGGAAATGCGCGACGTGTTCAATGCCGCCAACCGCAGCAACACCGCGATCTACACGGTGGATCCGCGCGGTCTAGCCACGGGCGAATTCGACATCAACGAAAACGTGTCGCTCACGCGCAGCAACGATTCGCTGCGGCAGACGCAGGATACGCTGCGCGTGCTCGCCGACGAAACCGATGGCCGGGCGATTGTCAATCGCAACGATCTCGGCAAGGCGATGAAACAGATCGTCACCGATTCGAGCGCCTACTACCTGCTTGGCTACAACTCGTCGCAAGCGCCGCAGGACGGCAAGTTCCACGAGATCAAAGTGCGCGTGAAGCGTGCTGGAATGCAGGTGCGGTCGCGCAAAGGCTACTGGGCGCTCACGGCCACAGAGGCAACGGTTGCGACCGCGCCCAGGGTCGGTCCGCCGCCAGCGGTCAACCGCGCATTAGCCTCCATTGCGGAGCCGTCCCGCGGCCGTTTCGTGCGCACCTGGGTGGGCACCGCGCCCGGCGAGAACGGCAAGACGCGCGTCACGCTCGTCTGGGAACCGATTCCCGCCGCGCCAGGCGTGCGCCGCGAAACGCCATCATCGGTGTCGTTGATTGCGGCGGCGCCCGACGGTGCAACCTACTTCCGCGGGCGTGTTCCGGAAACGGATCCGCCAGCCGGCGCCTCGAGCCCCGCGTCGGTGACGTTCGAGGTTCCACCCGGGAAGCTGCAACTGCGCCTGGCGATCGGCGGTGCGAACGGCGCCACGCTGGACAACGACGACCGCGAAATCGTCGTTCCCGATCTAACCGTCCCCGAAGTGCTCCTGCCCACTCCACGTGTCTACGTCGCGCGCACCGGGCGCGAATACCAAACGCTCGTGAAAGACGACAACGCGTTGCCGACGGCGAACCGGGAGTTCCGACGTACCGATCGCCTGATTATTCGCGCGCTGGCGCTCGCGCCGCAGGGCGCACCGGTCACGGTGACGTCACGGTTGCTGAACAAGCAGGGTCAAAAGATGGTCGACCTGCCGGTCACCGCGGCGAGCGCGGCGGGTGAACCGTATGTTGTGGACTTTCCGCTGTCGGGCCTTGCGCCGGGTGAGTATCTGCTGGAGTTGTCGGCTGCCAGCGCAGGCCAGCAGCCGAAGACTGAATTGATCGCCTTTCGGCTCGAAGGCTGACGACGGATTTTCGGTGTCTGGTCGCGTCCCACCTCGATCCGGGCGGCACCTCGCCGCCCATCTGTCAATTAACACCACCGGCTCGCGTGGCCCCCTGATTGCTTCTCTGCCGGCGCTGCCGCCGTCACTCACCGCATAGAATGGCGCCGGCGTCCTGGAGGACGCTATGACAGTCAAGGAGCTGGAGATGCCCGCTGCCGTGTCCCCGTTCGTCCGCGACTTGATGGCCGAGCTGAAAGCGAAGAACCCGTCGGAACCCGAATTCCATCAGGCGGTGCAGGAAGTGGTCGAATCACTCGAGCTCGTGCTCGATCGCCGTCCGGAATATCGCAGTGCGCGCATCGTCGAGCGTATGGTCGAGCCCGAGCGCGTGATCATGTTTCGCGTTACCTGGCAGGACGATCAGGGACGTGTGCAGATCAATCGCGGCTTTCGCATCCAGATGAACAGCGCGATCGGTCCTTACAAAGGAGGGTTGCGCTTCCATCCGTCGGTCAACCTCGGCATCCTGAAATTCCTCGCCTTTGAGCAGGTGCTGAAAAACTCGTTGACCACGCTTGCGATGGGCGGGGGCAAGGGCGGGTCCGATTTCGATCCGAAAGGGAAGAGCGACGACGAAGTCATGCGCTTCTGCCAGAGCTTTATGACCGAGCTGCACCGCCACGTCGGTCCCGACACCGACGTGCCTGCCGGCGACATCGGCGTGGGCGGACGTGAGGTGGGCTTTCTGTTCGGACAATACAAACGCCTGCGCAACGAGTTCAGCGGCGTGCTGACCGGCAAAGGTCTCAACTGGGGCGGATCGTTGATCCGGCCGGAGGCCACTGGGTACGGCGCGGTCTATTTCGCGTCCGAGATGCTCGCGACGCGAAACGAAACGCTCGACGGCAAAGTGTGTCTCGTCTCCGGGAGCGGCAACGTCGCGCAGTACACCGTCGAGAAACTATTGCAGATGGGCGCGAAGCCGGTGACCCTGTCCGATTCGGATGGCTACATCTACGACGAGGCCGGCATCACGTCAGAGAAGCTGCGCTTTGTGATCGACCTGAAGAACGCCCGACGCGGGCGCGTGCGTGAGTACGCGGACAAGTTCAAAGGCGCGGTGTACACACCGGGGGATCCGCGCGCCAATCACAACCCGCTCTGGGACCATCGCGCCGACTGCGCCTTCCCGAGCGCGACGCAAAATGAAATCAACGCGAGGGATGCGGCCA
Source organism: Acidobacteriota bacterium (assembly GCA_046726375.1). Lineage (GTDB taxonomy): Bacteria > Acidobacteriota > Vicinamibacteria > Vicinamibacterales > UBA2999 > DASPWV01. Next base: position 23,941 of record JBKPAJ010000069.1, read on the forward strand.
ATCTGCTGCGCAACGGCGTATACGTGGTCTCAGAGGGTGCCAACATGCCGACAGTGCTCGACGGCGTACGCCAGTTCCTCGACGCGAAGATCCTCTACGGACCGGCGAAGGCGGCGAACGCCGGCGGCGTGGCGACCTCGGGTCTGGAGATGTCGCAGAACAGCATGCGCCTGTCGTGGACGCGCGAAGAGGTGGACAATCGCCTGCACGGCATCATGAAGGCGATTCACCGCAACTGCCGAGACACCGCGGAGGCCTTCGGCACGCCCGGCAACTACGTGAACGGCGCCAACATCGCCGGCTTCCTCAAGGTGGCTGATGCGATGATGGATCAGGGACTGGTGTAATCCCGGAGGCCCATGCGGCTCGCCCAGTTTTCGGATCTCGCGAGATTCCGCGTTCACGACATCCTGCTCGTTTCGAGCCTCTACGACTCCTTCATTCTCGCCGAGGCCGGCGAGCTGCAGGAGGTGATCCTCAAGGAGTTCCTCGATCTGAACGTGCGCCATACGCCTGGCATCACGCATGTGTCGACCGTGGACGAGGCGCTGGCGCTCGGCGAGAATCGTGCCCGCTACAACCTCGTGATTACGTCCACGCACGTAGGCGATACCTCGGCAGGCACGCTCGCGCTTCGGCTGCGCAGCGCCGGCATCGAGACGCCAGTCGTCGCCCTGGCCTACGACATGCGCGAAGTGGCGCGGCTTGCCGAGAGCGAGGGTTGCAGCGCCGTCGATCGCGTGTTCCTCTGGCAGGGAGACGTGCGTCTCGTTCCAGCGATCGTCAAATCGGTCGAGGATCGCCGCAACCTGGCGCACGACACCGGTGTCCTCGGCGTGCAGGTCATCCTGATCATCGAGGACAACGTCCGCTATTACTCCTCGTTTTTGCCGATGATCTACAGCGAGGTGATGCACCATGCGCACAGCCTCGTGCCCGAGGGCGTGAACCTTTCGCATCGACTCATGCGCCTGCAGGCGCAGCCCAAGATCCTGCTGTGCGGCTCGTACGAGGAGGCTTGGGGCTACGTCGAGCAGTACGAGGAGAACATCCTGGGTGTGATTTCGGACATCGAGTTCCCGCATGGTGGCCGGATCACGCGCGACGCCGGGCTCGACTTCGCGCAGCGCATCAGAGCGCGTCAGCGTGACGTCCCGGTGATGCTGCAGTCGAGCAGAGCTGAAAACAAGGATCTCGCTCGCTCAGTCGGCGCGTCGTTCCTGATCAAGGGCTCGCCGACGCTGCTGCAGCAGCTGCGGCGATTTCTCGTCGAGCAACTCGGCTTCGGCGATTTCGTCTTTCGCATGCCCGACGGCCGCGAGGTCGGGCGCGCTCGCGATCTGCGCGAGCTCGAAGAGCAGCTGGCAACGCTGCCGGTGGACAGCGTCGTCTATCACGCCGAACGCAACCACTTCTCCAAGTGGTTCAAAGCGCGCACCGAATTCGCGCTCGCGCATGAACTGCGGCCCCGCAAGCCGGCCGATTTCGAAACCTACGAAGAGCTGCGGCAGGAGCTGTTGCGCGCGATTCGTCATCATCGCGACCAGACGCGGCGCGGCGTGGTGGTCGATTTCGAACCGGCTGCGTTCGATCCAGAGACGACGTTCTCTCGCCTCGGCGGCGGTGCCCTCGGAGGCAAAGCGCGCGGACTGGCGTTCTTGAATCAGCTGCTCGACGGCTCGCCCATGAACGAGTTCCGCGGCGTGCGCGTGGCGGTGCCGCCCTGCGTGGTGCTCGGCACCGACCTGTTTGACGAATTCCTCGAGCGCAATCGGCTGCGTGACCTGGGGTTGAACAGCCAGGATGCCGATGAGGTCCACCATCTCTTTCTGCGCGCGGAGTTGACGCCGGAGGTCAAGCGCGATCTCGGTGCGCTCCTCGCCGTGATTCGGCATCCACTCGCCGTACGCTCTTCGAGCCTGCTCGAGGACTCGCAGTACCGGCCTTTTGCCGGGATCTACGACACCTTTATGCTGCCGAACGATCACCCGCGGCTCGATGTTCGCCTGCGGCAACTGTTGACGGCGATCAAACGCGTGTACGCGTCGGTGTTCAGCCCTGGCGCGAAGCGCTATTTCGCCGAAGGGCCCTACCGCCTCGAAGAGGAGAAGATGGCGGTGGTCGTTCAGCGGCTTGTCGGCAGCGGCTACGGCCGGCGCTTCTATCCGGGTCTGGCCGGCGTGGCGCGCTCTCACAATTTCTACGCGCTTGCGCCGATGCGGCGCGAAGACGGCATCGCCGCGGTGGCGCTTGGTTTCGGCCAGACGGTGGTTGCCGGCGAACCGTGCGTACGGTTCTGTCCGCGGTATCCTCGTCACGCGCCGCATTTCTCGTCGGTGAACGAGGCCGTTGCCAACGCGCAGCGCTCTTTCTATGCGCTCGATCTCGGCGTCGAGGACAGCGTTGGACGTTTTGCGCCGACGCGATTCGATCTGACAGCAGCCGAAGAAGACGGCACGCTTGCGCGCGTCGGATCGACCTATTCAGCGGAAAATGACGTCGTTTATGACGGGGTCTCGCGGGCAGGAGTACGGCTGGTCACCCTTGCGCCGGTGTTGAAGCACGGTGTGTTCCCGCTGCCCGAACTGCTGTCTGAGCTGCTCGGTCTGGCGGTTCAGGGCACGAGTGCTCCTGTGGAAATCGAATTCGCGATCGACTTTCCGCGCAACGCGCCTCCGCAGTTCGGCCTGCTGCAGCTGCGGCCGCTGCCAAAAATCCGCGACTTCGCGGATCGCGATCTCCTGCCTGTGGACCGCGCCGAACTGATCTGCGACAGCGCGAGCGTGCTCGGTCACGGCACGGTGGATGACGTGTGCGACGCGATCGTGGTGGACAGGGATCGCTTCGAGCGGGCGAAGACGCGCGAGATTGCCGCCATGGTGGCGCAGTTCAACGCGCAGCTCACGGCCGAACGGCGACCCTACCTGCTTTTTGGCGTCGGGCGGTGGGGATCGGCGGACCCTTTGCTCGGCGTGCCGATCAGCTGGGATCAAATCGCCGGCGCCCGCGCCATCGTCGAGGCGGGGTTTGCCGATTTCACCGTGACGCCGTCACAGGGTAGCCACTTCTTTCAGAATCTGGCGGCGGGCGACATCGGCTACTTTACGGTCAATCCCGATGCCGGCGACGGGTTCGTCGACTGGCCGTGGCTCGCCGCGCAGCCGGCCGTGGCGGCGACCGAGTTCGTCCGTCATCTTCGCTTCGAAACCCCGATGGTCGTCACTATCAACGGCCGCAAGCATACGGGGCGCATCGCGAAGCCTAGCAGCCCGTGATAAAAATGGCGACGGCATCCGACCCGCGATGCATCCCCGATGGCCGCGTTGCTCCTTCCTCAAATATGGCCCGATATTCTCGGTCGTCGCGCCTCGCCCTCGGGGCGCCTCGCGTGTCTCGGTGCTCGCCGCCACTTTCACCACGGGCTGGCAGTGAAGCTCTGCCTCAAACGCCAAGGACTGCGAAGTTGTCTCCGCTTCACTGCCATATGTTGGTTTGCCCCGGCTCCGCGGGGGCTAGACATCCCCTAAGGCGCTTGCAAAACTTGCCTCATTTCGCACGCTCTCAGCCTTAGGAGATGTCTAGTCCCCTGGAAACGAGAGGCGTTGCATAAGTCCCGCAGCGCGGCGCCCGGATCGCAAGGCGCGCCGACCGCGCATATTGGGCAGATGCAAGGGAGAAGCAACGCCGCGAGCCGGGATGCGCCGCCCGGGAATTATGCGATGCCTCTCGTTTCCAGGGGACTAGCCGCTGAAAATCGCCGCAGACGACGCAAATCGGCCGCGGCCGCATACGAACCCAAAACTCACTTGAGTTCGGAAGCCAACGGCGCGAAACGCTCGAACCATGCCGGTTTCGGCCCGAGCGTTGGAATCGGCTCGATGCCACGATTGCGAACACAAGTGAATTGAGGGGCTAAAATGCGCCCGGCATGAAGACGAGCCTGACCTGTGAATCATCAAGCGAACTTTGGCGGGGCAGGATTGACGTAGGGTGTCGATTGGAGATTCATGTCGCCTGCGAGCCCATTCTCACCGGCCCGGCATGCCGCATAGAAATTCAATGTTGAGCGCACGCGTTTACGCGTACATCCCGCGTAATTTGGTAACCGTCGCCACGCGCTTAATCGCGACCACGTAAGCCGCCGTTCTCATATCGACCTTGTGGGCGAGCGAGGTCTTGAGCACGTCGTCGAACGCCTCGATCATCTTGAATTCGAGCCGCTCGTTGACTTCCTTCTCGGTCCAGAAGTAGCCGTAGCGATCCTGCACCCATTCGAAATACGACGCCGTGACGCCACCCGCGTTCGCGAGAATGTCCGGGACGATGAAGACGCCGCGCTGGTGCAAGTAGTTGTCGGCTTCGGGCGTGGTCGGGCCGTTCGCTCCTTCGACAATCACTTTTGCTTTGATGTCGCGGACGTTGTCCATGGTGATCTGCCGTTCGAGCGCCGCCGGAATGAGCACGTCGGCATCGAGGGTAAACAGTTTCGGGCCGGCAAGCGGATCGCCGTCGCTGAAGCCGTCGACGGTCTTGTGGTGCTGCGCGTGCGCGATCAGCTTGTCGACGTTGATCCCTTTCTCGTTGTAAACGCCGCCTTTCCAATCGGTAACCGCGATGATGCGTGCGCCGAGCGCGGCGAGCAGCTGCGCCGAGATCGATCCCACGTTGCCGAAGCCTTGGATGGCAATTCTGGCGCCCTTCAAGTCCAAGCCCAGATGCCTCGCCGCTTCGCGCGTGATGATCATGACGCCGCGTCCCGTTGCTTCGCGCCGCCCGAGCGATCCGCCAAGCTCGATCGGTTTGCCGGTGACCACCGCGGTTTCAGTGTGGCCGACGTGCATGGAATAGGTGTCCATGAACCACGCCATGACCTGCTCGTTGGTGTTGACGTCGGGCGCGGGGACGTCCTTCTCTGGACCGATGGCGTCGATGATCTCCGCGGTGTAGCGACGCGTCAGCGCTTCGATCTCGCGCGGCGACATCTTGCTCGGATCGCAGATGATGCCGCCTTTGCCGCCGCCGAAGGGAATGTGCGCGACGGCGCATTTCCACGTCATCCAGGCCGCGAGCGCCGTGACTTCGTCGAGCGACACGTCGGGGTGATAGCGGATGCCGCCTTTCGCCGGGCCGAGTGTAATGTTGTATTGCACACGGAAGCCGGTGAACACATCGATCGAGCCGTTGTCCATCTGAACGGGGCACGAGACGATGATCTGTCGCTTGGGTTTGGTGAGGATGTTCCAGATGCCCGGATCGAGTTCGAGGATGCGGGCCGCCACTTCGAACTCTTGAAGCATTGCTCCAAAGACGGTCCGGTCGGTAATCACGGTGCTCATAGCATCCCCCAACGTAGCACAGACGCCCTTTATAATGTCTCAATATGAAAAGCGTGCTCGACGCCGCGAGTCCGAAGCTTGTCGAACGCCAGCGTTCGTTCACCACGATTTCAGGATGGCCGATCGAGCGCCTCTACACCGCCGCGGACATTGCGGCCCTCGATTACACGCGCGACCTTGGCAACCCCGGCGAGTTCCCGTATACGCGCGGCATTCATCCCACTGGCTACCGCGGCAAGCTGTGGACGATGCGGCAGTTTGCGGGCTTCGGCACGCCGGAAGAAACCAATCAGCGGTACAAGGATTTGATTGCCGCCGGTGGCACGGGACTCTCGGTCGCGTTCGATCTGCCGACGTTGATGGGCCGCGATCCCGATCACGAGCTGTCGCTCGGCGAAGTGGGGAAGTGCGGCGTCAACGTCACTTCGCTCGCCGACATGGAGCGGCTCTTCGACGGCATCGCGCTCAGCGATATCACGACGTCGATGACGATCAATTCGCCGGCGCCGATGATCTTCGCGATGTACCTGGTCGTGGCGGAAAAGCAGGGCGCCGACTGGCAGAAGATCTCCGGGACGATTCAGAATGACATTCTCAAAGAGTTCATCGCGCAAAAGGAATACATCTTCCCGCCGCGGCCGTCGATGCGCTTGATTACGGACATCTTCGGCTTCTGCTCCAGGCATGTGCCCAAGTGGAACACGATCTCGGTGAGCGGCTACCACATTCGTGAGGCCGGTTCCACGGCGCTGCAGGAGCTCGCGTTCACCTTGCGCGACGGCCTGGAATACGTTCAGTACGGCGTGGATGCCGGCCTCGACGTCGACGACTTCGTGCCCCGCATCTCGTTCTTCTTCAACTCACACAGCGATTTCTTCGAAGAGATCGCGAAATATCGTGCGGCCCGCAAGCTGTGGGCCGAGGCGATGCGCGATCGGTTTGGCGCGACCCATCCCCGCTCCTGCCAGTTGCGGTTCCACACGCAGACCGCCGGCGTCTCGCTCACGGCGCAGCAGCCATATAACAACGTCGTGCGCACGGCTCTGCAGGCGCTGGCGGCGGTGCTTGGCGGCACCAACTCACTGCATACCAACTCGCTCGACGAAGCGCTGGCGCTGCCGACCAAACAATCGGCCACCATCGCGCTGCGCACGCAGCAGATCATCGCGCACGAAAGCGGCGCGACCAACGTCGTCGATCCGTTGGGCGGCTCGTACTTCGTCGAGAAGCTCACACGCGAGATGGAAGACGAAACCAAGCAGTACTGGGCCACGATCGATCGGATGGGTGGCATGGTGGAAGCCATCGAGCGCGGATACCCGCAGAAGGAAATTGCCGAGGCCGCGTACCAGTTCCAGCAGGCAGTGGAGCGGAACGAGAAGGTCATCGTCGGCGTCAACGACTTCGTGCAGCAGGACGAGGCGTCGATCGAAATCCTCTACATCGACGAGACCACGGCGGACAAGCAGATCGCGCGTCTCGAGCAGCTCCGCAACACGCGCGACAACGATCGTGTGGCGCGTACGCTGGATGCGCTCCGCCAGACCGCACGCGGCACTGGCAATACGATGCCGGCCATACTCGACTGCGTTCGCGCCTACGCGACCGTCGGCGAGATGTGCGACGCGCTGCGACAAGTGTGGGGCGAGTACGAGGAAGTTCCCATCGTCTGACCTTATGAACAAGGTGTAGCGCGGACCTTGAGGTCGCGAAAAATATGGCGCAGAAGATTCGAGTCGTTATCGCCAAACCCGGCCTCGACGGTCACGACCGCGGCGCCAAGGTCATTGCGCGCGCGTTGCGCGACGCCGGCATGGAGGTCATCTACACGGGCCTACGCCAGACGCCCGAGCAGATCGTGAGCGCGGCGCTTCAGGAAGACGCCGACGCCATTGGTCTCTCGATCTTGTCCGGCGCGCACATGCACATCTGCCCGCGCGTCGTCGAGCTTCTCAAAGAAAAGGGGCTCGACGATGTCCTCGTCGTCGTTGGCGGAATCATCCCGGACGTCGACATTCCGAAGCTGAATGCGCTCGGCATTCAAGGCGTGTTCATCCCCGGCACGGCGATGCAGGAAATCGTGGATTTCATCAATCGGAACGCCCGTGCGCGTATCGAGTCTGCGTGAGACGGCCTGAGCGCCATGAGCTACACGTTGCTCCTGGCCGACGACAACGCCACCACGCATCGGGTCCTCGAGCTCACCTTTGCCAACCAGGAGGTGGGCGTGATTCGCGTGCCCGACGGCCAACACGCAATCGAGCACATGGCCACCGAGCGGCCCGACATCCTTCTTGCGGAAGTCGACAAGCTAAACCTACAGCTGGTTCATTTCTGTCGGTGAGCGGCTGTCAGCTCTCGGGTCGTCGGCTTTCAGGCTACGAGTACTCCGTTATTGCAGATCTTCGATTGCAGATCGAGGATTGGATTGTTTGATTGAATCGCAAATCAATCTGCAACTGCAAGCGAAAGTCTACAATTTCTTCCGCCCGTTTTGGCGCATTCATCGGATCACCCCGGTGCGCACGAGTCGCACATACGAGTGAATTGGGGGTTGAGGTCGCTGAGGCGAGCCGTCAGGCTCGCACGTGCTAATCTCTTGCCGCTTCCGTCCGCGACCTTACGGTAACGCACCACCTATCAAGGAATCGGCCATGCGTATCACGCTGGTGCTCGTCTTGGTGCTGTTCGTTGCCCTTCCTGCGTCCGC
>JBKPAJ010000070.1:0-10059 GCA_046726375.1 Acidobacteriota bacterium
CGCCATCGCGATCATCGTCGTGACGTGTGTTCGCATCATCGCGGCCTCCTAAGGTCGACCGTTGATTATGGACCGCGACGGCCTCATCTGCACACAAAGTGGCGCACGCTGTTGACCCACGTACGCTTAGCCGCGATAGTGCAGGCCTCCACTTTTCGAATTGCGAGGTTCCCTATGCTCCATTTGCGCTCGGTTTTCTGTCGTTGATTCTGCTGGTCGGTATCGGCCTGTCGATGGCGCCCCTCGCCACGCGCGCCACGGCGAAAGACGTGCGTGAAATCGATCTCGATGGCATGCCCGATCTGATCGTGCGCCAGGACATGCTGGCGAGTCAGTGGGTGGTTCGCGACGAGAATCTGCCTGCCGAGTTCTGCAGCGTCATCGAGGGCGAAGTCACGCCCGGCGTTCGCCGTCTTCTGCGCTTTACGGTGATGACACCGAACGTCGGCGACGCCGATATCTTCATCGGCGATCCCAACACGCACGTCGCGGCCAATGACGGCCTTTACGAATTTGCCACGTGTCATGCGCACTACCACTTCCAGCACTACGCCGAATACCGCCTGATCGATCCGCGTACGGGCAAGGTGTGGCGCGCGGCCAAGCGCGGCTTCTGCATGCTCGACACGGATCCCAATCCGGCGTGGCTTGGCGAGGAAGCGCCGCGCGAATGGATCTTCCGGAGCTGTGGAACGACGAGCTCGCCGGGATTTCAAGGGATTAGCCATGGGTGGACCGACACCTACCGGTTTTGGCTCGGCGGTCAGTTCTTCGTCCTGGACGGCGGCGACGGTCAGGACCCTGTGCCGCCCGGACAATACGTGATTCAAGTCGAAGTGAATCCCGCGTATACCGTCACGGGAGGCGGCTGTCCGCGCTTCACCGATCCAGCTACGGGCAAGTGTCACCAGCTTGAAGAATCCAACTACGCGAACAACACGTCCTCGGTGACGATCAACATTCCGTCGCATGTGGGACGCGACGGCGTGGGACCGATGGCGGGAACACCAGTCTCCGCCGAGGAACCAGACGAACACGGGAACAAGCTGAAAAAGAAGTGAATTTGGAGATCTCGAGATTTGGAGATTTGGAGTAGATCTCGCGATTTGCAAATTTGCGGATCTTCCAATCTGTAGATCTCGAGATTTGCTCCAATTCTCTAAATCTCGAGATCTCCAGATTCACGCGCTCACCGCTCACGCGCTCACGGCTCACGGTCGCGATCGGTCGTGGTATTCCGGACTGCGGCGCCACGTCTCTCGATCGTCCTCGGCGCGCGGCATGCTGGATGGCTTCGTCGGAGTAATGCCTGGCGCGTCGTTGTCTGATTCCACGACCGGCATGCGATCGTCGCCAGGCTTGTCCAGGTCGGCGTCTCGCGCTTTCTCGTCGGTACGGTTGGGTTGCATACACCCTCCAGCAGACGACGCACGCACGACCCGTGCCGGGGACTATCGACGCCGTTTCTTGGGTACCCTTTTCATCGGGCGCTTGCCGCCACGCTTCGCCGAGCTGCGCCCTGTGGACCTTGATCCGGCCGTTCTCATCGTGCGCTCGGGCCGGCTGGCGGATGTGGTCGCGGCCTTTTTCGCCCCGGCGCGTTTCGCCGTCACCTTCCGCCGCGTAGACGCCCGCTTTCTGACGGCTCTCCTCTTGGCTGGCGCGGGCGTGGAGATCGGTTGGGCTTCGTTCGGCACGTCGCCGCCGGGAGCGCCACGCAGCGTGGAGATGGCGCCTGACACCGCGTTGGTCAACGCCTTCGTGAGCGCATCCACCCCGCCGACGGCGGTGCCCATTGCGCCGCCGACGCGTTCCGCCGTATTGCGCAAAATGTCGTCTTTCTTATCGTTGCTGTTATCCGGGCGATTTGCCATGGTGCAGCATCTTAGCGCCAAACCCGGCCTGTGCGACTCTATCGAGGTGAAATACCTCGCGCTGGTTGCCCTTCTTCTTCAACTCGCGTGCGTTGGCGGCGCCGAGCAGCGCTCCGACTCGCCGCTGACAACCTGGCGGGCGGCGGGTTCGTGGTCGGGACGCGGGAGTGCGCAGCTGGCCACGTTTCCCACCGGCGGCGGACCGCTCCGAATTCACTGGGAGGCGCACAACGAATCCCCGCGCGGCGCGGCACGACTCGCCATTCGCCTGCACAGCGCGGATAGCGGACGGGTTCTAGCCGAAGTCGCCGATCAGAACGGCGAAGGTGCCGGCACGAAAGATCTCGCCGATGAGCACCAACGTTTTTATTTGACGGTCGATTCCGCCAACGTGGACTGGGCCGTTCGCGTCGAAGAAGCGGTTACTCGCTCACGCTGAACTTCCGAACCTCCGAACTCCGGAACCGCGGAACCTCATTTCGGTTCAAACGTCATGGCCACGCCGTTCATGCAAAACCGCAAGCCAGTCGGCGCCGGTCCGTCCGGAAACACGTGACCGAGATGGCTGCCGCAGTTGGAGCAGTGCACCTCGGTGCGACGCATCGAGAAGCTGTCGTCGACGCTCGTGCCCACGGCGTTGTCGAGCGGCTTGAAGAAACTGGGCCAGCCGGTGCAGCTTTCGTACTTGGTGTCGGCCGAAAAGAGCGGCTGCCCGCATGCGGCACAGCGGAACGTGCCGTCGCGATGTTCCTGATTGAGCGCGCTCGATCCAGGGGGCTCGGTTCCGTGCTCTCGTAAGACTCTGTATTGTTCCGGCGTCAACTGCTCGCGCCACTGGTCGTCCGATTTCTTTTCCATTGTGCTCTCACCCTCCGAGCGCCTTGAGCCACTCCTGGGTCGCGGCACGGGCGGCGTCCACGGCCGGCTGGCCTGCCCGATACATCATTTTCCAATGGCGCGGCTTGGCGTCGAGACTGGGATCGGCGAAGTGCATCTTCTTGTCCGCGCGCTCGACGAGCTTGGCTGAGTAATCGACAGTGGCGCTCAGATCGAGAAACGCACGAAGCCGTTCGGCCACCAGTTGTCGCACATCCGCCGGAAATTCCTGTTCAAATTCCGCCGTGCTGCGCGCGTAGTCCGCGTCCGCTTCTCGCGCACTCTCCTTTATCGCCGCATCCACATTGGCGCGGTGCTGCGGATCCGCGTCGAGTTCGGCGAGCTGCCGTTTCATCTCCGCAACGTTGTTTTCGAGCTGTTGTCGGGCTTCCGGTGGAAGCTCGGCCGCCATCTTTTTGGCGTGCTCAACCACTTCGTCGAGTTGCTTCTTCTGCGCCGCGCGAGCCTCCTCACCGTTTTGCGGCACGGACGGCCGCTCCGGGCGCTGAAACTCTCGGAAGCGCGCGTAGCGATTGGCGAAATCCTCTGTTTCGGTGTACGCGCGCGCGGCGGCAATGACGGCGCGCACCAATGCTGCCCGCTGCTCGGGACTCGCCGCCTTGAACACGGCGGCCTCGCCGACGAGCGACACGGCGCCCGTGGTGAAGCTGCCGATGATCCTGTTATCGGCGTCGGCACTGGTGGTACCAAGCGTCGTGAAGATGTCGCTCTGCCGGGCAGCCACGCCGGACACACCCAGCACGAGGATCGCGGCGAGCAGTGCGCGCATGCGCCCGATCTTATACTGACGCTCATGCCAGCACGGGACGCAAAGTGACCGACGAAGACGCGATGCGTTTTGCGCTCGCGGAAGCAGAACGAGCTCGCAGCCTGGGCGAAGTCCCGGTCGGCGCCATAGTCGTGGTGGACGGCCGAGTTGTGGGGGCGGAGTGCAATCGTCCGATCAGCTCGAACGATCCGACGGCGCATGCCGAGATTGGCGCGCTTCGCGAAGCCGCACACAGCGTCGGCAATTACCGGCTCACCGGCGCGACGTTATACGTGACGGTCGAGCCATGTCTCATGTGCGTTGGCGCCATGGTGCACGCCCGTATCGGCCTGGTCGTGTTCGGGGCGACGGAGCCAAAGAGCGGTGCACTCATATCAACAGTGCGCGCACACGAATCGCCCGGCCTGAATCATCGTCTCGAATTCGTCGGAGGTGTGCTCGAAGACGAATGTCGTGCGGTGATTCAGGAATTCTTCAAAGCGAAGCGTGTGTAGCGGCGGGTAGCGAAATATCGAAGACGGCACCGTGATCGTTGCTCGCGGCAATCGTTCCGCCGTGGCGCTCGACGATGGCCTTGACGATCGAAAGCCCCAACCCGCTTCCGCCCGCCGCCTTCCGCGCCGCGTCAGCCTTGTAAAAGCGATCGAAGATCAGCGGCAGGTGCTCCAGCGGAATCCCCGGACCGGTGTCGCGGACACGCACGTGAATGCGATCGTCACTGACGGCGGCCTCGAGACGGATTTCTCCGCCCTCCGGACTGTGCCGCAACGCGTTGGCGGCAAGGTTCTGCAGCGCTTGCTCCAACCGATCGGGATCGCCTTCGACGAACTCCGCACCGATCTCGACGTTGGTGGACAGCCGCACACCGTTGGCCGCGGCCGCACGCTCATGGCGCGCACGAACGCGATCGAAGAGCGCGGCAATCGCCACACGTTCCTTGCGCAGCGCGGTACCGCCGCCTTCGAGCCGCGCGAGATCGAGCAGATCGCCAACGATCCGTTCGAGGCGATGTGTTTCGTCGTTGACGATTGCGAGATAGCGTTCGCGCGTCGGCGCGTCGAGATGTACCTCCGGCATGGCGATCGTCTCGAGATAACCGCGCATCGCGGTAATCGGCGTCAGAAGCTCGTGCGAAACATCGGCGAGCAGCTGCCGTCGTGCGCGGTCCGCGCTTTCGAGCGCGCGAGTACGAGCGGTCAGTTCGTCGGCCATGCGATTGAAGGACCGCGCCACGGCGGTCACCTCGTCGCCACCGCGCTCGGGTGCCCGCGCGGCAAGATCGCCCGCGCCCAGCCGCTCAGTCGCGGACTGCACCTCCTTGAGACGCCGGCGCGCCGGCCCGAACACGAAAAAAGCAATCAGCGCGGTGCCGACGATGAGCACGGCGCCGGCGACGACGGCCATGGTTGGACCCATGGCGCGTAACACGCGCGAGAACGGCGGCGGGCCTGTCATGACAGACACAATTCCTGCCGGCCGTCCCTCGACTCTGATGACGGCGCTTTCCCATGGGAGGTCCGGCGAAAGCGATCGTCCGCGTCCCCGTTCAGGGCCGCCAGGTCCACCCGGGCCTTCGCGTCCGAACTGCTCCAGCCGCTGGCGTTCCACCGTGATCGCCTGCCGCAATCGCTCTGGCACTTCGTCGTGGTTCGACGCGGTCCGTCCGTCGCGCATCACGACGACAAAGGTCTGCACGATATGTCCGAACTGATCGCGGACATACTGCTGCAGATCCTGCTCAGGGTTCGCGCTGATCGCAGACGCCAGGTCAGATGCCACCATCACGGCCAGCCGGCGCGGTGAGCGAGCCGGCATCGAGCCGGCCAGACGATCGGAGGTCCAGAGGAGCAATCCGGCTTCGGCCACGAGCATCAGTGCGAGAAACGCAAACAGTCCCAGCGCTACGCGCCAATACAGGCTGCGATACCAGAGGCGATCGGCGCGCGGCGCGTCAGGCGACATCGGCCACCTTGTAACCGGATCCCCAGACGGTGAGGAGCACCACGGGATTCGCCGGATCGTCTTCGATCTTTTTCCGCACGCGTTTGACCAGGGTGTCCACGCTTCGTTCCGTCACAGCCGTCTCGTCCTTCCACACTCTGCGCAGCAGCGCCTCGCGGCTGAACACGATGCCGGGGCTGGACATCAGCACCTGCAGAAGCTGGAATTCGTGCCAGGTGAGGTCGATATCCCTGGGGCCGACCTTGACCGTGCGGCGCGCCCGATCAAGCGTGATGTGCTTGTAACGAACAACCGCTGCGCTGTCCTGCTGGGCCCGCTCGCTACTGCGGCGACGCAGCAGCGCGCGCACCCGCGCCATCAGCTCGCGGACGCCAAATGGCTTGCTCAAGTAGTCGTCAGCGCCGCTGTCGAGGCCGAGCACTTTGTCCGATTCTTCACGCCGGGCGGTCAGCATCAGAATCGGCGTGTCGGCGTTGGGCGAGTCGCGGCGAATCGCGCGACACACCGTCACGCCGTCGATGCCGGGCAGCATCACGTCGAGGATGATAAGGTCGAATTTTTCGGCGCGCGCTCTTGCCAGACCGTCCGTACCATCGGCCGATTCCACCGCTTTCGTATTCTCAAGCTGCAGGTGAAGGGTGACCAGCTCGCGAATGTTTTGCTCGTCTTCCACGACGAGCACTGTGGGCTGGCGATCAGCCGGGCTCTCCATATCCTCTGTGTCGGTCAGTGTAGCGCCGGGATGCTGAAGCTCCATCTCTCCCATTTCACTCGCAACTCATGGAACCCGCGTGGCGGATATGTGACAAAAGTGTGGCAGCGCGCGCCACGGAATTGTCATGGCTGCGCCACAGGCTCGCCACGACCTCCGCGTCTACTAAAGGTATGAAAAAGCGCGCGCTGCTCGTCTTACTGGCGCTGTCGGTGATCACCGCATCGGTTGCTGCTTATTACCGCAGCGCGAGCGAAGGCAAAACTCCGCCGTTCATGACCGCCACAGTCACCCGCGGTGATGTGGTGCAGGTCGTTGAAGCGACCGGCAAGCTCGAAGCAGTCACCACCGTTCAGGTTGGATCGCAGCTCTCCGGCACGATCGAATCGCTCCACGCCGATTTCAATTCCCGCGTTCGCAAGGGCCAGGTGGTCGCGCGGCTGGATTCGTCCGTTATGGCGGCGCAGGTGGAGCAGGCGCAAGCCACGCTCGTGCGGCTCAATGCCGACGTCGACCGCGCCCGCATCGCGCTCGACGACGCGCAGAACAAGCTCCGTCGCGCGAAGGAGCTCTTCGGCGCCGGTCTCATTCCCGCAACTGATTTGGAAACCGCCGACACAACCGCGCGTCAGGCCGAGGCCTCGCTCAAGGCGGCACAAGCGCAAGTCACGCAGGCGCAGGCGTCGCTGAATCAGAATCGCGTCAATTTGAGCCACACCGTCATCACCGCGCCGGTGGACGGCATTGTCATTTCGCGCAACGTGGACGTGGGCCAGACGGTAGCGGCCAGCATGTCGGCGCCGACACTGTTCGAAATCGCGAAGGACCTCACCGAGATGCAGGTCAACGCAAGTGTGGACGAATCGGACATCGGCCAGATCAAAGCCGGGCAGCACGTGACGTTCAAGGTGGATGCGTACCCGAATGACACGTTCACCGGGACGGTATCGCAGGTGCGTCTCAATCCAGTCGTCGCGCAAAACGTCGTGAGCTACGTCACGATCATCGACGTTCCGAATCGCGATCTGAAGCTGAAGCCAGGCATGACGGCAAACGTCACTGTCGAAGTGGCGCGCGCCGACAACGCCGTGCGCGTGCCGAATGCGGCGCTGCGCTTCAGGCCGACACAGGAAATGCTGCCGCAGGTTGCGCGCAACGGCGATCGTTCACCAGGCAGCGGTGAGGCGCGTGTCGCGGGTTCACAAAGCGGCAACGGCGCGCGTGCGGCGTGGCCAGGACGACAGAACGGCAACGGCAATCGCACTGCAGACGAGACGGCTGCTCGGGTCTGGACGCTTCAGGACGGACAGCTGCGTCCCGAGCGCGTGCGCACGGGAATCAGCGACGGCACCGTCACCGCGATCGTCGACGGGCAACTGGCGGAGAACACGACTGTGATCACAGGTGTGGCGACGCCGACGACGGCGTCGAGTCAAACCACCACGTCGCCGCTGATTCCCTTCGGCGGCCGCCGGCCTGGAGCCGGCGGTGGCGCACGCCAGGGCAGCGCCACGCGATCGCCGGGGGCAGGCCGATGACGCCTCTGATCTCGGTGCGCGATCTGACGAAGACGTACGATCTTGGCGAGCAGCAGGTGCGCGCGCTGCGCGGAATCACGCTCGACGTGCTGGCTGGTGAGTTCGTAGCGTTGACCGGCCCTTCGGGATCCGGCAAGTCGACGTTCATGCACTTGCTTGGATGTCTCGATCGCGCAACGTCGGGCAGCTACTTCCTCAACGGCCGCAACGTGTCGTCGCTCGACAAGCGCGCGCTCGCCGGCGTCCGCAACACCGACATCGGCTTCGTGTTCCAGGGCTTCAATCTGCTGCCTCGCACCACGGCGCTCGAGAACGTGGAATTGCCGCTGCTCTATGCCGGCACACGCAACTCGAAGGAACGTCGTGAGCGAGCGACGGCAGCGTTGCGCGCGGTGGGGCTTGGCGACCGGCTTGGCCATCATCCCAATCAGCTGTCTGGCGGTCAACAGCAGCGGGTGGCGGTTGCACGCGCGCTGGTCAACAACCCGAAGCTGCTGCTCGCAGACGAGCCCACCGGCAATCTCGATACGCGAACCAGCATCGAGGTGATGGGCATCTTCCAGCGGCTCAGCGACGAACGCGGTCTCACGATTGTGCTCGTGACCCACGAGCCCGACATCGCCGAGTACGGCACCCGCATCGTGGCCTTTCGCGACGGACGCGTGCGCATGGATCATCCGGTGACGACACGGCCTCGGGCCGGCGTGGAACTGGCACGGCTCGAAGCCGAAGCCGACGATGCCGCCGACGTGGCGTAGGAGCGATCGATGTCTTTTCTGATGACGTTTGCCGTGGCGATCAAGGCGCTGCGGCGCAACGCGATGCGAACGGCGCTGACCGCGCTGGGGATGATCATCGGCGTGGCCGCCGTCATCGTGATGGTCGCGATCGGCACCGGCGCGAGCACGTCGATCGAAAACCAGATCAAGAGCGCCGGATCGAACATCGTGATGATCAACGCCGGCGCCGGCAACTTTGGTCCCGTGCGCCAGGGGCAGGGGGCTGTCACCACGCTCACCGATGCCGATGCGGAGGCCCTGAGGCGCGAGGTGCAAGGGATTCGGTATCTCTCGCCGACGCTGAACACGCGCACGCAGATTATCGGCGAGACGTCGAACTGGAACACGCAGATCCAGGGGACGAACCAAGAGTTGCCGTCGATTCGCTCCTGGCCCATGCAGTTGGGTGCGTTCTTTACGGCGCTGGACGTGGCGAGCGCCGGCAAGGTAGTGGTGCTTGGATCAGTGACACGCGATCAGCTGTTTGGCGCCGGCGCCGATCCGGTCGGGTCGACCGTGCGCATCAATAACCAGCCGTTTCGCGTTCTCGGCGTGCTGAGCGCGAAGGGTCAAGCCGCGATGGGTCCGGATCAGGACGACACCGCCATCGTGCCGTTCACCACAGTGCAGCGCAAGCTGCTCGGCGTGCAGCACGTCAGCGGCATCCTGGTGTCGGCTGAGGACGGCGTGTCGCTCGACAGAGTGTCGGAGCAAATCGCGGCAACGCTGCGCGCCCGGCATCGTCTCATGGACGGTGAGGAAGACGACTTCATGATCCGCACGCAGGCGGAGATGACGACGATGCTGACCTCGACGACCAACACGATGACGTATTTGCTTGCTGGCATCGCTGCGGTCTCCCTCATCGTCGGCGGCATCGGGATCATGAACATCATGCTCGTGTCGGTGACCGAGCGAACGCGCGAGATTGGACTGCGCCAGTCAGTCGGCGCCCGTGATCTCGACGTGCTCACGCAGTTTCTCGTCGAAGCGATTGTGCTCAGCCTGACGGGCGGCGCGATCGGGATCCTTCTTGGTGCGGGTGTGTCCTACGGCGTGAGTCACATGATGCAGTGGCCGACAGTGGTCACCCCCAATTCGGTGCTGCTGTCGTTCGGTGTCGCTGCCGCGACCGGTGTGTTCTTTGGGTTCTATCCGGCACGCAAGGCCGCGGCGCTCGATCCAATTGAGGCGCTGCGATTCGAGTGATCGGTCAGCGCCAACGCTTAAGTCGGCCAACCATGCTGTGGCGCCGGACTGTTACCTCGGCTCGAACAGTGCTCGCAGACTTCGAATCTGGCGCAGGAAGCACCGTAGCGCCGGCTCACGGGCGTTCCTCGCATCGGTTCCTCACGTGGGTTCCTCACGGACGGACACGGAGTTCCTGACGGTAGTTTCTCGTGTGGGTTGAATCCTTGAATTTCGCAACGTCGGAAGTTCGGAACTTGGGACCTTAGGAACTTCGGATGACGCCGCGCAGGGTCACCTTAGCGGCGCTAGAAAGGACAGCGTGAAATTCGGCAGCGGA
>JBKPAJ010000071.1:0-129593 GCA_046726375.1 Acidobacteriota bacterium
TTGTGCCACCATCGGCACGTGTTTCTCGTGGTGCTCTTTGCGCTTGGCATTTTGTCCGGTGCAACGGCGGCGATTGTCGGCTTTGGGATCGGCAGCCTTCTCACACCGCTCCTCCTGACGCGGCTTGCGCCGGCCATCGCGGTCGCGGCAGTGGCGATTCCGCACCTGGTCGCAACCGCGATACGCTTCTTTCAACACCGCCGCGCGATCGATCGAGGCGTGATTTTGCGCTTTGGCGTGCCGAGCGCGGCGGGTGGACTCATCGGGGCGTGGCTGCAAAACGCGTTCGGCGAGCGGTGGCTGTTCGTCGTATTGGGCATCCTGCTCATCGCCACGGCGATCACGAACCTGACTCGCGGGTTGGGAGGATGGAAGCCGGCGGCGCCTGTCGCGATCGGGCTTGGGTTTTTGTCGGGACTCTTTGGCGGCCTGGTCGGGAATCAAGGGGGGCTCCGCGCGGCCGGCCTTCTCGCCTTCGATCTTGGCCCCCGCGCCTATCTCGCGAGCGCTACGGCGGTGGCGCTGTTAATCGATGCCGCGCGAACCCCTGTGTATCTTGCGCGTGCGGGCCGCGAGCTTGTGGCACTGATGTTGCCGATCGCAATCGCTTCGCTTGGGTGCGTGATTGGCACGGTACTGGGGGAAAAGCTGTTTCTTGGGATGTCACCCGAGCGGTATCGAAAGGTCGTGGGCGCCGCGGTGGGGGTGCTTGGGGTCTGGCTTTTAACCCGTTCATAAATATGCTCGCACAGCGGTAACATTTCCTTCATGGCAAACAAGCTGACGGCTCTAGTGTTGGCGTGTGGGCTATCAACCGCGACGAACGCGACGGCGCAATATGTTCGCGGAGAATGGGCCGCAACCGCCGGACCGCGTTCGATGCGGAGCGAGGCAGAGTTGAAAGCCGAGATTGCGGCGCAGCCATCCGCCGTGCGCGCCTATCTCGAACTTGCACAGGTCTATCGGATGAACAGCCGGCCGCACGACGCCGAAACGACGCTGCGTGCTGCGCTTGCGGCGACGCCTCAGGCGGACCCCGTATATATGGCGCTCATCGGCCTGTATCCGCCGACGTATAACCCGGAACAGGTGCTGTCGATCGCCGACGAATGGCGGCGCGCGTCGCCGGCCAATGTGCGGCCGGTCTGGTTCACGATCACAGGCCACGTCGAATTTGCCAAGCGTCTACGCATGACGCAGCCGCACGACGCTGCCGCGCACGTCGAGCAGGCGCTTCGCGCAGTGGAGGAGGCACGCATCATCGCGTCGGACGATCCGACGGTGGACTCCGCGCATGCCGGCGCGTTGCGCATGAAAGCTGACTTCGAGGCCGACCCGACAGAGCGTGCGCGGCTGCTGCAGCAGTCCGAAGAGCTGATGCAGAAGTCACGCTCGCGGATGCAGCCGCCGGGGACGATCGTTGGCGGCATTACCGGCGGCATTACCGCCGGCGTGCCGGACGCACCAGCACCGCCGCCGGGCGGCGCGGTTCGCGTCGGAGGAAACATCGCGCAACCGCAGAAGATCAAGGACGTACGCCCGCAGTACCCGCCCGAAGCGCAACAGGCGCGCATCCAGGGGGTCGTCATCCTGGAAGTCGTCGTCGGCGCAGACGGGAAAGTGACCAGCGCAAACGTGCTGCGCTCGATCCCGATGCTCGATCAAGCGGCAATCGACGCTGTCCGGCAGTGGGAATTCACCCCAACGATACTCAACGGCGTCGCGGTACCTGTCATCATGACGGTAACCGTAGACTTCAATCTTCAGTAACGTGTCCTAATGCAGATCTCGGAGCGAGTCGTTGGCGACGTGACCATTCTCGACTTGAGAGGCCGGTTCGTCGAGGAGCGCCAGAACGACTTTCGTGACACCGTCGACCGATTGGTGCGGCTCGGCTGCCGCAAGATGCTGCTCAACCTCGACGAGGTCACCTATATGGACAGCGCCGGCCTCGGCATGCTGGTGGCCAAATACATCACGCTCGACAAACGCGACGGAAAACTCAAGTTGTGCAAACTGCACCACCGCAGCTTCAGAGTCCTCGACGTGACTAGACTGCTCACGATTTTCGAATCGTTCGATACCGAATCGCAGGCGATCGCCAGCTTCGCGACGAAACAGCCGGCCGACGAACCGTTTGCGTAGCGCAGGCGTCTTCTCTATGGAGGTGCGGATGAACCGGGTGTTATTGCTCGCATTGTGCGTGCTCACGCCGTGTCTCGCCATGGCGCAGGCTTCACAACCGCCGCCGCCGGCGCCCAAGGCGCCGAAGATGGCAAGCGACGATGTACTCGCGCTCGTCGAGAAGGGAGAGGTGTTTTTTCTCGACGTGCGCGAGCCGAAGGAACTCGAGGAGCTCGGCACCTTCGAGGGATACGTCAACATCCCGCTCGGGCAGATCGAGAAACGGCTGAACGAGATCCCGAAAGACAAAGCCATCATCACCGCTTGAAACGGCGGTGGGCGCGCCGCGCGTGCCGCGGCGGTACTCGAAGCCAGGGGCTACAAGGTGATGGCGTTCTGCGGGCTCGGCGACTACAAGGGAATGAGCGGCAAGAAAAAAGTGTTTCCGAAGGTATCGCCTCCCTGAATCTGGAGCTTTGGCGAGTTGGAGATTTGGAGACGATTTGGCGATTTGGGGATTTGGCGATTGGGATTTGGGGATTTGGCCATTTAAGCGATTTAGGCAAATGTCGTGATTCGCTGATTTTGGGATTTGAGAGAGGTGAATTGCGGTCACGATTTCTCCACGTCGTACACAACTGCGCTTGGAACGTTGAAGTAGAGACTTGAGGAGAACTGGTATGAGAACGTTCCGAGAAGCTCTGCTCTGCACCCTCGCGGCAGGCGCGTTGGTGTCGGCCGCTGTGTATGCACAATCGCCGGCCACTGCCTCACCTGCAAAGCAGGGGTTCGACAAGCTGAAAGCGCTCGAAGGCGAGTGGTTGGACGTCGATGGCGTGTTCGGCCAAAAAGGCGCCGTGGCCGTCACCTACCGCGTCACTGGGGCCGGGCACACCGTGATCGAGACTTTCCCGGTGAACACAGCGGAGGAGATGGTGACCATCTACCATCTCGACGGCAATGACGTCGTCCTCACCCACTACTGCTCCGGCGGTACGCAACCGCGGATGCGATCGAAGGGCCTGCAGGGCAATACGCTGGCGTTTGATTTCGACGGGGGAACGAACATCGATCCCGGTAAGACCAGCCACATGCACGCCACGAAGATCGAGTTCCTCTCAGCCAACGAGGTTCGCGCGACGTGGAACAACTGGTCGAACGGAAAATCTGATAACCATACCGCCGTGTTCAGGATTCTTCGCAGACTGTAACGGCGGCAGATCTCCGAATTTGGCGATCTTGAGATCTGGAGATCTGGAGTTGATTTGCTGATCTCCAAATTGGCTCCAAATCCCCACGTCTCGAGATCTCCAAATTTCGCTGTCACCGGCTGGAAGTCGCCTTCCTCTTCCCCACGTCCTCGCCTTTCAGGAATCTCAGCAGGACCGGATACAACTTGTCGGGCGCTTCGAACTGCGGGTTGTGACCGACGCCCGGGATGATGTACAGCTGTCCGTTCGGCACCATGTCGGCAACGCGCTTGGCCAGCTCGGGATAGTTCGGACCATCCTTCTCTCCGCCAATCACCAGCGTGCGCGCCTTTATGTGCGGCCAGTCGTACACGACCGGATCGTTGGCGATCGCAGACTGCTGCCACGCGCGCACCATCGCCATGCGCGGCCAGTCGCCGCTCTGCGTCCAGCCATAGTGGATCTTCACGTACTTCATATACTCCGGCTTCCAGTTCACGTAGTAGTTGCGCATCCCGCGCACGATCTCCGGATAGTCGCGCCCGAGCACACCCTTGTAGCTCTCCATGATGTCGCGCGCGGGACGCCCGGCACGTGAGTCGGTGAGACCAATCTGATTGATCATCGCGAGATTGCCGACCGCATCCGGATAGAGCGCCGAGAAGCGGCTCGCCACCATGCCGCCCATCGAGTGCGTGACGATGTCGGTCACCTTGATGCCGAGATGATCGAGCAGCCGCTTGGTGTTCATGGCGTGCGTGCTGATCGAGTAATGCACGATCGGCTTCGATGAGCGGCCGTAGCCGATCTGATCGATCGCGATCACGCGATATCCCTCTTTGCGCAGGATCTCGATCGTGTCGGTCCAGGCCTCGGCGAAGAAGTTCATGCCATGCAGGAGAATCACCGACTTGCCGTTGGGCGTCCCGATCGGTGCGACGTCCATGTACGCCATGCGCACGTCCTGTCCTTCGAGGCTGAACGGCATGTATTTGACCGGGTGCGGATACGGCACATCTTCGAGATTGATGCTCATCGGACCCCAGTCAGCCGGAGGCGCCGTGGGCGGCTCGGAGCCCTGCGCCGCGGCAATGCCCGCCAACACCAGCACCAGCGCCGTCGTGATCGAAAGCAATTGCACACGCTTCATCGTCGCTTCTCCTTCTTCGCAAGCGCCGCTTGCGTTTTCTTCGGCAACTTCGCTCGAACCAACTCGTAGGCACGCGCAACCAGCGGCTTGAGCTCGCGATCCGGCAGTGTGTCGAACCGTTCCACGCCCACCCACTGCGCCCGCGCCATATATGGCGCTGGCCTGAATCCGTCACGTTCGCTCAGATCGGCGAACGTCTCGGCGTCGCACTTGAACGACATCGCGATCTCTTCACCCGCCGGATCGGTGTTGGCGACGCAAAACATCTTGCCGCCGACCTTGAACACGAGATCTTTTCCCCACTGGATCTGCTCCGTGACGCCGGGAAACGTTTTGCACTGCTCGCGGAGCCGGCTCAGGGTCATGCGCAGCCGCCGATGTTACACTGCCCCGCCATGCCGCGCCATGCCGTTGCCTGTGTGAGCGCTGTCGCGCTTCTGATCTCCTGCCGTCGACACGGTCGTCACAAACACGGCCGCTGCCGGTGATCGACGTGCATATGCACGCCGTGGCGGCCGACTCACAGGGACCGCCGCCACTCGGCGTGTGTCCCGGCGCGCCGCTCTTCCCTGCGTGGGATCCGAAAGCGCCGTGGCCGGACACGTTGATGGCACACCTGAAGAAGCCGCCGTGTGGCAGTCCCGCGTGGTCGCCAGCCACCGATGACGCGTTGCGGCAGCAGACGCTGGACGTGATGAAGCGACGCAAAGCGTTCCGGGGCTCCGGGGTTCGGACTTCTGAAGTTCGAAGTTCATACTTTGACCCTCGAACTCCGGACTTCGAACTTCGGCGACCTCGGAATCTGGGAACCTCGGAACTTCGGAACCTCATCCGTGAGGTTGAACTACGATGTCTTTCTATGACCCTGTTGTTAGTTGTCGCTCTCGTTGGCTATTCGGCCGGCGCCGATGCGCAGACGACGAAACCGCGAGCAGCACCCCCCACTGTCACAACCGCAATCTCCATTACCGTGACGGACGCAAGAGGCGCGCCTTTGGAGGGTGTCGTCGTCAGAGCGTCCGGACCAGTTGACCGCGAAGGCACCACCGAGTCCGGCGGCACGCTGCGGCTAGACGGGCTGCGCAGCGGCACATATCGCCTGCGGTTCGCGCGCGAGGAATTCGTCACGCTGGAACGTGAGGTGACAGTCCCTGCCGGACAGCGTGCGCTCGATCAGCACGTGATGCTGTCGGCGGCGGAGAAGCCTCCTGCGCCTGCGCCTCCCGCGCCCACTCCGGCGGCGCCAGCGAGGCCTGAGCTTCCTCCTGCCGGCAAAGCCGTGACGGTGGTTGTGCCGGATTTCATCGAGCGCAATTTCATCGGCGGCACGCAACCCCAGAAGATCTCGCCCGTGGCGTGCAGCGGCCTCGTACAAACGGTGTTGTGGCAGATTCGCGAGCCCTGGGACAACCGCCAGCACGCCACCGCCGACGCCATGCTCTACGTCGTTGGCGGCGAAGGCACGATCAAGATGGGCGGCAGCGACGTGCCGCTCCAGGCGGGCACGTTCGTCTCGGTGCCGCGCGGTACGACCTATGGCTTCACGCGGCGCGGCCGCAATCCACTCATCGTGCTCGGGACGCTGGCCGGCGATCCGTGCAGCCCGTGATGTAATCTGTACGTTTCAGATGGCCACGGAAAAGGAGACGCGTACACCGCCTACCCAGGACTTCATCCGCGAGATCGTCGCCGCCGATCTGGCGGCGCACAGGCACGGGGGACGTGTGGTCACGCGCTTCCCGCCCGAACCGAACGGCTATCTTCATATCGGACATGCCAAGGCGGTCAGCCTCAATTTCGGTGTGGCAGCCGAATTTGGCGGCATCTGCAACCTGCGCTTCGACGACACCAATCCGGTCAAGGAAGACATCGAGTACGTCGACTCGATCAAGGAAGACGTCCGCTGGCTTGGATTCGACTGGGATGATCGGGAGTACTACGCCTCGGACTATTACGAAAGCCTCTATCAATCGGCCGAAGAACTGATTCAGAAAGGGCTCGCGTACGTCGACTCGCTCTCCGCCGACGAGATACGCGCCTATCGCGGCACGTTGACCCAACCGGGCAAGGACTCTGCGTTCCGGACGCGCAGCGTGGACGAGAACCTCGATCTGTTTCGCCGCATGCGCGCGGGAGAGTTTCCCGATGGCGCACACGTCTTGCGCGCCAAGATCGACATGGCGTCGCCGAACATCAACATGCGCGACCCGGTGCTCTATCGCATCCGTCACGCGGAGCACCATCGTACCGGAAACGCGTGGTGTATCTACCCGATGTACGACTTCGCGCATCCGCTGTCGGATGCCATCGAAGCGGTCACGCATTCGCTGTGCACGCTCGAATACGAGGATCACCGTCCGCTGTACGACTGGTGTGTCGAAAACGTGACCGTGCGTCATCGCCCGCGCCAGTACGAGTTCGCCCGGCTCAATCTGAATTACACGGTGATGAGCAAGCGCAAGCTGCTGCAGCTCGTCGAACAGAAGCACGTCTCGGGATGGGACGATCCGCGCATGCCGACCTTGTCCGGCATGCGGCGGCGCGGGTACACACCGGAGGCGATCCGCGACTTCTGCCAGCGGATCGGCGTGGCGAAGAAGGAAAACGTCATCGACATCGGGCTGCTCGAGTACTGCGTGCGCGAGGACCTCAATCGCCGCGCGCCGCGCGCAATGGGCGTGCTCCGTCCACTCAAAGTCGTGTTGACCAATTATCCCGAGGGTCGGACCGAGGAG
Source organism: Acidobacteriota bacterium (assembly GCA_046726375.1). Lineage (GTDB taxonomy): Bacteria > Acidobacteriota > Vicinamibacteria > Vicinamibacterales > UBA2999 > DASPWV01. Next base: position 7,200 of record JBKPAJ010000071.1, read on the forward strand.
ATGCGCGTGGTGAACAATCCGGAGGATGGGTCCGCCGGCACTCGACTGGTTCCCTTTTCGCGCGAGCTCTTCATCGAAGCGGATGACTTCATGGAGGATCCGCCGAAGAAGTTTTTCCGCCTGGCGCCGGGCCGCGAAGTGCGGCTGCGAAACGCGTATTTCATCACCTGCACTGAGGTCGTCAAGGATGCGCGCGGGGCTGTCGTCGAATTACGCTGCACCTACGATCCTGCAACCCGCGGCGGCGACGCGCCCGATGGCCGGAAGGTGAAGGCGACCTTGCACTGGGTGTCGGCGGCACACGCGGTCAACGCCGAGGTGCGCGTCTACGATCGCCTGTTCGCGGTTGACGATCCCGATGGCGCGGCGACGAAGTCAGGGAAGGAATTTACGGAATTCCTGAACCCGGAGTCCCTTCAAGTGTTGCGCGAGTGCAAGGTGGAACCAATGCTCGCAACCGTGGCGCCTGGCGCGAGATTCCAGTTCGAGCGGCTCGGGTATTTCGCCGTCGATCGCGATTCGAGTAGTGGACGACCGGTGTTCAACCGCACGGTGTCGCTGAAGGACACGTGGGTCAAGATCCAATCGCGAACCTGAACGCGAGATATTCTGAATACCTACCCGCCCGACCTGCCCCACCTGCCCGACCTACAGAATCTGCGCCAAGTGGTGCTTCAGGTGCTTCACGTAATCCACCATCACATGCTCTAACGTGGCCGGCTCCCCCTGCGGCACCGGCACGCCGATTTGATCGAAGCTATGCCGCGCCCGTGGGCGTCGCCGCACTTTCTCCGGCGTCCCCTCCATCACCCGGGCAATCTGCAGATTGTACGTGCGCCAGAGCGTCACCAGGTCCTCCCACGGCGCGTCGTGGTAACGGCCGATGCGCACCCAGTCCTCCTGCGCGTAGCCGGGAAAGATCAGATCGTCCTGCAGCTGACCGCGCACGAAACGCTGGTGATTGTTCGAGGCCGAATCGACGAGGTGTCCCAGGACTTCGCGCGCCGACCACTTGCCCGGCGCCGCGCGCATTGCGCTGCGATCGCCAAGCGCCAGCAGCCTGGGCGTCGCGCTGTTGACGGCCTCTCTCAGTTCAGCGACGTAGTGCATCCGACGAGCATACGAGCGTTCTCCGCGCTCGCGAATGAAACTGTCTCATGGTTTCAAACAACGCCGTTGATGCCTGGCCACGTCCGTTGCCGAAGTGGTTAGAGGTACCGACTGCGCAGAATCGACATGTGATGGACGACGTGCCCGGCCGCGAGATACGCGAGTGCACGCACAGTGAACGGGTTGTCGCTCGCGATGCCGCGGCGCGTCCATGCGTCGCTAGGCAGATTTCGGAAGAACGAGAGCGTCGCGCCGCGAACGGCATCGAATTCCTCGATGTGGCTGGTCCACGACCGTTCATCAGGCGCGGCCGCGGCAACCGCGACGTTCTGATCGAAGCTCGGGAGCGGCGTCTCAAAGCCGCGCGCAAACCAGAACGCGCGCGCGACGAACAACCGCTCGGTGTCGTTGATGTGGCCGAGCACTTCGCGCATGCTCCACTTGTCCGGCTGGTAACGGTGGCGAGATCGCTCCTCGGAGATGCCGCGCAACTCCGCGAGCGTTTCCTGATGCTGAGCGGCCAGAATGGCGCAGATGTCGCCCCTGGGCACTTGATCGATGTACCTGAAGTAGTACTCGGCAGCTTCAGTTCGCTCGGGATGGCCGATCATGTGCCGATTATCCAAGATGCCGTACAAGAAACGCCAGCGTCTGCTGAACGACGTCGCGCGTGGTCGCACTGTCGTCGAACAGATCGAACGCGTGTGGCCCCGTCGCATGATTGGCCAGCGTGAGTCGCAGGTTGCACGTCAGCGCATCGGCGATGAAGCGGTCGAGCGCCTGATTCAAGCCCGGAAGCTGATCCTGCCCTGCTCTGGCGATGAAGATCGGGACATCGCGGCGCAGATCGGCGACGTGCTTGCCCGCGCAACCGTTGGCAAAGTAGAACGTCTTTGCGGCGTCCGCGACCGACGTGCTGCCTTCGGCGTCGAGCGTGTATCCATATAACAGCGCGGCACAGCGAAAGTGCGCCGGCACGTCGTTCATCAACTGCGACAACGCGAGCGCAACGTGGCCGGAAGATGCCCAGATACCGAGACGTTCGCCGTCGATTCCGAGCGACGTCGAGTGATGGCGAAGCCACCCGAGCAACGCACGAAGATCCGCGGCCGGCTCGCGAGTGGTATACGCGATTGCCGCCATCCCGGAGGCTGCCATCAACCGCCCCCATGACACGATCGATTGCATGTCTTTGAATCGGCACCCGAGCATCTTTTCGAAGCCGGGATCGGGATAACCGTGCACCATGACCACGACTGGCAGGCGCGAGTGTGCGTCACTCCCGGCCGGGCGATAGACATCGAGCGACAGAGCTTCTCCGTCAGCTCCAGGGAACGCAACGTCTGACTGGACGTGCACGGCCTCGGCGGTCGGCAAGGAGTAAAGCACCGGCTGCCTGGTAATTGGATTCGGATTCACTGGACGACCACCTCTCGCACACGCTATTACGAGGGCGTCATCGACTTCCACTCCCGAACGTTGGCTCAGCTCCCGGAGCCGATCGCGACGGTGACCCCAATCGGCTGCAACGCGCGCTCGATTTCGGCCGGTGCCAGCCCAACGAGAAATCCGCGCCGGCCACCGTTGATGTACACGCGCGGCAGCTCGCTGATCGACTGCTCCATGTAGATGGGCAAGGACTTGCGCGTGCCGAACGGAGACGTGCCGCCCACCTGATAACCGGTATGCCGCTCCGCGACCTCTGGCGCACACGGCACGACTTTTTTGCGATCGATCTGCCGGGCGAGCTCCCTGGTGGACACTTCGCGATCGCCGTGCATCAGCACAATGAGCGGTTGCTTGCGCTCGTCTTCCATGACGACCGTCTTGATCACCGCGTGTTCGTCCACACCCAGCTCACGCGCCGACACACGCGTGCCACCGCGGTCTTCGTAACGATACTCGTGCTCGGTAAAGGCGACGCCGTGCTTGCGGAGAAAGCGAATCGCTGCTGTCACCAGTCGCCAGTCTACACAGCAGTCGACAGTCGACAGTCGACGGCAAAAACATCCGAGAGTTCGTGACCATTGACTGGCGACCCCGGCGACCGGCGACGTCGGCGGCCGTCGACCGACGACCGTCGACTCACTCCATCCGCAGCGCCCTGCTCGGCGACACGCGCGTGGCCCGCAACGCCGGTAAGTAGCTCGCAACGATCGCGACCACGATCAGTGCCATTGGTACCGACAGGAACGTGACCGGATCGCTGGGCGTCACCTGATACAGCAACGTTTGCATCAATCTCGTCAGGCCAAACGCGCCGGCCACGCCGATGGCAATGCCAATCACCGCAAGCGTGATGCCCTGACGCAACACCATGCGGAGCACCTGACTGCGATCGGCGCCAACGGCGAGACGAATGCCGATCTCATGCGTACGCTGGGAGACGAGATACGACAGCACCCCGTAAATCCCGACCGCGGCAAGCGCCAGGGCAATCGCGGCAAACACCCCAAGCAGAAAGCCGGTGAGCCGCGGCGTTGCGAGCGCCGTCGTCACGACATCGCGCATCGGCTGCACATTGGCCACCGGCAGCGCCGGATCGATCTGCCGGATTTCATTGCGCACCGCCGATGCGAGCGCGAGCGGATCTCCCGATGTCCGCGCAACGACAAAGACGTTGCGGATGATGTTGCCACCAGTAACCACGTGCCACTGGCTGTGCGAGATGTAGAACTTCTCTTTCACAATGCCGGTGACGCCGTTGTGCCGCTCGTCGGCGACGATGCCGACAACGCGTACCCACGGATTCTTCTGGTTGCCAAGGCGAATGCGGCCGTCGATCGCGTTGCCGTCTCGCCAGTACGTGCGTGCCATCGTCTCGTTGATGACCGCAACCAGCTCCGAGTCGCTCCGCTCGGCCGCGGTGAACCAGCGACCGCGCGTGAGCCGCGTTCCCATGGCTTCAAACGCTTCGTCTGACACTATCTGCCAGTCACCTTTCGCGTTCCGGCCAGGGCTCTCTTCGAATCCTTCGACGTCCAGCCCCCAGTCGCCGATGGTGGTCGCAAGCGGGAGCGCGCGAACGATGCCGGCTTTTTCGACGCCGCTCACGCCGCGTACTCGCTCCAGCATCTGCCGATAGAACGCGACGACCTTCTCGGGTGTGTCGTAGCGCGCAGCCGGAACCGAGAGCCGCATCGTGAGGACGCGCTCCGGATCAAAGCCGAGATCAATCCGACCAAGTGCCGAGAGCGTGCGAATCATCAAACCGGCGCCGATCACGAGAATCACCGCCAATGCTACTTCCGCAGCGACAAGACCGTTGCGGAGCCGCTGCCGGCGCCCGCCAAGCGTGGCCTGCTGGCCGCCCTCACGCAGCGATTCCACCAGGTTCAGGTGCTGCGATCGCAAGGCCGGCGCCAGTCCGAAGAGGAGCGTGGTGACGACCGCGAGCACGAGCGTGAACACGACAACCGTGAGGTCCAATCGCACGGGCGCCAGCGGTGGAAGACTCGTGGGATCGATGGTCACCAGCACTCGCAGCGCGGCCGCTGCGAACGCAAGACCAAGCGCGGCGCCTACAAAAGCGAGCACGAGACTTTCCGTGAACAGCTGTCGCAGCAACCGATTGGGCGCGGCGCCGATCGCGGTTCGCACCGCCATTTCGCGCAGCCGCGCGTCGCCGCGTACGAGCAGCAGATTGGCAACGTTGACGCAGGCGATGAGCAGGAGGAAACCAACCGCGCCCATCAACAGCCACATCGCAGGTCGCATGCCGCCGCGGATTTCGTCGTCCACACTTACCGCAAAAGCCGTGAACTTCATCGCGACCGGATAGCCGCCCTGCTCGGTGAGCCGTTCGCTGATGGCGCGCAATTCCTGCGAGGCTGTCGCCGCGGTTTGCCCGGGCGCAAGAACAGCTGCGGCGTAATAACCGTGGCTGCCCCGCTCTAGATTCTGCATATCGATTTGAAGTGGCCGCCACAATTGCGAGGGCTCGGCGGCTGCTACCGTGAAATCAGTGGGCAAGCGGAAGCCATCGGGCATCACACCGACAACTTCGACAGGCACATCATTCAGCACGAGCTTCTTGCCAATCACCGACGGATCGCCGCCGTAACGCGCTTGCCACAGTTGATAGCCGAGGATGGCAGCCGGTGGTCCCTGCGGCAGATCTTCCGCATCAGTAAACGTGCGGCCAATGAGCGGACGAGCGCCAAGAACGTCGAACGTGTTGGCCGTCACGAAGCCGACGCCGACGCGAATCGGTTCGCCATCGCCGGTGAGATTCTGCTGCCCCGACGACCATCCCGCCACCGCCGTCATGGTCTTGCTCATCGTCCGATAGTCGACAATTTCCTGAGTGGACACCCACGTCTTGTCGAAGCTCACCCAGCGGCTCCAGATCAGAACGCGCTTTTCCGGTTGTGCATAGGGCAGCGGCGTAAGCAGCACGGCTTTGACCACGCTGAAGATGGCCGAGGTGGCGCCAATGCCGAGAGCCAGCGTGATCAGCGCGGCGGCTGCAAAGCCCGGAGACTTCACCAGACTACGGACGGCGAACTTGAGGTCCTGAGGCATAGGTATTTGGACGGCGACACGGCCCTTTCGGGTTGCAAGGGTATGATCGCCGCCGATGCTTTCTACTCTCGTCCGCGAACAGCTCGCCCGCCCCTCACCTATCCGCCAGATCATGAAGATGGCGGAACGGCAGAACATCCTGGCGATGGGGCTCGACCCCAGTGAGGTGATTTCGTTTGGCGGTGGCTGGGTGAACCACCCCGCACCGGAGGGGCTGCGCGAAGCCTACGTCGAGATCGCGTCCGATCCTGCGCTGTTTCACAAGAGTGGCGGCTACACGGCAACGCTCGGTGATATGGAGTGCCGCGCCGCGCTCGCCCAGTTCGACGGTCATCTGTTCGGCGTCAAGCAGCTCGGACCGGAGCACGTTGCGATCGGCGCCGGAAGCACGCAGCTCACACACGATCTGTTTCGCGCCGTCCTCGATCCCGGCGACACGGTGATGCTGCTCGATCCCGCGTATGCCAACTACGAAGGGCAGCTCGCCTTTGCCGCATCTGACATCAAGATCGTCCGTTTGCGCGTGATCGATCCCGATAGGTGGACGTATCTACCGGCAGCCGAGCCGGAGCGGACGATCGCCGAATTCCGGCGGCTGTTCGACACGCATCGCCCGAAGCTCGTGATCTTCGGCGCGCCCGACAATCCGACCAGCCAGATTCTTCCGCAAGCGATCGCGGACGCGATGCTGGAGCGCACCGAGCAGTCCAACTCATGGCTCGTCATCGACTTCGCGTACAAATGCCAGTTCTTCGTCACACCGCCGGAATACTACGCGTGGTCGCCGGTCGATCATCCGCGAGTGGTCGGCATTCACTCCAACTCCAAGTGGGGCCGTGGACTCGGCCGGCGGCTCGGCTGGATTCAAGCGGCGCCTGAAGTGATCGACGCGCTCGAGCGCGTGCAGCAGTGCAGCCTGTTGTGCGCCGACACGCTGTCGCAAATGGCGATGACACGGTTTGTGACCCGATCGATCGCCGATGGATCGCTCCGCCGATATGTGGACGAGTGGAACCGGCAGTACTGCGAGGCGGCGCGCGTCACCGCCGAGGCTGTGGACGAATTCCTTCAGCGGCCGCGTCTGACATCGATGGGCGGTCTTTACGCAGTCGTCGATATCGGCAGCGACGCGGACGCGTTTGTGCCGCGCGCGTTGCAGGCGACCGGCGTGCTGGTTGTGCCAGGGGGCGGGTTTGGCGCCTCGCTCACCAACGCCGTCCGCCTCAGCTACGGGCCGCTCGTGATGGACATCAGCAGGATTCGCGAGGGCTTGTCGCGCCTTGGGCGATGGATGCGAGCATGACGACCGGGCTTTCGACGTTTCTTGATTTCGCCGTCGATGCGGCATGGCAAGCAGGCCGGCTGACTCTCGCCCACTATCAAACTGGCGTCACCGTGGAACGGAAGCCGGATCGTTCGGCTGTCACCATCGCTGACCGCGATGCGGAGAAGCTGTTGCGCCGTCTCATCGAACAGCGCTTTCCTGATCACGCAATCGTCGGCGAGGAATTCGGCGGCGACACTCGCGACGCCACACATCGTTGGATCCTCGATCCGATCGACGGCACGAATTCGTTCGTCCGCGGAGTGCCGCTCTTCGGCGTGCTCATCGGACTCGAGATCGAAGGCGAACCGGTCGTCGGCGCCGTGTACTTCCCGGGACTCGACGAGATGTATTCGGCGGCTCGCGGCCTTGGCTGCCGCTGGAACGGCCGCCGCGCTCAAGTTTCGGGTGTCGCGACGCTGTCGGACGCGTGCGTCGCGTATACCGACGGCCACGGTGTGTTCGAGCGAATCGGCGACGGATGGATCCGCCTGCAGCAGGACGTGGCGATCGCGCGCGGATGGGGCGATTGCTACGGCTACTGCCTGGTTTCGACCGGCCGCGCCGACGTGATGATCGATTCGCGGATGAATCCGTGGGACTGCGCGGCAATCGTGCCGATCATTCAGGAAGCCGGCGGACGGTTTACGGATTGGACGGGGCGCGTGACGATCGACGGCGGTGACGCGGTGAGTACGAATGGCGCGTTACACGATGAGATCCTGAAGAGGCTCGGGCAGACCTAGTCCCTCAATTCACTTCTGTTCGCAACCGTGGCATCGAGCCGATTCCAATGTTCGGGCCGAAACCGGCATTGTTCGAGCGTTTCGCGCCGTTGGCGTTCGGATTCAAGCGTACCTTTGGGGTTAAAGGCCCGCCGCTACGGGCGAACATCGGCGTGCACTGGAAAGGGGTCAGACCCCTTTTCCTCTGAGCGCGCGCTTGACGTTCTGCGCCTGCCACAAATGCCGGCGATCGTGCGCCGGCACGATCAGCAACACCGTCGACATGCGCATCCGGACGAACTTCAAGAACGGGTTCGGTGCGATGACGGAATTGACGTCGACGTGCGCCGCTGATTCGACCATCCCGCGATATAGATCGTGGGATCGGACGAACGCTTCCACGAGCCGCGCGCGCGGGAGGTTCGATTTGGGCACCGCGACCGCGGGCGCCTTCATTCTGCGGCGCACTGGCGGCTCCTGCATGTTGACGAACCATCGGCCGACTGCTGTGGGCGACAAGCCACGAAAGCGACCGGCGGCCGCGCCTCTGGCCTCGTCCAGACGGCGCGCGAAACCGGTCGAGTAATACCGGTTGATCGTCGAGAGATGATCGAGGCACTGCGCAACGCTCCATGACTGACCCGGCCGTTCCTGCCAGTTCACTTCCTCATCCGACAAATCGGCCACGATCGCCGCCGCTTCGTGTTCGGATGCTGCGATCACGTCGAGGAGCGACTGCAACTCAGGCGGCAACGGGTCAGACCTTGTCATACGGGACGCCGATGAAGGTGGGCTCGTTTTCGTAGCGCAAGATCAGCGTCGTCAACATGAACTGGATCGTGTAGCGGTTGTCCTGCTGACGCGTGACCACCATCTGCAGACGGTTGCGGATGTGCCAGTCGTACACGTCGTAGAACACGCCGATCCCGATGTCGCAGAAATCCGGGAATTTCGTGTTCGCTCGCAGGAAGACTTCAAAACTTCGCCGCAGCGTGGTAATCGACGGCGCCGTAGCCAGAGACAACGTATTGAACGCCGTATCCAGCGAGTGCTGCACGTCGCGGATCGCACGTTGAATCTCGCGCTGCCCCTCTCGGTTGGCTTCCTGTTCTTCGCTATGGTCTGCCGCATTGCCGGTGAGACTTCCCGCCACTCCTCCCGCAAGCACCTCGCGTCGCGACAACATGGGTCCTCCTTCGGCTGGCATCTCTGAAGAACTGAGAATGAAAGCGAATTCGCAACCCGCTCTCTAAGAGGATAGACGCGTTCGTTGTTGCCGTGGCCGGACGTTATCGGTGTCCGAGCGTCCCACGGACGGTCACGTGCTCTCGGTGTTCGCAGCGCCTGGAATGCAAAACAGGCCCGAATTCCGCGCTGCGCTCGTCCCGACCGGTGGCACGAGGTTGGCGATCATGCATCCCACATGTCGACGTTCATGCAGGATCTCCGATACGCCATTCGCACACTGCGTCGCGCTCCCGGCTTTGCCTTTATCGTCGTCCTCACGCTCGGTCTCGGCATCGGCGCCAACACCGCGATCTTCTCGTTGATGGATCAAGTGTTGCTGCGATTCCTGCCGGTCAAGGACCCGCGCGCCCTCGTGCAGCTCGACGGTCCCGGCGCATTCAGCGGACGGACCTTCAACGATCGCACCTTCTCGTACCCGATGTACGTGGACATGCGCGACCGCAACACGGTGTTCGAGGGGTTGATCGCACGGTTTCCTTGGAGCGTGACGCTGACGTATCGCGGCCAGGCCGAGCGCGTGGATGTCGAAGCGATTTCTGGCAATACGTTCGAGGTGCTCGGCGTATCGCCGGTGCTTGGACGCGCGATTACCCCGGACGATGACCGCACGCCAGGGGCGCATCCTGTTGCCGTGATCAGCTACAGCTACTGGCAACGGCGATTCGCGGGATCGCCAACAGTCCTCAATCAGGTCGTGAACGTCAACAGTACGCCTGTGACGATCGTCGGCGTGGCGCCGCCCGGTTTCGCCGGCGTCGTCGCAACGCAGGTCCCGGATCTCTTCATGCCGTTGATGATGAAAGGGCAGCTGACGCCGACGTGGAACGATCTCGACAATCGCCGGAGCCGCTGGGTGAACGTCATCGGTCGCTTGAAGCCCGGCTTGACCAACGAGACGGCGAAAGCACAGCTCGATGTACTCTACCGGCAGATCAACGAAGACGAATTGCAGCAAGTGCCGGCGTTTGCCGGCGGTTCGGCGCTGTTCAAGGAACGCTATCGCGCCAAGACGCTCACACTCCATCCGGCCTCACGCGGGCTTTCCGGCCTGCGCGCGGGCGTGAGCACGCCGTTGTTCGTGCTCATGGCCATGGTCGGTCTCGTCCTGCTCATCGCCTGCGCCAACGTCGCGAACTTGTTGCTCACCCGCGCGAGTGCGCGGCAGCGTGAAATCGCTGTACGCCTGGCGCTCGGCGCAGGACGACGCCGCTTGATCCGCCAGACGCTGACGGAGAGCCTCGTTCTTGCCGGCGCGGGCGGCATGGTGGGCCTGGTGCTGTCGATCTGGGTTGGCGACGTGCTCGTCAGCGTGATGCCGTCCCAGGCGGTGACCAGATCGTTATCCACGACACCCGACCTGAGAGTGGCGCTCTTTACGGCGGCCCTGTCGTTTGCGACAGCCATCGTGTTTGGTTTGATTCCGGCGTTGCAATCAGCGCGATTCGAGCTCAATCGGACGCTGCGAGAAGAGGCCGGCTCGGTCTCGTCCGCCGGGCACCAGGCACGCTTCCGCAAGGGTTTGGTTGTCGCGCAAGTGGCGCTGTCCATGCTGCTCGTCGCAGGTGCGGGACTGTTTGCGCGCAGCCTCTACAACTTGAAGGCGCTCGATCCAGGCTTCAGAACGAACGATTTGATCACGTTCCACGTCGATCCTTCGCTGAATGGGTACGACCAGACGCGCATCAAACGCTTTTATGCGACATTGCTCGAGGACCTGAGACACTTGCCCGGCGTGCAGTCGGTGTCGTTGGCGCAACTCGCGGCGCTGACAGACAGCGTGTCGAGCCGGACGGTCGAGGTCCAGGGATATCAGCCGAAACCGGACGAGAACATGAACCCCTGGACCAACGAGGTCGCGCCGGATTACTTCCGCACTTTTGGCATGCCGCTCGTGATGGGACGCGAGTTCAACGAACGAGACCTCGCGGGCGCGCCGCGCGTCGCCGTCGTGAATGAATCGTTCGCGAAGTATTTTTTCGGCAATGAGAACCCAATTGGCCGCCGTTTCGGATGGCGTTCGGTCAAGGATCCCAGCGCGATCGAAGTCGTGGGCGTCGTGAAGGACGCGCTTTACGTCAACATGCGGCAAGGCTCAACTGCCGACAACCAAACGCCGCGCTTCGCGTACATTCCGTATCAACAAAGCGACGAACTCGGCGAGGTCACGGTGTACGTCCGCTCGACGGTTGCGGCCGCCGACGGCATGCAGGAGCAGCTCCGGCAGGCCGTGCGGCGTGCTGACGCATCGCTCCCCGTCTTTGCGATGCAGACGATGGATCGCACGATCGACGAGGCGCTGTTCAACGAGCGCATGCTCGCGCTGCTGTCGGCTTCGTTTGGTTTGCTCGCAACGGTTCTCGCGGCGGTCGGACTTTACGGCGTGATGTCGTACACAGTGTCGCGACGCACGCGCGAAATCGGCATTCGCATTGCGCTCGGCGCCGAGCGCAGGAGTGTGCTGTGGCTGGTGCTGCGCGAGGTGGCGCTGCTCACGCTCATCGGCATTGGCGTCGGGATTCCCGGTGCGCTCGGCTTGAGCCAGTTGGTCAAGTCGCAGTTGTTCGGCATTCGGCCGACCGATCCGCTGACACTGGCGGTCGCGGCGGGAACGCTGGCGCTGGTTGGACTGCTCGCGGGCTACATTCCCGCGCGCCGCGCCGCAGCCGTCGAACCTGTTTTCGCGCTGCGCTACGAATAAACTGAAGGGCGATGCGCCTTGTGCTATTCGCCCTTCTAAGCGGCGTTCCAGCCGTCCTCTTCGCTCAAACTGCCAGTCCCGCCGCCGGTATTCCACTCGACGTCGCCGAACGTCGGGCGGCTCTGATCGCCGATCTGCGTTACGCGCTCGCAGTGTCAATACCAGAGAAACTCGCCGATCCAATCACGGGCACCAACACGATTCGATTTGAGTTGCGCGACGCGAGCGCTCCGCTCGTGATTGATTTCGCCACCAGCCGCGACAACGTCAAGTCGCTCGACGCCAACGGCGCGTCCGCGTTTGAGTTCGTAAACGGCCACATCGTGGTGCCTGCCGCGTCGCTGCGGAAGGGTGAGAACACGGTCACGATCGCTTTTATGGCGGGCGACGCCTCGCTCAACCGAAGTGCGGACTTCCTCTACACATTGTTCGTGCCCGCGCGTGCGCACCTGGCATTTCCTGTGTTCGATCAGCCGAATCTCAAAGGCAAGTGGACCGTTACGCTGAATGCTCCCGAGAAATGGCAGCTGGCCGCCAATGGTGCGGAGATCGATCGGCGGACGGAAGGCGGTCGCGCGACGGTGCGCTTTGCGGAAACGGCTCCGCTCGCGACCTATCTCGTGGCGTTCATCGCCGGCGACTTCAAGGTGGAGACGGCCGAGCGCAACGGCCGCACGTTGCGGATGTTTCATCGCGAAACCGACGCCGCAAAAGTCGCGCGCAACAAAGACGCGATCTTCGATCTGCATGCACGCGCGATCGAGTATATGGAGCGCTACACCGGCATTCCCTACGCGTTCGGCAAGTTCGACTTCGTCATGATCCCCGCCTTTCAGTTCGGCGGCATGGAGCATGCCGCCAAGATCCTGTACAACGCCCCTGGCATGCTGCTGGACGAGTCGGCCACGCAGAATCAGTATCTCGGACGTGCCTCGACGATCGCGCACGAGACCGCGCACATGTGGTTTGGCGATCTCGTCACCATGCAGTGGTTCAACGACGTGTGGATGAAGGAGGTCTTGGCCAACTTCATGGCGGCGAAGATCGTCAATCCGTCGTTTCCCGAGGTGAACCACGAGCTGCGCTTTCTGCTCGCGCATTATCCGGCCGCCTACGAAGTGGACCGTACTCCGGGAGCCAATCCGATCAGGCAACCGCTCGACAATCTCAACGAAGCCGGCTCGCTCTACGGCGCGATCATTTATCAGAAAGCGCCGGTCGTCATGCGCCATCTCGAAGCGCTGATGGGAGAAGATGCGTTTCGCGACGGGCTGCGGGAGTATCTGAAAGCGCACGCTTTTGACAACGCGACGTGGACCGATCTGATCGCGGTCCTCGATAAACGCACGCCGCAGGATCTGAAGGCATGGAGTCACGTGTGGGTGGAAGAGCCGGGTCGGCCTGTGATCTCGACTGAGCTCGCGTTGAAGGACGGGCGTATCCAAAGTCTCGCCTTTGCTCAATCCGACATGTGGGGCCGCAAGCTGACGTGGCCGCAAGAGCTGCACGTCACGCTCGGTTTTAAGGATCACGTCGAGCAGCTGAACGTGCCGCTCAACGACGCGCGAGTCCCCGTGCCACAGGTGGCCGGCAAGCCGGCGCCGCTCTACGTGCTGCCAAACGGCGGCGGGTGGGCCTACGGTGCCATCGCGCTCGACAAGGCATCGCTCGCGTACTTATCGACGTCCCTACCTGACATCGCCGATCCGCTGACGCGCGGCGCCGCGTGGGTCACGATGTGGGATGCCATGCTGGAACGGGCGCTGCCGCCCGCAACGTTTGCCGACCTGGCGATCGCTGCGTTGCCACGCGAGGCCGATGAGCAACTGACCGCTCGCGTGCTCGGATACCTGCGCGGTGTGTGGTGGCGTTTCCTGCGCCCGGAGGAACGGAACGCACGACTCGCAGCCGTGGAAGGGCTTCTTCGAACCGGGCTTGACACCGCCAAGACGACAAGCCAGAAGTCGGCGTGGTTCAGCGCGCTTCGCGACGTCGCGATGAGCGTCGACACCGTCGCATGGCTGCAGCGGATTTGGGCGCAGAAGGAGCAGATTCCAGGGCTGCCCCTCGCCGAGGCCGATTACGCCGCGCTGGCGCAGGATCTCGCCGTCCGCGAAGTGCCCGCTTGGAGCGACATCCTCAAAACGCAGCTCGAACGCATGCAGAATCCGGATCGCAAGGCGCGCTTCGCGTTTGTGATGCCATCACTGTCGGCCGACGTTGCCGAACGCGACCGCTGGTTCGCATCGCTGAAAGACGTCAACAACCGCCGGCGCGAGCCATGGGTGCTCGAAGGACTCGGCAATCTCCATCACCCGCTGCGCGCGGCTGCGTCGGCCAGATATGTGCAGCCGAGCCTCGAGCTGCTGCTCGAGATCCAGCAGACCGGCGACATCTTCTTTCCCACGCGCTGGATGAATTCGACCTTGGCGGGTCACAATTCCTCCGACGTCGCCAGAACCGTCGAGGCGTTTCTCGAGCGGCTGCCGGCGTCATATCCGCGACGCTTGCGGAATATCATTCTGCAGGCGGCCGACGACTTGTTCCGCGCCGCGACCATCCTCAACTGACGCCATGAAAACTATCTGGGCGCTTTTTCTGATTGCCAGCGTGACGACGCTCGCCGCACAGCAGGCACCGACCACGATCACGATCCGGGCCGCGCGCGTGCTCGACGGCAGGGGCGGCGTTCAGCCGAACGCCGTGGTCACGATTCGCGAATCGAGAATCGAACGCGTCGCGGCCACGTCTGGTGCAGTCACGCATGATCTCGGCGCGGTTACGGTCCTTCCTGGATTCATCGACACGCACGTGCACATCGGCTGGCACTTCGACGCCAACGGACGCTACCAGTCCGGACAAGAGCCCGCCGACCAAGCCGCGCTGTACGGCGCCGAAAACGCATACATGACGCTGATGGCCGGCTTCACCACGGTGCAGAGCGTCGGCTCCGCATCCGACAAACCGCTCCGCGACGCGATCGCGCGCGGAATTCTCCCCGGCCCTCGCATCCTCACGTCGCTCGGTCAGATCAACAACGCGAAATGGACGCCGCAGCAGATCCGCGACGACATCAAGAAGAAGAAAGCGGACGGCGCCGATCTCATCAAGATCTTCGCCTCGGAAAGTATCCGGACGGGCGGGACGCCAACGCTGTCGCAGGAACAGCTCGATGCCGCCTGCGGCGAAGCGCGCGCACAAGGGTTGCGCTCGATGGTGCACGCGCACAGCGCCGAAGCAATGATGCGCGCCGCGCGCGCCGGTTGCACCGTGGTCGAACACGGGGCGCTCGCGACGCAGGAAGCGTTCAATCTGCTGGCGGAAAAGGGCGTGTACTTCGATCCCAACATCGGTCTGGTCACGCAGAACTATCTCGAAAACAAACAGCGCTTCCTCGGCATCGGCAGCTACACGGAGGAAGGGTTTGCCGCCATGGAGAAGGCGCTCAGCCTCGAGGACCAGATGTTCACGATGGCCATCAAGACCCCGCGCCTGAAGATCGTGATGGGAACCGATGCCGTTGCGGGCGCGCACGGCCAGAACGCACGGGAAACGATCGAGCGCGTGAAGAGCGGTCAGAAGCCGATGGATGCGATCGTTGGCCTCACATCGCTGGCCGCCGAATCGATGAATCTGGGCGACACGATCGGCGCGATCGCGCCGGGGCTCGAAGCGGATCTCGTCGGCGTCGAAGGGGATCCGCTGACCGACATTACCGCGCTCCAGCGCGTCCGCTTCGTGATGAAAGGCGGAAAGTTTTATAAGAAGTGATTGCTGAGTCGTACATCTGTCGATGTCGCGACGTGTCGATGTGGCGATGTCATGTATTGATGTTGGGATGTAATGATGTGGCTGGCGATGTAATGATGTGATGGAGCGATGTGTGATGGAGCGATGTGTGATGTGGACGATGTCCTGATGTAGCGGGTGTCACCACATCGACAGACACATCACCACATCGCCACATCGTGACCTCACATCGCCACATCGCCACGTCGCCACATGTTACGGTTCTTTGAACACCTTCCCGTCCTTCATTACCATTTTCACGCGACGCAGCGCTTTGATATCGCGCGTTGGATCGCCGTCCACGGCAATCAAATCCGCCAGCATGCCTTGCTTGACCGATCCCAGACGATCGTCGAGGTGAAACATTTTCGCGTTGCCTGACGTGGCCACGCGGATGGCATCCGCGAGCGGCAATCCGTAATCGACCATGATCTCGAGATCGCGCACGTTGTCGCCGTGCGCATATACGCCGACATCGCCGCCAAAGCACATCGTCACACCGGCGGCGAGCGCCGCTTTGAACGACTGACGCTTGGCAGTAATGCGGGCGGGTTCCGGATCGACGCCCTTTTTCCAGCCGGCATATTGCGCCGTGGCGTCGCCGGCGGCCACGGTCGGGCAATAACCGACTTTGCGATCGACCATCAGCTTCCAGATCTCGGGCGTGCCGTTATCGCCGTGCTCGATGGTCTCGACGCCCGCCTCGATCGCGCGCCGCATCCCTTCCGGCGTGGACGCATGGGCCACGACCGGACGGCCGCTGCTCCTGGCGACTTCGACGACGCGACGCAGTTCGTCGAGTGTGAACGTGGGACGTGTCTCGCCGTTCGGTCCCCAGCGGTAATCGGCATAGACCTTGACCCAATCCACACCGTGTCCGATCTGATCGCGGGTTACACGCGTGACGTCGTCGAGCCCGCTCGCCTCCTCCGCGCCTTGCGGCACCGTCCACTCGGGCGCGAAGCCCTTGGGGCCGTAACTGCCGGTCGCCACCATCGCCGGACCGGCCACGAGCATGCGTGGGCCGGGGACCAGGCCTTCATCGATCGCGCGCTTCAGGCCGACGTCGGCGTAGGCGGCGCCCTCTGTACCGAGATCGCGGACCGTGGTGATGCCCGCCATCAACGTTCGGTCTGCGTGCACGACGGCGCGCGCCACCCGGTACGCCAGCGGCTCACGTGCGACCTGATCGTTCCAGGTTGTTTCGTTGTACGGATGCAGCAACAGATGCGAGTGGCCCTCGATCAACCCCGGCATCAACGTCATGCCGGCGAGCTTCAGCGTTCGCGCACCTGCGGGAACGGAAACGCTTGCCGCGGGAGCAGCCGCTTCGATGCGCTGGCCGCGAACGAGAACGACCCAGCCGGGTTGCACCGTCTCCCCGTCGAATACGCGATCGGGCGCGAGCGCGATGGGAACGGTAGATTCCTGCGCGACGAGTGAAGCAGCGAGCGCCAGGCACGCGAGGCGAGTCATGGCGCGATATATTGACAGATCGCGCAACTGCGCGCGCGGCATCGGATGAGAAGTACCGCTACATGGGATTGAAAAATACCGCTGACGTTGTGATCGTCGGCGGCGGTTGCATGGGCGCGAGCGTCGCCTATCACCTGTCGCGTGTCGGCGTCACCAACGTCGTCCTGATCGAACGCGAACCGCAGCTCGGCACGATGTCCACCGGTCGCAACGCTGGCGGATTTCGCCACCAGTTTTCGCACCCCGCGAATATCGCGCTCTCAAAAGAATCAATCGCGCTCTTCGCCGACTTCGAGCGCCTCGTCGGCTCGCCGATCGACCTCTGGCCAGACGGGTACTTGTTTCTGCTCTGCTCGGAAGAGAGCGTTGCCGCGTTCCGCCGAAATGTCGCGGTGCAGCAAGCACATGGTGTTGCTGTCGACTGGCTCACGCCGATCGAAGCCGTCCGGCATGCGCCGGGAATTTCCGAACAAGGCGTCCTTGCTGCCACGTTCTGTAGTCGCGACGGCATTGCCGATCCCAATGGCGTCACCATGGGATTTGCGCGCGCAGCGCAGGAACGTGGCGTGGAAATCGTTCGAGCGACCGAAGTGACCGGCATTGCGCTGCGCAACGGACGAGTCCACAAGGTCCAGACGAGTGGCGGCGACATCGCCACGCCGATTGCCGTCAATGCTGCTGGACCGTGGGCATCGCAGATTGGTCGAATGGCTGGTGTTCACGTACCGGTACAACCCGAGCGGCGCCACATCTTCATCGCTCAACCTGAGGGCGGCGGCGGATGGGACGACCCGCCGCATCGTGGCCGTGTGCCGTCGAATCGCGTGATGGTGATCGATTTCGAATCGACCTTTTACTTTCACCGCGAAGGTGCGGGGCTGCTGTTCGGCATGGGCGATCCCGGCGAACAACCAGGATTCGACACGACGGTTCGATGGGACTTCTTACCGGAGGTCATCGACGTGGCGATACGGCGGCTGCCCGCGCTCGCACACGCCGCGGTGTCGCACGCCTGGGCTGGGCTGTACGAAATGACACCCGATCACAACCCCATCATCGGGCCCTCGTCAGAAGTCGAGGGCTTCTTCACGATCGCGGGGTTCAGTGGCCACGGCTTCCAGCACTCACCCGCCGCAGGACGAATCCTCGCCGACCTGATCACGGGACGCGATCCGCGATGTGACGTGTCGCCGTTTTTGGCGGACCGCTTCGCCCGCCAAACCGTGGTCGGCGAAGCCAACGTGGTATGAGAACAGGGAGATCAGGGAGATCGGGGAGGATCAAGTTTTTGCTCCTGATCTCCCCCACCTCCCTGTCATTCCCTTCCTAAGGTCATTGATAGAATGGGCCTCTCATTCGGCATTCCCGTGAACATCGCAAGAACGCTCGCCAAAGAGCTTCAAGCCGCCTATCGAGCGGGTCGTCAGATCCCGCCGCCCTCGTCCGTCGTTGACTTCGATCTCTCCACGGCGTATGCGACTGAAGCCGAGCTGGCGCATCTCCGCCGCGCCGAGGGCCATCGCCCCGTGGGACGCAAGGTTGGGTTCGCCAACAAAGCGATGTGGCGAATCCTGAAGCTCGAAACGCTGGTGTGGGCGCACATGTACGACGACACGGTGCGGCACGCGACAACCAGCGACGCTTCGCTCTCGCTGACGGGAAGAATCGCGCCGCGGATCGAGCCTGAAATCGTGTTCAAGCTCGCGCGGCCGCTGCCGGCACGCATAACCGACGCAGCCGCCGCGCTCGCGAACGTGGAATGGCTGGCGCTCGGCTTGGAAGTGAACGACTGCATCTTTCCCGATTGGAAGTTCCAACCGGCAGACTTCGTCGCGGCCTATGGCCTGCACATGGCGCTGGTGATCGGCGAGCCGCAGCCAGTGACGACGAATACAATCAGCACGCTCGTGGAGCAATTACCCCATTTCGCGGTTCGTTTGATCAAGAACGGCGAGCTGGTCGAGGAAGGCTCGGGCAAAAATTCGCTGCGCAGCCCCGCACTCTGTCTCTGCGAGTTGGCGGCCGTGGTGTCGGGAGAGCGACACGGAGAGCCGCTCGACGCCGGCGAAATCATCAGCACCGGCACACTGACTGCCGCGCACGCGATCGCGGCCGGAGAAACATGGCGCGCGGAGGTCAGCGGCATCGACCTGCCGCCGCTCACGCTCCGCTTGGATTGACACGGTTATGCCGACGGCGACGCACGGCGTTTACGCGTGCACGAAATTGCTGGAAGAGCGGCGTCGCGCGCCACACGTGGCGTTGCGGGTCGAGGAGGCGGTCCGGTGAACACCAAGAATCGCTGGTTTCAGCTCGTTGCATCGCTCGTCGCGATGATCATGATCGCCAACCTGCAGTACGCATGGACGCTCTTCGTCAAGCCGCTGCAGGCGGGTACCGGCTGGAAGCTCTCCGACATTCAATGGGCGTTCACGCTCTTCATCCTGTTTCAAACGTGGGTGCAGCCGGCGCAGGGCTGGTTGATCGATCGGCTTGGACCGCGTCTCTTCACGAGCGTTGCGGCCGTTCTGTGCGCGGTCGGCTGGGGTGGACTCGGCTTCGCCACCACCCTCCCGATGCTTTACATGCTGTATGTGATGGCGGGGATTGGCGCCGCCCTTGTTTATGGCGGCTGCATCGGATCGGCGCTGAAGTGGTTCGACACGCGCCGAGGTCTTGCATCGGGCATCATGGCTGCTGGATTCGGCGGAGGGGCAGCGTTGTTCCTGCCCTTCATCGCATCGACGATTCAAACGCGCGGATATCAGCAAGCGTTTCTGGTCACCGGTATCTTTCAAGGCCTCGTCATTCTTCTCGTGGCTCAGTTCCTCCGTCATCCGACGCCGACGGCCGCTCCGGTTGCGGCAAAAGTGACGACGGCGCCGTCAACACAGCTCGGTAAAGGGCACTTCACAACCGGCGAGATGCTGCGTACGCCGCAGTTCTACGTGTTGTATCTAGCGTTTGTGTCGATGGCGACGGGAGGCTTGCTGGTGACCGCGAACGCTGGTCCGATGGCGCAGTCGTGGGGCATCGCCACAGCTGCGTTGACGTTGGCGACATCGCTCAATGCCTTGGCCAACGGCGCGAGCCGGATCTTCTGGGGATGGGTCTCGGATCGCACGGGACGTGAGTTGGCAATGGGCATCGCCTTCATTCTCAATACCGCGTGCCTGCTGCTCGTGCTTACCGTGGGCCGCATGTCAGGCACCCTCTTCGCCGTGACGCTCCTCCTCACGTTCTTCACGTGGGGCGAAGTGTTCTCGCTCTTCCCATCGATCGTGGGCGACTACTTTGGGACCAAACACGCGACGTCCAACTACGGCGTGATGTACAGCGCGAAGGGTGTGGCCGCGATCATCGCTGGTGGAATTGCCGCGCGGTTGTTCGAGACCTTTGGCACCTGGTCGGCGTGCTTCTATGGCAGTGCGGCCCTCGCCCTGTTTGGCGCGCTGCTGGCGTTCGGGTTGCGCGCCTCGCGCGTGCCGCGAGCGGCGCCCGTCGGCGTGCCGGTTGCGGCCAAATCGCCCTGAACGGATGAGACAACTCGTGACACGCAATCGATATACTCCTCCGCATGGAGACGATCCGCCTTCCGCTCGTTCGGGCGCTTGCCGCAGCCGCGCTCGCGGCTGTTCTGCTCGGCACTCAGTCGGCCTCTCGTGCCACGCTGCAGGCCCAGACTGACGCGAATCAGCTCGTCCCGCTCAACGCCTATAAGGATTTGAAATGGCGCAACGTCGGCGCGTCGCGCGGCGGACGCGTCACTGCGTTTTCGGGCGTGCGGCAGCAGCCGCACACGTTCTACTTCGGCGCAACCGGCGGCGGGGTGTGGAAGACCGAGGATGCGGGCATCACGTGGACACCGGTTGGTGACGGACAGATCGCGACAGGATCGATCGGCTCGATTGACGTCGCGCCTTCGAATCCGAATGACGTGTGGGTCGGCACCGGAAGTGCCGCGATTCGATCCAACGTGATCATCGGGCGCGGTGTCTATAAATCGAGTGACGCAGGCAAGAGCTTTCAGTTCATGGGTCTGAAGGAGTCGGGGCAAATCGGGGGCCTTCGGGTGCATCCGAGCAACCCGGACATCGTGTGGCTCGCGGCGCTCGGATCGCCGTACGGACCAAACGCCGAGCGCGGGATCTTCAAAACGACCGACGGTGGCAAGACCTGGCGCAAAGTGTTGTATGTCGACAGCGAACACGGCGGGCGCGATGTCGAAGTCGATTGGCAGAATCCTGAGGTGCTCTACGCCGCCATGTATCGCGGCTTCCGCAAGGGCTGGGACATCATCAGCGGCGGGCCGGCTGACAAAGGCGGCATCTACAAGTCCACCGACGGCGGCGAAACGTGGAAGCACATTACCGCCGGTCTGCCGCAGCCGCTCATCGGCAAGATCGATCTCGACATCGCGCGCAGCAATCCCAAAGTGCTCTACGCGATGGTGGAAGGGCTCGCCGAACAGGGAGGGTTGTACAAATCAAACGACGCCGGCGAGACCTGGGCGCTCGTCAACAATCAGCAGCGCCTGCGCGCGCGGCCGTTTTATTTCCATTACGTCAGCGTGAATCCCAAGAACGAGAACGAAGTGCTTGTGAGCGAACTCGGGTTTCACAAATCAAGCGACGGCGGAAAGACGTTTACGGCGATCAACACACCGCACGGCGATAACCATGGCGTGTGGATCAATCCGGACAACCCCGAGATCATGCTGCAGGTCAACGACGGCGGCGCCAACGTCACGCTCAACGGCGGCAAGAGCTGGTCAACGCAGCTCAATCAGCCGACCGCCGAGTACTACATGGTCTCGGTGGACGAGCAGTATCCCTATCGCCTCTACGTGCCGCAGCAGGACAACAGCACCCTCATCGTTCCGAACAACTGGCCGTACTCCTGGTCCGTGGATCATCCCGCGGAAGTGTGGCAGCAGGCGTCGGGTTGCGAGACCGGACAGATTTGGGCGCGTAAGGACGGTAAGACGGTGTGGGGATCCTGCAAAGGCGAAGTGGGCCGCTACAACGTCGAGACCGGGCAGGAGAAGCACTACTGGGTATATCCGCAGAACCGATACGGCCACGACCCTGATGAAATCAAGTATCGCTTCCCTCGCCAGACGGTGGTGTACGTGTCGCCGCATGACGAGCGCGTGGTCTATCAAGCGTCGCACGTGCTGCATCGCTCGACCGACGAGGGCGTGACGTGGGAAACGATCAGCCCGGATCTCACGGCGCACGAAGCGGAGTATCAAATCATTCCCGGCAATCCGATCACGCGCGATATCACTGGTGAAGAGGTCTACTCCTCGATTTACGCGATGGTCGAATCGCGCCTCGAGAAAGGCGTGATCTGGGTTGGCGCCAACGACGGGCCCGTGAGCGTGTCGCGCGACAACGGCAAAACATGGAAGAACGTGACGCCGAAAGGTCTTGCGCCGGGCGGGCGCGTGCAGACGATCGAAGACTCACCGCATCGTCGTGGCACGGCGTACGTGTCGATTTATCGCTACATGCGCGAGCACGATCTGAAGCCGTACGTTTTCAAGACGGCGGACTATGGCGAAACGTGGACGCTCTTGACCGACGGGAAGAACGGAATTCCGAGCGATCACCCCGTTCATGTCGTGCGTGAAGATCCGGCGCGCGAAGGGCTGCTCTACGCAGGGACCGAGTTTGCGGCGTTCGTGTCGTTCAACGGCGGAAAGAACTGGCAGTCGCTGCAACAGAACCTGCCGGCAACGCCGGTCACGGACATCAAGGTGCATCGCAACGATCTCGTGATCTCGACGATGGGCCGATCGCTCTGGATCATGGACAACGTGACGCCGCTGCAGCAGTTGGCAAGCATGGTCGCGGCCGGTGCGCCCACGAACCTCCAGGAGGACCATGGACACGGCGGCGCCGACGGTGAACAAGCAGCGTCGCGCGAGTCGCTGTCTCCCGTTTATCTCTTCCAACCACGCGATGCCATCCGTTACCGCACCGCCGCAAATGCTGGTGGTGCAGGAGAGCCTGAATACCCGGCACCAGCCGCACATATCGACGTGTGGTTTGCCGCGGCTCCTTCAGGCGACACGAAACTGGAAGTGCTGGACGCAAAGGGCCAGGTGGTCCGCAGCTTCGGCGTGAGCACTGCGCGCGCCGGTGGCGCGGGACAGGAGATCCGCGGCCCGGGCCGTCGTGGTGGCGGCCCCTCTTCGCTGCGCGCCGAGGCCGGCATGCAGCGCTTCAACTGGGACATGCGTTATCCCGGGGTGAACAACGGCGGCAGCGGTCCGATGGCGCCGCCTGGAAAGTACAGCGTGCGCCTGACCTCAGGCACTTACAACGCTGTGCGGACGTTCGAGCTCAAGGCGGATCCGCGCGTGCTGAAAGACGGCGTCACGCAAGCCGATCTGGAGGAGCAATTTGCTTTTTTGATCAAAGTGCGCGATACGGTGGCTCAGGCCCGAGAGCTTCAGGAGAAAGTCGACCAGGCCATGCAGAAGGCCGGCGTCAAGCCGCCTTCACCTGCTCCGCCAGGCGTGCGTCCGCTCGATCTCAAGTTCGCGCATCCGCTGCAGCGCGTGTGGACGTTGCTCAACGATATGCCTGGTCCGTACCCGCAGCCGATGTTGATCAATCAGATCGAGAATATCCAACGGATGGCTGGTCAAGCTGACCAGAAGGTTGGCAAGGACGCCGTTGACCGACTGAACGACGTCGTGAAGGAACTGCAGTCGGTGCAGACTGAGTTCCAGAAGGCCGCAATGTAATGGCACGGGGCGAGTTGCGGCTCGCCCCTGTCGTCAGCGCGGATCGCGCGGCGTCATCACAGGAATCCCGCGAAACGCCGTGCTGCTATCGAGCTGGTTAGGCATGCCGCGATTGGTTTCGGAGGCTCGCTCCTCCCAACCAACTAGCACAACGCGGTCCGCCGAGTTGGCTTTCTGTTCCGTCTGCACTGTTCCCGCGACGCGCATCTCACCCATTGTTTTCAGCGTGATGCTGTCGACGATGGTTACCGGCATCTGGTCCGTGGTCTGCCAGCCCACGACAACAACCTTTGCCGGACCTGTGTCGTCGCCGGGCCTTGCCGCATACTGCGCACTGACCGCAGGAAGCGGCGTCAAGACGACGCACAGGTAAACGAGCGCGATCGCAATTACGGTGAGGACGCCGCGGGTATAGATGTCAACGCGCACACGAACCTCCAAATCTCTAAATCTCTAAATCTCTAGATCTCCAGATCTTCACATCTCCACATCTCCACATCTCCAGATCTCCACATCTCCATATCTCCACATCTCCATATCTCCACATCTCCTACTCTCTAAATCTCTAAATCTCCAAATCTCCTAATCGCCAAATCGCCAATCGCCAAACCTGCTCCAAATCTCCAGCTCTCCAAATCTCGAGATTCACGATCCAGATTCGGCTTTCTTCGTAAACTCCACCAGTTTGTCGAACGTCAGATCGACGCGCTGCAGCGTTTCGGAATGCGTCGGCCCGTCGATCAGCGCGAGTGTCACCTTTGTCCCTGCGAGCTTGCCTTCATACTCCTTCACACTCGCCATTGCGTCGGTGTCGCCTGTGGCCACCATCCACAGCGTCGGCACTGTGAACTCGGCCGGTTCCATCGGCGGATATTCCAGCAGCGCGCCTTGCCATGCCACTGACAGCTTCACGCCGCCTTTAGTGAGCGCCTCATAGTCACCGGGCGCGAGCGTGGAGCGATCGAGCTTGCCTGATTCCTGCGCTTGAATGATCGGCAGCCAGCGCGCACGAAAGCCGGTGATCGCGTCCTTGTAAATACCCCTGGCAGCCGCACCCATCGGAATCCCGATGTACGCGAGCGACCGCACGCGATCGGAGCGAGCCGCGAGGTAGCGGCCGACAATGCCGCCGTAGGCATAGCCCCACACGTGAAAGCGCTGCGCACTGGCGGCATCGGCGACCGCGAGGAGGTCCTCCACGAGGCGTTCGATCGCGTACGCCTCGCTCCTGGTCGGCTTGTCGCTTTCCCCGCTGCCGCGCAGGTCGACGGCAATCACGGTGAAGCTTGGCGCGAGGCGCTTGACGTACTCGGTGCGCTGCCATTCGGCGCGTGTTTGGCCGGCGCCATGCAGCAACACAACGGCTGGACCTGATCCGTTGATCTCGTAGGCGATCTTCGTGCCGTCTTTCGATGTCACAAATTTCGTTGTGCTCTTCGGTTTCTGATCAGCAGGCTTCTGCTCCGCCGGCTTCTGCTGTGCGACAGCCGGTGAAGCGGCCCGGACGATGACACACACGACTACCCAGAGTTTGAAGACAAGCAAGTGGCGCATTCGATTGCAACCCTCCTTACCGATATGCGCGATTCTGACACGGCAGCCCATCCGCTCGCCAGTCGCGCGCGCGTGACCGCGCAGAGTGCCGCCAGGCGATTGGAATCCGCGTTGCATCGCTTGCTGGCTGGTTCGGAAGGAGGGCGCATGGCAAACGAGAACAAACGACGCGAATCCCGATCCATCGCACCGCGCGACGTGTGGCGCGATCAGTGGCTGAGCCCATGGCGGCGCAGCTGGACCGACCAGATGGACCGCTTCTTCAACAGCTTCGGCCTGGGCGCGGCGGGCAATCGCATCGCTGACTGGGACACGTGGACTCCGGAGGTCGAGACATTCCAGCGTGGCGACGAGTTGGTCGTCCGCGTCGACCTGCCCGGCTTGTCAAAGGACCAGATCAACGTCGAGGTGACCGACGACGCGGTCGTCATTCAGGGCGAGCGGCGCGAGGAATCGGAAGACGAGCGCGAGGGGTTCTATCGTTCCGAGCGGAGGTACGGCAGCTTCTACCGCACCATTCCGCTGCCCGAAGGCGCCATCGCCGACAACGCGAAGGCCACGTTCAGGGATGGTGTGCTCGAGATCACGATGCCCACCCCGCCACGTGAAGCGGCAAGCGGCCGCCGCCTCGAAATCAGTGAGCCGACAGACAAGCGCGACGAACAGCGCACTGCTACTCGCGCCGACGCATCGGGCACCGCCAGGAAATAGGCACCCGCTGCGGGGTATTCGAAGCCGGGGACCTCCCCGGCTTCTTTGTGTACGATAGTTTTGAACCTCATGGCGACGCCGGACAGAGTTTGCAACACGATCCTCGACGCGATTGGCGACACACCGCTCGTCCGGATCAACATGATCACCAAGGGCGTCGTTGCGGCGGACGTCTACGCAAAGGTCGAAACGTTCAATCCGGGCAACTCGATCAAGGACCGCATGGCGGTCAAGATGATCGCGGACGCCGAGCGCGCCGGCAAGCTTCGGCCGGGCGGCACGATCATCGAAGGCACGTCGGGAAACACCGGCATGGGTCTCGCCATTGTCGCCGTCGTCAAGGGGTACAAGTGCATCTTCACGACCACGGATAAACAGTCGAAGGAAAAGATCGACGCGCTTCGCGCCTTCGGCGCCGAAGTGATCGTGTGTCCTACCAACGTCGAACCCGAGGATCCGCGGTCGTACTACTCCGTCTCGTCGCGCCTGGAGCGCGAAACGCCAAATGCGTGGAAGGCCAACCAGTACGACAACCTGTCCAACAGCGCGGCCCATTACGAGCAAACGGGACCGGAAATCTGGAATCAAACTGGCGGCCGTATCGATCACCTCGTTTCTGGCGTCGGCACGGGTGGCACGATTTGCGGCGTCGCCAGGTTCCTCAAGGAACGCAAGCCGAGCGTGAAGACGTGGGGCATCGACACCTACGGATCGGTGTTCAAGAAGTACAAAGAGACCGGAAAGTTCGATAAGAACGAGATCTATCCTTACATCACCGAGGGCATCGGCGAGGATTTCCTGCCGCAGAACGTGGACTTCTCGTTGATCGACCACTTCGAGAAGGTCACCGACACGGACGCGGCCTTGATGACACGCCGAATCACGCGCGAAGAAGGCATCTTCGCCGGCAATTCGGCGGGCGCAGCGATGGCCGGCCTCCTTCAGCTCGCCGATCGTTTCAAGAACGGCGAACTGGTGGTCGTCATTTTTCACGACCACGGGTCGCGCTATCTCGCCAAGATGTTCAACGACGATTGGATGCGGGAGAAAGGCTTCCTCGAGCCCACCGGCCTGACCGCGCGCGATCTGGTCGCCACCAAACGGCAGGCGCCTCTGGTGACGGTCGATCGCACCGAAACGGTGGCGCGCGCCGCGCACGTGATGACCGCGCACGGGTTTTCGCAGATTCCGATTACCGCGGACGGGCGGATCGTCGGATCAATCAACGAAACCCAGCTGTACGCCGAGATTGTCAAGAATCCCGAAATCAAGCGCGGTCCGGTCGAAGTCATCATGCAGCCGGCCTTCCCGTTCGCTGACGTGTCGACGAGCGTGGAATCGCTGGCGGGAATGCTCACCCCCGAAAACCCGGCCGTGCTGGTGCGCGACTTCAAGAGCGATCAGACCTACATCATCACGCGTTCCGACGTGATTCAGGCGCTGAGCTGACGGACGCGTGTAATGGGGCCTGCCCCATTCGTGACATCGCGTGACAATTTCATTTTTTGCAAGGGCGCCCCCGCTTGGGGGTAATTTCCTTGCGCAGGCGCTCCAGCACCTCGCGTCGCTGCGGCAAATTGACGATCTCGCACCAGTCCGCGGGCAGGAGTGCGCAACGATCGCTCCTGAACTTGCCATCCAGTCGATCCGCGAGGCTGTTCCACCCCCACTGCTCCGCGCGGGGCACCAGCTTCGCCCGCACAGGATTCGCTTCGATGTAACGCAGCACCATGAGGAAATGCAGATCGTCGTGAATCGCGGCGCTCCAGAACCGCCGTTGGAAGACATGACCGTGGCCAACCGTTCTGGTACGGACCCGAAAGTAGCAGGAATAACAACCAGTGACCCATTGCATGTACGCAGAAAGCGCGTTGTCCTCCATGGGTTCGAGGATCAAGTGAAAGTGGTTCGGCATCGCGGAATAGCCATTAAGACGTACGGCGAAGCGCCGCGTCCCCGCGCGGACCAAGCGCATAAAGAATTTGTAATCAGCAGGTTCGCGAAACACGACGCGCCGATCGTTGCCCCGGTTGACAACGTGGTAAGGCTTGCCAGGAGGCGCCAAGCGGTTGGAGCGAGCCGTATTCTTTCCTCGTGGAGTTCAGAAACAAGAGGCAAGCGGGATGCCGACTGGTTTGTGACGCGCTGTAACTAATGGGGCAGGCCCTTTTACAAAGATCGGGATTCGCGTCGCCTTGGGCGCTCGGCGAGGAGACATCGTCGGCGCCGTGCTTCGCACCAGCCTGCTCGCCGCTGGTTTCGGCATCGCGACTGGTCGCGCCGCATCGCTTGGCGTTGCGCGGCTGCTCGAGGAATTGCTCTTTGGCGTGACGCCAACGGACGTCGCAATCCTCTCGAGCGTCGTCGGCATCCTCATCGTCGCCGCGCTCGTCGCCAACGCGCTGCCGGCGCGCCGCGCCGCCCGCGTCGACCCGATGACGTCGCTCCGGGCAGAGTGACGCAGGCGAATGACGCGAGGGTAGAATGCGCCCATGCCCTCGCGCCTCTCGCTGGCTCTTTGCGTCGCACTCAGTCTGCCGCTCGCTGCGCAATCGCCGAAAACGCATCGCCTCGAGGCGACACCTGAGACCGTGGCGTACGGCTACTACTGGTCCGAGGCGAAACCAGTGCGGCGCATCGCGTCGGGCGACGTCATCGACGTCGACACGATGCTGACATCGACGCCGGATCGCCTCGAAAAGGCCGGCGTGCCCGCAGGTGAGATTCAGGCGTCGCTGCGAGCCATCGTGGAGCAAGTGAAGGATCGAGGCCCAGGAGGCCACATCCTCACCGGTCCCGTGTACGTCGAGGGCGCGGAACCGGGCGACGCCCTCGAAGTGAAGGTGCTCTCGATCGATTTGCCGATCGCGTACGGCTACAACGGCTGCGCCGGCTTCATCCGCGAGAACTGCACCACAGGCCGAGGACCGACGATCATTCGTCTTGATCGCAAACGGATGATCGGCGAGTTCGCAGCAGGCATTGAAATCCCCCTGAAGCCATTCTTCGGCAGCATGGGCGTGGCGCCCCCGCCCGACGCGGGCCGCGTCAGCAGCACCCCGCCGGGCATGCACGCTGGCAATCTGGACAACAAAGAGCTCGTCGCGGGTACCACGTTATGGATTCCCGTGCACGTGCCGGGCGCGCTCTTCGAAATCGGCGACGGTCACGCCGCGCAGGGCGACGGCGAGGTCGATCAAACCGCGATTGAAACGTCGCTGCGCGGCCGTGTGCAGCTGACTGTGCGGAAAGCGATGAAGCTCACGTGGCCGCGCGCTGAAACCGCCACGCATTACATCAGCATGGGCACCGACGTCGATCTGACGAAGGCGACTCGCATTGCGATTCAGGAAATGATCGACTTCCTTGCAGCAACGCGCGGCATGGACAAGCACACGGCGTATCAGCTCACGAGCGTTGCCGGTGACGTGGCGATTACGCAACTCGTGGATGGAACGATGGGCGTCCATGTGAAGCTGCCGAAGAGCATCTTCAAAGGCAAATAGACGGGTCGGACTGGTGGGGCAGGGGGTGGTGAGGCGGGGTGGACTAGTGGGGCTCATCGGCGT
The DNA here is from genome assembly GCA_046726375.1 of Acidobacteriota bacterium. Taxonomy (GTDB): domain Bacteria; phylum Acidobacteriota; class Vicinamibacteria; order Vicinamibacterales; family UBA2999; genus DASPWV01. The sequence continues at coordinate 36,685 of JBKPAJ010000071.1, forward strand.
CCTCGCGGTCGCGTGCTCGCGCGAGGCGACGACACCCACGCCGCAAACAAATATGGCGCCGCGCGATGCCCAGCATCAGGGTATCACTACGCCCCACGGCGATCATTCGCCGCATCACGGCGGCATGGTGCTGATGAACGACGAGCTCCACTACGAAGTGGTGTTCGATCGCGATGGCCGCCACCGCATCTGGTTTACCGACGCCGTTCGCGAGGACTTGCCGGCTTCCATCGCACGCGGCGTGCGGATGACGATCGCACGCCCGAATCAGCCGCCCGAGGCGCTCACGCTCGACATCGACGAAGCGGGTGAGAGCTGGGTCGCCAGCGGGAAACCCGTGGCTGGCGACAACGTCATGGTGAAGATCAACTACGTCGTGCAGGGTTCGCCGCACGAGGTTGAAATCCCATTCTTGATTCCGGCGAAGTAATGCGGGGCCGGCAAGCCCGCGATTGTGCTGCTCAGACGCGTAACGACGTGATCGGTGCAATCGTCGCGGCTCTGCGGGCCGGCAGGTAGCTCGCGAGCATCGCGGCCGCGGCAAGCCCCAGTGCCGCGGCGATGTAGGTCGCGGCATCCAGTCCACGCAAGTCGAACAGCATCCCTTCCAGCGCACGGCTCGCCAACGCCGAGACAACGAGACCGATCGCAATGCCGGCGAGCGTCAGGCGTGCGGCCTGGGCAACGACCATCCGGACCACATCCTGCCGGGACGCGCCTAACGCCATGCGCACTCCGATTTCCTGCATCCGCTGCATGACCGTGTACGCCATGACACCGTACACGCCGAACACCGCGAGCACCACGGCAACAGCCGCGAACACCGTGAGCAGGACGGTACGCAGACGCGGCTGCGCGACCGAGTCAGCGATCGACTGCTCCATCGTTCGCATTTTAACCAGCGGTTGATCGGGATCGATTTCTCGCATCGCCGCCCGCAGCGACGCGGCCAGTCGTGTCGGCTCGCCTTCGCTCCTCACGACCAGCGACACGTTGCGGTACATCCCGGCGAGCACCGGATGCGGATACTGACCGTAAGGAAAGTAGTACTCGGCTTTTGCCCCGGCTTCAAACGATTGCTTGACGTCGCCGACCACGCCGACGATTTCAAAGAACAGCGACTCGACGTCGGGCTCCGTGCCAATCGCTATGCGCTGGCCGATTGGATCGACATCGCGAAAGTACTGCCGAGCCATCGAGTCGTTGATGACGGCGACATGCGGCGCACCCTCACGATCGCGATCGCTGAACGTCCGACCGCGTCGCAACGGAATGCCGAGTGTCTCGAAATAGCCGGGACTCACGGCGCGGTAGCCGGCGAGCTTGTAGTCCTCAGGACCCTTCGGCGGCCGTCCCGCGATGTTGAAATTAATGGTCGCGCCCCCGCCAGCCATCGGCAGACCGGTTGTGACAGAGGCGGCACGCGCGCCGGGCATCGCCCGCGCCCGCTCGATCGTCCGTTGCACCAGCAAAGTTCTCGCCAGGTCCTCGCGATAGGTGACCGGCGACAGCGGCAGATCCACGACGAGCAATCGCGATTCGTCGAAGCCAGTGGCGACCCGCTGCAGCGCCGCGAAACTCCGCAGCAGCAGCCCGGCCCCGATCAGCAGCACCAGCGCAAGCGCAACCTCCGCCACGACGAGGGTAGCGCGCATGCGGTGATGCTTCACTCCGCCGGATCCTCCGCCGCGTCCCTCTTCGTTGAGCGCTTCGCGAATATCAAACCGCGTGGCCTGAATGGCCGGCGCGAGCCCGAAGATCACTCCCGTCAGCACTGCGATGCCGAGCGCAAACGCGAGCACCCGTTCGTCCACGCCGATCGCACCGGACCGCGGCAGCGCAGCGGTGAGCTGCGCGAGGAGCGAAACACCCCACATCGCCACCAATACGCCGGCGACGCCGCCGGCGCACGCCAGAACGATGCTTTCAACAACCAACTGGCGCAGCAGTCGCCCGCGTCCGGCGCCGAGCGCCGTGCGCACGGCGATCTCCTTCTGTCGATCGACTGCGCGCGCCAGGAGCAGGTTCGCCACGTTCGCACATGCGATCAGCAGCACCACGCCGACCGCGCCGGCCAGCATCAGCAGTGCGGGACGAACGTTCTGCACCAGCTGCTCGTTCAACAGTGTGACCTTGGCGCGGAGGTCACGATTGAACTGCGGATATTCTTGTTCGAGCTGGCGCGCAACGCCGTCCATATCCTCACGCGCCTGCTCGATGCTGACGCCATCCTTGAGTCGTGCGACCGGAATGATTCCCGGATGCCATCCGCGATCATCAGGAAGTGTGGCAGCCCACGGTCCCATCGGAACGTAGAGTTCTGCCGGTTGAAAAAGCTCGAAGTCTGGCGGCAACACACCCACCACTGTGTGTGGCTGCTTATCGAGGTTCAGCGTTTGTCCGAGCACCTCGGCTCGCGCGCCAAATCGGCGTGCCCATAACGCATGACTCAGAATGACAACGCCTGCCGCGCCTGCACGGTCGTCAGCGTCAGCGAAGTGACGTCCGACAGGCAACCGCACGCCCAACATCGGAAGCAACGTGTGAGTGATCTGTCGTGCGGTCAGACGCTCGGCTTCGCCCGTGCCCGTGATCGTCATTTGTGTCGTGCGAAATGCGGCTGTCGTCTCGAACGATCGATTGCGGTCGCGCCAGTCGACGTAGTTCTGATACGAAACTGAGATTGGATTGGGAAACGAAGGCAGCACTTCGTTGAGTACGACAATCTCGTTCGCGTCTGCGTAAGGCAGCGGCGCCAGCAGCACCGCTTTGACCACTGTGAACACCGCCGTGTTGGCGCCAATGCCAATGGCGAGTGTCAGAACGGCCGCGACGGTAAAGGCTGGTTTGGCGAAGAGACTTCGGACAGCGACGCGAAAGTCGTGCATGAGACTCATTGCGGCTGCAGGGCGATGATCAAGGGACTTCCGTTTGCCACGATTTCAACCTGATGGACGACGCGTTGTGAACGGCGGACAAGAACGCGATATGCGGCGTCTTGATAAAGATCAAGTTGGAAACGTCCGTTAACCTCAGGCCGTGCCGGAGACGGACGACGCAAGGGTCCGTTCAATCCTATTGCATCTGTTGCGAGTTCGACATCTGTGACCGGACGCCCATCGTCCCATTGAACGATCGCATCTATCCGAATGGGATTCAGACGGCGCGTAACAATTGGCGCCAGCTTCAGGTGTTCGCCGGGCTTCAAATCTATTGCGGCCTCGCCGTCAACCATTGTGGCGAAGGTCGCCGGAAACGGAGAGATGGTGGATGGTCCTAAACCGAGGCTGAGGCCGACAAGATAGCGACCGGGCGGAAGTCGCGCAAACGAGTAATGGCCGCCAGCATCGGTCTCCGCGCCCATTCCGCCGATGTCGCCACGGACGCCATGTTCCGGCACTAGCTCCACAAACACTTTGGAAACGGGTGCGCCATCCGGCCCTACGACCCAACCCTCGAGTGTCGTGTTCGGCGTGGCGTCGAAGTCGGCGATGGCGCACGCGTGCGCGAGCTCGACGGCGACATCCCTCGGCGCGGGCTCGCTGACATCGCTGCGGCCCGCAGGCAGCGTTACTGCCACTGTGTACTGGCCAGGCGGTAGTTTCGTGACGCCGTAGTCTCCGCTGGCATTCGTGACTGTGAACTGCTGAATCTGCCCTTCAATCGTCACTCGGGCGCCGCTGAGCGGGTCGGTGCCGACACCACCCCAGCCAAAGTCAGGCACCCTCACGCGGCCCCACACGCGCCCGCCGTCCGACGGCGAGGAGAGACTCTCGACATACGCAATCAATCTGGCAGCCTCTGATTCCGGTCGCGTGAGCGTGCAGATCGAGGTCCCGAGCCGTCCATCACGCCGTCTGTACGCGTGGATGAAATAGCGAGTCCCTTCGCGGAAGTTGTAACCGCAATCACCACTTGAACGTCCCGTCGTGACCTCGCGCGCAACTTCGCCGCGTAACGGCCGGCCCTCCCCGAGGCGAATGATCCGTCCAGCGGCGGGCCTGGATGTGGGCGAATCGACACGCGGCGTGATTTCAACACCGGTGGCAAGGAAGACGGAATCGGCTGATGCAAGGCTGCCACAGAGAGACTCCATGCCGGTGCAAGCGTCGGCAACGCGGGGAAAAACCGCCACGAAAAGCACTGCCACGATTTCGCGAATATTTCGCATATCGTGCGTCAGCACCGGCACGCACGGCGTTCTATTCGTAGCGTAACGCATCGATCGGGTCGAGCTGCGATGCGCGGCGCGCCGGATAGAACCCAAAGGCGACGCCAACCGCGGCCGCGATCCCAAAGGCGAGCGCGATCGTCGACAGACCGACACGCGTTGGCCATTCGAGGAGAATCGTCAACGCGTGGGCAGCGCCTATCCCGGCCAGCACGCCAATCGTCCCACCCGCCAGACTGAGCACCATGGCTTCAACGAGAAACTGGACGAGCACGTCGCGCCGCCGCGCACCGACGGCTAGACGCAGACCGATCTCCTGCGTGCGCTCCGTCACCGACACCAGCATGATGTTCATGATGCCGATGCCGCCGACCAGCAGCGAAATTGCCGCGATGCTCGCCAGCAACGCGGTCATCGTCGTGCCGGCGCGCGCGAGCGTGCTCGACATCTCTTGCAGCGTCACGTCGTCCAGCTTGGCCATGTTCGCGAGAGCGAATGCCGCGACCGACGTGTAAAGTCCCTTCGTGACGTTGGTCGCAGCCTGCGTTTTGACGGTGAAATCGTCCACCGGCGCGGTCGATGCGGCCGGCATTTGATTTCCGCCCAGGCTTGCGCCGCGCGCGCTTTTCTTGCCACGGCTGTGGCGTTCACGCAACATGCCAGTGATTTCTTCGGCGATCCTCGTCGCTTCGCCTGCCTGCTCGACCGAAAGCTCGATCGTTTGCAGATGGCGCATGCCGAGCTGCTGCTGCAACGTCGTGAGCGGAACGAATACCGTCTCGTTTTGATCGGCGTCGGTCGCGTCGAGAAGACCGACAACCGCGAACTCGCGATCGTTGATCGTGATTTGCTCGCCAACGGGATTGAATCCGGCACCGAAGAGCTCCTCCGCCGCAGTGCGTCCCACCACGGCCACGCCCGCAGACGACGCGACGTCGGCAGCGGAGAACACGCCGCCTTCCATCAGCGTCCATGCGTGGATCTGCGCGAGGGCAGGCTCGATGCCGCGCACTTGCGTAAACACACGGCGATGGGGCGCGTCGACCCATGCCCGCGTGCGCACACCGGCAGCAATCGCTTCGACGCCGGCAATTTCGGCAAGCGCGTGCGCGTCTTCGCGAACGAGCGTGGTCGCGGATCCGAGACCCGACGCGATGTTCATGCTCTCGCCGCCGCGCGTGAAGTTACCGGCGCTCACCTGAATGATGTTGGTGCCGGCCGAGCGCAAGGTGCGCTCGACGGACGTTCGCGCGCCAGTACCGAGAGCCACCATGGCAATCACGGCCGCAACGCCGATGATGACGCCCAACATGGTGAGCGCGGTGCGCAGGCGATGACGGGTAAGGGCGCGTGCGGCGATGAGCGCGGTGACGCCAAGAAAGCGCAGCATCTACTCGCGCCGCAAGGCCTCGATGGGATCGAGCCGGGCGGCTCGCGTTGCAGGATACCATCCGAAAAACACGCCGACCAGCGCGGACACGCCAAAGGCCAGCACGATCGAGAGCGGTGATACGACAGTGGCCCACTGGAGCGTTCGCGAAATGAAAATCGATGCGACCACCCCCAGGACGATCCCGAGCGTGCCGCCGGCGACGCTGAGCACGACGGCTTCGGTGAGGAACTGTCGCATGACATCGCGGCGGCGCGCCCCGACCGCGAGTCGCAGACCAATTTCGCGCGTGCGCTCGGTGACCGACAGCAGGCTGATGTTCATGATGCCGATGCCGCCGACGAGCAGCGACACCGCGGCAATGCCGGCAAGCAGCCACGACATGGTTCGGCCCGCGCGCTCGAGCGTGTGGGCAAGCTGCTCCAGCGTGACGCGCTCCAACTCCGCCACGTTGCCGGCGACCGCGCGCGCGACGGTCGGCGGTAAGCCGCCGGTCGTCAATGCTTTGGTCGCTTGCGTGATGACGGTGAAATCGTCGGGCCGATTGTCGCCAATGCCATGGCGCTGGCGGAGCAACGTCGTGATCGCGCGCGCGAGGCGCGACACATCGCCGGACGACGATGCGGTGACGGTGATGTCGTTCAATTTGGAGAGATTGAGAAGCCGCTGCGTCGTCGTGTACGGCATATACACGGCGTCGAACTGATCGTCGCCGGGCGCGGGTCTTACCACCCAGGTTGCGCTGGTCACGACGCCAACGACCTTGAACGGCTGGCTCCAGAGTTTGACTTCTCTGCCGACCGGATTCGTGCCGGCGCCAAACAGCTTGTCGGCGACAACCTGTCCCAGCACGAGCACCTGATCGCCGCGTTCCTGTTCGCGCGCCGTGAAAAAACGGCCGTGCGCAAACGTCCAGGCACGTTTGATCGATGGCAACTCGAGATCGGTGCCGTGCATGCGCGTAAACCAGCGCTTGTCGCCGGCGTAGACACGCGCGTTCTCATGCACACCGCAGGCCACGTACTGGACCCCGGGCAAATCACGAATCGCCTCCGCATCGTCGAAGGTCAGCGTGGCCGCCGAGCCGAGGCCGGCTTCGAGATCACCCAGGCGCTGACGCGCAAGCGGGTGGTCGTGCTTCTCCATCGGATCGTCTTCCGGGTGGAAGGCGGCGAGGGCAACCTCGGTCGTTAGCGGGGACGGAGCTCGAAATTCAGGCACCGGCAGGGAGAGCGAATCACGCGCGTCGCCCTGGTGTGCGATCGCTTCGCCGCTTTCCTCCTGCTTCGGCTGCCAGTTACCGGCGCGGATGGTGAGCTGATTGAGGCCGGCCGCGCGCACCTGCTGCTCCACCGCGCGCTGCGCCCCGGCACCAACCGCCATCATGGCCAGCACCGTCGCCACGCCCATGCTGATCCCGATCATTGTCAGGAGTGTCTGCAGGCGATTGCGACGGATCGCGTTGACCGCGATCTCAACGACTTGATGCCGCAAGAGGCTGTTCATGCTCGTTCAATCGATCGGAGACCACCAGCCCGTCACGAAAATCAATCGTGCGCGTCCCGTAGTCCGCGATGTCGCGTTCGTGCGTGATCACCACAATGGTAAGCCCGCGCTCACGCCGTAGCCTGGCAAAGATCTCCATCACTTCGTGGCTCGTTTGGGTGTCGAGATTGCCCGTCGGCTCATCCGCGAGCAGCACCGCCGGTTCGTTCACCAGCGCTCGCGCGATGGCGACGCGCTGCTGTTGCCCCCCGGAGAGCTGATTCGGATGATGGTCGGCGCGATCGGTGAGACCGACGGCCTCCAGCGCCATCGTCGCCCGACGACGCCGCTCCTCGCCTTTGACAACGCCGCGACGCGTGTAAAGCAACGGCAGCTCGACGTTCTCGACCGCGGAGGTTCGTGCGAGCAGGTTGAAACCCTGAAATACGAAACCGATGGTTTCATTGCGCACGCGCGCGAGTTCGTCGGGCGGCAACGCCGCCACGTCATGGCCGGCAAGCGCATACGAGCCGCGGGTTGGTCGATCGAGACAGCCGACGATGTGCATGAACGTGGATTTGCCGGATCCTGACGGTCCCACAATCGTCACGAACTCGCCTGCGGCAATGTCGAGCGTCACGCCGCGCAGCGCGTGCACGACGTGATCGCCGACGTGGTAATCCTTGGTGAGATCGCGAACGTGAATCACGTCGTTATTCGTTCGTTGTCTGCGACGGCTTCGCAGGCGCTGGCGGGAGCTTGCCGGCAAATGCGTAGAGCAACGTCGCAACGTTCTTTTCGGCGCCCGCCATGCCGTAGACGCTGCCGGCGCCCTCGATCACGTAGTACTCATTCGCCGCGTGAGCGCGGCCGCCGAGTCCCGCGCCGCCGCCCACGATCGGCACGCCTTTGAAGGGCGAGATCTTTTCGCCCACCGGACCGTTGCCGAACATGTACGCCGGCCAGTAACCGCCGGCTGCGGCGCTGCCGCCGATGCTCTCGGACGCGCGCGGCTCACTGTGCGGGATGTTCATGATCTCGTAGCTGCGCTTCAACGCGCGCGCGATGTCGGAATCGAAGCTCATTTTCGCCCACGGCACATCGCCAATCAGCTTGACCTCGACATCCTTGTAGCCGTTCTTGTCGAGTTGTGAGCGGAGCTTCTTCACGATGTCGGGTCCGTGCATGTTCGGCACGTAGCGGAAGTTGTGCTTCGACGTGATCTTGTTCGGCAGAATGGCGCCCGCGCCACCCGCATACATGTTGCCGCCCCAAATGCCGTCGAGGTTGAAGGAGGTGCCGTAGCGCTGCATCCGCAGCATCGTGAACGGATCGTCCGAGATGTAGCGCGCGACACCGACGTTGTCGGCGGCCACTTTCATGTCGGTGCGCGCAGCAGCGGTCTTAAGATCGGCCGTTTGATCCGCGGTCAATGGTTCGATGCCCTCGGCGAACCGGGCAATCAACGGCGTGTTGCCATCATCTGACACGAGCGACGCGAGCATCTTGATATGGCGCCACGCCGGACTATCCACACTGCGCTTGTTCGAGCCGTGAATGTCCGAGTCGGTTGGTCCGCGCCCCCACGACTTGCCGCTGGTCGTGAGCTCCACGTAAACGCATCCTTCCGATCCACCGGAGTAGCCCCCGCTGCCGCTCGGATTCTGACCGCCAAACAAATACATCGCGTCCGCCCCCTCGAGCAGCTCCGGATGATCCTTCACGAACTTGCGAAGGCCGATGTCCATGCGCTCTTCGTCGCCCTCGGCGACGAAGATCAAGTTGACGGGGAGTTTGCCGTGCACTGCTTTGATCGCCCGGAACGCATTGAGCTGCGACATCTGCGGCCCCTTGGAATTGGTGGCGCCGCGGCCAATCAGCACCTTTTTGAACGGCGCCTGCTCCACGAGTCGCGCTTCGAAGGGTGGGGACATCCAGGCGTCAGGCTGTGTGATCGGCATCGTGTCGTACATCCAGTAGATGAGCAGCGTCTTCTCCGCTCCCTCGTCGCACTTGGCGTAGACCACCGGGTTGCCGGGCGTCCCGTATTCCGTGATGCCAGGATCGAAGATCCTGGTTTGCTGGCAGCCGAGCTCGTCGAAGAAGCCCTTGACCATTTCCGCCGATTCAGGAATCCCTTCGCCTGAGTTCGAGATACTCGGCTGCCGGATCCACTTCTGCAGGTTTTCGACGTGCGCATCGATGTGATCGTCGATGTAGGCGTAGACCTTTTGCAGCTCCGGAGTCGTTTGCGCCAGATCGGGCTGAATCTCGGTGTCGCCGTTCGGGCGAATCCCAAGCTTCGCGGGCGCTGCAGGGGCCGCCGGGCCGCGATTGCCCACGGATCGCTCGCCGCCGTTGCCGTAGTCGCACCCTACGGAAACCACGAGGACGCAGATGATTGCCGAAAGCGAACGCATGACTCCTCCTTGATGGGTAGCACAGGGAGATCAGGGAGATCAGGGAGAATCCGATAGCACAGGGAGATCAGGGGAGCTCAGGGAGAATTCGATAGCACAGGGAGGTCAGGGAGATCAGGGAGAATTCGATAGCACAGGGAGGTCAGGGGGATCAGGGAGGATCCGAGGTGCCTGCCCCTTTTCTTCTCCCCGATCTCCCAGATCTCCCTGTCGTCCAACCCGAGATTCAGTTTTCTTCTCCCCGATCTCCCCGATCTCCCTGTCCTTAAGCCCGAGATTCAGCTTTTTTTCTCCCCGATCTCCCTGTCCTTAAGCCCGAGATTCAGCTTTTTTTTCTCCCCGATCTCTCAGATCTCCCTGTCCTTAAGCCCGAGATTCAGCTTTTTTTCTCCCCGATCTCTCAGATCTCCCTGTCCTCCAGCCCGAGATTCAGTTTTCTTCTCCCCGATCTCCCAGATCTCCCTGTCCTCCAGCCCGAGATTCAGTTTTCTTCTCCCCGATCTCTCAGATCTCCCTGTCCTCAAACCCGAGATTCAGCTTTTCTTCTCCGCGATCTCCCAGATCTCCCTGTCCTCTAGCCCTAGATTCAGCTTTTCCCCTTCCTGATCTCCCAGATCTCCCTGTCCTCCAGCCCGAGATTCAGCTTTTCTTCTCCGCGATCTCCCAGATCTCCCTGTCCTCCAGCCCTAGATTCAGCTTCAGCCTTCGCGTATTGTCAATCGCTGTGTGGCGCCACGGCCGAGCCGCGCGGATTGCCGCTGTTGCCGCGTTGGCCTTCTCATTGCTTTTGCCGGCGTGCCGGTCTCGACCGACCCCCGCCACGCTGCACGATCTCGCCGAAGCGTACGTCCGAATCAGTCTGCAGCTCGCTCAACATCGGCCGAATCTCGTGGACGCATGGACGGGATCCGACGCCCTTCGGCCCGCTGCCCGCGTGCCGGTTCCCGATCTGCGGGCCAGCCTGGACGAGCTGATTGGCCGCGCGGATGCGATTCAACTCGGCGACCTCGATCCGACGGAAGAGCCGCGACTGACGTATTTGCGTGGACAACTCCGCGCGCTGTCGCTCGTCACGCGGCGGCTTCTCGGCGAAACGACGAGCTTTGCCGAAGAACTCCGCGCCTCTTTCGGCCGCATCGTCGAAGTCGACTCATCAGCCGTGTCGCGTGCTCACGCCGCGCTCGACGCTGAACTTGCCGGCGCCACGCCGCTCCAGGAGCGCTACTGGGCGTTCAGGCGGCAATTCCTCATTCCGGAGGAGCACGTCGATCGCGTGTTGAAGGCAGCGATCGAAGCCTGCCGGGCCGCCACGGCGTCGCACATCGCGTTGCCCGGTGACGAGCGTGTCGACATCGAGTTCGATCCAACGATCGAGTGGAATGCCTATGCCCAGTACGCCGGCAAGCACTACACGCAACTGAAGATCGCCGGCCGTCGCGGACACGACGTCGCGGCGCTGTTGCACCTGGCCTGCCACGAAACCTATGCCGGACATCACACCCAGCACGTTTTGGTCGACGATGCGCTGGTGAAAGGGCGTGGCTGGCTGGAGTTTCAGCTCTCGCCGGCGTTTGGGCCACACTTGTTCATCAGCGAGGGCGCCGCCGAGGCGACGGTCGACCTCGCATTACCCGAGCACGCGCGCGCTGCGCTGTATCGCGGCACGCTGCTCACGCTGGCCGGTCTTGCGACCAAAGACGCCGAGCGGCTTGCGCGCGTGGAGTCGCTTGCGGCCACGCTCGAAAGCGGAATACCGTCGATTGTCGCCCGCTATCTCGACAACCAGGCATCGGAGGAGTCGACAATCGCCGCGTTGTCGTCCGAGGCGCTGATCGCCGCACCCGAGCGCTTCCTCGCGTTTGCAGAACGGCATCGGGTCGCCGCCGTGGCGTACCCGCTCGGCAAGGCGGCGGTCTCCCAGTGGATTGCGGGCGAGACCGACGAGCCTCAGCGTTGGCTCCGCGTTCGCGATATCTTCACGCGAAAGCCGTTCATCATCGACGAGCCATGATCGGTCTTGCGCTTTCGGTGCTGTGGTACTGCGCAGCAGTCGGCGTGGTGGCCGCTGTTCTCCTTCTGCTGTGGCCGATGCGATCACGCAAGTTCGTGACACGCGGACGCATGCTTGCCGTCATCGCAACTGCGCTCGCGGCGATGGTGCTGCTCGCGATGGTTCCTCCGATGATGACCGCCGTCCAGGCGAGCGCGTCCCGTCTCGACGACATCGTCCCCGTTTACCATTACAGCGAACGTCACACGCGTCACATCAACGCGCCGCCGGACCGCGTCTACGCGGCCGCGAGAGCGGTCACCGCAAACGAAATCTCCCTGTTTCAGACATTCACGCGCATCCGCCGCCTGGGACGTGAGACGCCCGAGAGTATCCTGAACGCACCTGCCGGAGAACCACTGCTCGACGTCGCGCTCCGCTCGGGATTCGTACTCCTCGCCGATGATCCGGGCCGCGAGATTGTCTTTGGCGCAGTGGTGCTCGAGCCCGAAGGCGCGCGTGGTCACGGACCGGTTACACCGGCAGGCTATCGCGCCCTCGACGCACCAGGATTTGTAAAAGCGGCGATGAACTTTCAGATCGAACCGCACCAAGGAGGCTCGCGGGTAACGACAGAAACGCGGGTGGCGGGCACCGATACCAACGCGATTCGGGCCTTCACGCCCTACTGGCGCACGATTCTGCCAGGAAGCTGGGTACTTCGTGTGACCTGGCTCGCGGCTATTGCCCGCCGCGCGGAGGGGAGCTAAGAAAAAAACGAAGGCTTGCCTCGCCGAGCTCGCCAGAATTCGCGCGGGCGAAGGCGGAAACAACGAACTGATGATCAAACGTGGATTGCTCATATCCATCGTCGCCGCGCTCGTGTTGGCGCAGACGCCTCGGGTGCTCGCCCACGCTGCGCCATTCAGCTACCTCGATCTCAAGATTGGCGCTGACGCGATTGATGGAACGCTCGTCCTCCATGACTTCGACGTCGCGCACGATTTAGGCATCGCCGATCCCAGCCGATTGCACGATGCCGCGTTTGCGACGGGCTACCGCGACATGCTCACCCGATTGATCGATTCCCGCCTTGCGATCAGCGATGACAGCGAGCGGCGGACGGTTCAGTGGACCGGCCTCGAGACGCTGCCCGAGCGGCAGAGCGTTCGCCTGACGCTCCGCATCGCGGCTCCTCCGCCTGCTGTGCTTCGCGTAGAGGCGCTCCTCTTTCCCTACGACCCTGTTCATCAGACGTTTGTGAACGTCTACGAATACGGGACGCTCCGCCATCAGGCGATCATCAGCGTCGATCGACAGCGCCTGGATTACTACGCAGGGTCGGTTCAGGGCACCTGGGCGGTGATTCGCACGTTCGTCGCGGCCGGTATCGAACACATTCTGATCGGCCCCGACCATGTGCTGTTCCTCATTGGTCTGCTCCTGCTCGGCGGCTCGCTCAAAAAGCTCGTGGCGATTGTGACGGCGTTCACGATCGGTCACAGCATCACGCTGTCGCTCGCCGCGCTCGACATCTTTTCCCCGCCCTCGCGGGTCATCGAGCCGGCAATCGCGCTGAGCATTGTGTTTGTCGGCGCCGACAACCTGCTCGTCCGCCGCGCCGCCGCGCCGCGCGACATCCGCGCGCTGGTTGCCGGAGTCTTCGGCCTGGTACACGGTTTCGGGTTTGCCGCCGTATTGAAAGAGTTCGGGCTTCCAGCGTCCGCGCTGGGATGGTCGCTGTTCTCGTTTAACCTGGGGGTCGAAATCGGCCAGCTCGGCATTGTGATTGTGGTCGCGTCTGCTCTCGCTGCGATTCGCAGACGCAACCCGCTGCTGGGCGAGCGGCTGGCGCTCACGGGCTCAATCGTCGTCATACTTGCGGGCGGATATTGGTTTGTCCAACGGGTCTTTCTAACAGGAGGCGCGACGTGAAGCGAACGATCGTTTTGAGTCTCGTGACGTTGGCCGGCGTAGCCATTGCCGGCCTCGCGGCGCAACAACCGCCGCAGCAGCAGGAGTTGCAGATCGAGAAGGTGAAAGACAACCTCTATGTGATCACGGGCAACGGCGGGAACACCGCGGCGTTCATCGGCGCCGCCGGCGTGGTTGTCGTCGATACCAAACTCGCCGACAACGGGCAGAAAATCCTCGACAAGGTGAAAAGTGTCACCGACAAGCCGATCACCCACATCATCAACACCCACACACATGGCGATCATGTCGGCAGCAACGAATTTTTCCCGGCGAGCGTCGAGATCGTCACGCAGGAAAACACGGCCGCCAACATGACGAAGATGAAGAACTTCGCGGAGCCGGCCACGAAACACGGATTGCCGGACCGCACGTTCAAAGACAAAGAGACGGTTCTATCCGGGAAGGAGGCGATCGATCTCTATTACTTCGGGGCGGCGCACACCAACGGCGATGCGTTTGTGGTCTTTCGTGATCTCCGTGTGATGCACGCGGGCGACGCGTTCTCTGGTCCCAACTCGCCGATCATGGACGTCAACAACGGCGGCAGCGGCATCGCGTATCCGGAGACGCTCGCGAAGGCGGCCGCCGGGATCAAAAACGTCGAGACGGTGATTCCCGGTCACAGCACAGTGACGACCTGGCAGGCCTTCGTGGATTACGGTCAGTTCATGCGCTCGTTCGTGACCTCGGTTTCAGCCGCGGCCAAGGCCGGCAAGACGTCCGATCAAGCGGTTGCGGACTTCAAACCGGATGCGAAGTTCGCCAGCTACAATCTGCAACGCGCAAAGGCGAACGCCGACGTGATCTTCAAGGAAGTACAGAAATAGCGCGATCCGCATGCCGACGGTGAGAGACGATGCGCCGGCACCGGCGCTCGACAAGGTCCGCGAGTACGTCGATCGTCATTACAAGAAGCCGTTAACGGTCGAGCGGCTCGCGGATCTTGCCGGCCTTTCCACATTCCATTTCATTCGTGCATTCCGCGCGGCCTTCGGCGAAACGCCGCATCAGTATCTGCGTGCACGCCGGCTGGATCGCGCGAAGGAATTGCTCGTCACAACCGCTTACCCCGTGACCGAGATCTGCGATCAGATCGGCTTTCAAAGCCTCGGATCGTTCAGCAGCTTGTTCCGTCGGCTCACCGGCGAAACGCCGGCCGAGTATCGCGCCAGACGCCGGAAGAACGTCTACATTCTGACCTGCTTTATTCGCATGTATCGTGCGGAGTGACTGTTTGTAAAAGGGCCTGCCCCATTAGTTACAGTCGGTGAAAATTTGCGGCTCTCCGACGACACTGTTGTCGCCACATGTAACTAATGGGGCAGGCCCTTTTACAATCGCCGAGCAATTTCGAAGAAGCGGGCGGAGGGCCTCGCCGTTATCGTGCGAACAGGAGAAACACCGATGATCACCCGGATGTCCCACGTGACGCTGTTCGTGAACAACCAGGACGACGCGAAGAACTTCTATGTCAACAAGCTTGGCTTTGAGGTCCGCACGGACCAGACGATGGACGGCGGTTTTCGCTGGCTGACGGTCGGTCCACAAATGCAGAAAGACCTTGAAATCATTCTGATGGAGCCAAAAGCGGGACCAATGTTCGACGAGGAGGCGGCTCAGGCCATTCGCCTGCTCCTGAAAAAGGGAGTGCTCGGCGCGGGCGCGTTCGAAGTCGACAATTGCCAAAAAACGTACGAGGAGCTCAAGTTGAAAGGCGTGCAGTTTGCCGGCGCGCCGGAAGAACGATTCTACGGGATCGAGGCGATCATGAAGGACGGGATGGGCAACTGGTTCAGCATGACCCAACACAAGCCGGGCCACTAACAGCACCGGTCTCACGACCGTGGGCGATCGTCGAGCTGATCCTCGCGATCGCCATCACCTGGGCGGGTCTCGCCGGCTACATTCCGTATTCAGCGACGCCGTATCTGCTCGCAGTCGCGGCATTTTTTTTATGGTGGCGCGGTCCGGGATGGCGCGCGATCGGCCTGCGGCGGCCAGCAGATTTGCGTCGCACGCTGCTCGTCGCGGCTATCCTCGCGTTGTACCAATTCCCCGGTACCTATCTCGTCGAACCGTTGATCGCGCGGCTCACAACCGGCGCGCTGCCCGATGTGTCAGTCTTCCGCTCACTCGTCGGGAACGAGCAAGCACTGCTCTTCTGGCTCGTCATCTCCTGGACGATGGCGGCGTTCATGGAGGAGATGGTCTACCGCGGCTGGTTGACGGCGCGGATCGCCGAGCTCTGGCGATACTCACGCGCGGGTTGGATCATCGCCCTCATCGGGTCGTCCGCTCTCTTCGGTCTCGCCCACTTGTACCAGGGCCTGTCGGGAGTTGTGGCGAGTGGTGTGACGGGATTTCTTTTGGGTACTGCTTACCTCTCGAGCGGTCGCAACCTGTGGTGTGCCATACTCGCTCACGGTCTCCTCGACACGCTCGGTTTCGTGATGATCTACCTGGGTGTGTATCCGGGCGTTTGATTGATCATGAAAACCACCTTGCTCGGCGCGCTCGCCGCTGTCGCCATCGCGGCGGCGACACAAACGACCATCCCTCCGGCGCTGCAGAAAATGGCGGACACCGAGCGCGCGTTTGCGAAACGCGCGCGGGAAGTGACGGTGCGCGAAGCGTTCATCGAGTTCTTCGCCGACGAGTCGATCGCATTCGAGCCGGATCCGACATCGGCACGAGAGTCGCTGCGCAAGCAGACACGCCCGCAACCGGCCGGTTTTCAATTGTTGTGGGAGCCGCGCCTAGGCGACATCGCAGCGAGCGGCGACCTGGGATATCTCACCGGCCCGTCGGAAACGATCGTACCTGGTCAGCCCACGCGCTAGGGCAATTACTTTTCGGTGTGGAAGCGACAGGCGAATGGCGAGTACCGCGTCATCCTCGACGTCGGCGGCGGCACGCCGGAGAAAACCGCCTACGCACCCGGCTTCACGCGCGCGTCGTCCGCTGCCACCTGGAAAGGTTCCGAGCCGAAGGCGACAAGCGAAGCGAGCCTCGTTGCCGCTGATCAATCGTTGAGCAGTGCGATCGCATCGAAAGGCGCGGGCGCGGCCTACGCGAGCGTCATGCATCCCGATGCGCGGCTTCAGCGCACTGGGTTTTTACCAACGACCGGCCGCCAGGCCTCAGTGGACTGGCT
This sequence comes from Acidobacteriota bacterium, assembly GCA_046726375.1. Classification (GTDB taxonomy): domain Bacteria; phylum Acidobacteriota; class Vicinamibacteria; order Vicinamibacterales; family UBA2999; genus DASPWV01. The sequence goes on from JBKPAJ010000071.1 coordinate 53,272, forward strand.
CAATGCTCACGTGAAGGCGTGGTCCACCGAGCCGATCAAAGCTGAAACGGCCGCTTCTGGCGATCTCGGATACACGTGGGGCAAGTACAACGTGACGCCAACCGATCGGGCTTCATATACGGGTCACTACGTGCGCGTCTGGACGCGCAACGCCGACGGCACGTGGCAGTTAGTTTACGAGATTACGACGCCGCCTCCGCCGACTCCGAAGTAGGTTCGCCCTTCGACTGGCTCCGCTCGCTCAGGCTGGCAGGCAGGCAGAGACGGCTGCGGACTGATCGAGACGCCGCCGTTTCAGCATTCACGTCCCATTCACAAACGGCTTCAGCACCGCCGCGATGAACTGATGCGTCGGCGTCGGCACGCCGGCTTCGCGACCGAGACGCGCCATCGCGCCGTTCAGCCACGGCAGCTCCAAACGTTTCCCGCGCTCGAGATCTTCCAACATCGATGACTTCGAATTTGCCGGCATCTCTCCGACCATCGTCATGATCTCTTTCATGTACTGATCGGGCAGCGCCACACCGCTCGCACGCGCGACTTGCAACGACTCCTGCAGCGCGGCTTTCATCATCGCGGTGAGATCGGGATCCTCTCGAATCACGCCCAGCGGCGAGCGCGTGACGGCCGTCATGCCGCTGAACACAGTCAGGCGCGCGAACTTGCCCCAGAGATCGACGTCGATCCGGTCGCTGACGCGCGCTTGAAAGCCGGCGCGCAGGCACGACTCCGCAAACCGTTCCAGTCGTGGCGAGCGGCGGCCGTCGAGCTCGCCGAAGATCAGCGTATCGAGCGCGGTGTGGAGGATCGTGCCGGGCTGCGAAATCACGGCGGCCACGTACGCGACGCCGCCCGCCACATGCACACGCGGCACGTGGCGCGCGACCATGTCGACCGCCTCGACGCCGTTTTGCAACGTGATGACGACCGTGTCCGGACCGATGAGCGGCGGCAGCATCGCGGCGCCGGCATCGACGTCGTACATCTTGACCGTGAAGAGCACGACGTCGGCGTGACCGATGGTTGCCGCGTCGCTCGTTGCGTTGACGCGCGGCACGTGGGCGTCGCCCTTCGGGCTTTGAATGCGGAGCCCCTTCGTGCGCAGCGCGTTCAGGTGCTCGCCGCGCGCCACGAAGTGCACATCTTCCCCACTCGCCGCGAGGCGTCCGCCGAAATAGCCGCCAACGCCGCCGGCGCCAATGACCGCAATCTTCATCACGCTATGTCTTTGTCGTTGGGATCGACTTTGATCGCATCGAACGCGACGACCGGCTCGTCGCCCTGCACCACCGCGCTATGAACCGCCCCACGCGGAATGTCGATCCAATCGCCGGCGCCGAGGAGCGCCACGTGGCCGCTGATCACGAGGCGGAACTTTCCCGAGACGACGGCATCGACCTTGTCGACGCTGTGCGTGTGATCCGGAAACATAGTGCCTGGCGGATAGACATATCGTGCAAGGCGATACCCGAGCGCTTCGAGCTTTCTGCGCAGCGCGCGCTCCGAGAGCTCGCCGTCGAGCGCGGCGTTCCACCGATGGATGGCCATCAGGCCTGGACAGCGGTGGCGCCGGGACCACCTTCGACCGGCATGCCGGGCACGCGGCCGGTGGCGAGCTCCTGGTCGATCATCAACAGCCCGATCCCGCTGTTGCCGGCGAGACGAATGCGGCCGAGCACCGCGCGTGCGGCGGCTTCTTCCTCCATCTGCTCGGTCACGAACCACTGCAGCAGAATCACGGCGCCACGATCTTTGGTCTTCTCAGCCAACGCGTAAAGATTGTTGATGGAACCCGTGACTTCCTGCTCGTTGCGCAGGACATGCTCGCAGAGCTCGAGGGCCGACGCCCAGGTGGAAGGCGGAGCGACAATCGCCGGAAGCGTCACTTTCTGGTCGCGCTCGACGAGGTGATCGATGATGCGCTGCGCGTGCTGCAGCTCGTCGAACGATTGCTGACGCATCCACTTCGCGAAGCCCGGTAAGTCGTGCTCCGCCAGCCAGATCGACATCGCAAGGTATTCGTGAGACGCGCGGAACTCCAGTTTCAGGTGCTCGTTCAGGCCGGACAGCAGGTCAGCGTTCATCCCCACAGATTACAACGATCTTCGTCGTGCGAGCTCGAACGCGACACCGCCGAGTGCAACGAACAACAGCGTGCCGGCCATGGCAAGCGGTGTCCGGCCGGTGCCGCCGAAATACACCGCGGCGGCCATCGAAGCGACAGCAAGAAGAAGCACGAAGAGGACGGCTGCAAGAGGAGGGCGCGACGCCACGCCTCGATCTTACCCCTTACGACCCGATACGATCCGCCAACAGCGCGACGCTGAGGGCGTAGGTGTGCGCACAGTTGTAATTAAGCAGCGCTTCGTAGTTGGTGTAGACCAGAAACGACCGCCGTCCGTTGTGAATCAGCGACGCATTGCGATCGACCGTCGGCAGCGGCCCGCCGTTGAGCGCGCGGACACCAAGCTCGCTCCAGCGCGGGAGCGGTACCGCATTGGTCATCTCACGATGAGCACGGCAACCGCTCGTGCGTAGACCGACTTTCTCGACGACGGGCAGCGCGCCGGTCGCGGGCAGCTTGACCTCACGCCCCCATGTTTGACCGTCGGTCCACCCGTAGGCCTTCAAGTAGTTCGCCATCGACGCGAAGATGTCGCCTTCGGAATGCCAGATGTCGCGATCGCCGTCGCGATCGAAATCCTGCGCGTGCTTGAGATAACTCGAGGGCATGAACTGGGTTTGGCCCATCGCACCGGCCCACGAACCTTGCAGTTGCGGCAGGCCGATATATCCGAGATCCACGATTTCGAGCGCGTTGAACAATTCACCTTTGAAGAACTCGCCGCGGCGGCCGTCCCATGCCAGCGTCGCCAGCGCCTGGATCGTCGGCCGCACACCTTGAAACCGTCCGTAGTTGGATTCAATTCCCCAAATCGCCACCAGGTATTTCGACTCGACGCCATACTCGGACGCGACCCGCCGCAGCAACGGGCGATGCGTGGCCGCCATCTCGCGGCCGGTTCGGATGAACCGCCTGGTCAAGCGGCGATTCAGGTATTCATCGAGCGAGAGGACGAGCTCGGCCTGGGAACGATCGCGCTCGAGCACAACAGGAAGCGGCTCCAGCCCATCGAATGCAGCGTCGACTGTGGCCTCACGGATGCCGCGCGCGAGCGCTTCCTTGCGGACACCGTCGAGCCAGGTGTCGAACTCCTCGCGTGGGAGCTCGGTCGCGCGCGGGACGACAGGCGCGACACCCACGGCCTGAGGTTCTTCCGTGGGAAGCGACCTCGCCTCCGGCGCCCGCGCTTCGACGCGCACGCCATGCGCGGGCATCCACGTCATGATGAGCACAGCACCCGCCAGCAGGACCACACCTGTGCCACCGGTCATTCGATCCCTCAACCATAGTATCCGTGCAACGGTGCCCCCAGACTCGTCAACCGGGTTGCCGAGGTGATATAGGAGAGCCATGAGCTTGGTTATCGTCAACGGTGTCCCTGTTCGTGAGATCTTCCCTGGCATCCGTGCTCGAGTCGTGCACAGTGCCCGCACATCGCAGTCGTGGGTCGAGATCGATCCGGGCGCAAGTTTTCCCGAACATCAGCATTCACATGAACAGACGGTCAACGTGCTCGAAGGCGAGCTCGAGGTCACCGCAGGTGGCGTCACGCATCACCTGACGCCAGGAACCGCCCTCGTGATCGCGCCCGATGTGCCGCACTCCGGCCGAGCGATCACCGCGTGCCGCGTGCTCGATGTCTTTGCGCCCACTCGCGACGATTACCGTTAGGACGCAGATGGACGCAGATAAGTTGAACGCAGATGGACGCAGATAAGCTGCACGCGGATGGACGCAGATAAGTTGAACGCAGATGGACGCAGATAAGTCGAACGCAGATGGACGCAGATAAGCCGAACGCAGAGGACGCAGATAAACGCGGTTGTCAACGCAAATGGAACGCAGATAAAACGCAGATGCAACGCAGATGAGAAACGGCAAAAGGAGTATGTGAAGCGTGTCGTACACCGGGCGCGGCTCGGCGCTTCGGCGGTCCGTTAGCAGCCCGTGGTGAAATTGCTGGAGGCGGCACCCTCCGAGGCGGGGGATGAACGAAGGTGATAGGTCCAGCCTGGCTGCCAAATCCAGGGTGACGTCACCGCTTCGTGAAGCGTCACGCGTTTGAGGAGATGTTCGAGCGCGTAAAACGTCGCACGATGCCCAATCATGAGGACTGTGCCGGCGTCAAACTGTCCCATTGCTTGACTAAGCCATCCGGCGACCCGATCCACGACCTGCTGGTAGCTTTCACCGTTGGGGAATGGGTCCACGAGATGCAGCAGCCGTCGTTGCTCGATCTCCGACCTTGGCCGCCTCGTCAAATCACCATAGTCGCATTCACGAAGCCGAGCATCACGGACAATCGGAAGCGAGCGATCGCCGAAAGCGATCTCGGCGGTGCGAAACGAACGTGTGAGATCCGAGCAGAATGCGACGGCGAGGTGATCGCCACGACGACGCGCGCCGAGCATACGGGCTTGCTCCTCGCCAGTGGTCGACAGGCCAACGTCGAACCAGCCGGAGGCAAGCCCTGCTTCATTGTCGAGGCTTGTAGAGTGAGTTTCAAAGACCACCCTCATGGCAAGCCTACAACGCGTTCCCAGCGGCGCCGTCCACCATGATCGCTTGGCCCGTGATGTAACTCGCCGCATCCGAGGCGAGGAACGCGACGAGGTTGGCGAGCTCCTCTGGGCGGCCTAAGCGCCCCAGCGGAATCGACGCTACCGAATCACGTCTGATCTCTTCGATTGGTCGTCCAAGGCGCTTCGCGTTGGCGCTATCGAGCTCATCGATCCGCTCGGTCTGAATGCGTCCCGGCGCAATCACGTTGACGAGAATGCCGAACGGCGCCAGCTCGCGCGCAATCGTCTTGGCCAGGCCCCAGACACCGGCGCGAAGCGCGTTCGAGAGTACGAGGTTCGGAATCGGCTGCTTGATTGAAGACGATGCGATCGTGAGAATGCGGCCGCCGCCCGCGCGCTTCATTTCGGGCACGGCGGCGTTCACGATGCGCACCAGGCTGAGAAGGTTTTGCTCGAACGCTTTCTGCCATTGTGCGTCCGTCATCGCCAGGAACTCGCCGGCTGGCGGGCCGCCCGCGTTGTGCACGACGATGTCGAGGCCACGGTACTCGGCGCGAGCCGCGTCGACGAGCATCGCAGCCTCTTTTTCGCCGCTCACGTCGGCGGCGATGGCGTGTACACGCACACCGGTGTCGTGCCGTAGTGTCGCCGCCGCCTGATTGATGCGCTGCTCGTCGCGGCTGCAGATCACGAGGTTGCAGCCCTCTCGTGCGAGTGCCCGCGCCGACGCAAAGCCGAGGCCACGGCTCGCCGCCATGACAAGCGCTCGTTTCCCCTTCAAACCAAGATCCATGCGTCCTGCTCTCCGCGAGGGAATGTACCAGATAATCTCTGTGTGAAACGGCTCACCGCGCTTGTACTCGCCGTCGCCTTTCTGGCGCAAGGAATCGGCCACACGCGGGAGCCGCTCCCCTCGGCAGACGTCGCGCGCTTGGACGCGGCGGTCCGCGAAGCGTTTTCCTTTCTCTATGCGTTTCCGAGCGACACCGCTGCGGCGCAGATGGGGACATGGGTGCTGGATTCGACGGCCACAACTGCTGCGTCTGAGCAAACAGCCGAGCGCCGGGTTGTGATCACCAAGCTGACCGACACCGGCCAGGATCTCAAGATGAAGGAAGTCGCCCGTGGTGGCGGCACGTCGCCGGCGCAGCTTGCTGCCGCGATGCAGGAGATGCAGCGGCTCGAAGGCAAGGTGTCTAAAGCGGAAGCCGACGCCGGGCTCGAGATCGTGATCGCGGCGAACACACCTGAGACGTCACTGACCGCAGTGTCGGACGACGCCGAACGGACGAAGCCGACGATTCGAGGTAGTCAGATCGCCGTGCGTGTGAAGGGCAGCTGGATGCGTGTCGAGGACAAGGAACTGCAGATTGACTACGAACGGTGGTCGCCCGCCACGCTGCTGGTTGGATTTGGCTCGTTCGCGCCGCTCGAAACGCGGCGCGCCACGCCCCACGAAAGCGCGGCGACGTTTACGCTGCGCACTCGGGCAACCGCGGGAGGTAACGCGATCCGCAGCATCACGGTCACCGCGCAGGGAAACGAAGAGCTGATCGATCGCGTCGTGCAGGAAGCAAAATGGTCGGCGCTCGCCGCACTGCTCAATTGAATTTCTTCACGCGGTGTGCCACAGGCTTGCGTGAACGCAAGTAGGCATAGATCGCCCGCAGATCGTCGTCCTCCATCCCGGCATACATCAACCACGGCATATACGTGTTTTCGCGCTGCTCCTGCGGGTTGAGCGCGCGCGGCTCCACGCCGCGCCAGGCGCGAAACTTGGCGAGAAAATCTTCTTCCGACCACGTGCCGATTCCCGTGTCCGCATCCGGCGTGATATTGGTCGGCCGCACGATGCCCCCGGACGGCAGCTTCATGTCTGCTCCGCCGGAGAATTCGCGTCCCGGAAGAGGCATGCCTCTGTCGTCGATCGGTGTGTGACACTCGGCACACACCGCGGCAGTGGTCATGTACTCGCCGTACGCCAGCTTGTCGGTCTTGGGCGGCGCCGGTCGCAGCTGTGCCGGCTGCGGCATGGTTCGCACAATCAGAGGCAGCGGAAAAGGAAGCTGCCGCGCCGGCACAGTGCGGCGGATCGGCTTCAAGGTTCGGATATACGCGACGACGGCTTCGACATCCTCACGCGACAAGCGTGCGTATCGCGGATACGGCATGATCGGGAACAATGGATCGCCTTGCGCGTTGACGCCGGCTGTGAACGCGCGAATGAGCTGCCCGTCGGTCCAATTGCCGATGCCCTCCGGCGTGATGTTCTTGCTGTAAACGGCAAAGCCTTCTGATTCATCGCCGAAGAAGCCGCCGCCGGCGCCGATCGTTTCAGGCTTCACCGGCGCGCCGTACTTCGTAAAGTCACGAACGGCGTGACACACGATGCAGCCGGTGACGTGTTCCGACAGATACTCGCCGCGCGCGATTTTCGCTGGCGTCGCTTGAACGGTGATGTTCTCGGCAGGCGGGATGTTCGGGTAGCGGGCGTATAGGAACCCCACGCCCGCCACCGCGACCACAACGATCAGAACGATCAGAATCAGGACAACTCTTAACAGCGTTCTCATTGCTGCGACGTTGTCGTGCGGCGCGTCGTCTTGGCCTTTTCAACTTTCGCGGCCACGTCGGCGAGCAGCTTCTTGGCGTCGTAGACGATGCCGTCTTTGACGACGGAGTCGATCCCTCCGACGCGTTCAGGTTTGTTGCTGGCGTCGTTGATGCGGAGCGTGCCTGTCCCGTAGAGCACTTTGAAATTCTGCAGTGGGTTTTCTTTGATCATCACCAGATCGGCTTTGAGCCCGGGCCGGAGGATACCGAAGTCGATCGCCTTTCCTTTTGGCTCGTGCAGCGCCTCGGCGCCGAACAGTGTGGCCGAGCGAATCACTTCGAGCGGATGAAAGCCGGCTTCCTGAAGCATCTCGAACTCGTTGATGTAGCCGAATCCGTAGGTCTGATAGATGAAGCCCGAATCGGAACCCGTGGTGACACGTCCGCCCGCGTTCTTGTAGTCGTTCAGGAACGACATCCACACACGGTAGAAGTTGCGCCAGGCGATTTCGTCTTCGGTGGTCCAGTCGAACCAGTACGATCCGTGCGCCAGGCGATTCGGTTGGTAGAAGTCCCACAGTGATGGCAGCGTGTACTTCTCGTGCCAGTCGGCGTTGCGCATGCGCATCACGTCGCGGCTCGCCGAATAGATCGTCATCGTGGGATCGAGAATGAACCGCCGATCGACCCACTCTTTGATCAACGCATTCCACTGATCGCTGCCGCGCGGATAAATCTTGTCCCAGAGTCGAGCGACCTGGCCGAAGCGGTGCTGCTCATCGCTTGAATTCTGATCCGGCGGATACGCCTGAATGCTCGAGTCTTTGAGCAGTGATTCGAACAGTCCGTAGAAGTGCGTCAGCGCACCCAGGCCGAGACGCGACGCGTCGCGCGCCGTCATTCTCACGACGATGCGCTGATCGAGATGGGCCGTCGAACCGAGCCCGAATTTCTTCGCTTCGTCGAGCAGCGCGGCCATCACGTCCGGATCTTCGTTTTCGAGCCCGAGCTTGAGACCGTCAATGCCCCGCTCGGCGGCGAAGCGCACCCACTCGCGCGCCGTCTCGGCGTTGCGCGGCTTCGACGCGTCCCATCCCTCGCCGGTAAACGGGCGGTGATACGCGAAGATCCGCGGCGCAACGATTTGATCCTTGGCCGAGAGCTCGCGCTGCTGCAACGACCAGTCCATGCCACCGCACGGCACACCGCGCACCGTGGTGACGCCATGCGCCAACCAAAGTTTGTAGACGTAATCAGGATCCGTGGCCTGCCCGCCGCCGCAATGGACGTGGAGATCCACAAACCCAGGCATCACGTACATGCCAGTGCCGTCGATCTCCTTGGTCCCCTTGGCCGGCCGGTTCTTCTCGTTGATCGGCAGCTTGGGAAAACCGACGCTGACGATCTGCTCGATGCGATCCTGCGCAATCACGATGTCCATCGGCCCGCGCGGTGCGGCACCGGTGCCGTCGATCACCGTGACGCCGCGGATCACGAGCCGATCGTACGGGCCGTCGCCTTCGCCCGATCGCCGATTGGGCGTCGGCTGCATCTGCTGTGCCGCGACAGAAACTGTGAGCATCGCCGCCAGGACGCCGGCGAGCGACCAGAAAGAGCGGAAATTGGGAAGTGCCATGCTGCGAATGTTACTCCACTCGCAGCGCGGTCACGGGATCGACGCGCATGGCGCGGCGCGCCGGAATGTAGTTGGCGAGTACGGCGGCGGCGATGAGGGCGATCAGGGCCCCGCCCCACGCAATCGGATCGGCGGCGCCGATGCCGTAGATCACGCCGCTCAGAAGACGGGCGACGAAGGCGGCGATGACGGCGCCCGAGGCGGCACCGATGGCGGCCACCGTCAGGCCCTGGCGCATGACCATGCCGAGCACCTGCGCGCGATTGGCGCCGAGCGCCACGCGGATGCCGATCTCGCGCGTGCGTCGCGACACCGAGTAGGCAATAACACCGTACAGACCGATCGCGGCGAGGAGTGTTCCGATGCCGCCAAAACCCGCCGCCAGTATCGCACCTGCACGCTCGGGCAGGAGCGAGGTGGCCACCGAGGCTGCCATCGTTTCGTTGCGCACGAAGACGAGACCCGGCTCGATGGCGAGCAGCTCGCGTCGCATTGCCGCAAGCAGCGGCGCCGCATCGCCGCGGGTGCGCGCGATGATCGCTCGGTACGTTGACCGTTCCTGCGCCGCCGCGAAATGCAGATACGGCGTTGGCCGCTCGCCGACTGAATACACCTTGTGATTGCCAACGACTCCGACCACCTCGAACTGCCGCTTGCCAAACGCCATCGTGAAGGTGCGGCCCACAGCACGTCCATCGGGCCAGAGCCTGCGTGCCATCGTTTCGTTGACAACAGCCACGAGCGGCGTTCCTTCGCGATCCGCGTCGCTGAAGCCGCGACCCTCGATCACGGGAATGCCAAGCGTTGAAAAATAGTCTGGCGATACCGCGACGTTCATGATCACTTCGCCGTCCGTGTCCGATTTGTACGACTTGCCATCAACGCGAATCGTCGTTTGATTGAAGTTGATGTCGAACGGCAAACGCGGCGATACGAGCGCCGCCGACTCGACACCCGGCAACGCTTTAACGCGTGCGAGCGCTTCGTCAAACAACTGCGCCGACCGCTCGCGCGAGTAGCGGACCATGTCGGTATCCACGGAGACCAACGCAAGACCGTCGATGCGGAATCCCACGTCGGCTGATTGCGCAGCGGCCAGCGTGCGCAGCAAGAGACCAGCAACCACGAGCAGCACGGCTGTAAGCGCAAGTTGGCTGACGACGAGCGCCTCGCGCAGCGACCAGCGGCGGGTGCCGACGCGCGCGAGCGGCGCTTCGCCGCGCAGATCGGCGGTCACGCGCGGGGACGCCGATTTGAGCGCGGGGGTCAACGCGGCGACGAGTCCGGATGCGGCCGCGACGATCATCGCAAAGCCCACCACGCGCAGGTCGAGGCGGAGATCGAATCCCGGCGCCCCGGGTATCGGCAGGCGAATCGCGGAAAGCACGCGAACGGCCATCCACGCAATACTCAAGGCGACGGCTGCTCCGGCAAGGCCGAGCACGACACCTTCAATCAGCATTTGCCGCACCAGCTGAGCGCGGCTGGCGCCAATCGCCAGGCGGATGCTGATCTCGCGACGCCGCGATGAGGCGCGGGCGAGCAGCATGCCCGCGACGTTCGCGCAGGCGATCAACAGGACCAGCCCGACGATCGCCATGACTGCCGCCGAGCCAATTGAGATCGGCCCGCTGGCCTGCGGGACGAGAAAACGGACATCGTTGGTCGGAAACGCAGACAGCTCGCTGTTTTTGTTGGTCGCCGGGTAAGCCGCGGCAAGTTGCCGCCCCAACAACTGAACGTTAGCGTTTGCCTGCTGCGCCGTAACGCCGGGCTTGAGACGGCCTTTCACGAACATCCATCTGCTTCCGCGACGCTCGAGCCGCGTGCGGCCGGTGGGCGATGGCACGTTTGAGTTGATACCCGCCGGCTCGATTTCTTCGACATGTGCCGCCGGCAACCAGAGCTCTGGTGTGAGGAACGGAACCACTCCTGTAAACGATGCCGGCGCAACGCCTACGATCGTGTAATCGAGGCCGCGAAGCCGCAAGGCGCGACCAACAATTGAGGGATCGCTGCCGAAGTCGCGTCGCCACATCGCGTGTGCAATCACCACCACCCGATCTGCCCCCGGCTCGTCGTCCGCCGGATGCAACGTTCGCCCGAGGAACGGCCGGACGCCGAGCACGTCGAAGTGGTTCGACGTCACAATGTGGCCCATCACCAGCCGCGCCCGATCACCGAGATTGAGCGGTGCAAACATCGGGCTGTAGCCGAGCATGTCGCTGAAGACGGTGTTCCGCGCCTTGAGATCCAGAAAATCGGGATAGGAATTTGTCGCGTAGCGGTCGCCGTCGGGGCTGCTCGTGAACACGTCCATGAGCGTGTCAGGACGGTCAACTGGCAGCGGTCTGAGAAGCACCGCGTCCACGAGCGAGAACATCGCCGTATTGGCGCCGATTCCGAGTCCGAGCGACAGCACCGCCACGACCGCAAACCCGGGACTGCGCAGAAGCCACCGCACGGCGTAGCGGAGATCGTTCAGCATGCCTGACTTACCTCCCAGAGCGGACTTGAGTTGGAGGCGCCAACGACGCGAGAAAGGCTCGGATATTGCCACTCTCGGCCCACGTTGTCACATTGCCCTCGATGCCGCGCGTGGTCACTCAAGTCAATCGAGGCGTTAGAGGCGCCGGAATCTGCTGGCGTTCCGGGTCATCAGCCCCGTGACCACACGGCGCGGAAGAACACGCGCCATCGTCGCCAGCGACCGATTGACCGGACCGGGAATGTAAATTCTGACGCCGTTCATCACCGCGTCCACCGATTCGCGTGCCACGCGATCGGCGTCGAGCCACATGAATTTGGGGAATTTGCTCACCTGCTCGCGAGTTCCGGTGAGGTCATGAAATTCGCTGAGCGTGAAGCCTGGACACGAGGCGGTCACGTGAACGCCATGTGGTGCCGTTTCGAGGGCGAGCGCTTCAGAGAAGGAAATCACGTACGCCTTTGACGCGGCGTAGAGCGTGTGGCCGGCGACGCTGGGAAGCAACCCGGCGAGCGACGCGACGTTGAGGATGCGGCCCCATTTGCGTTCGAGCATGCCGGGAAGAAAGCGATGCGTCAACTCCGACACCGCGACGACCATGACCTGCAAAAAGTCGCGTTGTTGTTGCCACGTGGTGCCGGCATAGCGTCCCGGGACGCCATATCCGGCGTTGTTCACCAGCACATCGACCTTCAATCCACGCTCTGCCACGGCGGCAGACAGGCGCTCGGGCGCGCGCGGATCGGCCAGATCGTCCACGATTACGTAGGTCTGCACACCGTGGCGTTGGGCGAGCTCGCGCGCCAGCGCTTCCAGCCGCTCGCGCCGGCGCGCCGTCAAAATGAGATGATGCCTTTGAGCCGCCAGGACACGCGCAAAGGCCAGCCCGATTCCTGCGCTGGCGCCGGTAACGAGCGCGTGCCGCGAAGTTCCTTCGTTCATGACGGCTCAGTATAGGTATGATCGTCCGTTTACTGGAGATGAACATGCGCCTTTTGCGACTCGTTTCGATTGCGTCCGCCACTCTCTGTCTCACCGCGTGTCTCAACAGTGCCACCCTGATCAAAGTGAAGCCGGACGGCAGCGGCACGATCGAGCAGACCATGCTGATGAACGTCGCCACGCTCAAGGGCATGATGGCCGGTCTCGATCCTCAGGGGCAGGTGAAACAGACGAGCACGCCGTTCAGCGAGGAACAGCTCAAGCAAGCTGCTGAGAAGCTTGGCAAGGGCGTCCGCTTCGTGTCGTACACACCTCTCAAGGAAGCCAACGGCTTCGAAGGCGCCAAGGCGGTTTACGCCTTCGACGACATCAACGCCATCAACATCGAACAGGATCCCAATCTGGGCAGCGTGGCGCCCACAGGCCCGGAGGCGGCGAAAAAATCCAACCCCGTAAAGTTCAATCAGACTCGCAAAGGCGACAGCTCCGTACTGACGGTCACGTTTGACGAAAAAACCGCCGCCGGCAATGCACCGGCGAATCCGCCGCAGACCGCGCCGGAGAACATCGATCCCGCGATGATGCAGATGATGAAGCAGATGTTCCAGGGCTTCAAAGTCGCCATCGATCTCGAAGTCATGGGGAAGATCGTCAAGACCAACGCCGACTACGTCAACGGCTCACGCATCACGCTGATGGAGATCGACATGACGGAGCTGCTCAACGACGAGGCAAAGCTGCGCGCGCTGCAGACGAAGATGGGACCCGGCGCATCGATTGCCGACATCAAGCCGCTTCTCAAAGACGTAAAAGGCGCGAAGATCAATCATGCCGTCGTGAACGTCGAATACCGCTGAGCGGCGCTAGTCCCCTGGAAACGAGAGGCATCGCATAATTCCCGGGCCGGGCATCCCGGCTCGCGGCGTTGCTTCTCCCTTGCATATGCCCAATATGCACGGTCGGCGCGCCTTGCGATCCGGGCGCCGCGCTCCGGGACTTATGCAACGCCTCTCGTTTCCAGGGGACTAGCCGTAGCAGACGACATGGCCGTCGAGTGATCCGATAACGACGCGACCCGATGCGATAGCCGGCGACGAGGCCAGTGCGCCGCCGGCATCGTATTCGCCTACCACCTTCCCGCTGGCCAAATCGAACACGTACAGCCTGCCGTCGCTGGAGCCGGCGTACACTCGCCCGCCCGCGATGGCCGGAGAAGAGTCTACGCGTGCGCGCGTCATGTAGGTCCAACGCGCCTTGCCGGTGCTGCTGTCGAGCGCGTGCACCATTCGATCCCGACCGCCCATGACGACCACACCGGGTGCGATGGCGGCCGAGGAATAGAACGGGAACTTGCGATCTGGGTGTTCGTAGCGCCAGCGCACGCGCCGCGTTTTCAGATCGAACGCGATCACTTGATTGTCGAACGTGCCGAAATAGGCGGTCCCGCCGTCGATCGCGACCGACGCGCCAGTGTACGCCGTTGCCGACGCGCCGAACAGCTCGCCGCCGTCGCGCACGCGCACGGCATGGAATCGCTCGTCGCAGCCGGCGAAGTATGCGATGCCATCGGAAATGCACGGCGTGCCATGGACATAGTTGTCGGTCTTATAGACCCACCGCTCTTTGCCGTCCGCCGCGCCGTACGCATAGAGGCCGCCGTCGTACGATCCGATCAACAACAGTTCGCCCGAAACGATGGGCGACGATTTGATCTCCGAGCCTGTCTTCGCGCGCCAGACGGCCTTGCCGCTGTTGACGTCGACGGCGTGCACGGCGCCCTCGAGATCGCCGATGAACACACGCCAATCGGCTACTGCCGGAGATGATTCGCCGATCGACTCGCCCGCTTTGTAGCGCCAGCGCAGCGAGCCGTCCGAGAGTGACAAGGCGAGGAGCTCGCCGGTAGCGGCGCCGATGTAGACAACGCCGTTGACGATGGCGGCCGACGACTCGATCGCTTCGCCGCCTTCCCAAGCCCAGAGGCGCTTCAGCGTTGCGGGAACCGCTGAGGACGACACGCCCGTGAGGGTGGCGGTGCCGCGGAAGTGCGGCCAGGCATCCGGCGGGGCGGCGACAGGCACGGGTGCTGATCGCTGCGCCCACGCCAGCGCGGGCAGCGCAAAGCCGCCAATCGATCGGAGAAATGCCCGCCTGTGGATCACTGCGCGCTGGGTTTTTTGAGCGTCGCCCCTTCTTCCAGTGCCCAGAGCTGGTTGCGGTTCATGATGAACAGCTTGCCGTTAGCCGGCACCGCAGTGGCGTAGACCGAACTGCCCATGTTCTGCTCGGAGACGACCTTCAGCACGTTGCCGTGCTGCAGCACGGTGACATCGCCATCTTCGTCGCCGAGATACACCTTGTCGTCGATGATCATCGGCGAGGCCCAGATCGCGGCAAACATGTCGTGCGTCCAGTGCGGCTTGCCGGTTTTCAGATCGAGGCAATGCAGAAAGCCGCTGAAGTCGGCGAAGTAGATCAGATGGTCCTTGATCGCGGCGGTCGAGATGGAGCGGCGGATTTTGTCGTAGTGCCAGATCATTCCGGATTGCGTGATGTCGCCGCGTTTGGTCGGATCGATCGCATACGCGTGCCCGACGCCTTCGCCGTGTTCCGGATCCTGACCGTTGGCGATGTAGACGACGTTCTGATAGATGACCGGCGTGGCGATCACCTCGTTGCGCGTTTTTGGCCACACCGAGGTCTTGGGATTGGTATCGAATTCCCACAGCTTCTTGCCGGTCAGCGCTTCGTATCCGCGTACCCATCCATCGCCCTGTGCGTGCACAACTTGCATCACACCGGCAACGTCGGCTACCGCCGGCGTGGACCATTGCCCGTGAAGGATGCGATCCTCGACTGAGTTGTCTTCCCACACCAGCTTTCCGGTCGTCTTGTCGATGGCGATGATCGCAGGCGCCTTCGGCGACGGGATGTTGACGTGGCTTTCGTCCTGGCCGTTCGACGTGCTGACGAAGATCAGGTTTTGAAACGCGACTGGCGACGAATTCGACATGTTGTGCGGGAACGACCCGACCTCTTCCATCATGTCGAAGATCCAGAGGACATCGGGATCGTGAAGGTCCGTCAGCTTTTCGTCCTTGACCGGGCCGTCGTTTTCCTTGTCGTGAAAGCCCTGCAGATCGACGGCCACCACCTGACCGCGATTCGACGTGAAGTATGCCGCGCCGTCTTCAATCAGCGGCGACGAGGCAATGCCCTGATAGGGCCAGTCGTTGGCGCGACCCGACGCCAGCTTTTCGTACGTCGCCTGCCACAGGAACTCGCCATCCGATTCGCGGAACGCCATCAGCACACCACGATCGCCGGGTTGCTTCGGATCGCGCAGCGCTTCGTTGTTGGTGCCAACCAGTACGACTCCGCCAGCAACGGTTGGATTGCCATACGACTGCGATCCAAGTTCCGCAACCCATTTCACGTTCTTGCCGGTTTTGATGTCCCACTGTGTCGGCAAGCCTTTCATCGACGAGACCATGTTGCGCGACGGCGTGCCGCCCCACATGGGCCAGTCGGCGCTGAGCAGAACCGGGGAGGCGAGAAGAGCGACGAGGAATGCGGCGGTTCTCATTGGTTTTTATAGACTTTCACATTGTCGAAATAGACGTCCGAGATGCCATCGGCATAGAGGCCGGGGCTGCCCATGTGATGCCCGATGGGGTCGATCTTTTCGACAGTCCACGCTGCCGGTTCGGCCTCGCCCGTTGGCCAGACTTTACCGCGCACCCGCGTTTTACCGTCGGGCTGCTGATCGACCCGCAACTTCATGCTGTACCACTTGTCAGGGTCCCATTTGTAGGGCACTCGCACAGTCATCTCATCAGCTGCCTGCCACGGATGAAGCTCCAGCTTCTGACCGTTGCCGAAGAGCACGAGCGCATAGCGCTCGTCGATGACGCCGACGTCGCCGCGCTGCCGCCGCTGCTCGCGGCTGCGCACATCGGCTTCGATCGTGTACGCCGTGAGCGTGGCCGGCCCCATCAGAATTTTCGCACGCCGGCCGACGGTGTCGTCGCGCGGACGCATGAGGACATTGCCCGCACCTTCGATCGGGCGCTGAAACACTTTGCCAGGCGCCCCTGCCCACCACGCAGGAGGCGCCTCCGCCTTCGGCTGCTCGAAGTCGAAGGACCACGGCAGCGGCGCAATCACACGCACGCGCGCCTGGCCAGTGAGACTGCCGACGGTGGCTTTCACGAAACCAGCAGTCGATCCTTCCGCCGGCGCGACGAACGTACCGTCACCCGCGATGTCGCCGGCAAGCTGATCGACGCTCCAGGTCACGCTGCTCGCCGGCGCATCGCTTAGGAGATTGCCCTTTGCATCGTACGCACGCACGCGAAACGCCTGCTTCCCTCCCGGCGCGAGAAGAGATTCGTACGGGAACACCTGCACGTGGGCCACCGACCCTGAGCCTTGCACCGGCACATTCGCCGCTCCAGGCGCCTTCGGCGCCCCAGGTCCAGCAGGCACCCGCTTGCCAATCGCATACGTGGCATCCATCGATGTGACATAGACGCGCCCATCCGCGACTACTGGCGACGCGATGATCATCTCAGGCGATTCCGGCGTGCCGAGAAGATCCTCATCGAGCACCTTCACGTCGGTCGCGGACGGCTGCAGGATGTAGAACTTCCCGTTTTCCGTGCCGACGTACAACTTGCCGTCGGCAAGGACCGGCGATCCTTTCTGCAGAGTGCCGAGCGTGTGCTCCCACAACTTCGCGCCGGTTTTCAGATCGAACGCGCCGACGATCGCGCTGTTGTCGACGGTGTACAACCGCTCGCCGTCCATCACGGGCGACGCGAACGTCGGCAAAAAGCCCAACGTGCGCCAGCGATAGGCATCGTCCTTGAGCTCGCCGGTCCTGCGCGCGTCGACGGCTGCAATCATCCCCATCTCGGTCGTGCCGATGTTCTCCTCGCCGTGGGTGATGAATGCCAGACCGTCGCGGAACAGAGCGCCGTTGAGAATCGCGCGCTTCGATACGTCGATGCGCCACACCGGTTCGCCCGTGTTCAGCTTGATCGCATGATAGGCGCCGTCGGTACCGCCAATGATGATCGTTTGCATCCCGTCGATGTCGGCGACGATCGGCGGTGATTGATTCGTGTCGTAGTGGCGCGTCTGCGGTGAGCTCACCCAGATCGTCTGGCCCGTACTCTTGTCGAACGCAAACACACGATTGTTGGTGCGATTGAGATCGCCCCACGCCAGGATCAACGCGTTGACGATGACTTTGCCACCTTCGATGATTGGCGACGTCGTGCGGCCGCCATGCGTCGTCACCGCGCCGTATTCTTCCGGCAGCGATCGGTCCCATACGATCTTGCCGTCGGGCGCAACGCAAATCAGTTGCGCGCCGACAGTCATCACGTAGATATTGCCGGTTTCGGAATCGACGGATGGCGACGCCCATCCAGCGCGATGCTGCGGCACGTCGCTGAGGTAGATGCTGAAGCGGCGATCCCACACGACCTTGCCCGAGTCGGCGTCGAGCGCCACGAGGCGCTCCTGCGTGTTTGCGAGATCACCGAAGGCCTGCAGGAGATACACGCGATTGCGCAACACCACCGGCGAGGAACGGCTCCCGATCGGCACACGCCACGCCAGATTTTCGCCTTTCGGCGACCAGCTCGCAGGCAGCCCGGTCTCCAGCGATCGCCCGTCGCGCAGCGGGCCGCGCCACTCCGGCCAGTCGCTGGCGCTCGTCACCACAACCGTCAAGGCGCACGCGAGCGCCGTGATCCAGCGAGCACGTCGTAATTGCAACAATGTCTTGATCATCGCTTCGCCCGATTCTATCGCTCCCGATTCGCAGTGGTCGTCGTTCCGATCGGCAATAATCGCGGCCGCGACGAGGCATTCGCAAGGTCCCAGCTTGCCTGATAGACCATACGCGCGATCTTCTGCATCTTCGTGTAATTGATCTTCTCCGGACGGTCGTAAATGGTGTGATAGTCCGGGTGCAGCCCGGTATGAATCCAGATGCCGGGTACGCCTTTTTGAATGAAGGGCCAGTGATCGCTGCGACGCATCAGGTTGGAGATGTTGTTGTCATAGCGAAACTTGAGGTCGAGGCCGATCCCCTGGTTGGCTTTTTCCACGGCCGCGCGCAAATCGGGGCTCCGAACCGTGCCGATGATGTTGGTGGCGTTGGCATTGGATTCCGCCGTCTGCAGGTCGAGGCCGCGGAAGCGGCCGCCACCGCCCACCTGTACTTCTTCGTTCCTGCCGATCATGTCCATGTTGAGCACCGCGACGATCTGATCGAGTCGCACGATCGGGTCCTCGGCGTAGGCCCAGGCGCCAAGCAGCCCGCGCTCCTCAGAGTTCCAGGCCGCAAAGATCACCGAGCGTTGAGGCGCCTGCCCTGCCTTAGCGGCAAGTGCATACGCCTCGGCAATGTCGATCAAGCCAACGGTGCCCGATCCGTCATCGTCCGCGCCGTTGTACACACGTGGTCCGTCCGCGCCGTCGTGATCGAAGTGGGCGCTGATCATGACGAACTCGTTTTTGCGTTGCGGATTGGTCCCTTCGATCATTGCGACAATCGATCGATCCGGCACTGTCTGATGAACAACACTGGCTTTCATGTTGACGGTGGTGTCGATCGGCACGGGCGTGATGCCGCCGCGGGTTTCAGCGGCGCGCGCGAGATCGATCAACGTGCGGCCGCTAGCCGCAACGAGCCGTTCCGCGACAGGCACCGACACGTGCATGACCGGAATGCGAATCCGGTCAGCCCACGCTTTGAGCGTGTATCGCTCGACGCGCGGCGGCGTTGCGGGCCAGTAAGCGGCCGCCTGCGCCTGAAAGTTCGCGGGCGGAGCGGTCTGGTTGTGAACGTCTTCGACAAAGATCACGCCGACCGCGCCCTTCTCCTGCGCGGCCAGCACTTTCTTGATCGGCTGCGCGACTTCTGCAGTCACGAGGCCGTCAAACGGGCTGGCCGGATCGTTGACGCCCGGTTCGCGCTCGAGCACGAGCGCGATCCGTCCGCGCACGGCATCGCGGTAATCGTCATGGCCGCGCTCCTGCGAGACGATGCCGAAGCCGACAAACGTCAGCCCCGATTCGGCAGCGGCGTTCGCGCTGAAGCGGTGCGGATAGAACTCTTCAGCAAGGCGCAGCTCCGAGCGCACACCACTCGCCGGCAGTTGTCCGATAGACATCGCATTCCCGCCGTCGAGCGCGGCCGTCATGAGCGCGTAGCGATGCTCGAATCCGCCGTGTCCTCCGGGACGAAGGCCGAGCCGCTCGAAACGCGATAACACCCAGTCTGCGGCAAGCGCATTGGTGTCGGTGTTCGTGAGGCGGCCCTGCATCGCATCAGACGCGAGAAAGAACAGATCGGCGCGCATGTCCTCCGCCGTGATCGATTCAATCTGCGGCGCGCGCGCGTCCGGCGTTTGCGCCGCGGACGCGGCGACGATGAGGATACATGCCACGCCGGTGAGGGTGAGACGATTCATGGGAGTCTCCTGCGCGGATGATAGCTCACGGGAAGATCGGGAAGGTCGGGGGACAACCAAACAGGAGATCCTCAATGCGCAATTGTGCACGCGTCAGAAAAGGACGCGCGCGCCGAGCTGTATGCGCCGCGGCGCCTGCGCCGACAAAATCTGTCCGAACGTCGGCGACCCCAAAAAGTTGTCGGGCAAGTTGTAGTTGGCGCGATTGAAAACATTGAACGCTTCCAATCGCAGTTGCACCCGTGCCCGGCCGTACAGCGGGAGCATCTTGCGCACCGCGAGATTGACGTTGGCGTATCCCGGACCCTCGAGCGTGTTGCGGCCCGTATTGCCGAACGTCCCGTACGGCGGCAGCGCAAACGCCGCGCTGTCGAACCAGCGCTCGGCACTTTGATTGCCGATCTCTGGATCGCCGACGAGATTCGGACGATCGTTCGCGCCGAAGCCGAGCGAGCTCCGGCCGGTGTTGCTGTTGTCGAGATCCGGCAGCAATGCAGCAGTAAATGGGCGGCCTGATTGGAGGGTGACAATGCCGCTCACTTGCCAATCGCGAGCGAGCACGTTGTCGCCGCCGAACGGCAAGTCGTACACAAACCCCGCCGTGAAGCGATGCCGCACGTCAAAGCCCGAACGCCCCCACTCAGCCTCAGGATCGCGACTATCCTGCGGGAAATTTGGATCGCCGCTGCTCGCGAAAAACCCGGAGGCATCGTCTTTCGACGTGGACCAGGTGTAAGACGTCAGGACCGAGAAGCCGCGATCGAGGCGGCGCTCCGCCGAGACGATGAGCGCGTGGTACTGCGAGTGCGCGCGCGATTCCAACGCGGTGATGTCGGCGAAAAACGGATTCGGCCGGGGGTTGATCGGGGTGGAACTCGGCGCCGCCTGGTTGATGTCGCGCGCGGCGAGCAACTGGTGGCCACGCGATCCCGCATACGCCACTTGCACCGACCACGATGCCGGGAGCTCCTGGCTCACGCCCACGTTCCAGTGATGAAGCGACGGCGTTTCGAGATCAGGCTGAATCGTGAGTGCCGACGGCGGCGTGGGTATGGGGAAATTTGCCGGAAATGGATCCGACAGCGACAGGACCACTCCTGCCGACGGCAGCGGGAAATAAAAGCTCGCCTGATAATACGGCGGACTAAAGTAGAGCGCTTCGCTCGGCGCGAGCGCCGATTGACTGAAGTAGAGGCCATACCCGCCGCGAATCACCGTGCTGCCATCGCCGTTTGCCGCCCACGTCAACCCGATCCTCGGCGCGATGTTGTTGCGGTCCGTCTCGTAACCGCCGCGCGCAAGCCCGCCCGTACCCACCTGCACCAATGTGCCGGTGGCCGGATTGTAGAGGCTCGCACGATCGTCACGATCGACCGGCGGCGCTATCACCTCGTAGCGCAGGCCGGCATCGAGCGTCAGATTGGATCCGAGTTGCCAACTGTCCTGCGCAAACAACGACCAGGTGTGCGTACGGAGATGCTGCGGGTTGTCCAAGCGCGCGCCGACGGTCACCACGGGCAGACCGAGCAGCAGGTCGGCAAGCGAATTGTTCGTGATTTGTCCGGTGAAGATCAGCTGCCCGCGCGACAGCACGTCACGAAACGCATTTTGCGAAATCGTCCGAACATCGCCGCCGATCCGGACCAGATGCGCGCCGCGCGCCCACGTCACGGTGTCAGCGATCTGTACTGTGGTCGTCGTACTCTCCTGCGGGTTGTTGATTTCGTGGCCCAGCGGCGAATAGCCGAGCACACTGATGTAACTCAATCCCCAGTCGCGCGCGTCGCTGGACAGCTCCGGAAGTCCGACCTGACGATTCAGGCTGACGCCCTGTCCTTCCTGATTCACCGCGCTGCTTACGCGCGTCACGGCGAATCGCACGTCGTTGTGCCATGAGCGCCGCCACGCGCGCGAGTCGTTGGCGAGAAAACTCTGCGCGCGACGCGGAACTTCGTCGCCAAATCCCGGAATCGCCGCCTGCGAAGGCCCGGTAAACGGCTCGAACAAATCCCTATCGCTGAAACTGTAGCGAAAGGTCAGCTCGCCTCCCGCGGCCCACACGCGATCGACGCGCACGTCGAACTGGTGAGTGTCGTCGCGTTCGACTGGCGATGAAACAAAGTTTGCCGTTGGCGAGATACGGTTCGGTTCCGGATAGAGATTGACGAGGGACCGGCCAACCGGGTGCTGCGCGAAAGCAGGAATAAACGGCAGCGGCTGGCCGGTAAGCGGATTGCGCGGCAGCGGAAACATGCTTTGTGAGAAATCGCCGGCGCGCTCGGCGAGCGTCGGTACCGTCGTGAGGCGCGTGATCCCCTCGCGCCGGCGGGTGGCTTCGTAGTCGGCAAAGAAAAAGATCTTGCTGCGAACTAACGGCCCGCCGGCAGAGCCGCCGGTTTGATAACGCGAGTATTCGGGCGCAGGCTCCCCCTCCGGAGCAAACACGTTGCGCGCATCGAGCTGGCCGTTCCGCACGAACAGATACCCCGTGCCGTTCATTGCGTTGGTGCCGGCACGCGTGATGACGTTGACCTGAGCTCCAGCGTAGCGGCCAAACTCCGCGTGATACGCGCTGGTGAGCACCTCGAACTCGCGAATTGCGTCTACCGCGGGGCGTATCGCGACCGTATTCAATTTCGGATCGACGTTGTCCACGCCATCGAGAAGGAAGCTGTTGAAGTCTTCGCGCCCGCCGTTTGCCGAAAACGCGAAGTCGCCACGGACCGACGACGCGGACCCGGGCGCGGCAGGTGCGCTAGCGGGAGTGAGGAGAGCGAGCTCGAGAAAATTGCGCCCGTCGAGCGGCAACGTCTGGATCTCTGTCGATCGGATCGTGGTGCCCAGGGTCCCGCGGTCGCGCACGGCACTCGGCGTCGCTGCGACCTGCACCACCTCGGTGATCTCGCCAAGCGCGAGATTGACGTCGATCCGCCGTTCCTGGTTTACCTCGAGATCAACTTCGCGCCGCCATGTTTTGTGGCCCGGCGCTCGCGCCTCGACGACATAGGCGCCAGGAGGCAACTCGGCAACGGCAAATTCGCCGTTCGCCTCGCTCGCGACCTCGCGGACGATGCCGGTAGCACTACTGCGAACGCTGACTTGTGCGCCGGCAACCCGCGCCGCCGAAGGGTCGAGAACCCGTCCCCGGATGACGCCGCGCCAGCCCTGGCCGAGACTCGGATTCGCAATACATAGGACCGCGAGAAAAAGGGCCACGGTGATTCGGATATGCATATGTCTGATCTGTCGGGGTGGTGCTCTATCTTGCCACTCTGAGCGCAGTGTTTCGCCCCGCTGCGTTGCATATACGGCTCATTCAGGCCGGGCGTTGCGGAATGAAAGCTGAACCACAAAATCGGCCGAAATCGCCCGGATCCGGCGATCTCGAGCGGTTACTTCGTCCGATACACCGTTAAATGCCGGGGCCAGAGTCTGGGCCAAGTTATGCGAAACGCCACGCGACAGCGGCTTCGCACGCGATCCAGTTGCGGTGCCCGCGCTTGGAGAGGCGCCACGCAGCTCCCAAGCCGATCGGTCCGAGGCCCACGATCAGAATGTCGGCTTCGGTCATGCGTTCACGAGCGCCCAATCCAACACCGTCCGGCCACCGCGCTCAATTTGTGCCTCAGGATCGATTGATACAATTCGCCCGTGCCAGGACACGAGCCGCGGCCGTTCCTCAAATGGGCTGGCGGTAAACGGCAATTGCTCTCCCAATTCCGCCGTTTTTATCCCGAGTCATTCGTCGCTTACCACGAACCATTTCTGGGCAGCGGCGCCGTTTTCTTCGATCTCTGGAGTCTCGGCAAGCTCGACGGGCGGCGCGCGATTCTCACCGATCACAACGCCGACCTCATTGGCTGCTATCTGCGCGTGCGCGACGCCGCCAGCGGCGTGATTGCCGCGCTCGACCGGCTGGCGCACGGCCATGAGCGTCACGGGCGCGCTCACTACTACAAAGTGCGCGACGACGAGTTCAACCCCGCGCGGCGCGTATGGCGCACTGCCGGAGCGCAGCCAGCCTCGTACGGGACCGAGCTTGCAGCGATGCTGATTTACCTCAATCGCACCGGCTTTAACGGGTTGTTCCGGCTCAATGGGGATGGCGATTTCAATGTCCCGGCCGGCCGGTACGATCGGCCGCGAATCGTCGACGCCGATCGCATGCGGGCGGTATCCGAGGTCCTCGCGTCAGCGTCCATCGAGATCCACGAGAGCAGATTCGAAGCCGTCGGCGAACGCGCGCACGAAGGCGACTTTGTCTATTTCGATCCGCCGTATGCGCCGCTCACGAGAACGGCGCAGTTCACGTCGTACACGTCACGCGGCTTTGATCGCGACGATCAACAGCGCCTCGCAGACATTGCCGTGAAGTTATCCACCCGGCGTGTCCACGTCATGTTGAGCAATTCGACGGCACCCGGCGTGACCTCGCTCTACGAGCGCAACGTGACCACGCGACGAGCCGGCTTGCGCGCCTACCGGGTTCCGGCGCGACGTGCCATTAACTCACACGCGGGAAGACGGGGAACGATCGACGAGTTGCTGGTGACGAATCTGTTACCTGTCGAGTGACGCATTACGCGCCCGGCAGCCACACGAGCTCGCGGCAACTCGGACAGGCGTAAACCAAGCGCAAGTCCTGCACGAACGACGCAAACCCTCCGTGGCCAGCGTTGGCGCACGACGGGCAAATCGCGCGCGTTCTAGATTCAACGGTCGCAATCTTCAACGGGCGCCCGTTCTGCGGATCGGGAATCGATCTCGGTGGATCGGCGACACGTGCCACTTGAGGAGAACCGCCGCAGCGTAGTCGAGGATGAACAAACCGTGAAAAAGCTCGCGAGATGAAGTGATTGAATCAGGCACGACCGCCACGGATGGTAGCATGCTGAGCTTGCGGCCGCAATCTGTAGCACCCTCACAAGAAGAGGCTATCGTTGGCCGCGATCGTCCGTTTTGCGTGCTTCCGCGAGGTAGCCGTTCACGACAAACGCGACGCCGATAATCGCAATCGCGCCGCCGACGCCCACACCAATATTCAGCTGACCGGCCGTCAAACTGATCAGGAACGCCAGCGCCACGCCAAACGCGATCGTGACGACCCCGGCAGCCGTCGCGCGCGAAGATCCTCGGGAGTGCGGCTTGAGCGCTTGTTCGAAGGCTTCTGGATCGCGTTCCGGCGGCGGCACCAGGCCACGCTCGATCATCGCCAACCGTTCGCGGTGCGCCATTTCGAGAATGCGCGACCGTTGCCACATACCGGCCAGCACGATCGTGATGCCGCTAGCCACCACGATGGCGAACACGATGAGGCCGATCATTTCCTCCATCGCGACCATTAGACCGCCTGTGGTACCGATTTGTTTCAGTTCTGAAACAAATCTGGAAATGCGGCGTTCTAATCTCACGGAGGATGATACGGGCGGAAGAGCAACAGCTCATCGACCGGTGCCGGCAGGGAGATGACGAAGCCTTTCGGGCGCTCGTGGATCAGTACAAACGCCTCGTCTTTGGCGTCATTGCGAGAAGCATTGCCGACCACGCGCGTGCGGAGGAGCTCGCGCAGGACGTCTTTCTGCGCGTCCATCGTGGGCTCGCCTACTTCCGCGGCGAGGCGCGGCTCTCCACGTGGATCTTTCGCATTGTCGCGAACCTTCTCGCCGAAGAGCGGCAGGCGCGCGGCGTACCGACGCTGTCGCTCGACGACACGCGGGAGGATCGCGCGCCCCTCGAGCCAGGATCGCTCGATACCGCACTGAGCTCGCTCGAGCTCCGCGATCGATTGGCGAAGGCGATGCTGCGGCTGCCGCCGACCTATCAGTTGCTCGTGAACGGGCACTACTTCGAAGGTCTCAGCTATGACGAATTGGCGGAGATCTTGGCGATACCGCTGGGGACCGTGAAAACATATCTTCATCGCGCAAAACGATTGCTGCGCCAAACGTTGGAGACGGAGTTGCGCTAACCATGCGGTGCGACGAAGTGAACCTGTTGATCGACGCCCTGGCTGCTGGCGCTGAACCGGATGCGGATACCACGTCGCACATCGCGGGATGCGTCCGCTGCAGCACGGCGCTTGCCAACGCCGCCGTCGTCGAGCGGGCCCTGCGCGACTTCCCTGCGCCTGTGGTCCCTGCCGGATTCACCAACGGCGTGATGGCGCGCGTTCGCCGCGACCGTTGGCGTTCGGAGCAAGTGCTCGACTGGACGTTCAATATCGCGGTGTCCATTGGCATTCTCCTGATCGTCGTCGGGCTCGTGGGTGTCGCGTGGGTGGGCGGGTTCGTCTCGATCGGCGATGATTTGATAGCGGTTCTGTTCGAGCAGTCGCCAATCCTGCTCACTCGCATCACGGGCGAAATGCAGACCATCGTAATGGCCGGCCTCCTGCTGACCATGGCCCTCGGACTGTGGTGGTGGGTGGAAAGCGACGCCTCGATTTAGGTTCATGGTTCGTGGTTCACGGTCGAACCCTTTTGCCTGACAATCGCAGGAATGCTACGCTGAGTAGATACAGGGTCCCGCAAAGCACCGCGGTCCGTTACGTTCGACGCGAAAGTGGCGGAACTGGCAGACGCGCCGGACTTAGGATCCGGTAGCCGAAAGGCTTTGGGGGTTCGACTCCCCCCTTTCGCACCCGCCTTCGCTCAGTCGACGCCTGGCTCGAACACGGCCGCCAGGCGAAGCGAGCTTCGGCGAGACAACCGCGGAGAGGCGACGGCGGTTATCAACATCTCCACATTGCCAGATGCAGGCGGTCACGCGAGCTTTGGGAGACAAGCTGCGAGCGGCGAAGGCATCGTCAACGTCCCCAACTCACCAGATAAATGAAAACCGAATTCGTCGACGTCAACGAGACGCGTAAAAATCTCGTCATCGAGATCCCGACTGACGTGGTCGATGCCGAGATCCAAAAAATCTCGGCGAAGTACAGTCGTTCGGCCAAGCTCCCCGGCTTCCGCCCCGGCAAAGTTCCGCCGAAAGTCATCAAGCAGCGCTTCAAACGCGAGATCCTCCACGACGTCGCGCATGAACTCGTTGAGCGCGCCGTGGGCGAGGCACTGCAGGAGCGCGGCGTGGAGCCGGTTGGTGCGCCCGACATTCGCGATCTGAAACTCGAAGAGGGGCATCCCCTCACGTTCAAGGCCGAGTTCGATGTCGTGCCGTCGTTCGACCCTGGCGACTTCTCGACCATCGAACTGCGCCGTTCGAAGGTCACCGTCGAGGAGGCCGCCGTCGATCAGGCCCTCGAGCGGCTGCGAGAGCGCGCCGCGCGCTACGAGCCGGTCGAGAGCGGCGCAGCGGAGGACGGCTATACGCTCGTGGTCGATCTCGAGCGGCAACCGTTCAACAAGGAAGGCCAGGCCGGCGACAAGGAAAAGCACGAAGGCATTCCAATCGAGCTGGGCGCCAAGGCAAACCCGCCCGGACTCGACGACGAGCTCAAAGGGATGACGCCGAACCAGACCAAATCATTCCGCCTTCGCTATCCCGACGACTACGCAGTGGCTGAACTCGCCGGCACCGAAGTCGCCTACACCGTGCGGCTGCACGACATGCGGAAGCGCGTTGTGCCGCAGCTGGACGATGAGTTCGCCAAAGACCTCGGCGAGTTCGACACGCTTGCCGCGCTGCGTGACCGTGTCCGGCAGGATCTCGAGGCCGAAGCGCGCGAAGCCAACGAACGACAGGTGCGCAACGATTTGCTCAAGAAGTTGGCGGCGCGCGTGCCGTTTCCGGTACCAGGTTCGCTCGTCGATCGAGAGATCGATCGCCGCGTCGAAGACTTCGCGCATCGCTTGATGGAGCAGCGCATCGATCCGCGCAAAACCAACATCGACTGGGCCGCCTTCCGCGAAGGTCAGCGTGAGCCGGCCAACGACACGGTTGCCTCGGCGATCGTGCTGGATGAAATCGTCCGCCGTGACGATGTCCGCATCAGCGAAGCGGAGATCGATGCCGAGCTCGAGAAGTACGCGCAGAACACCGGCCTCACCGTGCCGGCGATTCGGGCGCGGATTGAACAGGAGGGTGGCCTGGGCCGGCTGGTGGCGGGCATGCGGCGCGAAAAAGCGCTCACGCACGTGATGGGTCAGGCCAAGATCGTGGAATTGTAGCGCCAGGCGTTCCTGACCTGAGCGACTCCGACATCACCGGAGTCGAAGGTAGCCACGCGTCGCGGCACCACTTGAGCCGCGCGCCCGACCTTGGGGCAACGCCCGAAGTGTCCCAAAACCGAACGTGCAATCCTGGTCATCTTTTGGCGCGCCGCGCCGATATATATAGTGGTCTCAGAGCGTATGGCTTCGTTTCCCCTCAGTGCACACAATCAGCTCATCCCGATGGTGGTCGAACAGACCAACCGGGGCGAGCGCGCGTACGACATTTTCTCGCGCCTGCTCAAGGACAACATCATCATCATCGGCACGCCGATCGACCACAACATTGCCAATCTCGTGGTCGCACAAATGCTGTTTCTTGAATCGGAAGATCCCGACAAGGACATCCAGCTTTACATCAACAGCCCCGGCGGATCGATCACCGACGGCTTCGCGATCTACGACACCATGCAGTTCATCCGCCCCGACGTGCAAACCATCTGCATCGGGCAAGCGGCGTCGATCGCGGCGGTGCTGCTGGCGGCCGGGGCGAAGGGCAAGCGCTACTCGCTCCCGAACTCACGCATTCTGATCCATCAGCCGTGGATGTCGGGACTCGGCGGGCAGGCCACCGATATCGACATCGCCGCAAAAGAGATTCTGCGTATGCGTGTGCGGATCAACGAGATTCTGGTGGCGCACACCGGGCAGGATATCAAGCGCATTCAGGAAGATACCGAACGCGACTACATCATGTCGGCCGAGCAGGGCAAGGAGTACGGAATTATTGACGACGTGATTCGGAAACGGGTGTAGGCTAGAGGTAGGAATGGTGAAAAAAACCGGCGACAGCGGCGAGGTTTTGCGCTGCTCGTTCTGCAATAAGGATCAGAACGACGTCAGGAAGCTGATTGCGGGCCCCACCGTCTTCATCTGCGACGAATGCGTCGAGGTCTGCAACGACATCATTGCCGACGATAACCGGTTCGAGAGCCGCGGCGTGCGTACGTCGCTGCCGACGCCACAGGAGATCAAGAAGTTCCTCGACGAGTACGTCATCGGCCAGGAGCTCACGAAGAAGAAGCTCGCGGTCGCGGTCTACAACCACTACAAGCGGCTCGAAATCCAGAAGCAGCCGCGCAGCCGCAACGACGTCGAGCTCACCAAGTCCAACATCCTGCTGATCGGGCCGACCGGCACGGGCAAAACCCTCCTCGCGCAAACGCTGGCCAAGCTGCTGTCGGTGCCGTTCACCATCGTCGACGCGACCACGCTCACTGAAGCCGGGTATGTCGGCGAGGACGTTGAAAACATCATCCTGAAGCTGCTACAGGCCGCTGGCGGCGATATCGAGAAGTGCCAGCAGGGCATTGTCTACATTGACGAGATCGACAAGATCGGCCGCAAGGACGAGAACCCGTCGATCACGCGCGACGTGTCAGGCGAAGGCGTGCAGCAGGCGCTGCTGAAGATTCTGGAAGGTACAGTGGCCAATGTGCCACCCCAGGGCGGGCGCAAGCATCCGCATCAGGAGTTCTTTCAGATCGACACGACGAACATCCTGTTCATCTGCGGCGGCGCGTTTGTCGGTCTCGAGAAGATCATCGAGCGGCGAATCGGCAAGAAGACGCTCGGGTTCAAGGCCGACGTCAAGACGCAGAAGGGCCGCGACGTCGGCGTCGTCCTCGAGCAGATCGAGCCGCAGGACATGATCAGGTTCGGGCTTATCCCGGAGTTCGTCGGCCGCCTGCCGGTGGTCGGCACGCTGCACGAGCTCGACAAGCCGGCGCTCATCCAAATCCTGACGCAGCCGCGCAACGCCATTACGCGGCAGTATCAAAAGCTGTTCGAGTACGAGAACGTGAAGTTGCGCTTTACGGAAGACTCGCTCGACGCGATCGCGGAGATGGCGCTGGAGCGCAAGATCGGCGCGCGCGGGCTGCGGATGATCATCGAAGACCTGATGCTGGACTTGATGTACCAGCTGCCCGGGCAGAAGAAAACGCGCGAATGCGTCGTCACGCGCGAGATGGTGCTGAGCAAGAGCAGCGCCCTCGAAGTCATTGAAAAGGCGGGCTAAACCTTCTCCGCCGTGAAGCTTTCAGCGGTCAGCTCTCAGCTCTCGGCCGACATCGACAGAGTTTTTGCCGTAAGCTGATAGCTGACAGCTGATCGCTGTCGGCATACACCCTATGGTCGAAGTCTACGAAACGCTTCCAATCGTCCCGCTGCGGGACGTCGTCGTTTTTCCACACATGATGCTGCCGTTCGTGATTGGACGGCCGTCGTCCATTCGCGCGCTCGAACATGCGTTGGCCAAGGACAAACGCATCTTCCTCGCCGCGCAGCACGACGCGGCGGTTGACGACCCGGGCGCCAACGACATCTACACCATGGGTTGCATTGTGAACGTGGTGCAGAGCCTGAAGCTGCCCGACAGCAACATCAAGCTGCTGGTCGAGGGCGTGGATCGCGCGCGCGTGGTCGAGTGGAAGGAAGACAAGGGCTTCCACCGCGTCGTCGTCAAGGTGCTCCAGCGGCAGAAAGAATCGTCCGGCGACGTCGAGCAGACCATGAGCAAAGTGGTCACGCTTTTCGAGCAGTATGTGAAGCTGTCGAACAACCTGCATTACGACGCCATGATCGCGGCGGTGCGCGTGGATGATCCCGGCAAGCTGGCCGACACGATTGCCGCGCATCTCAACGTCGGCGTGGACGAAAAGCAGAACCTGCTCGAGATCATCTCGCCGCTCGAACGGCTCAACCGCATCGTCAACATCCTCGAAGCTGAGGTCGACAAGCTCCAGGTCGATCGCCGCATCCAATCTCGCGTCAAGAAGCAGATGGAAAAGGCGCAGAAGGAGTACTACCTCAACGAGAAGATGAAGGCGATCCAGAAGGAGCTGGGCCGCAAGGACGAAAAAGGCAACGAGATCGAGGAGCTCAAGAAAAAGATCGAGCAGTCGCGGATGCCGAAGGAGGTCGAAGAAAAGGCCATCCAGGAGCTGAAGCGGCTCGAGGCGATGCCGCCGATGTCGGCTGAGGCGACGGTCTCGCGCAACTACCTCGATTGGCTGATCGCGGTGCCGTGGCACAAGAGAACGAAGGAAAGCCGCGATCTCAAGAACGCCGAGATCATTCTCAACGAAGATCACTACGGACTCGAGAAGATTAAGGAGCGCATCCTCGAGTTCCTGGCGGTGCGGGCACTGGTCAAGAAGCCCAAGGCGACGATTCTGACGTTTGTCGGACCGCCGGGCGTCGGCAAGACCTCGCTGGCCAAGTCGATCGCGCGCGCGATGAACCGCAAGTTCGTCCGCCTCTCGCTTGGCGGTGTGCGCGACGAAGCCGAAATCCGCGGCCACCGCCGCACCTATATCGGGGCGTTCCCGGGGCAGATCATCCAGATGATGAAGAAGGCCGGCACGCTGAACCCGATTTTCCTGCTCGACGAAGTCGACAAGATGTCGATGGACTTCCGCGGCGATCCGTCGGCCGCCCTGCTCGAAGTGCTCGATCCCGAGCAGAACAGCGCGTTCCTCGATCACTATCTCGACGTCGAGTACGACCTGTCGCACGTGATGTTCATCTGCACGGCGAACGTGCTGCATACGATTCCGCAGGCGCTGCGTGATCGTATGGAGGTGCTGCAGCTGGCGGGTTACACCGAGCACGAAAAGGTCGAGATCGCCAAGCGGTTTCTAGTGCCGAAGTCGGTCGAAGGCACCGGGCTTACGGACAAGAACATCACGTTCACGGACGAAGCCATTCAAACGATCATCCAGCGCTACACGCGCGAGGCGGGCGTCCGCAATCTCGAACGCGAAATCAACTCGATTTGCCGCAAAGTGGCGCGCAAGGTCGTGGTCGATGCCGAGACGTCGGACGAGATCACGTCGGAAAAAGTCACAGAGTATCTGGGCGTTCCTCGCTTCCGGCCGACGATGGCCGAGGAACGGAACGAAATCGGCGTTGCGACCGGCCTGGCATGGACGGAGGTCGGCGGTGAAATCCTCGTGACGGAGGCGACATTGATGCCTGGTCGCGGCCGCTTGACGCTCACCGGCAAGTTGGGAGACGTCATGCAGGAGTCGGCGCAGGCGGCCATGAGCTACGTTCGTTCGCGCGCCGAGGAATTCGGTATCGCCAAGGACTTCAATCGCCGTCTCGACGTTCACGTGCACATCCCGGAAGGCGCCATTCCCAAGGATGGTCCGTCCGCTGGCATCACACTTGCGACCGCGCTGGTCTCGGCGCTCGCGCGCGTGCCGGCGCGGCGTGATGTGGCGATGACCGGCGAGATCACGTTGCGCGGCAAGGTGCTGCCGATCGGCGGCGTCAAGGAAAAGGTCCTCGCCGCGCACCGCGCAGGGCTGAAGGACATCATCCTGCCGAAGGACAACGAAAAGGACCTGGCCGACATCCCGAAGAACGTGCTCGACGTCATGAACCTGTATCTCGTCGAGACGATGGATGAAGTGCTGAAGCAGGCGCTCGAAGGTCCGTTGACGCCGATTGCGCCGTCGCCCGAAACCGCCGTCGCGGTCGACGACGAGGCATCGGACACGATTACGCACTGACGCGGAAAGTTCAAAGTTTAAGGCTCACAGTTCAAAGTTGAGAACGGTGCAAACTTGCAACTCACAACTTTGGAACTACCTTTGAACTTTGAATTTTGAACTCGAGGCGTGAGGATCACCGCCGAGTTCGTGGCTAGCGCTGTCGACTCCGCAGGGTTTCCGAGGGAACGTCTGCCTGAATTAGCGCTGGTCGGCCGGTCGAACGTCGGCAAGTCGAGTCTGATTAACGCGCTGGTGCGCCACAAAGTGGCGCGCACGAGCGCCGCGCCGGGAAAGACCCGCCTCGCGAACTTCTATCGCGTGGCTCCCGAAGGAGTACCGCCGTTTTACCTGGTGGATTTGCCGGGTTACGGATATGCGCGCGGCGGCAATGCGGCGGCTCGGGAATTCGAGACCATTACCACTTCGTATTTTGGAAAGAGCGCTCGGATTGCCGGCGTGTTTCACCTGATCGACAGCCGCCATCCCGGGCTGGAATCCGATCTGCATGCGTGGCGATGGCTCGGCTCGCTGGCTGTACCCTCGTCCGTCGTCGCAACCAAGTTGGACAAGTTGTCGCGCGCCGAACGCGCGCGGCATTTGAAGGAGCTCGAAAGAGTACATGAAGGTCCGGTCCTGGGCGTCTCCGCCCAGACCGGCGAAGGGTTAAAGGAACTGTGGCAACAGATCGCAACGCGGCTCAGGCCACTCAGACCGACGCCGCCACCACCACCGCTACCACCGAACAAGTAACGCTGGACCTCACGACGCTGAAGGAAATGAGCGTCACCGCGCTGACCAGGGTCGCGCGCGAGCACGAGATTCCGGGCGCCACCGGCATGCGCAAGCAGGAGCTGATTTTCGAGATCCTGCGCGCGCGTGCGGCCAAGGCCGGCCTGATCTTTTCCGAAGGGGTACTCGAAGTCCTGCCCGATGGGTTCGGCTTCCTACGCGCGCCGGACTACAACTACCTCGCCGGGCCCGACGACATCTACGTGTCCCCCTCGCAGATTCGCAAATTCGATTTGCACACCGGCGACACGGTTGCGGGGCAAATCCGGCCACCGCGCGAGGGAGAGCGGTATTTCGCACTCATCAAAGTCGAAGCCGTGAATTTCGAGCCGCCGGCACGCGGCAAGGAACGCATCTTCTTCGAGAACCTCACGCCGGTCTATCCGCAGCAGCGGATCAAGCTCGAAGCCGATCCCGAAAACCTGTCAACTCGGGTCATGGATCTGATGACGCCGCTTGGCAAGGGTCAGCGCGGGCTGATCGTGGCGGCGCCTCGCACCGGCAAGACGATGATTCTGCAGGCGATTGCCAACGCGATCACGACCAATCATCCCGAGGTCTATCTGATCGTCCTGCTGATCGACGAGCGGCCGGAAGAGGTCACCGACATGCAGCGTTCGGTGAAAGGCGAGGTGATCTCGTCCACTTTCGACGAGCCTGCACAGCGGCACGTTCAGGTCGCCGAAATGGTGATCGAGAAGGCAAAGCGTCTCGTCGAACACAAGAAAGATGTCGTGATTCTGCTCGATTCGATCACGCGGCTTGCGCGCGCCTATAACACCATCGTCCCGACCTCTGGCAAGGTGCTCTCGGGCGGCGTGGACAGCAACGCCTTGCAGCGGCCGAAGCGCTTTTTTGGCGCCGCCCGCAACGTCGAACAGGGGGGCTCGTTGACCATCGTCGCCAGCGCGCTCGTGGATACTGGATCGCGCATGGACGAAGTGATCTTCGAGGAGTTCAAGGGCACCGGCAACATGGAAGTGCACCTCGATCGCAAGCTCGCCGATCGCCGCGTCTTCCCCGCCATCGATATTCAGAAGAGCGGTACCCGCAAAGAAGAATTGCTGTTGCAGCGCGACGAGCTCAACCGCGTCTACGTGCTGAGGAAAGTGCTCACGCCGCTCTCGCCGGTCGAGGCAATGGAGCTGCTGCTCTCCAAGATGGGCAAAACGAAGTCAAACGGCGAGTTCCTTTCCGCAATGCAGAATGGCAAAGGGTAAGCAGGAAGGGCCGAGGGGCGTCGCCAAGGTTGCGAAGAACGCCCTCCCCGTCGCGCCCGCCGCGCGCGCGACGCGTGGCGTCTCCAATCTGGTTCCCGGCGAACCGCACCAGCCGCGTACGGTGCGCGTTGGCATCACGCAAATGGCCTGCGTCGAGAACCCCGATGCCAATCTCGGCCGACAAGTCACGCTGGTCGAAAGGGCGGCCGCGGCTGGCGCGCAGATCATCTGCACGCAGGAGCTCTTCCGGTCGCAGTATTTCTGTCAGGTTGAAGATCACCGCTTTTTCGCGCTCGCGGAGCCGATACCCGGGCCTTCGACCGAAGCGCTTTCGGCTGTGGCAAAGAAGCGCGAGGTCGTCATCGTTGCGTCGCTGTTCGAAAAGCGCGCGGCCGGCCTGTATCACAACACTGCCGCGGTGATTGATGCCGACGGATCCCTCCTTGGCGTGTATCGCAAGATGCACATTCCGGATGATCCCCTCTACTACGAGAAGTTCTATTTCACGCCGGGTGACACTGGATTCCGCTCGTGGACAACGCAGCATGCCACCATCGGGGTGTTGATCTGCTGGGATCAGTGGTTCCCCGAAGGCGCGCGTCTCACGGCGATGCAGGGTGCAGAGATCCTGTTCTATCCGACGGC
This sequence comes from Acidobacteriota bacterium, assembly GCA_046726375.1. Taxonomy (GTDB): domain Bacteria; phylum Acidobacteriota; class Vicinamibacteria; order Vicinamibacterales; family UBA2999; genus DASPWV01. The sequence goes on from JBKPAJ010000071.1 coordinate 88,346, forward strand.
AATCGGCTGGCACCCCTCGGAAAAAAAAGAGTTCGGCAAGGCTCAGCATGATTCCTGGGAATTGATCCAGCGAAGCCACGCGGTGGCGAACGGATGTTTCGTGTGCGCGCCCAACCGCGTCGGACACGAGATTGTCCGTGACGCAAAGCGCAAGCCGGTGAATCCCGATGGCATCGAGTTCTGGGGACAGTCGTTTATCGCCTCGCCGGATGGCGCAATCGTGAAACGCGCGTCGGTGTCGCGCGAGGAAGTCGTTGTCGCTGATTGCGATCTGGCCCGGGTCGAATTCAGCCGCACGCATTGGCCGTTCTTACGGGATCGCCGCGTGGACGCCTATTCCGATCTGACAAAACGGTTTATCGGCTGAGCGTCGCCGCGACGGTCGGACTCCTCCGCCCGGACCAGTTGGATGGCATCCCGTGGTATTGTCGGACGGCATCATGCGAATCCTGCTGCTGTCGATGCCGGATTCTTTCGAACACACCCCGACGCTGGCGATCCGCATGCCGAACGGCGCGCTGGGCTCGCTGGCCGGGAACGTCGACCCTCACCATTACGTGGCGATAGCGGATCTGATCCTCGCGCCATCATCGGTCCGCGAGACAGTCGAGCGGCTGCTCGCTGAGGTCAAGCCTGACGTAGTCGGCCTTTCGGTAATGACATTTCAACGGGCGACCGCGCGCCGTGTCATCGCGCTTGTCCGCGCAAAGGTAGCGGGCGTCCGCATCGTCGTCGGCGGCTATGATCCGAGCCTCGCGCCCGAGGCATGGACCGCGCCGGCGCTCGGTGTTGACGTGATCGTTCGTGGAGAAGGCGATGTCACTTTCCGCGAGCTGATCCGTGCCTTCGACGAAGGCCGGCCGCTCGACGATGTCAAAGGGATCTGGTTCCGCAACGGTTGCGAGTTCCGCCGTAACCCACCGCGGGAAATATCGCGGTTGTCTGCGGACGAGATTCGGCGGCCGAAACGCGAGGCCCGGCTGCTGTCCGGCTACACCATGCTCGGACGGCCCGTGGATGTCGTCGAAACATCGCGCGGCTGCACCTTCGACTGCAGCTTCTGCTCGATCATCGAGATGCGCGGTCGAAACTTCCACCGCTTCCCCATCGACTCGGTCATCGCCGACATCGCCGACGCTCGCTCGCGCGGGGCGCGCGCCATCTTCTTCGTCGACGACAACATCACGCTCGACGTGCCGCGCCTCGAGCAGCTCTGCGAGGCGATCATTGCCGCCGGTCTGGACCGCATCGACTACATCGCTCAGGCGATGACCGCAGCCATCGCGTCGCACGGCGACCGCCTCGCCGCGCTGATGCGCCGCGCTGGATTCCGCTACATCTTTCTCGGTATCGAGAACGTTCTCGACGAAGACCTGGTGTTTCTCAAGGCGCGATCGAAAAACAGCCGTGTGCGATCTGAGGGACGCACCAACACCGCGGTCGACGCGGTCAACGCCCTCCATCGCCACGGGATGCTGGTGGTCGGTGGATTGATCGTCGGCAACCCCGACGATCGGCGCGAGTCGATCGCCGCCAATCTCGCGTTCGCGCGACGCTACGTTGACTGGCCGTACATCCAGCACCCTACGCCTTATCCGGGCACGCCGATGACGCGCGACTTCGAGCAGCGCGGCCTGATCATGACCGATCGGGTCGAGGAGTACGATGGAACGACGGCCGTCACGCGCAGCACACACCTCGAGCCCCGGGACATCGAGTTCATGCGTTGGAGAGCGGAACGATGGCTCAAGGTGCGGCATATCCCTGCCGTCTTTCGACACGACCCCGCGTTCGTGCTCCGCAACGGATGGCGCATGCTCGCGCACACGTTCCGAGGCTCGACGTGGCGTTCGGCGATCGGACTGGAGTCGCAAGAATCGGTGTTCGACCGCTATCGGGGCATTCGAGCACGCGAACGCGCGTACGTCGACTGGCCGGATCCAATCGCAAGCCAGCCGGCGGAGCGGCCTGCAGTATCGTGTCAATGAATGCGGCCTCCGGTTCGGATCCTCAAAGGCACACCAGACGAGCACGGTTTTTCGTTTCCCGCAGAGTGGGCGCGCCACTCGGGCACGTGGATCAGTTGGCCTCGCCCGGAAGGGATCTCCTTTCCCGGCCGCTATGCAGAGGCGGTGCACGACATCGTCGGCGTCATTCGCGTCATCACGCAGTTCGAACGCGTTCATCTGAACGTTCCCAACATCGACTACGAGCGCATTGTCCGTGAGTTGCTGGCGAACGGCCGCGTCCGACTGTCGCGCGTGACCTTTCATCACCTCAAGACCAACGAATGCTGGACGCGTGATCACGGACCCGCGTTTGTGCTGCGCACGCGGCGTGGACGAACCGAAGCGGCGATCGTGGATTGGGACTACAACGCCTGGGGCGGAAAGTATCCGCCGTACGACGCCGATGACGCGGTGCCGACGCGAGTCGCCGAGGAGTACGGGTTGCCCGTGTTCTATCCACGGATCGTCATGGAAGGCGGCGCGGTAGATTTCAACGGCGCCGCGACCGTAATGACGACCACATCGTGTCTGCTGAACACGAATCGCAACCCGAAGCGGTCACAGCAGCAGGTCGAGCGTTACCTGAAACGCTATTACGGGCAGCGTCACGTCGTCTGGCTGGGCAATGGGATCGAAGGCGACGATACCGACGGCCACATCGACGACCTCGCTCGTTTCGTGGACGAGCGAACGATCGTGATCGGCATGGAGGACGATCCGCGCGATCCGAACTTCAAGGTGCTGCGCGAGAACCGGCGCTTGCTCGACCGCGCGCGCGATCAGGATGGACGTCCGTTTGTGATCGCGGAGCTGCCGATGCCGCGGCCGGTCACTTACAAAGGGCAGCGCCTTCCGGCGACCTACATGAATTTCTACTTCGTCAACGGCGCGCTGCTCGTTCCGACGTTTGCGCAGGAGCGCCGCGATCGCTCCGCGCTTGCGGCGCTGCAGCGCTTACTACCCCGGCGGCACGTGATCGGCGTGGATTGCCGTGCACTCATCTGGGGCCTGGGTGCAATCCATTGTTTAACTCAACAGCAACCGGCGTTTCGCTAATGGGTGGCGTTTCGGCAGCGGGTCCCGTCGGGATGGTGTACGCGATCTACCATTAATCGTGGCCCGCCCTCTCAGCGTCGTCGCCGAGCAAGCCTTTTCCCGCGCTGCCGGCGCTCCGCTGATCGACGGCAACACGGTGCGCCTGCTGCGCGACGCCCGTGAGAATTATCCCGCCTGGATGGACGCCATCAGGAAGGCGCGCAAGTGGATCCACTTCGAAAGCTACATCGTCCACGACGATATCTCCGGCTACAGGTTTGCTGACGCGCTCATCGAGCGCGCACGCGCCGGCGTCCGGGTGCGGTTGATCTACGACTGGATCGGCGCGCTCACCGCGACCACGTGGATTTTCTGGGAACGACTCCGTCGCGCCGGTATCGAAGTGCGCGCCTTCAATCAGCCGCGCTTGGATTCGCCGCTCGGATGGCTGTCGCGCGATCACCGCAAGATGATCGCTGTCGACGGCGAAGTTGGCTTCATTACCGGTCTCTGTGTCGGCGACACGTGGGCGGGCATCGGCCGGTACGCGCGCCGCGATCCATGGCGTGACACCGGCGTGGAGATTCGTGGCCCCGCTGTCGCTGACATCGAGGAGGCGTTTGGGGATATCTGGTCGACGATGGGCGCGGCGCTACCGCCCGACGAAGCGATCGTCGTTCCCGGACCGCCAGAGAGCACCATCGCGCTGCGCGTGATCGCAACCAAGCCTGCGACGGCCGGCATGTTTCGGCTCGACCAGCTCGTCGCCGCCGTGGCACGGAAAACGCTGTGGCTCACCGACGCCTACTTCGTTGGCGCATCACCGTACGTGCAGGCGCTCGTCGCCGCCGCAGAGGACGGCGTTGACGTCAGGATGCTCGTGCCCGGCGGCTCCGATCTGCCCTGGGTGCAGCGACTGACGCGCGCTGGATACCGGCCGCTCCTCGAAGCCGGCGTCCGCATCTTCGAGTGGAACGGGTCAATGGTCCACGCAAAGACGGCGGTTGCCGACCGGCGGTGGGCGCGCGTCGGATCGAGCAATCTGAATATTCAGAGTTGGTTGGGAAACTGGGAGCTCGACGTCGCCCTCGAGGACGAGGACTTCGCGCGGCAAATGGAGGACATGTATCTCGAAGACCTCGAGAACGCCACCGAGATCGTGCTCACTGAAAAGCGCTTGGCGCACGCGAGCGTCGGCGTAAGGGCTCGCGATGCCCGACGACGGTGGGCGCATCGGACGGGGCGCCGCGCCGCGACCGCGGGCGCGCTACGCCTCGGGCGCACTTTTTCGGCCGCGCTTACCGCACGGCGCGAGCTCGGCGCCACCGAGGCGGTGACCCTCCTTTATGGATTGCTCCTGCTTGGTGCGCTCGGCGTGGCGGCGTTGGTCTGGCCGTCGGCGATCGCCTATCCGCTCGGTGTGTTCCTGCTTTGGGTTTCGTTCAGTTGGGCCATTCAGTCGGTCAAGCTCTGGCGTCTGCGCCGCCGCGAGCCAAGGATCGGCGCCAAAGCCCGACCCGGCGCACACGAGGACGCTGCGTGAGCTATACTGGAGTGTTGCTAATCCTGCCGGAAAGCTGATAGTCGCGAGCTCTCAGATGTTCGATTGAAGATTGCCGATGGGGTTGAGGTTTAAGCGCAATCCCAAATTCCGATCATCAATCTTCGATCTCAAATCTGCCATCGCACGATTCACGGATCCGGCGACAAGGAGAATCGATCGTGAAAGACGGCATCCATCCTCAGTATCAGGAAGTCGAAGTCCACTGCGCGTGCGGCGCCAAGTGGAAGACGCGTTCAACGCGCAAAGATCTGCACCTCGAAATCTGCTCCAACTGCCATCCGTTCTTCACGGGTCGCCAGAAGCTGATTGACACCGAAGGTCGCGTCGATCGCTTCACCAAGAAATTCGGCGCACAAACAGTCGAAAAGCGGAAGACGGCTGCGAAGGCCGCCAAAGAGCAGAAGGCCAAGACGACCAGGAAGACGGCAAGAGTTTCCTAATCTGCAATCCACTTGAATTGGCCCGGATGCCTTTCGGTTTTCAGCGTCGGCTTTCGCGCAAACGCTGAGCGCTGATCGCTGAGAGCTGAAAGCGCCAGGTTCACCTAAACCCGGAGCTCGCCGGAGCTTACTTGAGTGGTTAGCGCCAACGGCGCCAACCGCGCGAAAGCGGCCCGTTCTGCGCCCATACGGTCGGATCACTTCCATGCCACGCTTCGCAACTCAAGTGAATTGAGTGGTTAAAGTGCCCACCGGGCTTAGGATTCGCTCAACGACGCTTGCGTGAGGAGCGGTCCCGGCGCGGACCTCGCGAGTTTCGTCTCAATCCGCTTCAGCCGATGTTCTGCCGCCACGCGAAAGCGAGCGACCGGAGCATCCGCGAGAACGTCGAGGACCAACATCCGCGCGCTGTACAGATCTTTCGACCTGTGCTCGTGATGGATGGCCAGCGCTTCGCGCGCTTCGCGGCGTAACAGCGACGGACAACCTGGCAGAGCGGCAAGCTCCGCCCACGCCGCCGCTGCTTCCGCAGTGCGGCCGGTGCGTCGCCGGCAAAGCGCCAGTCGTCTCAGCGCTTCGGCGCGCACGTCGGGCTCGCGACCAACACGCGCGGCCAGTGCCGCCGAATGCGCGTAGCAGGCTTCTGCGTGCTCGCGCATCGCCGCACGTTCGTACAGACGTCCGAGCCCAAGGCTCTCACGCGGGTGGAGCGCGCCGGACGGACCCTGCTCGATCAAACGGATGGCGCGCGCGGTAATCGCGGCAAGAGAAATCAGATCGATCCGGTTGTGCTCGAGCACGGCTTCCAGAGCAAAGGCGTTGCCGTCGCGCACGTAGCGGAAAAACCGCGAGGGAATATCGAAGCCCGGCACGTCCCCGACGCGATGGACGCCGGCGAGGTGTCGTTCAAGCACAGAAAGTTTGCAGCTGTCGTCGTCGAGCGGCGGACCGGCGACTGAGGGCCGCTCCTTCCACAGTCGCCGCGAGGCATGCAGCATATCGATGTGCGATGCCTCGGCGAAGGGAAACTCCAGGCGATGAAACAGGTAGCGCGTTTCGATCAGCGGCACGTCGAAACTGCGGCCGTTGAATGTTACGAGCGTGCGGTGCCGGCCGACCCCGTGGCGAATCTCCGCGAGCAACGCCCGCTCGTGCTCGAATCCTGCAAGAAGAAACTGTCGAACGAGCAACGCGTCGCCCTCGACGACAGCACAGCCGACGAGAAACGCCTGCGTTCCCGCCCCACCCGCAAGACCGGTGGTCTCGAGGTCGAGGAACACCAGCTGTTGGCGATCCACGTCGTGTGTGGGTGCTGTGCCGTACGCGCGTTGAAGGATAGCGAGAGCGTCGCTCCCGGATCGAAGCGTTTCAACCACATCGCCAACCCGCGTGCGGCCATGCGCGCGATCAATGGCGTAATGACGATCGACGACGAGCACCGCGCCCTCGGAGCGCTCGACGACGCGTCCACCCAGGATTTCCGCGGTGCGCAAGAACGACCGAGCGGCGGGTCGGGTTCCCGCTGGCTCGGCGACCGACGGCTGCGCCTCCGGCGACACGAGCGGAACGTTGACAATGCCGCGAAGCCGATCCGCAAGTGACGATCGCATATTTAAAACGGAACGTCGTTCGAGACCGCGGTTTGTCGTGGCGTGGCTTTCGCCGCGCCGTCAGTCACGGCTTCCGCTGACCCTGGCTCTTCCGCGCCGTCATGAATCAGGCGATCCAATATCCGCGTCGCGACAACTTTTGCAAGCGGTCCGTTCTGCCCCACCGGTCCGACACAGCTTGGACACCCATTGTCACAAGGACACGTGGCGATCAGCTCGCGCGTTCGCAAGAGCAGCTCGGCGTGCATTGTGAAGAGAGGCTCACTGAAGCCAATGCCTCCGGGGTAGGCGTCGTAGAGAAAGATCTGTGGCGCGTCGCTGACGTGGGCGGCCTCGGGGCGCGCCGACGCATCCTCGCTGTTGACCGATAACCCGAGATCGCGCGATTCGCACATCAGAAGCAAGGTCGCGACCTGTTTCATCGCAAACGCCAAAGCGAAGATCCCGTCCCGGCGATCGTCGATCGCATATGGCAGCGCGCCCAACATCGCGCGTGGCAGTTCGAGCCAGTACGCGGTGGTGTGCATCTGCTGTTCGGGCAGGTCGAGCTCGCCTGAGCCGACGTTCTCGTTGGTGTAGAACTTGATTTTCTTGAAGCCGACGACGCGTGACACGACGTGCACTTCGCCGTGGTGTGCGACATTCGCTTCGTCCATCCCAAACCGATCGAGGATAGTGACGCGTGAATTGGTAATTGCGTCGGTATAGTAGTCGCAATCGACAGATCGAACATAGGCCTTACGCCCGTCAAAATCCAGCTTCTCGACCTGGAAGAGCCGTCCCTCGACCATGTAGATCGCCTTCGGGTGAAGCGTGGCCGGACCGCTCGTGAAGTCCGTTTCCCCGATGATGTTTGCGTCGTTGGTTTGATCGACCACCACGAAGTTGTCCGACGAAATCGATCGCAGGCTTACTCCATCTGCCGGGTACGACTCGCTCGTCCAATGCCATTGACCCGCTTCGTCCGAGTCCTCCGAGCCTGAACGATGCACGACGCCGGATTCCTGGAGCACCGACAACACCTGCTGTACGTCGACCGATCCGAACTGTTCATCGCTCCTGAACGGCAGCTCGAAAGCCGCGCACTTAACATGGTTGACGAGCACGTGCAGGTTGTCTGGATTGATGAGCGCATGCTCCGGCGACGCATCGAAGAAATACCACGGGTGCCGCACGACGAACTGATCGACAGGCGCGCTCGACGCGACCAGGATCGACGCCGATCGGGCTGCTCGACGGCCGGCGCGGCCAGCGCGTTGCCACGTGGACGCGATCGTGCCCGGATACCCCGCGAGTACGGCGACATCGAGCGCACCGATATCGATTCCGAGCTCCAGCGCGTTGGTTGCAATCACACCGCGCACTTTCCCTTCGCGCAGCCCTCGCTCGATCTCGCGCCGGCGCATCGGAAGATAGCCGCCGCGATAGCCACGAATCAGCTCGGGCATACCCGGAATATCTTCGAAGTCCTCCTTCAGATACGTCGTGAGGATTTCGGTCACGAGGCGGCTTTGCGCAAAGACGATGAGTTGCAAATTGCGGCGCAGAAACTCGCCCGCGACGCGGCGTGTCTCGGTGAGATACGAGCGCCGGATGCCGAGCTCGCGGTTGACGACCGGCGGATTGACGAACACGAAGAACTTTTCACCGCGCGGCGCGCCGCTCTGCTCGACGAGCGAGAACGGCCGTTCGGCGAGCCGCTCCGCCAACTCGCGTGGATTGGCGATCGTCGCCGAGGAACAGATGATCTGCGGATCCGAGCCGTAATGACGCGCGATGCGCCTCAACCGGCGCAGCACGTTGCACAGGTGACTGCCAAACACACCGCGATAGGCGTGCAGCTCGTCGATCACGATAAAGCGCAGGTTCTCGAACAGCTTGGCCCAGCGCGGATGGTGCGGCAGGATGCCCGAGTGCAGCATATCGGGATTGCTCAGCACCACGTGCGCCCGCGCGCGGATGGTGCGGCGCGCATCCTGCGGCGTATCGCCGTCGTAAGTGTGCACGCCAATTTCGCCGCCGCCGAGTTCGCTGAGCGCTCCCGCGATCTCGTGAAGCTCCGCCATCTGATCTTGAGCCAGCGCCTTTGTGGGAAACAGGTAGAGCGCGCGCGTCGCGCCGTTTTTGAGAATCGCGTCGAGTACGGGCGCGTTGTAGCAGAGCGTCTTGCCCGATGCGGTAGGCGTCGTGATGACGATGTTCTGACCGGCGGCGACGAGCGAGAGCGCATCGGCCTGATGGCTATACAGCTGCGCGATGCCTCGACGCTCCAGTGCAGCGCGCAACCGCGGGTCCAACGTTTCCGCAAACGGCGCAAACTGCGCGTCGATGGCCGGGAGCCGCCGAACGGCCGTGACGAGTGCGTCAGGTGTATCCGGCCGCTCGATCCAGGGTCCTGGTGCGAGTCGCTCGAGCGCGCCTTGCAGCGCCAACTCCTTGCGTGCAGTGCCGGCCTGTACCAGCGACGAATCGAGGGGCATGGACAACGGTGTGAAATGCTACACGATCAGCAGGCGAAAGCGAAGATTCAGCGCAATGCCCGGTCAAACGGCTCCATTGCTTGACCAAGCTCTGCCACGCGGTAAACCATACGGTGGGGCTTTCCCTCCGCCCCGATCCCGGCAGGCATGTATGGCCAACACCACCGATGGGCCGTCACGCGCGGAGTTGCAGCGACTGGAAGGCGAGCTTCGGAAACTCGCCGAACGCATCAACGAAACGACGCGAGAACTCGGAATTCAGTTCGACCGCCTGGCGCAGCTGCAAGCGGATGTCGATATCATCCGCGCCGCCGCGGCGAAGACGGCCAAGCGCAAACGGCGAAGCGACCGCACGAAATCGACGTAACAACCCTGCCCCGCATTTCTGAACTGCCCCTGACGCTCGGAACGACTGCAGCGTTTCACACTATAGTGACCGCTTATGCCGACGCTCGTGCGGAGACTGGGTCTTTGGAGCTCGATCGGGCTCGTCATCGGAATCACCATTGGCGGCGGCATCTTCCGCACACCCGCGGGGATCGCCGCACGTGTGCCCGACCCGGTGTGGATGCTCAGTGTATGGGTGGTCGGCGGTCTCGTGGTCCTCTGCGGGGCGCTGGCCTTTGCCGAACTCTCGGCCTCGATGCCCGAAACCGGCGGCATGTACGTTTACCTACGTGAGGGGTGGGGACGCCCCTATGCCTTCCTTTACGGTTGGGCTCAGCTGGTACTGATTCGTGCCGCCGCACTGGGCGGCATCTCGTCGGTTTTCGGCGAGTATTTCCTTCGCGTCTTCGGCATCGACACGACGCTGCATCCGCAATGGGCCGACTATCTCGCCGCCGGCGCCATTGCCTTCGCCGCCGCGGTCAACATCGTCGGCGTCCAGTTCGGCGCGCTTTTCGCCGGCCTGTCAACGATTACGAAATTCGGCGCGCTGACGCTCCTGGTGCTGGCGTCGTTTCTTCTCGGCGGGAGCGCCGGCGGCAGCGCCAGCCACTTGCTGCCAAACGGCGCGTCGATTCAAGCGGGTTTGTACGGGCTGTCGCTGATTTCGGTGATGTGGGCGTACGACGGTTTTGCCGATTTGTCGTTCGCGAGCGGGGAGGTAAAGGATCCGCAACGCAACCTGCCGCGTGCGATTGTGATCGGTACCCTGCTGATCATCGCGATCTACCTGTCGGCGAATCTCGCGTATCTGTACATGAACCCAGTCGAAACGATGAAAGACTCCAAACTCGTGGCGGCGGACACGATGGCGAAGATGTTCGGGCAACTCGGTGTCTCGTTCATTTCGGTTGTCGTGATGATCTCGACGTTTGGGTCGCTCATGGGCAGCATGCTCGCGTCACCACGCATCTTCTTCGCGATGGCGGACGATCGGCTGTTCTTCAGGCAGATTGCCGCTGTTCACTCGCGGTGGCGCACGCCCTGGGTCGCGATCCTGTTGGCCTCGTTCCTCGGGATCGCGATGGTCATGACGCAAACGTTCGAACAACTCACCGATACGTTTGTGCTGGCCATGTGGCCGTTCTATGCGCTGAGCGTTGCGGCAATTTATCAGCTGCGGCGGACGCAGCCGCACTTGAGCCGCCCCTACAAGGTGGTCGGTTATCCCGTGGTTCCAGCGGTGTTCATCGCGGCGGCGGTCTACCTGGTGGGGAACGCGCTGGTAACCGATCCAAAGTGGACGTCGATCACCTTTGCCGTCGTGCTCGCGGGTCTGCCTGTGTACTGGTTGACGTTCAATCGTGCAGCGCCCCAGCCAGCCACATGAATCTCGAACTCGCGGGCAAGGTCGCGGCTGTAACGGGAAGCAGCCGCGGCCTGGGATTCGCGAGCGCCAGAGCGCTCGTGTCGGAAGGCTGTCATGTCGTCATCTCAGCGCGAGGTGAGGAGCAGCTCGCGCAAGCCGCCGCCGAGCTCCGCGGCTGCGCGCAACACGGCGCCAGAGTTGCGCCGGTCGTTACGGACCTGGCCAGCGTCGCGGGCGTCACCGCCTTCGTCGAACGCGCGATCTCGGAGTACGGTGGGCTCGACATCTTGATCAACAACATCGGCCTCGCACGCGGCGCCGATCTGACGGCCACCAGCGACGCCGACTGGCAGGAAGCGTTCGAGCAAACGCTTTACCCGGCCATTCGCGCATCGCGTGTGGCGGTGCCACAGATGCGAAGGCGCGGCGGCGGTTCGATCGTCATGGTGTCTTCCATTTTCGGTCGCGAAGCGGGCGGACGTATGACCTACAACGCGGTGAAGGCTGCCGAGATCAGCCTCACCAAGTCGCTGGCCCAGCAGCTCGCGAAGGACAACATCCGAGTGGTCGGTGTCGCGCCTGGATCGATTCTGTTTCCGGGCGGCTCGTGGCACAAACGCCAGCAGGCGGATCCCGAAGGCATTGCGGAGTTCGTGAAGCGTGAGCTGCCGTTTGGCCGATTTGGCCGGCCCGAAGAAGTCGGTGACGTCGTGGCATTTCTCGCCTCGCCGCGTGCGAGCTGGATCAGCGGGACAACCGTGGTCGTCGACGGATGCCAATCGCGGATGTTCTAACCCCTCAATTCACTGAGCGTGCCAATCGTGACATCGCAGGTGAGCCGACGGTCTGGGCGGCAAACCCGGTGGCTTTCGCACGGCTCGCGCCGTTGCGCTATCCACTCAGCGCGCTCGCGGTCTTCGTGTCTAATGCAGCGCGCCGTTGCTGGGTCGATTGCTCAAGTCGTTCAAGCGCCAGTCGAACTGGTGAAAAACCATTTTGAACGTGTTCTTCTCGAGGAACTGCGCCTCGGTGGTCAACAGGTAGGGCTGAATCAGCGCCAGCACGGCGCGTTCGATCGGACTTCGCTGTTTGAAGATGGCATTCGCCTTGTCGGCGAATGACGCAATGAAGGCGCTCTCGCGCCATGAAAACAGCGGGCTCACGCTCAACTGATCGTTGACCGAGTCGATCCGCGCCACCTCTCGGCGCCTGACGGCTTCGGCTGCGACCTCCTCGAGCTGCGTGCTCAGGCGCTTCGGATCGTAGGCCTCGCTTTTCAAACGGCCGCCGCCGACCGATCCCCGACCGAGCGCAAGGAACGCGCGCGCGTCGCCCAACGGCATGAGAATGTCGCGTTCGATGCCGTCGAGTGTGACGGTCCGGCCAGCGGCGCGAAACGTATTGCGCTCGAATGCCCCAGGAATCTGCCTGATGCTCGTGGCGGGATATTCGCCGGCGCGTCCACGGATCGGGAAATGGTTGATGACGGTCTGCAGGACAAACGCGTTGTAGGCGTTGATCCAGAATGCGAGCTGCTGTTCGCGCGAACCTTTCGCTTCCTCGATGCCGGCGGGACCATCGAGCGCACGAATATATTGATCGAGCTTGCCGCGATCGCTGCGCAGGGCGTTGTAGTAGACGAAGCCGTCGCGGACGTAGACATCGAGCAACGCATCGAGCGGGCGATGCAGTCCTTCGACGAGTTTCGGAGGTGCGGCAAAGTCCTGCGCGTGAGCGGGGGCGCTCGTGTGCAGCGCGACAGACGCGACCGTCAACACAGCGAACAAAAGCGAGCGCATAGAAGAACTATAAACGAGACAGAAAGTTGCTGAATGCGGCGTTGAACGCCTTCGGCTGCTCGAGGTTGGCGAGATGGCCCGCGCGCGGCACGATCACCAGCTCTGCATTCGAGACCGCCTCTGCGAGCTTCTGTGCTTCCGCAACAGGCGTAATCGTATCTTCCTCCCCAACCACGATCAGGGTCGGCACCGTGACCGCTTTCAGAGTGGAAAACGAATCAGGCCGATTCATCATCCGCCGAATCGCGCCCCGAAGAGCCGCGGCGTCCTGCTGTTTGATGAGCCGCCGCACGCTTGATTCCACGTCGGGCCGTTCTTCGGCGGTGGTGCGGCCGATCAGCTTGCCGATCATTTCCTGAGCGACGCCGGAGGCGCCTTGGCGATCCACCTTTGCGAGCATCGATCGGCGATTCGCGCGACCTTCCAGATTGTCCGCGCCTGCCCTGGTGTCCACCAGCACCAGCGCGCGCACAAGGCGCGGCGCTTTGCGCAGCACAGCGAATATCGCGTAGCCGCCCATCGAGCAACCGCCCATAACTGCAGACGTGACGCCGAGCTCGGTGAGCAGCATCGCGACGTCGCCGGCGTAGTCGTCCATCGATGGCGATTCAGGTTCGTGATCGTTCGTAGACCCGCCGAATCCGCGCAAGTCCGGCGCGATCAAACGCCAACCCGCCGGAACAGCTTTGAACTGAGGCTCCCACATCGATGCGGCAAGAGGAAACGCGTGCAGGAGGACGGCAACCTTGGCCGACGTGTTGCCGGGCGCGGAATCGTAATACGCGATAGTGCGGGTGTCAGCGTGAAGATACTGCCGATGCATCCTGCACGATCATAATCCGACTATTCGTACCTGAGAGCAGTCAGCGGATCGATCCGGGCAGCACGACGTGCCGGCAAATACGCAGCGATCAGCGCGATCGCGATCAGTCCGGCGCTCACGGCCAGGTAGGTGGCAGCGTCGATGGGGGTGGTGCGGAAAAGCAGCGTTTGCATACTGCGCGTTGCTGCCGCGGCAAGCGAAGCACCGATCACGAGCCCGATTGCCGCCAACCCGACGGCGTGGCGAACGACCATTGCCACCACTTCGCCGCGCTTCGCTCCGAGGGCGACCCGTACGCCGATTTCCTTCGTGCGCTGCGAGACGGTGTGCATCAGCACACCGTAAATGCCGATCGCGGCGAGCAGTACGGCAATGCACGCGAACAGAGACAGCAGCCACAGATACACGCGCGGCTGCGCCACCGCGTTCGATTCAATCTGCGCCATGGTTCGCACGCGATACATCGGCAGATCCGGATCGAGCTGCGTCATGATTGCGCGCAGCGCCTCGACCGCGACAGGTCCGCTAACACCACGCGCGACGATCGTCACGAACTCAACCGGAAACTGGGCGTGAGCAAGGAACACCGTCGGCCGCACCGGTGCCGCCGGTCCGAAATCGTGAACGTCTTTCGCAACACCGACAACTGTTCCCCCTGCGCTGGCACCGCCCTGCCCCATCCGTGTGCCGAGCGTGAACTCGTGGCCCAGCGCGGTGACGCCCGGCCAGAGATGCCGTGTCGCGGCCTCATTGACGACCACAGCCGGCGGCGCTCCCAGGCGATCGGCGTTCGAGAACGAGCGGCCCTGCACGATTGGAATCCCAAGTGCGCGAAAGTAATCCGGCGACACGACACGCACTTGTACCGACTTCTGCGTTTGCTCGTCGTTATCGAGCCTGCGGCCGTCGAGTGTTGACGTCGAAATCGAATAGCGGAAGTTCGTCAAGGGCAGACCAAAGATCGCGCCGGCGGCTCGCGTCCCAGATTGCCTGGCGATTTCAGCAAGCAGCGTATCGACAAAGGCGGCACGTTGGGCAGGCTGCGCGTAGCTGGCGGCCGGCAACGAGATATTGAACGTTTGCACGTCTCGCGAATCGAATCCGAGTTCGACGGACGTCAATCGTACGAAGCTACGCATCAAGAGGCCGGCGCCCACGAGCAACACCACTGCGAGCGCCATTTCGGCGACGATGAGCACACTGCGGATACGCTGACGCCGGCGATCGCCAATGGCGCCGCCGCTGTCTTCCCGCAGCCGTTGCGCCAGGTGGCCGAACGACGACGTGTGCCAGGCCGGCAACGTGCCAAAGAGGAACGCGGCGGCAAACGCGATCGTCGCAGTGAAGAGCACGACGGTTCCATCCACACGCGTATTCTCGAGCAGCGGGATACCAACGGCGTCATGCACGCCTGCGATCCCGCGACTGCCCCAGAACGCGAGCGCGAGACCGCCGAGCGCACCGGCAGAGGCGATCACGAGACTCTCGACCAGCACGCTTCGAGCGAGGCGAACACGACCGGCGCCAAGTGCGGTGCGGATCGCCATTTCGCGCCGGCGTCCAAGCGCGCGCGTGAGAATCAAGTTCGCGACATTGACGCACACGATCAGCAGCACGAACCCAACTGCGCCGAGCAGCATCAGCAGCGCGGTACGAACGTCGCCGACAAGCGCATCGCGCAGGAGATGGACGGCAATGCGGCTGCCTTTGTTGGTGTCGGGATAGGTGCTGGCCAATCGTCGTGCAATGGCCGCCATGTCTTCACGCGATTGATGGAGGGTGACGTCGTCGTGCAACCGTCCGATGACGTCAAGATAGTGCGCGCCGCGCTGCGTCGCGAGATCGCGCGCCGTGAATCGCATCGGCATCCAGACTTCAGACTGCAGGGGATAGGCGAATCCCTGCGGCATGATCCCGACGATCCGGTGCGGGATGCCGTCGAACGTCACCGTCTTGCCAATGGCAGAAGGATCCGATCCGAACCGGCGGGTCCAGACCGCATGCCCAAGCACCACGACATCCGGCGCCCCTGTGAGATCGTCACGCGGCTCGAGGGTTCTCCCATACAGCGCCGGCACTCCGAGTACCGTGAAGAACCCGCCGGTCACGTTTGCACCGGGAATCTGCTCCGCGGTGCCCTGTCCAGTTAGCGCGTATGAGCCAGCGGTCACCGCCGCTAGTTCGACGAACGATCGGTTGTCGCGACGCCAGTCCACAAAGTCAGGCGGCGACGCGGCGCCGCCTGGAAGATCGGGCGCTCTGATGGTCGTGGATGACACCTGGATGATGCGATCTGGCTGTGGAAACGGCAGTGGCCGGAGGAGCACCGCGCGTACCGCACTGAAAATGGCGGCATTTGCGCCAATCCCGAGCGCCAGGGTCGCGACAGTGATCACGGCGAATCCCGGTTTTCGGATAACCGTGCGTAGGGCGTCGCGCAAATCCTGAAGCAGCATCTCGAATCTCCATCGATCGCATCGCAGCCATGCCGCATGCGCGAAGGCGCCAAGCGTGCGGATGAACAGGAGGAACCCTGCGTGATGCCGTCCGCGATAGGCAATTTCGGCGTTCCACTCACGCACCCAGTCGCGGCGTTGGTCGCCGGGCACGAGCGGGGCAGCAAGCGCGATCGCCGCGGCGGCGGCACGCAACCATCGCGAGACGCTTGTGGTCACGCCTTGGCCCTCGATAGACCAGCGAGCTTGCGATAGTAGTCACGCCTCTCGCCAAGCACCTTTACGCCTGGTGCGGTGACGCGATAATAGCGGCGCGCGGGCCGTCCGTCCTTGTGCGCGCGGTGCGCGTCCTCCCACGCCGAACGCACATAACCATCGCGTTCGAGCCGGCTCAACGCGGGATACACGGTGCCGCTCGGCAGGCCGGTGCGATCGATGATGTCGAATCCGTATTCGAAACCATCGGCGATCGCTTGCAGAACCGAAACCGACGTAATACTCAAGCGGCGCATGATGGTGGGCGCGGCCAAAAGCTGGGCCACTACACGCGCGGAACGTTCTCGCCGCTATGTAGTGGCGGGCTTAGCCGCGCCTTTAGTGGCGCGTGGCTCTCGCCCTACCTTGGTAGATCTACTACATAGGGGACTAGATTTCAATCGCGCCGCCAAGCGATTTGAGATGCGCACGGAAGGTGTAAGAGGGATCGTCTTTTCGGCGGGCGACGTAGTCATCGAGCTGCAGCTGATCGCGCAACCGTTCGCCGCGGAGCAGGCGCTCGGCCTGAACCTGCTCGCGACGGGCGATGTCGCGCGCCGCGGCGATGACTCGTGCCGCTTCGGTCTCGGCCACCACCACGACACCATCAGCATCCGCAAAGACGATGTCTTCCTTGGTGACGGTCACGTGATGTCCGATTGATGCCGCTTCGAGTGCGTGGGCGCTGCGCGTGCGAAGCTCGAGTGGACCATTCGGACGAGTCCCGAGCGACCACAGGGGAATGCCAATCGCCTGAATCGCCGCAGTGTCGCGGTGCGCGCCCCAGACCACGAGCCCCGTCAGGCCGGCAACGTACGCTTCACCCGCGACCAGATCACCAACACAGCCCTCGTCGAGCCGGGCGTTGTTGTCGACCACCAACACATCGGCAGGTCGCGCCGCGGCGATCGCTTCCAGAAAGACGTCCGTACTACCCGCATGGCGCGCCGGACACGCCCGTCCTGCGACGCGGGTGCCGGCAAAGGCTGGACGAAAGCCTGCCGAGCCCACGCGAACGGGCACATCGAGCATCACACAGGCGTCGGCGATGAACGGGGTGGACCACTGGAAATCGGCAATCAGATCGGACAGCATCGTGTAGAAGTTACAAGTTCAAAGTTCAAAGTTCAAAGTGAGTTTGAAAGTTGAAAGTTGGTTGCAAAGTTCGAGCCCGGTACGACACACGGACCGACATCCACGAGGCGTTTCTCTCGCTGAGTTGTGCGTGGATCTGCTGCCAGTCGCTGCGTTAGTACTCGATGACGACCACTCTCCGCCACCAGGCGGTCGCCTCCGGTACGAAGATCCCGCAGTGACTGACACCGAAGGCTTTCCGACTCGTCCCGGCCTGGCTGCGGTAAACACTGGGCGACTATACGTGGCGTAATCTACCGATCGTTCTTCAGCAGACCGCGGAGAAAGGCAGCTCCAGCAGCTCGCTGCGCGACTACTCTGGGCAATTGATTCCCGGCGATGCTCGCGGTAAGGTCTTGCGGCGTTCTGGTTGAATGCGGCGTGCACACGCCAAGGGTGGGCGCATGGTGCAACGATTTCGACTCGCGATACCTCTCCTGCTCTTCCTCGACGTCATCGTACCCACGTCGGCTTTTGCCCAGCGCGTAACATACGGCCTGAATCCAGGTTCGACCTTTCAACGGGGATGCTTTCCGCCGTGCCTGTGCCCGATCTTCACGACCAACAAAATCCAAGGTACGTTCACCCTGGAGTTCATCGGATCCGACGGGAAGTTCGACCAGTACGCGGTGAGCGATGTCCAGCTGATCGTCCTGGCTCGCGACGTCATTTCGATCAATGGGTCTGGCACCTATCGGATCGGCGACGAGCCCGTCCGTCAGCAACTGTCTTTGGATCTCGTGGTCGGCGACGAAGAGCATCGGTTCGACAGTGGTCTCGTTCCCGCAGCCGCCGCCTTCCCAAGCATCAACATCGCGATTTCAATCCACGGAATGAGATGTTTCGACACGGCGATCACAATTCTGGCGTCGCCAGTGTTCCAAGGCAACACCTGGGTGACGCTGGCCCCACTGCCGGCGGCCAAGATGCTCCACGGCGCTGTCACGGGAAGCGACGGCCGTATTTATGCCTTTGGAGGGACTTCAAACGATGGTCCGCCAGTCACGGCCAGTGTGTTTGCGTACGATGTCGGCGCTGATGTCTGGACGACGGTGGCGCCCCTCGCCGAGGGAGCCCGACGCAATTTCGCCTATGCGCGCGACCTGAACGGGCTGGTGTATGCAATCGGCGGGGACAATTTCGGCTCGCCACCGTGTCCGCTCGCGCGAGCGGAGCGCTACGACCCCGGCGCCGATGCGTGGACGTTGCTGCCTGATATGCCGACCCCCCGTCAGGGAGCGGTGGCGGCCACCGGCAGCGACGGACGCATCTACGTCATGGGCGGCACGGATGCTTCTTTGCAGACAATCGCGATCGTTGAAGTCTTCGACCCGGCCACCGATACGTGGACGACGGTCGCGCCAATGAACACCCCGCGAACCGGCTTTGGGGCAACCGCGGCAGCCGACGGCCGCATTTACGTCTTTGGCGGCTACTGCAGTTCCGCGTACGACAATTCCGCGGAGGTGTACGACCCTGCCAGTGGTCTGTGGACGACGATTGCGTCGATGAACGAGATACGTTTTAGCCTCGCCGCGGCGACGGGTCCGGACGGTCGCCTCTATGCGATCGGAGGCGGGATGGATGGGACGTCTGTGGAAGCATACGATCCGGGCGCCGATGCCTGGACCTATGTGGCCTCGATGTCGACGCCGCGTTACGGATCGGCTGCGACGCTAGGTCCCGACGGTCGGATTTATGCGATCGGGGGCGATGCGGTCGGTTCGGTGGAGGCCTATACGCCTGGAATCGCGACGTCCGATCTTCGCGGCGGCATGCTCGCCACCTTTGAAGTCGTCGGCCAACGGTTCAAGGTGTGGGTCACGAACAAGACCGCGATCGACCAAGTTCTGGCCATTCAACAAGGCCGTACGACGGCAACCATTCCAGTCGCGCGCATTCTGCGCGGATCGGGCCAGGCTTCGCATAACGCTCCATACCATTGGCACATGGATCCCGATGACATCGAGTTCGCCTTTGCGGCAATCGAGGTCTGCGACGGCACGCCGTCTTTCGTCGAATCGCACATCGACTATTTCGTCGACGTGGTCAGGACCTATTGTCCGTGGTCTGCGAAGCTCGTCGCGTTGCAGGACTATCGGTAAAGTTTTGATGCCGATGCGCGAGTCGATTGATGATTAGCAGGACTCCAAATGAAGCTGATCACGAGCCCCGCAACTGACCCCTTTCCTCGCCAGTAACATCAGGCGCGATGATCCCATCAGCCTGTCACACGAAACGTCGATTGAACGTCTTCGGTTCGGGTAAAATCAGCCGCCCCTCACAGAACAGGAGATTCCGTGCACACGCGTGCCCCATGTTTGGTGGTGGTGGCGCTCGTCGCGGCAGCACCTGGCGCGTGGCCTGTGCGCGCGCAGGAGCCGGAGATTCGCGCCTTGTGGGTCGACTCGTTCAATCCGGGCCTGCGCAGCCCTGCGGACATCGACGAACTGATCGCGCGTGTCAAACGCGGAAACCTGAACACCATCATTGCGCAGGTGCGGCGTAACGCTCAGAGCCTCTTCGCGAATGCTCTTGAAGGATGGGTCGAGAATTACTTACCGCCGGACGGATTCGATCCGCTGCAGGATCTGATTGATAAGGCCCACCGCGAAGGAATCGAGGTGCACGGGTGGGTCAACATCGGTCCAATCTACAGTGGTCACCCACTCGTCCCCACGGCATCATGGCCGTGCGGCGTCCCGTGCGATCCAGACCACGTGTTCAACCGACACGGCTGGGGACAGCCGGATGAGAACTACTGGCTCACACGAACCCATCCGTCGTTCCCGGAGGGGACGCACGCGGCGTTCCCGGGTGAGCGGTTGTCGAGTGGTTTGTGGTGGCTCGATCTTGGTCACCCGAATGCTGCGCAGTACACCATCGACGTGCTGCTGCATCTGCTACGCAACTACGACGTCGACGGGCTGCATCTGGATTACATCCGCTACCCTGAAATGCCGATCACCGCGCCGCCCTCAGGCGGGCTGTCGTTTTCCACCGGCTACAATCCAGTAAGTGCTGAGCGCTTCAATGCCGCCCACGGTCGTACACCGGGCACGTTGCCCGATCCCTGGGATGCGAGCTGGAGCGAGTGGCGGCGCGATCAAGTGCGTGCATTCGTCCGCCGCTTGTACCTCGAGACCATCGCCATTCGGCCGCATGCGAAGCTGTCGGCTGCGCTGATCACCTTCTTTCGCGGCCCCAACGACGTGGAGCCCCGCACGTTCGCGCAAACAGAAGCCTACTATCGCGTCTTCCAGGACTGGAACGGCTGGATGCGTGAGGGCATTCTGGATTGGGCAATTCCGATGATCTACAAGAGCCATCACCTCGAGTCGCATCGAGTGCAGTTCGCCGAGTGGACGGAATTCACCAAGAACGCACAGTACCAGCGGTATGGCGTCATTGGACTCGGGGCTTTCATGAACTCGCTGGAGAACACAATCCTGCAGGTTGACCTCGGACGGGCACCAGCGCTGACCGGTGCATCGACACGCGGATTCAACTTCTTCAGTTACAACGCCACGAACGACGCGATCCCCGGGCAGCCGATGCAACCGCGTGACGAATTCTTCCGCGCGCTGGCAGAGGACGGCGCTTACCCACAGTCCGCGCCCTTTTCAATACCGACACCGCTGCCACCCATGCCGCGGGAGGTTTGGCCGCACACCGGCCACTTGCTCGCGCAGATTCTCGACGCCGACGGCCAGCCCGCCGATGGAGTGCTCGTCACAATTCGAGAGGTGCGCGCGCGCCGACGGAACACCACGATCGTCCAGTACGCGGACGGCAATGGTTACGTATCCGGCGTCGATTTGTCGCCAGGCAGGTACCAACTCCTAATTACCCACAGCGATGGCGTGCGGGAGCGCGTCAACGTCACGGAGCGCGTGAGGGCAAGTCACGTGACCACGGCGCAAATCTACCTTCGACATCGGTCGTTCGGACCGGTGACTCGCGAGGATCTACAACCACTTGGCGCACGTCCGCGTGTTGCAGATGAGGCCCGTTCCAGGCCTCGCGCCGAGCCCTTGCCGGATGCGTCCGCACTGGAGGAATGGCAAGTGCACGAACCGCTACCCGAAGACATCCAGGTCGAACGGGCGCGGCGGCCGCCGCGGTGATGCGACGGCGTCCGACGGGGTGCGAATCGGCCACATACTTCTTCCCCGCCGAATACGGTCGGAGCGTATACACTACGCGATTACTCGGGAGTAATTCGATTGTTGGGAAATGCATCGGCCTCGCCGTCGGTGCGATCGCTCTGCGAGCTCACCACTCAGGAATCGATTTGCGTGAGCCTCCAATGATGCGTCGAGAGACCTCGGATGGTCGTCACGTTAGCTTATCGGACCACGTTCTGGCCCGTAAGTTCGCCTTTGCGGTTCAGGCCTCCTTCAGGGCGTCGGTTGGATTGATCCTGGGCGCGCGTCCGGCTGGCCCGATGCAGGCGAGCAGACACGCGGCCAGCATTATCGCGGACGTCACTCCAAGATACCCGGCGTAGAGCGGAACGTCTTTGGGTGGCCCGGTCTGTGCCAGCAACAACAGCAGAAGGACACCTCCGGGTGTGATTCCACTCCGCATGAGCACCACAACGGTGCGCCTCCGCTGGGTCGCGGCTGCGGTCGGTCTCCGTGATACAGCCTCTTGGTTACTCACAGTGGAAAGTTCAAAGTGAACTTCGCAACTCACCAAACTAACCAACTTACCAACTGACCAACTGACCAACTGACCAACTGACCAACTAACTTTGAACTTTGAACTTTGAACTTGTAACTTTCGTGAGGCGCTCTTCGAGCTTCTTCTGCTCGCGTCCGGCGGCGTCGCGTGCTTTCTCTCTGGCTGCCTGCGCCGCCCGAACTTCTTTCAGCTTCTCACTCGATTCTGCAAGCTCCTGGCGCGCCCGCGCCTCTTCGCGTTCGGCGCGTTCCACCTCGCGGCGCCCACGTTCGATTTCTGCCTGCAACTGACGCTCTTCCGTTTGCGCCGTTCGCAACCGCATCTCGAGCTCGTCGATCTCGCGCTGCCTGGCGGGTGAGATTTCAGGCTTGGCTGGTGCCTTCGCCCGTTCGCGACTGCTGACCAGCGACAAACTGCGCGCGGGCGGCGTCCCCGCCGGACGCGGCGACACGCCCGACAGGGCCTCAAAACCCATGCGCTTCAGCGGACGCGTCAACAAGCCTGCTGCTTCAGCCGGTGCGGGCAACGCCTCGAGCGTTTCGCCAATCGCGGTGACATTGGCTGGTGACGCGGATTCGCCGGCTTCAGACAGGATTTCGCGAAGTCGTTTAGCCGCCGCTCGCACGGCATCGCGCTGCGCCGCTTCTGCCTTGTGCAGGTCGACGGATTTGCCTGCCAGGAGCGAGCGGTGCGCCGTGCGCAGGCGTTCGGCCGCCTCGATCACCTGATCGTAGAGGAGACGCTCGCGCCAGTACAACTGATTGACCGCCCAGGCGGGAACAGTCGGCTTTTGCAGCGTGCGCACTCGCGTGGCATCGGCGCCTCGAACCTGTTTGGCGAGCGCGTTGCGCGCCGGCGTGAACTCCTTGAGTGGGAGCTGATAGAGACGGGCGATCTCTTGATCGATGTTCATAGAGCATCGCGGACCTGCCTTCGACTCCGCGGATGGCGAGTCGCTCAGGCCAGGGAAGGTCCGCCCTTCTGTGCGTCACTAGTGCGGCCATCAGAAAACGATCGGATCGTGTCGAGCACCGCAGAGCCGAGCAGTTCGATCTTTCGCGCGCCCATCCCGTAGACGGTATGCAATTCGTCCAGCGATCGCGGCTTCCGTCGAGCCAGGTCGCGCAGCGTCGTGTCGTGGAAGATCACATAGGGCGGAACCCCGCGCGCACGCGCGAGCTGCAACCGCATGCTGCGCAGTTGTTCGAACAGCGCGCGATCGACGCCGTCCCACGATCCCTCGTCTCGCACAGTGCGCGGCAATGTCGTGCCTTTCGCAGGACGCCGCTGACGCGACAGCGAGAGATCGGCAAAGCTGGCAGGATTCTTGAGCAGCGCGGCCCCGGATTGCGTCAACTGCAACGCCGGATAAGCTTCGTCGGTTTGCTGCAGCAACCCGTGAGCAAGCAGCTGATCGATGTAGCCCCGCACTTCGTCGATCGTCGCATCTTTGAGCAAGCCAAAGGTGCTGAGCCGGTCGTGTCCGCGCGCGCGCACACCTTCGGCGTCGCTGCCACGCAGCACGTTGGTTACGTGCGCGGCTCCAAAGCGCTGCCCCACGCGGGCGACTGCAGACAACACTTTGCGCGCAAGCGTCACCGGGTCGCCGGCGGGTTCCAGTTCTCCGAGGCAGTAATCGCACGCGCTGCATCGGTCGCGATCGTAGGTCTGGCCAAAATAGCTGACTATGTGGCGATGGCGGCAGCCGACGCGGGCGGCGTAGCGCTCCATGTCGCGCAGCAGGCTGCGCCGTTCTTCGCTGAGCTCGCCGTTTCGCTCCAACATCACGCGCCACTTGAGAAAATCCGCCGCCGAATACACGAGCACGCATTCAGCTTCGAGTCCGTCGCGGCCTGCGCGTCCCGACTCCTGCTGGTAGTGCTCGAGCGATTGCGGCGCGCCGGCGTGAACGACGAAGCGTACGTCCGACCGGTCGATGCCCATCCCGAAGGCGACGGTGGCCACGATGATGTCGACGTCCTCGTTGAGGAAAGCGTCCTGGTTGTCATGACGCCGTTGATCGTCGAGTCCGGCATGGTACGGCCGCGCGCGATAGGCCTGCTCAACGAGCCAGGCCGCAAGCGCATCGACATCTTTACGCGAAGTGCAGTAGACAATGCCGGCCTCGCCGCGATGCCGCTCGAGGACGTCGAGGATCTGCCGTTTCAGGTTGGCGCGCGGGAGCACCCGATAAACGAGGTTCGGACGATCAAACGAGCCCACCAGCTCGAGCGCGTTTGCGAGGCCGAGTTCGGACACGATGTCACGCCGCACGCGAGCGGTCGCCGTGGCCGTGAAGGCGTGAAAACTGACCGCAGGCAAGCGTTGGCGAAGCTGCCGGAGCTGACGGTATTCCGGCCTGAAGTCGTGTCCCCACTGACTGATGCAATGCGCTTCGTCGATGGCCACGAAGCTC
The DNA here is from genome assembly GCA_046726375.1 of Acidobacteriota bacterium. Lineage (GTDB taxonomy): Bacteria > Acidobacteriota > Vicinamibacteria > Vicinamibacterales > UBA2999 > DASPWV01. The sequence goes on from JBKPAJ010000071.1 coordinate 112,809, forward strand.
ACGGGCCTCGATGCCACGAGCGAAACGAATCCTTCGCCGCCGTCGCCGACGAGACGCTCGGGTGCGACGTAGAGCAGTCGATAGCGCCCGTCGCGAACGCCGGATGCGACTGCGGCCCTGTCGCTCGATGACAGCGTGCTGTTGTAACAGGCCGCGGCAACGCCATTGGCAACGAGGGTGTCGACCTGATCCTTCATCAGCGAAATCAGCGGCGACACGACCACCGCCAGACCATCGCGCAGCAACGCTGGTGCCTGGAAACAAAGCGACTTGCCGCCGCCCGTTGGCAGAACGACGAGCGAATCACGCCCGTCGAGCACGGCGGCCATCGCCTCGCGTTGATGCGGGCGGAAGGAACTGTAGCCCCAGTGCTCGTCAAGGACATGCAACAGGGCTTCAGTAGTCATGCGATCGCAGATCGTCGATTGTAGATTGCAGATGTGATTGGGGATTTCAGATGTGATTGGCGAATTCTTCCGCAACCTCAATCTACACTCTCAAATCTCAAATCTACACTCACGGCGTCAGTATCCCTCGTTCAATATAGATGGGGCGAACGACCGCGCGCAGCGACGGAAGGCGAGTGCGGAACCAGACACCCGTGAGCAGGCACGCCAGCCCACCGAGGGCGATCGTGATCGGCGCGCCAATACGCTCCGCAACTATACCGGCAGCAAGGCTGCCCAGAGGCATCGTGCCGAGAAACGCCATCGTATAGAACGCCATCACCCGGCCCCGCAGGTGTTCGTCGACCAGCGTTTGGATAAGCGTGTTCGATCCGGCGATTGCGGTCATGTACCCGGCGCCGGACACGAGCAGCAGCACCATCGACAGCAGCACATCGTGCGAGGCGGCGAACGCCATCAAGCTCGCCCCATAAACGACCGTCGAAACCGCGATGATCCTTCCGAGGCCAACGACGTTGGCACGCGACGCGAGATAGACCGCACCGCTCAACGCGCCCAGGCCGGAGGCGGCCATCAAGGCGCCGAGCGTGTAGGACGCGCCGCCGAGCACGTCGGCCGCCATGACCGGCATCAGCACCGAATGCGGAATACCAAACACACTCGTCGAGGCAATGAGCAGCAGCGCCGTACGAATGGGCGCAAACGATCGCACGTACTCGAAGCCGGCACGCAACTGACGGCCGACCGCTTCTGCCACGCTGGCCAGCTCACGCTTCGGCACGCGCATCGCCATCAGCGAAGCGATCACCGCAACGTAGGAGAAGGCGTCGAGGACGAAACACCAGCCCTCGCCTACCGCCGCAATCATCGCTCCACCGACCGCCGGTCCGATGATGCGGCTGCCGTTCACCATCGATGAGTTGAGCGCGATCGCGTTCGACAGATCGGCAGGGTCGTCGATCATCGCCACGACAAACGCCTGTCGTGCCGGCGTTTCAAACGCGCTGATGACGCCTTGCGCAAGCTGCAGCGCAAGCACTTGCCAGACCGTGATCACGCCCGACAACGTCAGCACGCCGAGCAAGGCCGACTGCAGAAGCGACAACACCTGCGTCCATACGAGCACGCGATGCCGGTCCCAGCGGTCGACGTAGACGCCCGCGATCGGTCCGAGGAACAGCATCGCGATTTGCGAGCAGAAGCCCACGAGGCCGAGAAGAAGCGCCGAGTCGGTGAGGCGATACACCAGCCAGCTCGTGGCCAGACGTGTGATCCAGGTGCCGATGAGCGACACGCTTTGGCCGGTAAAGAACAGGCGGTAGTTCCGATGACGAAGCGAGCGGAGCAGGCTCGGCGAGGGCGGAGCGGACGACACTCTCTCGATGGTACATGATTGGTTTCGGTGCTGACCGAGACGTCCGCCGGTTTGTATTGCCCGAGCGGAGATTTTCATATCGATCCGTGGGCGCCCGTGCCGCGCGCCGTGATCACGCATGCGCACGGCGATCACGCACGTGCCGGAAGCGCTGCGTATTTGTGTGCGTCTGAATGCGCTCCGCTGCTGGCTCGTCGACTGGGGCCGAGCACACTGATCGAACCGCAGCCGTACGGCACGCGCATCACGCTTGGCGACGCGCGTGTGAGCTTCCATCCCGCGGGCCACATTCGCGGCTCCGCACAGGTGCGCATCGAAAGCCGCGACGGTGTGTGGGTGGTCACCGGCGATTTCAAACGAGCTGACGATCCCACGTGCGCGGCGTTTGAACCGGTGCCGTGCAACACGTTCGTCACCGAGTCGACATTTGGACTGCCAATCTACCGCTGGGATTCGCCTGAGTCGGTGATGCGCGAGATGGTCGAATGGTGGGACACGAATCGGGTCAGCGGGTTAGCCTCGGTTCTCTTCTGTTACAGCCTTGGGAAGGCACAGCGAGTGCTGGCGGAGCTCACGCGCTTCACGGATCGCACCGTGCTGGTGCACGGCATGCTCCTCCAAATGATCGATGCGTACCGTGCCGCCGGGGTGGCGATGGTTGACACCGCCGCGCTGATCGATCGACCGCGCGGGTCGTCGTGCGCCGGCGAACTCGTGCTTGCGCCACTCTCTGCGCGGGGTACGCCGTGGATGCGCCGGCTTGGAGATCTCTCCGACGGTTTCGCCTCGGGACTGATGCGCGTGCGCGGCGTGCGGCGGCAGCGCGGCTTCGATCGCGGTTTCGTCCTGTCTGACCACGCTGACTGGCCGGCCCTGCTGGAAACGATCGAGGAAACCGGCGCAGCGCGCGTGCTGGCAACGCATGGCTACGCCGAGCCACTCGCACGCTATCTGAGATCCCGTGGCCTGGAGTCGGACGTCATCCGAACAGCGTGGGAGGGCGAGGCGGGCTCCGAGGACGCATGATTCTGTTTGCCCGCTTGTTCGAACGGATCGATCGAACGACATCGACGAATGCGAAAGTCGATGCCATGGCCGAGTACTTCACCGCAGCGCCTGCGGCAGACGCGGCCTGGGCTGTGTTCTTCCTCACCGGCCGGCGGCTGAAACGTCTCATTCCTGGCGCTGCGATCCGCGACTGGACACTCGCGGCTACCGGCCTCGAGCCCTGGATCCTCGACGAGTGCTACGCCGTCGTCGGCGATGGCGCCGAGACTGCGGCGTTGATGCTCGATCAGGCTCGTCACGCTCGCGGCGCGGCGTCGGCCGCGCCAGCCCGAGCGGCAACTCTGGCCGAATGGGTCGAAGAGCGCATCCTGCCACTCAAGCAACTCGATCCGGCAACGCAGCAGTCGCAAGTCACGGACTGGCTGTTGTCGCTCGATCGCTGGCCGCGCTTTATCCTGCTCAAGCTCCTCACCGGCGAACTGCGACTCGGCGTCTCGCAGACGCTCGTCGTCCGTGCCCTGGCGCAAGCTGCCGATCTGCCCGCGACGACGATTGCCGCGAGGCTGATGGGCGACTGGCGGCCAAGCGCAGACTGGTTTGCGTCACTGATCGCGCACGGGGAGACGGCAGAGGATCGATCGCGTCCGTACCCCTTCTATCTTGCGTCTCCACTCGAAGACGACATCACGACGCTCGGAGCGCCATCGGCCTGGCTGATCGAATGGAAGTGGGACGGGATCCGCGCCCAGCTCGTCAAACGCGGCGGCGTGCACCTGTGGTCGCGCGGAGAAGAGCTCATCACGCATCGGTTTCCCGAAATCACCGCTGCGGCCACCCGTCTGCCGGACGGTACGGTGCTCGACGGCGAGGTGGTCGCGTTCAGCGGCGATCGACCGCTGCCGTTCTCCGTGCTGCAGCAGCGCATCGGCCGGCAGAAGCTGGTCGCGCAAATGGTGCAGGCCGTACCTGTCGTGTGCATGATCTACGACATCCTCGAGTCGGAGGGTCGCGATATGCGTGACGCGCCGTTGTCTGAGCGACGGGAGACGCTCGAGCGCGTGCTCGCCGGCACGTCGACGCTGCGCCTCTCACCCCGGGTCATCGTTGCCAGTTGGGACGAACTCGCGGCGCTGCGATCGCAGTCACGCACACGCGGCGTCGAAGGGTTCATGTTGAAGCGCCTCGACTCGCTGTACGGCGTCGGACGCAAACGCGGCGACTGGTGGAAGTGGAAGATCGATCCGTACACGATCGACGCCGTCCTGATCTACGCACAACCCGGAAGCGGCAAGCGCGCCAGCCTCCTCACCGACTACACGTTCGGCGTCTGGGATAACGGCGAGCTCGTGCCGATCGCCAAGGCGTACTCCGGACTCTCGAACGAAGAGATCTCCGAGCTCGACAGGTGGATTCGCCGGCACACGCGCGAGCGATTCGGACCCGTTCGTCATGTCGAACCGGTGCACGTGTTCGAGCTCGGGTTCGAAGCGATCGCCGCTTCGTCCCGGCACAAGTCGGGCGTTGCGCTGCGCTTTCCGCGAATGCTGCGGTGGCGAAAGGACAAGCCGGCGCAGGAAGCCGATACGCTTGAGGCCGTAAAGCGCCTTTTAGGCCAGAAAGCTGTAAAAACTAACCATCAGCACGGCGAATGTTGAATTATTTAATTTCTGTATTGACTTAATTCAACATCGTGTGCCATAAACGTGACCAGCGATGGCCACACAGGACTGGCAGGCACTGACGTCGCTGACCGCCGGCAGACCCTTTACCGTCGAACGAGTGCGGCTCAGCGGACACGACGTCGCGATTGAGGGCAGCTTCGAGGTTCCTGCGTTGGCGCAGCTTCCGCCCGAAGATCAGATCTTCGTCGCGGCGTTTGTGCGCTGCCACGGCTCCATCAAGCAGATGGAGAAGTTTTTCGGCGTCAGCTACCCGACCATCAAAAACCGGCTCAATCGCATCGGCGCGCTACTGCCCTTCGCAGACATCGCGCCGGGAGACGAACCCGCCCGGCCGACGATGAGTGATTTGCTCACCCGGCTCGAGCGTGGCGAAATGAGCGCGAAGGATGTTCTTCGTCAACTGCAGCAACCGAAAGAGAGTGAAACATGAGCGATGAAACCCGCCGCATCCTCGAGCTGCTCGCGCAAGGAAAGGTGACGGTTGATGAAGCCGACCAGTTGTTGCGCGCAATCGGCGAGCAACCGTCCGCTGACGCGAAGACTGAAACCAGCACACGCGCCAAACCGCGCTACGTGCGGATTGCCGTGCACAAGCCGGCGAAGGACGGCGGCAAGGACAAAGATGTCAACATCCGCGTGCCGATTGCGGTGGTCAGGAGCGGAATGAGACTGGGTGCAATGATTCCGGAACTTGCCAACGAGCGCGTGGCCGAGCGCCTGCGCGAACGCGGGCTCGATATCGATTTTTCAAAGCTGGATCCTGCGGCACTCGAAGCGGTTCTTCAGGAGCTTGGCCACACCGACATCGAGGTTGATGCAGGAAAGGCGCAGGTAAGGATCAGCTGCGAATAGCAGCTGGGTGCGAGACGTTGCGGAAGGTGTTTAGGTTCGGTGCGGTGCACAGGTGCGGTGGGTGCGGCTGGCGCGGTGCCCGGGTGCCCTCGTGCACCGCACGTAGCTACCGCACTTCTCGCACCTGGCGAACCACGGCACCTGACGCACGTGATTACGCGCAGCCCGATGTCGTGCCGCAGTTCGTGCACTTGTAGCAGGCGCCGCTTCTCACCATGATCGATCCGCAGGTCGAGCACGGCGGCGCGTCTTCCTGGTTCTGCATCGCTGCAAACGACGACTTCTTCTGTGGCGGCGTCGTGGTGAACTGCGACGGCGGCGCCGGGATCGCGGTCTTCTGCAGCTCACCGCCGCTGTGTGCGCTCTCGGCGATCTCCTCGCGATTGTTCACGCCGGCGTTGTATTGCGCCTCGGCAGACAGGAATTTCGACGCCATCCACCGGAAGATGTAGTCGACGATCGACTTGGCGAAGCGCACGTCCGGGTTCCTGGTCATGCCCGACGGCTCGAAGCGCACGTGACTGAACTTGTCGACGAGCGCCTGCAGCGGCACGCCGTACTGCAGCGCGTAGCTGATGGCCTGTGCAAAGGCGTCGGCGAACCCTGAAATCGTGGAGCCTTCCTTCGCCATCACGAGGAAAATTTCGCCCGGCTGGCCGTCTTCGAAGAGGCCGACGGTGATGTAGCCCTCGTGGCCGGCGATGTCGAACTTGTGCGTGAGCGCCTGACGTTCGTCGGGCAGTTTGCGGCGCACGGGCGTTTGCTGAGCAACAGCCGCCGCGGCCGCTTCCGCGACCGCTGCACGGCCTGCCTGAAGGCCGGCCTCCACGGGGGACGACTTCGAGGTGTTGAGCGGCTGCGTGCGCTTCGAACCGTCGCGATAAATCGAAATCGCCTTGGCCCCTAGACGCCACGATTCGAGATACGCAAGCTCGATCTCCTCCACGGTCGCGTCTTTCGGCACGTTGACCGTTTTGCTGATCGCGCCGGAGATGAACGGCTGCGTCGCGCCCATCATCTTGATGTGGCCCATGTAGTGAATCGAGCGTTCGCCATTGGCGGCCTTGAAGGCGCAATCGAAGACCGGCAGGTCGCGCTCGAGCAGATGCGGCGCGCCTTCGATGGTCTCCTTCTCGTCGATGTACTGGATGATGTCCGCGATCTGCCCTTGCGTGTAGCCGAGGCGGCGCAAGGCCATCGGCACTGTGTTGTTGACGATTTTCATCAGGCCACCGCCAACGAGCTTCTTGTATTTGACGAGCGCGATGTCCGGCTCGACGCCAGTGGTGTCGCAGTCCATCATGAAGCCGATCGTGCCGGTGGGCGCCAGCACCGTGGCCTGCGCGTTGCGGTATCCGAAATCCTCCCCGAGCTCCACCGCGTCGTCCCACGCCTGCCTAGCGGCGTTGTAGAGGTCCGACGGCACGTTCTTTTGATTGATGCCTTTCATCGCATCGCGATGCTTCCGCATGACGCGCAGGAAGGGTTCGCGATTCTTCTCGTAACCGGCAAACGGGCCGCCATGATCGCGCGCGATCCGTGCGCACTGGGCGTAGGCTTCGCCCGTCATCAGGGCGGTGATCGCGGCCGCGTAATCTCGGCCCGCGTCGCTGTCGTACGGCAACCCGCGCGACATCAGCAGGGCGCCGAGATTGGCGTAACCGAGGCCCAGCGGGCGATAGGCGTGGCTGTTCTTCTCAATCGCCTTCGTGGGATAGCTCGAGTTGTCGACGAGAATCTCCTGTGCCGTAATCAAGGTGCGGCACGCCGCTCTGAACGAGTCGGCGTCGAACTCGCCCTCTTCGCGCAGAAACTTCATCAGGTTCAGCGACGCAAGGTTGCACGCCGAATCGTCGAGGAACATGTACTCGGAGCACGGATTGCTGGCGTTGATGCGCGCCGTGTTCGGGCAGGTATGCCACTCGTTGACCGTGGTGTCGAACTGCATGCCGGGATCGCCGCACACCCACGTACCGTCCGCAATCATCCGCATCAGGTCGCGCGCGCGATAAGTGTCCATCACCTCGCCGGTAGTGACCCCGCGCGTTTGCCACAAACCGTCGTCCACGACCGCGCGCATGAACTCGTCGGTGGCGCGCACCGAGTTGTTTGAGTTCTGGAAAAACACAGAGGAATACGCCGTACCAGTGAACGACCCGTCGTAGCCGGCGTCGATCAGCGCCCACGCTTTCTTTTCCTCGTCAACCTTGCAGTTGATGAACTCGACGATGTCCGGGTGCTCGGCGTTGAGGATCACCATCTTGGCTGCGCGACGGGTCTTGCCGCCGGACTTGATGACGCCGGCAAACGCGTCGAACCCCTTCATGAACGACACGGGACCGGACGCCGTGCCGCCGCCGGCGAGCAGCTCCTTCGACGAGCGGATCGCAGAGAGGTTGCTGCCGGTGCCCGATCCAAACTTGAACAGCATGCCCTCCGTTTTGGCGAGCGTGAGAATCGACGCCATCGTGTCGTCAACGGAGTTGATGAAGCAGGCCGAGCATTGCGGCGCCTTTTCAAAGCCGCAGTTGAACCACACCGGGCTGTTGAACGCGGCTTTCTGCTCGACGAGCAGATGCTTCAAATCGGCGCTGAACGCGCCCAACGCTTCGTCCGACGCAAAGTAATGCTGCTTGCACGCCCACTCGGTAATCGCGTCGACGACGCGGCCGATCAACTGCTTGACCGAGCGCTCGCGATCCGGGGATCCGACATGGCCGCGGAAATACTTCGAGACCACGATGTTGGTGGCCTGTTGCGACCACGGCCTGGGCATCTCGACCTGACGTTGCTCGAATACGACGCCGCCCTTCTCGCTGCCGATGACCGCGTCGCGAAGCTCCCATTCGACCTGGTCGAACGGGTCGACGCCAGCGTTTGAGAAGAAGCGAGGGAACTCGAGACCTGTGGCGAGCGGGCGCGTCCCGGGTTGCGGGCTGTCGCCTTCGACCGGGCTCATCGAAGACACTTCAACCGGGTTCAGTGTCGTCCCCAGCTTGTCGAGGGGCGAAGCTACGGCTTGTCTACCCGGTGCAGCCGCCAACTTGTGACCAGCGCCATCCTGCATGCGTCCTCCGTACAGCGCGACACCCTCCCCTTTGGGGCGCTCGCCCTATCGATTTCACTTCGTGCGTAAGTTTGTGTTTATGCGCGCTTTGTAGTTCGGGTCGAAATGTCGTCGTCGGTTCGGCGTCATGGTCCGGCAGCTCGCGTGCTGGGTATCGCTCAATCCAAGACCGTTTTACGCGCGACGGTCAAATTACGCCCGTGTGAACGAGTTGTCAAGCCCTGAAAACACTACATCTTGTGTCTTTATTTTAGGTCGGACGCTAGATATCGCGAAAGCTCAGCAAATCGCGGCTGTTCGCTTAATTTTCGCCTAAAGACGCCGCGAGTTGCAAGCTCGAAGGGCCGCGCGACATGAGGAACTTGATTACGAATCGCGGTCGTTCCGCCTCCGCTGATACTTCGGCAGGCGGTCGGCCCCGCGAGGCGATTGCGGACCTAAAGGTGGTCTGGTCTGCCGCTACTTGTAAAAGAGAAGCGCCGCCCGGCGCCTGTGGCTGCGAACCGCGTCCCCGCGAGGCGCGAGGTCGCTTACCTGCGAATCTGCCTGCGAACCTGCTTACCTCACGAGCACCGACGCCATCGTCGCCGCTTTATCCGCGAACTTTCCTGCGAACACCAGGTTGCCGCCTCGCAGCGCCGCTTCGGCCTGTTCGATGAAGCGCTTGGTCGTGTCGTACTGCGCCTTGCCGTCCTGATTGAGCGCGCCGTAATTCACGCGATTCAGATCGCGTGCGGCGCGACCGAGGAGATCGCGAATCGACGCTTCCGTGGCCGATCGATTTCCAGGCGGCACGAGGGTCAATGCCGGGGGCTGTGCTGGCGGACGTTCCGGTTCGGTGCGCACAACTTCCGGCTTTGCAGGCTCCGGGGGCTTTGGCGCCGGCGGCTTCGGCACCGGTCGCGCGGCAGGAGCGTTTGCAGCAACGTCAGTGGTCGCCTCGGCCGGCGGCGGCGCAACTTCTTCGGCATAGGCTTCGACGACACGCGGCGGCGGCGGCGGCGGCGAGAGCTCAGGCAGCGGCGGTTCGACGCGTGCGAGGGCCTTCACGCAGCCGGCGCCCGCCAGCGCCAGCATTACGACCATCGGGAGGAGGAGTCGTGTGGCGAACACTTGTGTCGATTCTACAAGTTCTCTACTTTCCGCAAGTCAGTAAGTGTCGAGCTCTTCGGTGGAGCCGCCGCCACCTCACCCCGCGCTTGCGGCATCTTGATGATAAACGTTGTCCCGACCCCGGGAGTCGACTCGACGTCGATATCACCGTTGTGAAGTTGAATCGTGCGATACACCAGCGAGAGTCCGATCCCGGTGCCCGTAGGCTTCGTCGTGTAATACAGATCAAAGATTCTCGCCAGATTCTCAGGAGAGATGCCGACGCCGGTATCCGCGACGCGGATCTCGACACGGCCATCGCGAGTCGCCGCGCACGACACGTCGAGTCGGCCGCCATTCGGCATGGCCTGAATCGCGTTCTTGGCGAGATTCACCAGCGCCTGCCGCAGAATCGACGCGTCCGCCTCGATGGCCGGCACGTCCGGCGAGCAGGTGTTGTGGAGCGTCACACGCACGGCCGCTGCCTCGGGCTCGATCATCTTCAGCACGTCGCTGGTGAGCTCAGCGGGCGACGTCGCGTGCAACGTCAATTCCTCGGGACGGGCAAACTTCAAGAACCCCTGCACCACATCGTCGAGACGGCGGATTTCGCTCGCGATGATGTCGACATGTTCCGCTGATGCGACGGGGCCAGCCCCGTTCGAGAGCTTCTCTTTCAGCAACTCGAGATGAATCGTCATCGCGTTGAGCGGGTTTTTCACTTCGTGCGCCACGCCGGCAGTGAGCCGGCCGAGCGACGCGACACGTCGTGAGAGCTCCAGGAGTTGCGATCGTGGCGCACCGGCCGGAAGCGTGGCGCGAAGTTGTTTACTGACGCTCGCAAAGACGTCGCCGAGATCCTTGAACTCTTCTCCTTTCAGGTCGAGCGTCGCGCCCAGATCGCCCTGTCCGAGACGCGACAACCCGCTGCGGATGACATGAATCGGCCGCAGCACGATGTTGGAAAGAAGCACCGCCACCATCAACGCAGCGACCAGAGCGATGGCAGCCGTGAACACCGCTGGCCCGAGCCAGTTGTCCAGCTCGTCGCGGACGAGGAGCGGCGAGAGTCCGATGCGAATCTCCGCAAACGGCACATCGTCCAGGAGCATCGGTTGGCGCCATTCGAGCGTGCGATCGCTCTCGTAAACCGTGCGTAACTGCGTGAAGCGGCTCTCGCCAACCAGGGCGCTGAGATCATCCGCATCCGGCAGCCGTTCGCCAATACGCGCCCGATCGTTGTGGGCAATGACGATGCCGGTGGTGTCGACAATCGCCGCGTAGGTCGTGTTCTTGGGGTAAATCGCGGATTCCAGCGTCGCCTGCACACCTGCATCACGCCGAAGCTCGTCGTACGCCGATTCCTTGGACGTGACGATCTCGCTGGCACGGTGATAAATGGTGTTGGCCAGCACTTCGGCGCGTTCCTGACTCTGTTCCAAGAGTACGCGCGCGAGCGACGTCAACTGAAGGAGGCTGAGGACCACCACCACCAGTGCAACGATCGACGTGACGCCGAGGACCTGTTTCTGCTTGATGGACAGCATGAAAGTTCAAAGTTCAAAGTTCAAAGTTCAAAGTTAGTTTGAAAGTGGAAAGTTCAAAAGTGAACTTCGTAACTTTTCAACTTCGCAACTAACTTTGAACTTTGAACTTTGAACTTGTAACTACTACGTCGTTTCCTTCATCCGATTCAGCTTGTTATGCAGCGTCTTCAAACTGATCCCCAACATCTCAGCCGCGCGCGTTTTGTTGCCCCCTGCGGCTTCGAGCGTCGCCATGATCAATCGCCGCTCGGCCTCGTCAACCGTCATGCCGGGAGCAATCGTGACGCCTGAAGGCGGCGCGCTCTCCTGTGGTTTCGACGGCGCGCCGAAACGCGGCAGATGCTGCGCTTCGACAAACTCGCCGCGCGCCAGAATCGTCGCGCGCTCCATCACGTTGCGGAGCTCGCGCACGTTGCCGGGCCAATCGTAGAGCTGCAGCGTCCGCATCGCCTCGGGCGTGACGCCGCGAATTTGCCGCCGGTCGCGCGCGTTGAATTCATCGATGAACGCCTGAACGAGCAGCGGCAGATCTTCTTTCCGGTCGCGAAGCGGCGGCAACTCAATCGAAAAGACGTTGAGGCGGTAATACAGGTCGTCGCGCAGCTTGCCTTCGCGTATCGCCTCGAACGGATTGACGTTTGTGGCCGCGATGACGCGCACATCTACTTCCTGCTCGACGCGGCCGCCCAGACGTCGGAACTTGCGCTCCTGCAGCACGCGCAGGAGCTTGACCTGCGTGACAGCCTGCATTTCGGCGATCTCGTCGAGGAAGAGCGTGCCGCTGTCCGCGAGCTCGAAACAGCCGGCACGGCGATCGATGGCGCCGGTAAAAGCGCCGCGCTCGTGACCGAAAATCTCGCTCTCGAGCAAGGTCTCGGGAATCGCGGCGCAGTTGATGGCGACAAACGGCGAGTGCGCGCGCGGGCTGAGCTGGTGAATGGTCTGCGCGATCAGCTCTTTGCCCGTGCCTGACTCGCCGATGATCAACACCGAGGCCGGCGTCGGCGACGCCTGCTCGATGACCTGATAGATGCGGCGCATGCTCGGACTGTTGCCGACGATGCGGCCAAACGTGCCCTTCTCACGCAGCTGACGGCGCAACGCCTCGTTCTCCCGCTTTTGCGCGTTCATCTCCGCGATCCGCTGCAACAGCCGTTTCAGCTTCTGAGGATCGACCGGCTTGGTGAGGTAATCCTCGGCGCCGTCTTTGACGGCCTCGACCGCGGTTTCAACGGATCCCTGCGCGGTCAGCAGCACGACCTTCACATCCTCGTCCTTGAGCGCTTTCAGCAACTGCAGGCCCGTCATGTTCGGCATGAACAGGTCCGTGACGATGATGGCGGGACGGAAGGAGGTCACCAGCTTGAGCGCCTCCTCGCCGTCGCCAGCAGCCTCGGTCGCAAAACCCCACGTTCGCACGAGTTCGGCGAGCCCTCTGCGCGTTGGCGCATCGTCTTCTACAATCAGCACGCGTTCCGGGGCGCTCTTTGGCGACTCAACCACGATTTCTACTGTACCATCGCTCGCGGTGCTGCCCGATCACGAGGACGTCCCAGAAATTCCTGGAATTCCGCAGTCGATGGAGGCTCCTGCCGCCCCACTCGACGAAACCGCCGCTTCACAGCGCCGGATTCCGCCCCTCCGCGCCGCACTCGAGGTGCTGCTCTGCTCCGACTATCCGACGCAGGTGGCGATTGCCGCCTTGCTCGGTGAATTGGGAATAAGCGCGGTGGACGCCGCCGGTCGCCTCTCCGCGCGATTCGTCTACCTGATTTCCACGATCGACACCGTGGTTCTCCTGACACTGATTTGGGTGCTGCTGCGCGCGAGCGGCGATCGACCGCGCGAGGTGTTTCTGCAGCGGGGCGACGCGCGTCGTGAGTTCGTCGTGGGTCTTTTGCTCGTCCCGATTGCCTTTGGCGTCGTGATCGTGCTGCAGCTCGGAATCTACCTCGTGGCGCCGTTTCTGCGCAACGTGCCGCACAATCCTTTTCAGTCGCTGCTCGGTTCGCCGCTGCAGATCGCGGCATTCGTCCTGCTGGTGCTGATTGCGGGTGGCGTTCGTGAGGAAATCCAGCGCGCGTTCCTCTTGCGGCGCTTCGAGCAGAGCCTCGGCGGGCCAGTCGTGGGACTCGTCGTCACCAGTCTCGCGTTCGGTCTCGGTCACACACTGCAGGGATGGGATGCCGCGGTCGTGACCGGGTTGCTCGGAGCGCTGTGGGGCCTCACGTATCTACGCCGCCGCAACGTCATTGCGACGATAGTGAGCCACGCGTTGTTCAACGTGGGCGAGATCGTGATGGCGTTTTGGGCAGTGCCCGGCAGCGCTTAGTTTTTTAAGAGTTCAATGACCGGAGTTCGCCGCCGCAGGTCCGCGATCCAGTCGGCAACGAGTTCGGCACGCCGCTCGGGTGATTCCGCTGTCGCGAAGCGCTGCTCGATGTAGGACGCGATGCGGAGATCGTCCCGCACCCAGGCGGCGACGGCATTTTCGGTTACAGCGACGGCGGCTAACGTCGCGCGGTACTGATCGGGCGAGTCGAAACGATCGACTATCCGCTGCACGCGGGCTGTGATGCTGGCCTCCGACGGTTCGGACGGAGCGTAACGCTGCACCTCGCGTAGCGTCAGCACGCGATCGATCAAGCGTCTGGTTGTGGCGGCAACAGGATCGCCCGACTGCACACTCTCCACAAGGCCCAGCGCAATCGCCGCGCGAACGTCGGTGAGTGTGATCACTTGCCCGCCGACGACTGCGAGCGTGCGGTCGATCAACTCTCCCTGCGGCGCGGCCGCCGCGAGCCTGACGAGCGTCAACGCCAGGACAACGGCCCACGATGCGCGCGCCACGATTAGAACGCCTGTCCGAGCGAGATGTGAAGGACCGATCCGCGCTCGCGAGTGCCGTTGGGAAGATCGTGCCGGTCGAGATTGAAACCGAGATCGATGCGAAGGGGTCCGAGCGGCGATCGATAGCGCAACCCAAATCCGGCCGCAGGCCGTAGTTCGGTGAGACTCAAATCGGTGGCGCGTCTGAACACATTGCCGGCGTCGAGAAAGGCGACCGCGCCCACGCCCTTCCAATACGGTGCGCGCAGCTCCACGTTGAACACGGCAAGGCCGTTGCCTCCAGTCGGGAATCCCTGATCGTTCAGCGTATCCTCGGCGCCGAGTTGATCCAGCACAAAGCCGCGCACGGTGTTGTCGCCGCCGGCAAAGAAACGTTCGCTCGCTGGCAGATCCTTCACCACGTCGACAATGACTTCCCCATCCGGCCCCAGAACAGGCTGTCCGTTGCTGTCACGGCGCTCGACCGTCCGCTCAAAGCCAACCGCCAGCCCAATTCTCGCGGCAGCTGCCACGACCATACGACCTGCGCCGGGGAGGCGTCGATAAACGAACCCTTGCACAAACGTGCGTGCGAAGCCTACTTCGGATCCCATAAAGCGTGGGGCGACGGTGCCATCGATACCGAAGACGCTGCCGCGCTCTGGATCGAGCACGTCGTTGCGCGAATCGCGAAGGACTGATCCGGTGAGCGTTGACAGTCGCACTTGAGGGAAGAGGCGGTCGACGAGCAGCCGATCCTCCGGCCGGATTTTCTCGTCGAAGAGCTTGGTGTAGTCGAAGGCGTAGCGCCCGCTCACTCCTAACCAGTTGCCGAATCGGCGCGCGTACTCGGCGCGGCCGCCACGGCGATTGAAATTGAAGCTCGCACGCACTGCTTGTTCGAAGAACCCAGTCAGCTGCGCCTCGCCTGGCCGGTTGAACGGTCGTGGTTCGCGATACGTGCCGACGACGCGGTATTCGTTGAAGCCGTAGCCGCCCTGATCGGTTGGGTCGGTCGAATCAATCGCCGGATCGCGCGGGCGAAAACTGACGCGGGAAAACAAACTCACTGAGCGGTTCTTGCCCCACAGGTTGCGGCGCGTCACTTCGAAGAAGCCGCGCGGTGCGACTTCGAATTGCGCTTCGGCGCGTCCCTGGTCATCGGGACGAAGGCGGCGCACGGCCTCGAGCCCGCCGCCTTCAGAGATGCTCGTGGACGGCGCTTCTTCCACTTCGATCAGCACGTCATGTCTGGAGCGCGCCCCGTGCGGGAGTTCGATGACGCGGACCCGACGGAATAGTCCCAATGTGGCCAGACGCCGCTGACTTTCAACTAACGCGTCTTCTCCCAGCGGTTTGCCGGGTTCGAGTGCGCTCTCGCGGCGGATCATCTCGTCGCTCGTTCGATCGTTACCGGTCACGAGCACGTGATCGATGGTCGTCTGCACGCCCTCGCGTATCACCCAGCGAACATCGACGCGACGGCCGTCCTCCCGCGGCGTCGATTCCGGCACAACGCGCACGTCTTGAAATCCTTCGCTGCGGTAGGCTCGTTCGATCGAGACGCGGTCTGCGTCGAGCTGCGGACGATAGAAAGGTTTTCCACTCGATAGCGTCAGGAGCTGCGTGATGCGCGACTCCGGCAGAGCATTGGCGCCCTGCACGGACACCGTCCCAACCGTCGTTTGCGGCCCCTCAGCGATGAGGAATCGCAGAGCCACGGGCATCGGTCCGCCGGCCGCCGTTTCGGCCGAGCCTTGCAGCGTGATTTCCGGTTTGACCGTGGCCCGCGCAAAGCCGCGAACCTGGTAGAGCTCGGTCATGGCCGACGCGACCGTTGCAACACGCGTATCGACGAACGGCTCGCCAGCCTGCAACTTCATGAGCGGCGCCAACTCGGCAGACGTCAACGCGCTATTGCCGGCGATCTGCGCCGAGGCGAGCGTGTGCATGGGTCCGCGCGCCACCGTGAACGTGAGGACCATCTCTTCGCCGCGCTGCTCGCGCACGTAGCGCACCTGTGCCGATCGATACCCCTGTTGCCGGAGAAACCCCTCGATATTGCGTGACGCATCCTCGAGGAGGTCGAGATCGACGCTGCGCTCCTCGCGAATCGGCACGAGCGTGTCGCGCCGGTTCTCGGGCAGCGGATCGCCGGCAAACACGACGCGGACGCGCGGGCCTGGATCCACGTCGATGGTCAGGTTTGCCGTTTGATTGTCTTCCGAAAACCGTACCGAGGAATCGACGCGCGCTTCGTAGTAGCCAAGACGGCGGAGCTCGTCGGCGTAACTGTCGATGCGGATCCGAATGGCGGGACCGTCGTAGGGCCGACCGGTTTCGAGCTGAAGCCGCGAAATCAACGTCGCGGGCGCGATCGGCGGTGTTCCGGTCACGCTGACGCTGCCGATGCGCGCACGCGTGCCAGCGTCGATCGTGAGCACCACCTGCACGCTTTCGGGCGCATCGCCGGCAACGAGGCGCGACTCGATGCGCGCTGCCCGAAAGCCGCGCTCGGCATAATACGCGCGCAGCGTGTCGATCATCTCGGGCACGCGCGCGGGAGACGGCCGCAATCCAAACCGCTCGCTGATCTCGCCCCGGAGAGCCCCGGCGTCGAGCTGGAGTGCTCCGGAAAACGACACTCGATCGACGCGTTGCACGGGCGCCAGCACCCACCGCAGCGCGACCGCGCCTGCGCGCACCGTCGAGGCCTCGGCATAGACGCGTACGTCCTCAAATCGGCCGAGGCCCATGAGGTGATCGATGGTTTCGCGAACAGCTTCGAGGCGGAGCGGCTCGCCGACCCGTGTTTCGATCAGCTGGAGGACGGCGGGTTCTTCCAGCGGTTCACCTCCCAACTCGACGCGCACATCGGCAAGCGGTCTGCCAACGAAGTCGGCGACGTCGGCGTGCGCGGGCGCGG